>JAZDMS010000023.1:0-129583 GCA_043800705.1 Candidatus Altarchaeota archaeon
CGTCTGTTGCCGTTCCGGTTCCGGTTGATGTGCATTGGAACCCTGTGGCTGTTCCGGTGCACCATTGTCCGTTGGTCAATGTGCCGAACTTATCCTCTGTTATCTTTATGCGGGCGTCTTGTGCTGTTGCGTTGGTCCAGAGGATTGTCACGTTGCCTTGCAGCGCTGTTATGTTCAGGTAGACGTCGCCCGTGACCGATCCATCGTCGTTCGCGCAACTCCAACCCCCCGTCTGGTTCTTGAGTATTTGGCCCGAAGAACATGATGCCGCCAGAGAGATGGTGGGGTTGACTCCTCCAGAAGACGACAGAGGAGAATTCGCACCCACAGACGTGACATAGGAGCCAACCAGGGCGTATAATGTGTCCCCGTAGGTCTTGTTAAGGGTTCCGGCTGGCATGCGGTCCCATCCTACGCTGCCTGTTGTTATGTTTGCTCCGTCGATGTTGGGCTGCGCCGGGATTCCTGTAATCTTTGAAGAGTTGACCATTCCCAGGGGCGACATGAAAGCCACCCGCTCAACTACGGAGCCGACGTTGTTTGTGAAATCAAGGTCTGTTCCGTCTATCTCGTAGTCTTTGTAGTATGTCCCACCATAGTCCAAATCCAGGGTTGACGTCTCCCCAAGCATCACGTTCCAGCTGCCGTTTACAATCGCGGCTGAAAAGGTTTCATCATATACTTTATTCCCGCCAGTCAGCGAATCCCAGACCTGCACCCCCAAGTCCCCTCCGTCGACCAAGGCTCCGTTGTATATTGCGTTGACGCCCTGGTCAGAAAGAAGCACAGGCGACGCACACGCCAAAGACGAAGAAAAAATCGCGAGAGTGACGGAAATCTGCCAGAAAGTCAATTTATACTTTAACCGGTTTGCGTGCCTCATCTTGCTCATTACGCGAGGCCAACCACCTTTATATTATGTGTTTGGAAGCTTTTAACCACTAAAAAAGCCGATTTTTAATGTTATCCCGGCTGGTGTGCGTTGCCGACGGCGAGGCTGGAATCATATCCCCTATCCCAAAGCAATCGACCAAAAATCAGGCCTTTCCGTCTAGTTCCCTTATCTTTGACTCTATCTCTATCAGCCTTTCCTGCTTGTCCTTGACGATGTTCTTCAGGGTCTCCTCGTCTATCTGCCTCTTGTGGTATTTCACCCTGGTCATCTCAATCATCTTCTCTATTTCGGCCTTCTCAGCCTTCAATTCGTCAGGGGTCGGGCCGCGGTTTTTCGAGCCTAGGTGGTCCCATGCAATCGCGCCTATGACGACCGCAACCGCGAGCAGTACGAGGCCGAGGCCGTATTTTTCGACTATCTTTCCCTCGAAGGTAGACTCCCCGACTATGTTGAAGTTGAGCTTGTATACTCCGTCCTGTTTCACGGCCTCGTTGGTCCTCTGGTTCGGGCTCTGGTCGCCTGTCCTGAGGTAGACGTCGTAGTAGACGCCCGGCTCCACGGACATCGAGTACCCCCCTTTCTCGTCGGTTTTGGTGGAATTCACCGCTTTGCTGTGGTCTTCGCTCCTGTAGGCCTCGACAGTCACCTCGGAGATGCTTTTTCCGGTGTTCCCGTCCTGGACGGTGCCCTCTATGAGGGTCGAGCCTTCTGCGCAGACCAGGCTGCACAATGCGAAAACGAGGATGCAAGAGGCGAAGACCTTCATCCTTATATGATTCGTATAAAGGATAAAAAAGCTCCGATTTGGCGCTGGCGGGCAGTTCAGCCCATTCACCTCTTATCCATCGTATATTTTGTCGTCTTTCAGGTATCATTATATGGGCAGCCAGGAAGCGAACATGCCGCCAACCGGAGATAGGAGAGATTTAGGCGGCGTCGACAGAGGCCAGCTGAAGGGAAAGATCGGCCTCGACTTGAACGAGATACGTCGGGTGTCGATTCTCGCATATATCGCCCCGACATTCGACGAATTCGGATTGCCTGAGCTCAGACTCCCGTTGGGGCCGGGTTTATGGAGCATCAGACGGGAGTCTATGCCGAGATTCGTTAAAGACCTCCGCGAAGGGATGGAGCATGAGCAACATCGCCTGATAGAATCCGACGACATCTCCTCGGTCTTAGGCAGGCTTATATACCGCACGCGCATCAGGTTGGACGACGAGACGAAGGCGCTTTTTTATTCCGGGCCCCACGGCGGGATTCTGCACAGCCCCGAATCGGTCGATGCAATGAGGCGGTCGGAGGATGTCACCGTCGCTGAGGCCCTGCAGCTTTGGAGATGGCTTGGCCGTACCAGGGATCCTCATCAAAAGGCGTTGGCTGGGCAGATTACGGCCGCTTTGGAGGGGCGGCTTAGGCTGCGTTCAACCTACGTCGAGGGCGCGGAAGGTGAACTGTCCAGGCCCACTCCTAATCCGTCGGAGATACTCGACGACCTGTCGGCTATCGCCTGCGACGCCGGCATCAGGGCGCATGTAAGGTCTTCGGATCCAGACCAATGGAACGATATCGCAGACTATGCGGGAACCGGCGATTCGATGACGAAAGCCCAGGCAAGAGAAATCCTCCATCCCTACCTTATCGCCAGCGCGGATGTCAGCGATGTACTGCGCGGGCGCCTGGACCCGAAGAGGATATTCGGCACAAACTGCGTCGGGATGGGATTGAGCGAATCCTTGTTGTACAGCGGAAGGTACGGGGACTCGTCCCCCAGCTGGTACATGGGTCTCCTGATGTCTGTCACTGACGAATTCGGCAAGGCGCTCAGGGGAGAGGAGCCGGCAGGCGATTTGAAAGACATGCTCTGGTCGAGGCTTGAGCGGGACGACGTCGCATTCGATGGGGTGCCGAAGCTGACCGATGCGATACTCGCCGAATCGCGTGCTGGTTTGGAGGAGACGAAGGAAGACACGGTTGAAGTTTTCAGGGCGGTCGACTGGTCGCTGAACAATATGCCCTCCCCAACGACAAGGTTGTTGTTGCATTTCGCCGAAGCGGAGGACTGGCGGGACAGGAGATTCAGGCTCGAGAGCAACATCCGCATGGGCATAGGCAAAGCCCTGCCGATGCTGATCGGCTTCGCGAACGAGAGGGATCGCGGGGAAATCACCAACGAAGAATACGACCGGCTCATCGTCTCCAACGCGACTGGCATTGTCCTACAAAGCCTCGAATTAAATCCTGACGTGGAAGGAGAGGCCTACAAGCAGATGAGCGTCTGTATGAGGCTGCGGCGTCTGAGGAAGAAGCTCGCCGTGGGGAAGGACTACACTGCATCCGACCTGAAGCACTACGCCGAAGACAGAAAGGCCATAGGTCTGCCGGACAGTCCCGAAACGGTGCCCCAACCGTCTGAGGTTAACGGGGCATTGAGCGCCGCGCTCAAAAGATTCTACAGCCTACTTGATCCGAGGGAGCGAAGCATGTACCTGCTTGCCATAGAGATGTCCACGGAAATCCTGAAGCGGGATCCAAGATCCCTGGACTAAGAGCCCCTAATTGATTAAGCAATGCCCACCAATAGGTTAACCATGCTAGACAAGCGCGAATACGCCTCCATAAGGGCGGACTTGGATGCCCTCAGCAGGGGCAAGATCGAGGTGATGAAGCAGTCGAGGGAGGTGGTGAAATCCTCGAAGGAGCTCATATACAGCATACACCGCGGCGACATGAAGGCTGCCAGGGGATTCCTCGCCAAGATCAAGGTCGAAAAGGGGAAACTAGACAGGATAGCGAATACCCCGAAGCTCCGCGCATACAGCCCCTACTCGAACGGGGTACAGGAATATGTGGAAGCCGTCACATACTACTCTGTCATGACCACGGAGAGGATACCGACGAGGGCACAGCTCAAAGTCGAAAGCGAAACCTATCTCTCAGGCCTCTCAGACCTGACCGGGGAGCTGATGCGCAAAGGCGTCGACGACATGATACATGAGCGCTACGCCCATGCAATAAAGCTCAAGGATACGGTCAACGAGATATACGGCCTCATGCTCTCGCTCGACCTCGACGGCGGCGAGACGAGGAAGAAGTCCGACGCCGTGAAATGGAACCTCGCCAAGCTCGAAGACCTAGTCTACGACGCCAAGATCAGGGACAAGATATAGCCGGGAATTTATGTTGATGGGGGCT
Organism: Candidatus Altarchaeota archaeon; assembly: GCA_043800705.1. Taxonomy (GTDB): domain Archaea; phylum Altiarchaeota; class Altiarchaeia; order IMC4; family SCGC-AAA252-I15; genus JAHIYG01. The sequence goes on from JAZDMS010000023.1 coordinate 4,091, forward strand.
GGTTGGGAGATATTACTTCGCTAAACCAATACTTATCATGGCCTCCCAACGGATGGGAAAACAACCTGTTTTGGCACAATCTGAGGATAACCTCCCCAAACTCGGCACTTTGACTGTAGGTGCTAATACACCGATGGATTATATCCGTCCCGCCCAGGTGATGAAAGTCTTTTTCTTCCCAAGCGGTGACAATCATAGTTCAAAGATCGGGGATAACATCATATACACCGCCCAGTCTTTGGCTCTCAGGAAGCGCTTCAGAAATGCTCATGTAACTGTTGCGACGGCTTTGCCTGAAATATACTTTGGGATGGACGGGATTGCGGGCTCGAAGGAGATGAGCCAGTCGCAGGTTTTTTCCATGGAAGGCCCGGGTCTGCTGCTTGTTGACGGCGTCGGCATGGAGGACTGCCTCGACCAGAAGGCTTTGAAGGGATTCCTTAACCGCGGAAATCAGGTAATAAATCTCGGAGCAGACAAAAGCGTCCTGTATTCGAATGGCGTTTCAGCAACCGACAGGATCGTCTTTAAAAGCAACCTTCCGGCTGCCGCATTGGACGGAATCTCCCAAAGAGCCAGAACCGAGATGTTACTGGCTGGAATAGAAGCCCGACAAACCCCCCGGATCCACCTTACCCGGGAAGAGACCTCAAGGGCTCATGAGATTATCCGGGCGTGCGGAGTCACCGACTTGGGTAAATGCAAACTGATTTTCTATTCGAACAATGCAGTATCAGACCCTACTTCCATCCTGGATATCGGCAGTAACATGGATGTAGTCAGATCATGTACCGAATCCGACTACAGCGTCCTAGTCAACACCCACGGAATGAAGCTCCAAAATAGACTTTTCAAAGGCATAGACGGAGTTTATAATATGGACCATCTTGGCCTGCGGGAAATGTTCGCGGTGATAGATGCCTGCGACCTTGTCGTGTCAGCCAACAGCGGCCCTATGTGGGCTGCGGCGGCGTTGGGCAGGCCTGCTATAGGATACTTCGGCATGGATTTTTTGATCCAAAAATGGTGCCCCGAAGGGATAAATGTGCTGCCCGCATTATCGGATTCCGAGGCCATCTCTGCAGGCATCAAGGCAATGAGGCTTCTACAATCGGGGAGGGCCCACGAAGTCTTCGTCGGCGGGAAAGGCGCAGTCAACGACTCGCATGAATACGTCCGCCTACTACGAAGACTTGACGGCCGGCCTGCTGAAGCGACCGCAAAGGACATAGACGAGGCTTTCCGACTGAGGGCCATACTGCAGGGAGATTTGAAGGCCGAATTCAGAAGGTTCTTCAGAAGCTCGGAGCTTTTCTTCCAAAAAGATTGGGAATCGCCCTCATCCATAACCTTCTGCCATCTCCAAACCCCCCTGTATCGGTATATGGCTCAGGCGTTCGAAAGGGATGCTGGGAAAAAGACATTCCAACCCGCGTTTAGGGGTTGATCCTGAATATGGCTTCGTCACGCCGAAACCTCCATCTGCCGCACACCAACGGATTTAGGCAGACGGGAGAACCTCCCTCTTAGATTTTTTAGCAGGTACGGAAAATCCATATATACCCTAGTTAATGAGATACATCATGGCCCCCCCGATCACCATAAAGATTCGAAAGAAAAGCATATTCGTCGGTATGTATCTGGGGTTCATCCTGGCCCTCCTTTGGGCCTACTGGCCCGAAAGTTTCGGCGTCGGCGGAGGGGGCTGGTGGGTCTGTCTCGACTATGTGGGTCAGGGGACGCTCTACGGCGGACAGCCATACTGTGCGCAGGGGCCTGTCATATACTATGCCGGCTTTGTCTTCGACAGGCTGATCGGCTGGGTGAACCCCGACATGCCCCTGATAGCAATAGGCCTCCTTTCGAACCTGGCCGTCTTCATAACGCTCCGCAAGATCCTCCTCAGGGAGGGAATCTATCACCCGACGCTGTATCCGCTCCTATATGTGCCGATGGTCTATAGGTTCATGGGCGACGTGCCCTCGATGCTGAGCGCCGCCTTCTTCGCCTTGGGATTCTGGTGGTTTTACGGCCGGGACGGAAAGATAAGGGCGTGGAGCGCGGCCTGCGCCTTCTGCCTCGCCATCGTGACGAAATACATGGCAGCCCTGCCAATCATCATAACCGTAGCCTACGTATGCTTCATCAGGGACAGCCTCAGCATCGCCGAAAAGAATGGGCGCAGGATCATCGTCTACAAGCCCAACGGACCAGCCTTCGACGCCGCCCTGAACATAGGCGTGACGTTCTTCGTCGTCTTCCTCCTTCTGAACATGGTCTTCCCTAACCTGAGGGAATACACCCTGGCAGGACACAGCGACCAGCTGAGCTGGAACATGAAGGCGGCGATAGAGTACCAGCTTGACAAGAGGAGCCTCAACAACGTCGCGGCGGCGATCATGTTCGCCATCCTCGCCGCCCTGGCCTTGAAGGGCTTCTTCGACCGCAGGACCATCGTATTCCCCCTCGCCCAGATAACGCTCCCCCTTATAGGCGCATTGTTCATCCAGGTGAAGAACGTCCTTGACACGAAGATCGGCAGCCACTACATGCTGTGTGCATACGTCCTCCTCCTAGTCTCATACCTCGTCATATGGAAAAAGTCGAAGAAGGCGTTCGCGCTTCTGGTCCTCGTCACCCTAGTCTATCCGTCCATATTCGGCAGCCCCCTCCTCGACGCCTCCCGCAGGAGCTTCGAGGAGAGGAGGGAGGATGCCATGAGGTCGATACAGTACGGCCTACACTTCATCCCTCCCCAGGACGGATACGTGCTGACCGAAGGGGACTATGGATATGAACGGATATTCGAATCCTTCGACGCCCCGATAGATCCCGGCAGGATCGTCGTCCTGAACCAGGACGGCCACCGGAAGGTCAGCTACGCAGATGCGACATGGACCCCTACGCTCAAAAAGAGCTTCAACTTCACGACCGCAGCCGATGGCCTGTCCGGAAACTACTCCGAAGAGGACCGGCTGCTTCGGGAGGAGATGATAGCAGGCAAGTATTCCCTCATAATGTTCGGGCCCCCAAGCTGGGAGATCCTCCTTGAGAACGTCGATTCCATAAAGGGGTCCCTCGACAATAAGGTATGCCTCCTATTCGTCCCCAACTTCCAGTACGAGAACAACGGCAGGTCCTACACCACACTCATCTTCACCAAACCTGCCGACTGCGGGGCGATGAAGGAAAAAATAACGAAATATTACTCGGATAACGCGGACATGTTCTGTTCGCTGGGATACGACGCCTTCAAGGTCGTGAGGATGTCGATGCAGTGGAACGGCATAACGCTGCCCTACACATGCAACTCGAAGATCAAGTACGTCTACGGGCCTGATGAGAAGTTCAAGACGCAGTGGTGGGACTTCGCGATAATGGCTGCACTGTACCTGCCCACATACTACCTCCTCCTAGCAGTGGGTAGGCTCAGGCAGCATGGACCGGCATCCTGAAGGCATTTCACGGCTTTATTATTCCATTTTCTAATTCTTATCCTTCATGGTGGTTCAAGATGGAGCATGTCGTTGAAGTCAGGGTTTCGCTGAAGAAGGGCGCATTGGATGCGGAAGGGGAGACCGTCCAGAAGAGCCTCGGCCTGCTCGGCTATCCCGTGAAAAAGGTCGACACCATAAAGGTGTACCGCCTCACGGTAGAGGCCGCAAGCAACAGGGCGGCCAGGGAGCAGGTGGAGAGCGCGTCGAAGCGCCTCTTAGCCAACCCCGTCATCCAGGACTTCGCCATAACGGTGGTGTAGGGTGTACAGGAAAATCGCAGAAGGCGTCTTCGAGATAGACCTCCTTGGCGCCGCGGACCATGACCTGGAGCGGATCGGCAAGGAACGCAGCCTCGGCCTCTCCCTCGACGAGATGCGAAAGGTCAGGGACAGGTTCAGCTCCGAAGGCAGGAACCCGAGGGACATAGAGCTGGAGGCATTCGGCCAGAGCTGGAGCGAGCACTGCTGCTACAAGACGAGCAAAAACATCCTCAAGGAGACGATATTCAGGGTCAAGGGGAAGGACGTCATCTGCGCGATCTCGGAGGACGCTGCAGTGGTCGACTTCGAGGGGGAGCATGCGTACGTCGTCAAGATAGAGTCCCACAACCATCCGTCCGCGCTGGACCCGTACGGCGGCTCCGCCACCGGGGTCGGCGGCATACTCCGCGACATAGTCTGCATGGGAGCCCAGCCCATTGCGCTGGTGGACCCGCTGTTCTTCGGACCCCTGGACTTCCCGGAGCATCGTCTGCCTTCCGGGATCAAGCATCCGCGTTACCTCTTCAGGGGAGTCGTCTCCGGCATCGCGGACTACGGCAATCGGGTCGGCATACCGACAGTGTCTGGGATGGTCTACTTCGACGAAAGCTACGTCGGCAACTGCCTCGTTAACGTCGGATGCGTCGGGATGGTGAAAAAGAAGGACGTCGTCCACAGCCGCGCGGGAGCGGCCGGCGACGTGTACATAATCGCAGGCGGCAAGACCGGCCGCGACGGCATACACGGGGTCTCGTTCGCCTCCAAGGAGCTGCACGTGGCGAGCGAAGACAAGGACAGGGCCTCGGTCCAACTCGGCTATGCGATCATGAAGGAGCCGCTGATGCACGCATGCCTAGAAGCCAACGAAAAAGGCCTTCTGACGGGGTTGAAGGACTTCGGAGGCGGGGGCTTAAGCTGCGTGGCTGCCGAGATGGCGCATTCGGCAGGCCTTGGCGCCACCGTCGACCTGGACCGGGTCCTGTTGAAGGAGCCGGGCCTCAGCCCGTGGGAGATCTGGGTCAGTGAGAGCCAGGAGCGGATGATGCTGTCCGTCGACCCAAATAACGCATGCAAGGTCCTGGAGATATTCGACTTCTGGGACGTCCCCGCGGCGGTCGTCGGGAAGGTCGACGGCTCGAAGCGGATCAAGGCGGTATGGTACGGGCAGGAGATACTCAACCTCGACCTGGACTTCCTAATAGCGGGAGTATGCTACGACCGGCCGTTCAAGTACGTCGAACGCCCGGACACGGCACTGGATTTAAGGATGCCGAACCTCAGGAAGTCGTGCCTCGGGATACTCTCGTCATACAACGTCGGCAGCAAGGAGTCCGTCATAAGAAGATACGACCACGAAGTCCGCGGCGGCACCATAATCAAGCCGATGAACGGGCAGGTCAACAAGCAATCGCACGCTGATGCTGCCGTGATGAAGCCCCTCGACGACAGCTTCAGGGGGCTTGCGATATCCTCCGACGTCAACCCGTCGCTGTGCAGGGAGGACCCGTACTGGGGCGGCGCGTCGGCAGTCGACGAGGCCGTGCGGAACATGACCGCAGTCAACGCCACCGCACACACGATAGTCGACTGCCTCAACTTCCCGAACCCGGAAAAGCCGGAGAATCTCGGAGACTTCAAACGCGCATGCGCAGGCCTCTATTTCGCAGCCGACAGGTTCCAGGTCCCGTTCGTCTCAGGCAACGTCAGCCTCTACAACGAAAGCGCAATGGGGCCGATCGCCCCGACCCCCACACTGTTGACTGTTGGAATAGTAAAGGACGTCAGAAAATGCGTTTCATCGGATTTCAAATCGTCAGGCAATATAATATTCCTCGTCGGGGAGACGAGGAACGAGCTTCGCGGCTCCGAATACCTCCGGATGCTGGGGCTCAATGGCGGCAACATCCCGAAGGTGGAACCCGGCACGACCATGAAGGATTCGAAGAGCATACTCAAAGCCATGGACGCGGGCCTCGTATGCTCATGCCACGACCTGTCGGAAGGCGGGCTCTTCGTCTGCCTGGCGGAGATGTGCATCGGAGGCGACCTCGGAGCCGACGTCAGCCTCCACCGGATGGAGAAGCTGCGCACAGACCAAAAGCTGTTCTCGGAGAGCAACGGAAGATGGCTCATCGAGGTGAAGCCAAAGGATGCCGCACGGTTCGAGAGGCTCGTCGGCGGCATAAGGATCGGCAAGGTCAGGAAGAAGGGGCGGATAACGATCAAGGACGGAAAAAAACGCGGTCTCATTGGACCTGAAGAGGGTCCGCGACGTCTGGGACTCAGCGGTCGGAAGGGAGGCGCAGAAATGAAGGCCGCCGTATTGCTCATCGAAGGAACCAACTGCGAAGACGACGCCCTCAGGGCCTTCAAGGCGGTCGGCGCGGACGCGGAAAAGGTCCATCTAAAGCAGCTGACCGGAGACTGCGCGCAGGAGCGGAGACGGACCCTAACGGACTATGATGCGCTATTCATCCCCGGCGGCTGGAGCGCAGGAGACTACGTCCGGGCCGGAGCAATCTTCGCGGCGAGGATGAAGAGCCGCCTCGGCCCGCAGCTTTCGGAGTTCGTCGAAAGCGGGAAATACGTCGTCGGAGTCTGCAACGGCCTCCAGGTCCTCGTGGAATCAGGGATACTCCCCGGGTTCGACGGCATAAGCGAACACCCCGAGGCGGTGATGGCGATAAACGCGGACGGAAGATTCCAGTGCCGCCCGTCCTACATCAGGCACGAGCACACATGCAACGTCACCCGAGGCATAAGGCAGGGCACGGTCATGCAGATACCGGTTGCCCATGCCGAAGGCCGCCTCTCGTTCGGAGACGGCGACCGGGAGGCTCTGAAGAAACTCAGGAAGAACGGACAGATCGTGTTCACCTACTGCCACGCGGACGGAAGGCCCGCGAAGGGGGTGTTCCCGTGGAACCCGAACGGGTCGCTGGCCGATATAGCGGGAATATGCAATCCGAAAGGCAACGTCCTGGGGATGATGCCCCACCCAGAACGTGTCATATACGGCATACAGCAGGCCGACTGGACGCGCAAAGACTACAAGGAAGGTGACGGGATGCAGTTCTTCAGAAGCATCGTGAAACGCCGATAAAGTGGGAACACAGAACGAGTCAGTATCTCACATCAGCGTCCTGTTAAGCCATCTGTTCTCGCCTCTGATGTCGTAGGATATTCTCACGTCCAGGCTGTGGGGCTCGTCGTAGGCCACTTCCCTTCCGAAGTCGATGTCGACTATCCCGTTCTCGTACGGTTCGAGGGTCCTGTTGCCCAGGAAATAGGCCTTCGTCACTCCGTCGAGGGTGGCTTCCGCGGTATTGAGGGTGACTTCGTTGTACAGGTGCGTCAGCTCCACGTGGAGTCTGCCGTCGTCGCTCATGTTAGTCATGAGCGGTTCGATGTTCAGGGGTGATGTCTCGGTTGCGAAGTCGAGGGCGTATTCCTTCTTCTTTGTGGACAATACGAGCCTGTGTTTTCCATCCGGTATCCAACCTTTCGCCAGGATGAAGGGGTAGATCACGTTCCTTTCCATCTGCGCCCCGTCCACGGAGACTCTGGCTCCGTTCACCTCGTCCTCCGGGATGTTGTAGGTGACTATCCATGTGCCGTTGTATGATGGATAGTACGCCATGTATAGTATCCCCTCGAAGGAGGAGCCGTCCATTACACTCTCGGCGAAGGCGGTCCTTGCGAAGTCGACGCGGAAGCTGTCCGCCACCTCCTGTAGGAACTCCTCCCCGGACATGTTGTTGTAAACCCCGCAGCCGTCGGTAAAGAGGAAGACGGCGTTACCTGCGGAGAGGTCCCCGAGCCTCAGCCAGCCGAGGTCGCGCCACACATACGCCTTTCCGGGCCTTCCCCCCCACATGGTCACGTTCAGGCTCGGCATCTCGAAGCCTTCCATCCCGGAAAGCGGGAGGAACTGGGAGGCGGCCGCGGTCGGCCTGTAGGCGTGGACGGACTCCAAGGCTTCCTCCCTCGTCCTCTCTGACGTGTCCTGCCTGCATTGGCGCATTATGCCGGACCTCCACAGGAACACTCCGACGCTCTGCTCCTGCACGCCTTCGAGGCCGCTCAATGTTATCTTATAGATGCCTGCGTAGGGGTCTGCCCTGTGCGGTCTCCTATCATAATATGCCCCATATATTCCCGGCATCTGGTCGAATCCGCCCATCCTGTCAAGAAGACTTCTTCCCGACGCGTCAGTCATGTCGGCGAGGTTGCCTTCGCCGATTATGGGGCTGGACTGTATCCACGCAAGCTCCGCCGCGGACACAGCCAGCGTAAGCATGAACAGGATCATGAGCGTCTTTTTCATCATATCCCCCCGATCAACCCATTGAGCGAACTTTCGGATATGCGGCCGATGAATACGAGATTGAACCAGACCGCGGCGCAGGACCAGGCGACCCACAACAGGGCGAATCCCGCTACAGGCAGGACTGCGATGTTCCCCCTCCAGCCTGTCAGGCCGGATGTTTTCCTGACCGCCCCGGCAAAAAGTATCGAGTATGTGAGCCATCCGGCTACTGCGGTGACTGATGAATTGAGGACCGAGACGTTGCCGAGGATTAAGTAGGATAAAAGGTTCAATCCGACTGAAAACGACGTGATGATGGCCGGAAATACCAGAAGGACTGCCGCAGGCGCAAAGACGTCCTTGAATCGGGCCTTGGAGCCAAGAAGCCGCATCGGCAGATGGGTGAAGGCCGCAAGTGCGACGACCGCGAGGAGCCTCACGACTGCCGCGTTGAATCCCGCCCTGAGGCTGACTGCCAGGATGTCATACTTCGGCGGGCCGATCTTTCCTGAAGGCATGTCGATCAGATATCCTATCTTGCTGTTTCCGAAGGCGTAGAAGTCGAGCCCGTGCAGGAGCCAGAAGATGAGCGAAAAGCCCAGCAGGAATAGGGCCAGATTACCGGCCCTCATCCGTGCGGCATCCCCTTCGAGGAACCGGCCAGGTTCTAATAAAATCAGCCTGAAATCCACTATCTATTATGTTAATCCCGGAAAATAAAACACCGCACCTTTCAGGGCGACATATTGCATTCAAGAGGCACTCATACCTGCCGTATGCCTTCCGGCAGACCAGTAGAATAAGTCAGGTTCTTCCCGATCTTGGTGTCGAATCCGCACGCCTTGTCGTAGCATCTGAACGTCGCCTTCGAATAAAGCGCCCCCCGGTTCAAGACGGTCTCGAATACGTCCCCCTCGCCGGCCAAGACCAGGCCTTTCGGGGACAGAAGCGAGCATCCGCCTACGCAGTCGAGGCTCAAATCCGAGGGATTGTAGCAGTCAGTCGAACACTGGGGGCATCGCTGGATGCAAAGGTCGTCGACTATGTATTTGGCCGCCCCGCTTGCGGTGAACCTGGCCTCGGAGCCCGCAAGTCCGTGATAGACGTAGCGTTCCGGGCTGTTGAATCCCATCCCGAAGAATCCGCCGTCGTAGACCGCATAAGCTCCAAGCAGGATGTGCACGATGCAGGCGGAAGCGAATAATGTCAGACCGATCCTCATGCGTCTTCTCATCATTGGGTCTCGATCCTTGGGGCCAGGAAGTAGACGACCCTGCCGTCTCCGATGTTGTATTCGACCCTGAGGGGCGCGTCGGACTTGAGGCTTATCACGACAACGGACGGAATTTCAGCGGCCTTGAGGATGTTGTTGAGGTATTCGAGCGAGAAGACGCTCTTCGCGGGGGTCTTTATGTTTATGCTCAGCAGCCTGTCCTCCGGGAAATCGATGTCGACGGAGCCGGTGTCGCCGTCGCTTTTGATGCTGAATCCGCCATCCAGCTTCAGGGAGACGTGGTTCGATATGAGTTCCGCGTCCTTGAGTGCGTCCTTTATCATGATCGGCGTCATCTTGACTTCGGCGGAGAACTCGATCTTCGGCTCCTTCGGCGGGTTGGTCGTGGACTCGATGATGGACGTCGTGAACTCCCTCTTGGTCTCGCCGCGGAACACCATCCTCCAGCGGCTGTCGATGGACAGGTCTATTTTGTCCTCGGGCTTCGAGCGTCGCGTGATTTTACTCAGCTCCCTGAAGTCGATGCCGATGGTCATGGGCTTGTCGCACTTGAACTTCTCGAACGCCTTCGCGGGTATCTCGAAGTCCACGAGGGCTATCTGGCTCGGGTCCATGGCCCGAAGCTTCAGGCCTGAAGAGTCTATCTGGAACGTCCCCTCGTCGATGAGGGCTGCGATCGCCTCTATGCTGCTGCGCCACGACTTTGTGTCGTTTATCGTTGCTTCGAACATCGCATTCACCGAAAATTACAATAGTTATTGACAACAAACGGTTAAAAACACTAGGTATACTCCGGAGTCGGTTGAACTAAGGTGAGAACCTGGCCTTCAGGTATTCCGGCCCCAGGGTAAGCATGAACGCCGCGGCCTTCGGCCCCTTCTCCTTGCCTATCAGCACCCTGTAGATGGCTTCAAACAGCTTCGGCGGATCCGTCGAGTTGGCCCTGGCGGTGTTGTAGACGGTCTTGTGGAGCGCCTCGGGTTCCGGCTTCTTCTTGACCTCCTCCACCAGATCGGAGAGGCACTTCCTCTGCATCTCATCCAATCCCTTGTACTCCTTCGCGGACTCCTCTTTGCTAAGTAGCCTGAACCTCAGGTATTCGGGGCCGTGTATCTCCACCCAGCTGCCTGCAAGCCTCACCCTGAGCTTCAGCCTGTCTGGGTCGAACCCTTCGTAGCCCATGTTGCCGGCCTTTACGATGACGTCGTCTCCGGATGCCACCTGGTTTAGCACCGCGCAAATGGTGAACGGCACGTTCATATACCTCGGTTCCCCTATCTGCGCAAGCTCGTACATCTGCGCGAGGTCCACATCCCCCTCCTGTTTCTTGAAGTAGAGTCGCTCGGCCTCGTCGTATTCGTCCTCGAGGTTCGGCAGCATCTTCAGGTTTATGTCGCGGGCCTTGTTGAGCTTCTTGAACATGAAGTACCTGAGGACCTCGGGCTCGGAGATTTCAAGCCATTGCGGCAGGGTGATGACGTTCCCCTTCGACGATGATATCTTCGCACCGTTCAAGGTGAAGAACTCGTAGACCACCGGCTGCGGCGGCTCCCAGCCGAACACCTCCCCCGATATGATGCTCGATGTGTCGTAGCTGCCTCCCGCTGCGGCGTGATCCTTCCCGAACGGCTCGCATGTGACCTTGAACCTGTGCCACTTCGCCGCCCACTCGACCCTCCACGGGAGCTTCCCCATGCCCTTGAGGGTGTCCTGCCTTCCCGAGTGGCCGCAGCCCGTAACCTCCCCGCCGGAGACTTCCTTGTTCTCGCAGACGTAGCTGACTGTGGTCTCCTCAAGGCCGGCGACCTTGGTCGTAGAAATCCTGCCGCACTTTTCGCAGATCGGCGTCCAAGGCACCCAGTCCGAAGCCAGGGGGGTCTCCCTGAACCTGTTGAGTATCCCGACGATCTGTGAACGTTTTGCGAACGCGGTCCGTATCTCCTCGTTGAACGCTCCGGTACGATACAGTTCGAGCGCGGAGTATATCGTCGGCTCCACTCCGAACTTAGCGAGGTCATCTATGAAAGGAAGCGCGAAGTGGTCGACGAAGTCTTTATGGCATCCTTCCGGGTCCGGTATGTCCTTGACCGGGAATCCCAAATATGGGGCGAGCTTCTCCATCCCGGCTGGGACATTCCTAAACGGGTCCGAATCGTCGGAGACCCATGTCAGCTCTGCATCCTGAGCGGCTGCGACGAGGGCCTTCCTGACGCATTCCCCCCTTATGACGTCGGAGGCGTTGCCGACGTGCGGTATCCCTGAGATGGACGTACCCGTCTCTATGACGTGGCTGCCGCCCCTTTTCTTCAAAGCCTCCACATACTCGTCGCTCCAGTGCATCGGTACATTATAACGACCCGATATTTATTAGCGGATTTCATAATACTGTCATGGGTCGGTTGGTCTGTATTTCAGTGATTCTTCTACTATCACAGCTCGCCTCTGCAGCCGAAGTCTGGAAGGACTGCCAGAGCACCTACATGTTCGACGGCGGCAGGACCGTCTCCGAGGCCAAATCCTCCAAGGACGGGCTATTCCTAGAGATGCCGGACAACGCAGCCGTCCTGGAACTGGTGACCGTGAAGATATACGTCAACGACCCCTTCATAAAGAAGAACGCGAACCTTGTCGAGTTCCTCTGCGACCCTGGCTCATGCGCGATAAGCTCATCCGGCAAGGAGATGGACTACGACAGCGGATACCCTTTTACAAATATGCCCTACTCCGGCGAAGGCGTCATAGAATTGAAGATGAGGAACTCATACACGGATGCGCAAAAGTCCGGGATAAACTACCTCGGCGTCAGATTCATCCAGCTGAAGGCGCCCCTGGCAGCCGGCGAATACGACAAATGCCAGGCCGAAGCCAACAAGAACGGCACCGCATGGTACCAGTTCCAGTGCCAGAAGGCCAGCCCCTATAAGAAGCTCTGCGGCCAGGAAAAATGCGACGTAGCCTTCAAACGGGTAGGTATGGTCGCGAAAGAGTTCAAGTCCCACCTCGTCCAGATGGAGTCGAAGCCGCCCGCCACAGCCACGAACAAACCATCGTCATCAGCACCTATAGACGATGTCTACCAGAGCAAATACGACAGCTACCAGGCGACCACCCCAAGCGGCAAGCAGCAGTACTGCAGCCGGGGATTGACGATCGGGATATACCCGAACGTCGCGATGGAGTCAGTAAAACAGCTCGAAGCCAATTACGGAGCCAACGCTAAAAAGTATGCCCCAACCAATCCGCCAGGCGGCCTCGCAGCCGGCAAATCGTTCGAAATTTACGAGCGGGACGCAGTCGGTACGCCTACATGCGACCATATAGGCTGCGGCGAACTGTTCGACTACGACATAGGCTATACACTCATTGGCGACATGCAGCCGGAGGGTACCGGCACAATACGAGTCACAGTCAGCAAAAAGGACTGCGTGGCGAAATCCGCGCTGAAGTCTGAAATAGACAAGACCGTCGCCGAGACAAAGGCCTTCCTCGCAAGCTACAGGCAGAAGGCGGCGACGCCGCAGGACTTCAAAGGCCCCGTATGCTCCGACGTCAAGGCGACGCCCACAGAGCCCGGCACCCTGACAGGCAGGATAACAGACGGCCACGACCATCCGATGCCGTATATGAAGCTGACTCTCGAGGTTGCGGGGATGAAGACCGTGGGGTACACCGACGAAGCCGGAAACTATGAGTTCAAGGATGTGAAGGGCCTGAAGCCTGACGATAAAAACCCTCCTGAGGCGACGTTGAAGGCTGAGATGTCGTATTGGCGGGACGGAAAGAACTATTTCACGATACTCTACGGCAACGACGTCAAGTATCTGACGAAGGAGTTCAAACTGGAAAGCGAGCGGGATCTGCAGCAGGACATAGACTTCAAGCTGCAGGCTCCTCAGGCGGCGAAAAAGGCCGTGATAGGCGGCGCTAAATACGAGACCAACTATTTCCTCTATTGGCTAGCTGACATCGCGCCCATCTACTACCATATGTCTGATACGGTGGACTTTTACCTCACGATAGTGGGCGCTAAGATAGACTATAAGCTGCCTGTGGAGGTCAACATTGAGGTGGACAAGGGGACCTGGTATGACATGTCCTACTCGGGCATAGTCATAAAGGCCTCCGACGCGGCCTACAACAACCTCAACCGCCCAAAAAACAGGGAATACCACGAGTTCGCCCACCACGTGATGTATGTCGAATACGGGGACTGGCCGGATGGGAGGAACCTGCCGGATGTCGTGCCCCACAAGGGATACCTGAACCCTTCGACCGGAGACTCCTGGGTCGAAGGCTTTGCGGAATTCATGGCTATGGCTAATGCCGAATACACGAACCTCCCTGAGAACCAGCCCCCAGAGAAATATGCGAGCTTCGGAAGCCTGGAAACCAACCTGAAAGTCTGGCAGTGGAACGGGTTTTCAGAGGAATTCTCGATAGCAGGGTACCTGTGGGACTTGCACGATAAAAATAACGATGAAGGCGATACGATATCATTATCCCTACAGCAGATGTGGCCTATCATGAAAGTGAAAAGAAAAGACTTTTACGAGTATCACAAGGCCTTCAAACAGGCGTTTCCAAGCCAAGCCAACGTCATCGACCAGATTGCGATAAATCATGGGCTTTGGGCTGACACGAACCGGGGCAACGGACGATATGACGCGGATGAACCGCACAGGGATGGTTCATCACCGAGAAACAATTCAAGATATGACGCTGGAGAATATTTCATAGACTATCCTTTCAACTGGACCCACGAAACAAACGAAGTTGTCGGAAAGGCAACGAACTATCAGCGCGGCAATAGGTCGATGGCAGGCTACATACCGGATGCATTCATAAAGGTCGAAGACACCAAGGTCTGGTTATACAAAGTCCAAGTCCACTTCAACAATCCTGCTCAGGGCACGGACTACGAGTATGAGACCGAAAACAGGGGCGGGCTTATATACCTCATGCCATTGCCTGAGGACGTCGAGGGGACCATCACCCTATCCCCGAACTCACAAGATTACACGTCAGTAAAACCCTACACGATAACCGTTAGCGAATACAGGAGAAAATACTACGAATCAGAGGGTAATGGGTTCTTTGATAAGCACAACTTTGAGCTCAAGTCGAAAGGGACAAAAAATGACCCAGTCCCCATGGGGCTGCAAGGATCAAAGCCGGAATGGTTCACAGACGGCGGATACGACGTAAAAGGCCCCCCGCCGACGATGAAATCCAGAGACTCAGGCGGCTCCACAGGAGGATTCGACGCGAAAACAATCTGCCCCTGCCTGCCCCTTCTGCCGATGATACTCGCGGGGCTGATTTCAGTCGTCGCCAAGGCAAGGTTGGGGATATAGTCGATGTAGAAGAATATCGGCCGAGGCCCAAGTAAGGCTTATACTACGGCCGGGTCTTTCTGATTTTTGGCCTTGGAGTAGGTCAGCTCGAGGACTCCGTTCTTGTACGTCGTCTTGTCCGGCTTCTCCTTCAGGTGGGCCGGTGCCTTGATTTTCGCGGAGTATCCTCCGGCTTCGACGCTGATGTTGCGGCCTTTGGCGGCTACCTTGATGTCCTTCTCGTCGACGCCCGGCAGTTCCACGATGGCCTTGATCCTGTCGCCGTCGAGTACGACGTCGTAGTATGGTTCGTCAGAGTCTCCGCTGCAGTCGGCGCACGGAACCGCACAAGCCGATGGGGCGGTTTTTTCCTGCCTTGGCTGCGGCAGGGCTAATCTTTCATCAGCCTCCCCCCCACCCAGCCTTCCTGCATATTCGGGCATGTTGCTGAATTCCTCGATGACGGGTTTCCCGTCTTCTCCGGTGTATGCCCTGTAGCCGTAGACGTAGCTTTGGGCCTTGCCTTCCTGGGCTGCCTTGAAAAGCTGCTCGGTGTACTTGTCGAAATCTTCGAATCCTGCGAAAAATTGGTCAAAATCGCCGAACAACGACGGCCTCCTTATCTGCTTATCCCTTTTCTCATATGGAAACATAGCTCACCTCGACTTGTTTAAAGAGTACTGTTTCTGTTGATTATATACCGACAAACTTATATATAAATAAACAAGTTTCCAACAATATAGTACCCTAAAATGAGAATCCGCATCATCCGGCACAAGAAGCCGGCAGACCACGAGCTCGAGCAGGACCTCGACTGGCTATGTTCCTCCCTCGGATTCTGCGAAGACATCGACAAGGACCGCACCGCCGCAGCCATATTCAGAAGCCTCCTTGAGAGCACCTACGAAGGCAGGCCGCTGCGAAGCGACGACATCGCCGAGCGCGTAGGCAAGTCCAGGGGCGCGGTCGTCAACCACCTGAACAAGCTGATGAGCTCGGGCCTCGTCGTCCGCCACGGCACCAGGTACGAGCTGAGGGAGCAGAGCCTCCAGAACACCCTCCTGGAGATGCGCCGCGACATGGAGCGGATGATGCAGGACATGCAACAGATGGCAGAAGAGATCGACAAGGAATTCGCGACCAGGAGAAGACCCCCAAGGGCCTAAATCAACATCCAAGTACTAGTCAACTGATGTTTTAATGAGGGGGGAGAATATCCTTCTATGCGCAAGTCTGTGTTGGCTGTCGCGGTCGTGTTGGTGGCTGCCGGCCTTTACTTCGGGGGATTCCTGCCGCTGGGGTCGAATTCCCCGGAGGCCGACGCCCCTGCAGTGAAAGACGCCAACCGGCAAAACGCAGAAACCGTGGAGATCGCCAATGACATCTCATCCTTGAGGGGCGGGGCTCCGTCATCGACGACGTCTTCAACGACAACGACGACATCAGCGGCATCCAATGGGGTGGGAAGCCGGTGCAGGACCTACAGGGACTGCGCAAGGGACCTCCTGTGCCTGGATTCCGTATGCGCGAAGGCGCCGGCCTACACGCAGTTTTTCATCAAGGTGGAGCTTCAGAGGATGAACGGGGGCTCGCCTCCGGGCCCGAAAAACAAGCCAGTAGCAGCGAGCACATTCAAAGTGGGCGACGGAATAAACGTTGACATCACACCGAAGCCGGATGTGACCGGCATGGCTTACTCGGACGTCAACAACGCCATAACAGGGGAGCTAGTCGTCATCTCCCAAAAAGTCAAGGTCCAGTCGGCGGGAAGCGGGCACATCTCGTGGTATTTCGACGCTCCCCAGAAGCCGGGCAAATACGAGCTGAAGATATACTTCAACGACAACCAAACCAACATGTTCCCGTTCGATGTGTCCGGTTAGGGTCAGCGAATCACACCCTCTCTTTTTCAGCGGCTTCCCCGTTCGCTTCCTTTCACAAGCGCCTCGACCCGTCCGAGGTTGTCGGCCTCGTCCATCCCCTTGTCTTCGCGCACCCGGACCAGACGCGGGAACCTTAGCGCGTATCCTGAGCTGTACGTCGGGCTCTTCTGTATCTCCTCGTATGCGACCTCGAAGACGTACTGCGGCTGCAGCGCAACCTCCTTCCCGTCCTGCGACATGATGAGGGGCTTGAACAGTTCGGTCAACTCGGCCAGTTGCTCGTCTGTGAGTCCGGTCGCCATCCTCCCTATCTCGAGGAACTCCCCGCGTTCAGGGTCATACACCGACAGGAGATAGCTGCCAAGCCAGCTGGCCCTGCGCCCCTCCCCCAGGTGGCGCCTGTGACGACGAGGTCGAGTGTCTCCATGATAGGCTTAACCTTCGACATGTAGCCTACCCTGCTTCCCGCCTGGTACGGGGCATCGAGGGTCTTCACCATGACCCCCTCGTGGCCCATGAGGAGCGACTTCTTGTAGAACTTCTCCGCCTCCTTCAGGTCGGATGTGACGAGCTTCTCCGCGAGACGGAATCTGGCCGTCTCCGTGATGGTGGCTTCAAGCGTCTTTCTGCGGTCTTTGAACGGCACATCCATCAATCCTTTGCCGTCTAGGTATAGTATGTCGAATAGGTTGACTTCCGCGGGGATCTTTTCCTGTATCTCCTGTATGTCGTATTTGCGCTTTATCCTTCGGGACAGGTTCTGGAACGGCAGCGGCCTCCTGTCCGGCAGGCTGATGGCCACGATCTCCCCCTCTATCATCGCGGTCTTCGCCCCGATGCTCTCCTTCGCCTCCTTCGCGATCTCGGGGAACTGCTTCGTGATGTTCTCGAGGCGGCGGGTGAACAGCGTAATATCATCGCCATCCTTGTGTATCTGCACCCTGGCGCCGTCGTATTTGACCTCCAGCTGCATCGAAGAATCCCCCAGCGCCTCCTTCAGGTCCGCAGCCTTCTGGGCGAGCATGACCTTTATCGGCCTTCCGAGCCTTATCCCGTAACCCCTGAGCCCCTCCTCGCCCTTGTGCTTCGCGGATGCCGCGACCTGCCCCCAGTCCGGGCTGAGGTTGTACGCGTGCTCGACGAGGTCAGGGTCGACGCCGTAGGCCTTGGCGATGGCGTCCCTTATCGTCCCGTCCCCGACCCCGAGCCTCAGCTGGCCGAGGACGAGGCGGACGATATACTTCGAATCCTGCGCGGAGGCGTTGGACAACAGCTCCGTGATGCATGAGAACTTCCTGTCCTGGCTGCCTTTCCCTGTAAGTGTCGGCATCTTGTCGATGTTCTCCTTCACCTTCTCGACCGTCAGCGTCGAGGAGAACAGCGTCGTCTGCGGCTTGTTCACAAGCGCAGATTCCGCGACGAGGCCGAGGTCCCCCTTCTCCCTCAAAAGGCCCTCGATCCTGTCCTCCCTCATCCCAGACACGGACGAGAGGGCCTTGAACATCAGCTTGTCTGCGATGCCAAGCTCGAGGTTGCTCCACGGCGGGAAGGGCGTGCCGCGAAGGAAAAGTAGGACCGTTGACAGAAGTTCGTCGGGGACCTCCTTGATGAACTCGGCGACGACGTCAGTCATCTGAAGGCGGCTTGAGATGCCGTCCAACCGGCCATAAACCGAACTGAGCATTTCAAAGTCCATACCGATTTGCCTACAGACAAGCCCTGCCTGCGGATTCCCTAACCACTATTTTATTACCCGGATAAATAGTAACCAGACCATTAGAACAAAAAATGCAGCTAATTAAACCGGGGGCGGGCAGGCGGGTGGAGGACTCGTATCCCCTGGATTTGATTGATGCAACCAAGATAAAGGCCGTTTTCTATATTCCCTTCGGTTGGAGCCCTGAAAGCAGGCTGGGGGACTATGTCATACAACAACCGATAGTTGAAGGCCTGAGGAGGAGGTTCCCGGAGGCCACGATAACCGTAGTAACCGGCTCAAAGCTGCCTTTCACCCGAATGGATTCTGTCATCGCAGAAACAGGCATATCTGACGTGGGGGAGAAGATGAAGGCCTGTGGGGCTGGCACCCTGGTCGTTGGCAGGTTCGAGGAGGGCGGCACCCTACAAGGAATGCTGGAAAGGGGCGGGCAGGCACTACTCCTGGGAATGAAAGGCCTGACCTTGTTCCCCCCCAAATCAATCAGTGGAACTGTAACCTTCCCCTATGCAATTTCAAGGCTTATTGAACGGGAGAGGACGGATTCATCCATTGAGATGCCGTCGATGCCTCTTTTGGCCAGGGCCTTTATGCGCGACGCCGGGCTACAAACACCTAAGGCACCCTCACTCTCCTGCGAGCCCAGTCTTGTGTCTTTATGGGAGTGCTGGGTTCGGGAAAAAACCGCTTCACCTCGGGGAGACGGATTGAGGGTATTCTACAACAACCTCCAAAGCTCGGAAAATCTATACTGTATACGGGGAGAGGAGTCGTCAAAGCTGGCAGCCAACATTTCAAATAGCTCCCAGGTGATATTCAATCCGGGATTTGATGCGGCGTCATGTAAAGAGAGTTCCAGGCTAGTGGACGAGACGAGGAGATTGGGCGGAAATGATTCTCACCTTCACATTCCCGGCGGTGCGATATCCCAAGACGATCTTGCAGCCCTTATGTGGTGCTGCGACCTGGTTGTCACGACAAACACAGGCACGATGCATGCGGCGTCCGCCCTGAACAGGCCGCTGGTGTTGAGCTACTTCATCACAGGGGGGTCGATGAGGCAGTGGATTCCCGAGAACATGACCTGCTTCGCAACGGAGCAGAATCCGCGGAAGATAATCGAAGGATATCGGGCCCTAAGCCTCCTTTCCACCGGACGAGGCGGCGAAATATTCAATGATGCAGCCAAAGCTGCCAGCGACGCCAAAGAATATCTGGGGATTTTCAAAGGTCTTGACCCGATAGCAAACCTATTCCCGGAGATTGACCTTGGGCGGGCTGACGGGCTGTTTGGGGAATTGGTACACAACGTGGGGCCGCAGTACAGGGGATTCTTCGAGGTTTCCGGCTTTCCCAGGAGGAAAAACGCGGTCCCTGCATGGCATCCATATACGCAGCACCCCCTATACAGGTACATTGAACTGCTTGCTGATAACGCCGGGGCCTTGATACCTCAGGACAGGATACCTCACTTGAAGTAGGGAATTAAAGCCCATGTAGCCCAGCCTCGGAGATGATAGTTTTCACGTGTTCTTCCAATCCCAGCGCCATGATGTGTACGCCGCTCGCATGCGGCCTTATCTCACGTATTATCCTCACTGCCTGGTCAAGGCCTGCCTTGCACGGGTCCTTGGCCTTCGCTATCTCTGCGATGACGTCGGCCGGTATCGACACCCCCGGCATCTTCGTGCTCATGAAATCCGCCATCTTCTCCGACTTGAGGGGTATGATGCCTGCCAGGACCTTAGCTTCCTTGGGCAGCTGCGACATGAAGGCCTTGAACATGTCGACGTCGTATACGACCTGGGTCTGGAAGAACATGGCCCCCGCCGCTATCTTCCTTCGCGCCTTGATGAGCTCCACCTCCTGGTCATGGGCGCAGGGGTTGACCGCGGCGCCGGCGAAGAAATCGCAGTTTTCGTCCAGTCTCCCACCTGACATGTCTCTTCCCTGGTTCAATCCTCCGATGGTCTCTATGAGCCTGACTGAGTCGAGGTCGTAGACCGGCTTCGCGTCGGGGTGGTCTCCGATGGCGGGGTGGTCGCCGCTTATGATAAGAACGTTCCTCAGGCCGAGCATGTGGGCTCCGAGGAGGTCCGATTGGAGCGCTATCCTGTTGCGGTCCCTGCAGGTAAGCTGGTATATGGGTTCCCCTCCCCATTCAATGAGCAGCCTCGAGACCGCGAGCGACGAGGCCTTTACGCTGCTTCTCTGGTTGTCTGTGACGTTGATGGCGTCCACGACGCCTATAAGGTGCTTAGCCACCTCCCTTATCCTCCCGGGGTTGACTCCCTTGTGCGGCGTTATCTCTCCTGTGACCGCGAACTCCCCCCTCATCAGCTTGTCGCTGAAATTCATCCTCTCCTCTTGCCGAGTTCCTCGAGCCTGCCGGCCTTCCTCATCCTCTCCGCCACGAGAGCCCAGGCGCAGTCCCTTTCGCCTCCGACCTCGCACTTGCCGTCGTGGCTGCCGCCGCACGGGCCGTTAAGGAGGCCCTTCGCGCAGCGGGTCTTCACGCAGATGCCAATGGTGTCCGAAATTGTGCAGTCCCCGCACATGCCGCACCTTTCGACGTAGTCCCCGTGCCTTCTGACGACGCCGAGGAACATGGTGTCGTTCGACGTGACAACCGGCTTGTCCGTGAGGTCAGACAGGGCGCTCGCACCGCTTCCGCAAGCCATCGAAAGGACCGCATCGTAGCCGTCGAGCCTTCGAAGCTCGAGCCTGGAGAGGCGAAGGTCGCACTGAGCCTCGACGAGCCCTGAATACGGGACCTTATGGCCGTCGGATTCCAGGAGCTTCACAATCTCGGCAACTTCCTTCTCCCCCCCGGTCTCGCACGTGGTCGCGCAACGGCCGCAACCTATGACTGCGACGTTCTTTCGGCCTTCCAAGGCCTTTTTGACCTCTTCGTAAGGCTTTTTCTTTGTTATTATCATCCTGTCGAGACTACCTAGGGAAAGGATTATAAAAACGTGACTGTTTAGTTACAGTCTCCCTAGTATCTTCCATGAATGTCGTGGTCGAGACGCCGAAGGGGAGTTTCAGGAAATACCGGAAAAAGGGCGTGAAGTATGTGACGGACCTCACATCACCGATGCCTACCCTGTTCAATTACGGCTTCATCGAGGGGACGCTGGCTGCGGATGGGATGCCCCAGGATGCGATCATACTGGGGGGCAGGATAGCCCAGGGCTCTAAGCTGGATGTCGTGTGGGCCGGGACCGTCCGCTTCGTCGACGACGGAGTCGCCGACGACAAGGCCGTCACATCAACTGACGGGAGGATAAGGCTCGTCGACAGGCTGATGATTCATCTGTTCTTCAGCGCATACACGGCGTACAAGATAGTCCGCTATCTCGTCAGGGAGCGCAGGCTCGCCAGGTGCAGGTATCTGGGATTCAGTCTCTGTCGGAAGTGATCGGCTCCTCGCGTTCCTCTGAAGGTGGCTCATCGAAGAGGCTGTCGATCTTCTTCTTCGATGCCGACTCGTCGTCTTGGGCGGTCTGGGGTTTCTCGTTGGTTCGCGCAGGCTCTTTGGGCTTCGCCTCCTTCTTCGGCTTCTCCCTCGGTTTCGAATCATCCGGTTCGACGAATATCGCGGATATCTTCTGGGTCAGGGTCTTGTTTCCTTCGGGCTCAATGAAGAGGCCTTTGAGGGACCCCCATAGGCCGCCAGAGGCGGGGGTTTTAGCCTCTTTCTCCCCCCTCTTCTCATCCAGACTCTTGAGCTCCTCCATCCTCTCCCTCACCTTCTTCGGGAGCTTCTCCGGCGGCGGCTTCGGCGGCTGCTGAACCTTCCCGGCTTCGTCGTATTTCGGTTTCGCCCCGTGCTTGGTCTCCCTTGTCCTTATGCCGACCGTTATCGGCTGCTTCAGCGCCTCGCTGACGACGAGGGCGTGCCCGACGTTCAATTGCTGTATCTCCTCCTCCATCCCCGCAGTGAAACCCTCTATGCTGTGGCGGATGGCCTGCAGGTCGTTCGGGTTCGTGACCTTTAGTATTATCTGCGTCGTGCACTGGGACAGGACGTTCTTGTCGATCCTCGCCGGCCGCTGGCTGACGACGCAGAGATGGAAGCCGAACTTCCTCCCCTCGCCCGCGACCGTCCTCAGGATGGTGGAGCTCATGACGTCGCCGAAGCCCCTTTCCGGGCAGAAGTTGTGCGCCTCCTCGACGAGGTAGAACACCTCCGGGATCTTGCCGAGGGTCCTCATGTGGAAGAGCTCCTTCGTGAGCCTGGCGACGACGAGCTGCTGTATCCTCGGCTCCGTCCCCTTGAGGTTGATGATGCTGCAGCGGCGGTCGGCTACGAGCTCCGAGTACGGTGTCGGGTGGCCGTCGAAGACGCCGGACTTCTTCAGTTCGCTAAGTCCGTCGAGGACCTTCCACTTGTACTTCGTCGACTCCTCCTCGATCTTGTCCATGAGGTCCTGAAGCG
The DNA here is from genome assembly GCA_043800705.1 of Candidatus Altarchaeota archaeon. Taxonomy (GTDB): domain Archaea; phylum Altiarchaeota; class Altiarchaeia; order IMC4; family SCGC-AAA252-I15; genus JAHIYG01. The sequence goes on from JAZDMS010000023.1 coordinate 26,765, forward strand.
TGTATTCTTCGCTGTAGTCGTGTATGGTCTCCTGCAGCTTCGTGTAGAGGACGCTCTTCTCCTTCTCCGTGAGCGTGATGGGCATGAGGTCCAGGAGCTCCTCCATGGAGAATCCGGCGTGCAGCGAGAACCTCCTAGCGCTCGGGTTGACGGTGGCGTCGGTTGTGTACTCCACCACCTGGTCCGCGTAGTTCCTTACCTGGACGCTGTATTTGAGCATGCCGTCGTATTCGTCGTTGTCGACGCACAGGCTCGAATATTCGCCGTGCGGGTCGATGACGACGACGGGGACGTCGTTTTTCAGAAGCTCCTCGAGGATGACGGCGACTGCGTAGCTCTTGCCGGCCCCGGTCTTCGCCAATACGCTGATGTGTTTGCCGATGGTCTTCTTCACATCCAGGTACACCGGTATGTCGGAGGCCTCCAGTAGGCCGAGGTAGATGCTGTTCTCCCTCCTGTGGCCGAGGCTCAATACGTCGCTTATGATCTTCTTGTCCGCAAGAAATACCTTCTCCGCGGGGTTGAAGGGCGTCCTCGGCGATAGGACCTCGCCGCCTTCGTAGTAGCCGACCGTATATGCGTGGGCCTGGGTTTCGTTCTCGTCGAAGTCGTCGAGGTACGTCTTCAGGGAATCGATCTTGGCGAGTACGAACCCGTGTACGGGGTGCTTTACCTTGATGAACGTCCCCCACCCGACGGTCCTGTCGGTGAGCTTGAGGTCGAACTCCGAAGGCCGCACGCTCCCCGTAAGATATCCAACCTCCTTGTCGGGCATTAATAAGTATTAGGATGTCGGTAATATAGGCGCAGGACTACTCTGATTCTTCGATGCATCTTTTCTTCCAGTAATCGGTTTTAATCCTCCCACATAAGGAACTGTCCTTCATTTCCTTGGCCACGTCTCTATAACACTGGTCCCTATCGGAACCTTCGAGGTCCAAGCATAGCGACGGATTTTTTGTCTTCTCCGCCACAGACCTGATGCACATCGCCTGCACCTCCTTGGGAATTTCATAGCATTCGGATGCTGATGTCAGGGCGATATTTTTGAAACTGTACGACTTCCTGTCATCCGAGATGCTGTAGTGATACCTGTCGTTCTGGATCATGATCCTCTCGCCCACGGCGCCATTCACGGCTGCCTCCATCCCCTTGCCAAGGCCGTTGGCGGCATCATCCCCGAAACCCGGATCGCCCCCGAATAAATCGGTGTTCGGCTTCTCGGGCGGGATCGCGAAGGCGAAGACCGCGCCCAGTACCATACCGACTATCAATGAGACGATCCAGAAGACTATCAAAACTGCGACAAACCTTCCGAGACCCGCCTTATATGTCGTCTTTATCGCATAAACGTAGATCAGGAGATTCACAAATGATTGTATGATGAGGGCGGCGGAGCCAGCCAACAATATCTGCAAGAAGGAGGAGCCCAGCTCTTCAAAGCTCTGGGCGCCTCCGACAGAAGACCTGAAATACATGGTAAAGGCTTCGGTGATGACGAGGTTTGAGGCGAATACCAGCGCCCCAGTTTTTGCGGTGTAGGCCGCCGCGGCGCCGCGGGATGCTTGCTCTCTAAGAAGCAGGACGGATGCGGCGTATATTCCAACATAGGTTGAAGCCAGCAGGATGACGGATGTTGTCAGTTTCGAAACGGCGCCTGCTGTCGAAGCTGAAAAGAAGCCGTATGCGAGCGAGCCAAAAAGGACGAATGCGAGGGCAAAAGCCACCCAGTGTGGCAATTTGCCGCCTCCGGCTGCGGATGATTGGGGCGTCGTGCCATACTTCTTCAAGAGGAGGTCCTTATATGTGATGTCGTCCATTGATGTAAGCCTTTCCTTAAGCGCGCCCAATCTCCTGATCTTTTCCTGATTCCCCGGGTCCGCTGCATCAAGGTCGATGGGATTGTTCAGCGCTGCGATTTTCGAGTCTATTTCGGCCAAGTTCTCGGATTTGATTTCAGAAAGCGCATGCGCAAGGTGCCTCCGGCAGTGCTCCACATCATCCTCTGACAGGCTCCCCTCGGCCTTCTTCTTGTCAAAAATGTCGTTCAGGTCGAGTAATTTTCTTACCTTGTCGGCCTGCCAGTCTGTCATCTGTTATCAATTGCATGGGAAGATTTATAAAAGATGGTCAGTAGACCCTCGTCTAAGGTTCCAACCGTTTTCCGATATAATCTTTTTCCTTGATGTCTATCTCATCGATTAGGATGTGCTGTTCTTTTCCCGTGTATTTGAAGGGTACGTCCCTGCCTTGGTACTGAAACTGGTGTTTGATTATCGTCATTCCCGTGCCTTTTAATTCTATCAGAGGATACTTATATTCGCCGGCGAGTTTGACTATCTCCGCGATTTTGTTCCTAACATTTTCGTCCTCAGACATGAACGCGTAATACTCGGTGTTTTTCTCCGACTCGATCGCGCCAGCGGATTTGCATTTGAGGAAGCTCCCATACCTCTCCTCGAGCTCTTTAACGCTCTGCAGGGGGATCATGGCGAATGTGGCCTCGTAATGCAATTCTTCGAACGACCCGCCCCCGACGACGAGATATTGGCCTACTATGGGCTTCCCGCTTAGCATCGTCACCGTGTGATCATTCCTCTGGTAAACGACGGCATCGCCGTCCCTTGTCACCTTGGTTTTGGATTCTTCCGTTCCCATGCAACCCATCAAGATGACCAATGCGATCAAAGCAGCGTATATCCTCATCTAAATGAGAATTAATCGCAGGCCTATTTAAGGACTCAAGAACTCGCCTTAAATTATCAGCTGCGTTAAATAAGGAATGACATGAGCGACACATTCAGTGTAGTCCTCGTCGAGCCGCGCTACGACGGTAACGTAGGCAGCGTCGCGAGGGCGATGAAGAACTTCGGCTTCAGCGACCTGGTCATAGTCAACGGGCCCCAGATAGGGCCGGAGGGCCGCAAGAATGCGATGCATGCCCTGGACATAGTGCAATCGGCCCTGAGGTTGAAGAGCTTCGACGAGGTCGTGGACCGCTTCGACCTCCTGGTCGGGACGTCTGCGAAGACCGGCGGAGACGCCAACCACCTGCGGACCCCCGTATTCCCCGAGGAGCTGGTGAAGGCCGCCAACCTGAAAGGGAAAGTCGCCCTGGTCTTCGGCCGCGAAGACTACGGCCTGTTGAACGAGGAAATAGACAAGTGCGACATCCTCGTGACGATCCCTGCAAACCCGGAATACCCGACACTGAACATCGCACAGTCCAGCTGCATACTCCTGTACGAGCTCAGCAGGGTGCAAAACAGGCTGAATGCGCCAGGAAAGAAATACACCATGATGGGGAAGACCGAGAAGGAGGTGCTATTGAGGTTCTTCGACCAGCTTATAGACTTGGCATACGACCTGGAGTTCGAAAACCGCCTGGCGAAGAAGACATTCCGCAGCATCGTCGGGCGCGCATTCATTTCCGGGAGGGAGGCGAAGACGATGACCGGCGTGTTCAGGCACATTAAGGATAAGAAGTGAACGGCGAATCCGCCGAGCTATCCGGCAAGCTTGGCCCCTTTCAATTCCGTCTCCAACCCTTTAAGTTTTTCCGGCTTCACTCCGCCCTTTTCAAGTGTTTGGCGGAAGGCAGCCAACAGGCCTTCCCGAAAAATATCGGCCCTTTTCTGCAGGACGGCGGAAAAAAAGTCCGGATTTACCACTTTGTCATCCTGATTCAGGTGGGCTTCTGCCTCGATCCTCCCGTTGATCCCGCCCACTATGACTTGATCCCTGGCTTGGCTATTCTGCCTGAGCTGTTCGATTGCGGCGACCATCGCAGCGGCGAACTTGGCCTGGGTGTCAGCATTAGGTTTATTTATTATCCGCTCAAACTCACACAAGGCCGCGCCTATAGTGATCGCTATGCCGTGTTGGGCATTTCTATCATCGAGCAATTTTGTATAATTGTAGACGCTGCTATTGTAGGCCGGCTCATCTCCGATGAGGGCGAGTTCTACCTCTGAAAATTGACGGTTCGCACTTTCGCCACCCTTTAACATTATTACCATACTAATATTCAGGAATCCTCGGATATAAAACCGCTTGGAAAGCACGATTATAAGCGCAGTTTGTCATAATCTAGGGTATGGATGACGGGTTGCTGGCAAAGCTGGCCAACGAGCATGGGACGCCCCTGTACGTCTACGACGGGGACGTGATCGTCGAGCGGTGCAGGCGATTCAAGGACGCGTTCAAGGGATTCCCCGCTGCCGTGAAGTGCTGCTATGCCGCCAAGGCGAACACGAACCTCGCGGTGCTTAGGATCATACGGAATGAGGGCTTCGGGGCGGACATAGTCTCGTCCGGGGAGCTTGACGCGGTGCTCAAGGCAGGATACGAACCTCGCGACATCATATACACTTCGAACGCGAAGAGCGAATCGGATATGCGAGCGGCGGTGGATGCGGGGATCAACGTCACAGCCGACAACGCCGCAGACGTCGGGCTGTTCAAAAAAGTCGGCGGCAAAAAGCTTGCGTTCAGGGTGAACCCCGACGTGGACGCCAACACGCACCCGAAAATCTCCACAGCGCTTCGCGGGATAAAGTTCGGGCTCCACTTCGAGGAGGACATAGCCTATGACGCCATCAAGAAGGCCTGTGGGATGGGGCTTGAAGTCTGGGGCATACACTGCCACATCGGCAGCAACATCAAGGAGACGAGTGCATTCGAGGAGGCTGCGCGCAAGATGGTGGCGTTCGCGCTTAGGCTGAGGCAGGAGCTGAAGATAGAACTCGACTTCATCGACCTCGGCGGAGGCCTCGGCGTCAGATACCATGACGAGACGGTCGTGAGCCCTGAGGCGTTCGCGAAAAGCTTCAAGAACATAGTCGCAGACGGCATCGGAAAGCTCGGGTACAGGCCCGAATTCTGGTTCGAGCCGGGACGCTACATCGTCGCTGAGTCCGGCATACTCCTGACCAGCGTCATCAGCATAAAGGAGACGCCTGCGAAGAGGTTTATAAATGTGGACGCGGGATTCAACGACCTCATCCGCCCCGCCATGTACGACGCATACCACAACGTCCGCCTAGTCGGAAAGGACGGAGCGGAGCTAGAATACGACGTCGCAGGCCCCCTTTGCGAATCGGGCGACATCCTCGCCAAGGACAGGACGCTCCCGAAGGCAGAAATGGGCGACGTCATCGCAGTGGAAAACGCCGGCGCCTACGGGTACAGCATGGCCTCCAACTACAACAGCAGGCCTCTTCCCGCGGAGGTATTGGTGCGTTCCGGCAGAAACGACCTTATCAGGGAGAGACAGCGGGTGGAGGAGCTCTACCTCAGGCAGAAGATACCGAAAGACCTCCTCTGATGATTTAAGCAGGCCGCTCCCAGTATCTTATCGATGGCGATGAGGCAGAGGGAGCAGGTCCCCGATCCCGGGCTTTTAGAAGAGCTGGATCAAATGACCCGGCGGAATTTCATCATCGGAGCTTCCGCCGCCATAATAGGCCTCTTCGGAGGGGAATCCTCTGCACAACAAGGAGAAAAACAAAAATACGTCGGATTCGTCCCGAATGATTTTGACGCTCAAAAAGAGTACCCTCTGCTTTTCTGCCTCCACCCGGACGGTGATGGAATGCAGTATCTGCAGGCCCTGAGGCCATTGCAGGCCAAGGCGCAAGTTATCGTAGCAGCCTCCAATACATACGAAAACGGGCAGAAGTTCGCCGATTTCCTACCAGAGATCAAGGCGGCTGTGGATGCGATAAAGAAAAAATTCAAGGTGAGCAAGGTATACCTGTGCGGCCTATCCGGCGGAGGCCAGGCTGCCTATGTCGCAGACCATGAATTTGATTGGGTCGACGGCATCATAATCAACAACGGTTCGCTTCATCCGCGCATCTTCGACAAGAAGCCCCTCGGGATCAAGAATGCTGTCCTAATAGCGGGGGGGCGGGACAGGCGGATAACGCCGAAGAACATGGAAGACGACGAAGCAATCCTAAAAAAAAATGGGGTGAATACCCAGCTCATCAGAATACAATCGTTGGGGCACACCTTCGCGCCGGCGGCCACCTACATTAGGGCGATACAGTGGCTGGAATCCGTCAAGCCAGAAGAGCCTACTTCTTCTTCGAAGACTCCTCCACCTCCGCCCAGAACTTCTCCTTCACCTCATAGTATACGGTGATCGACGGCAGGATGGCGAGTATGCCAAGAAGCCAGGCCATGGGGAATGGCACGAGTATCGCGTTGAACGGGTAGAATATCCCGATGACCATCATGATGAGGGCGAAGAACACGCCCATCATGCTCAGCTTGAACAGCACCGCATTCCTTGAACAATAACATCCTCTACCGCAACACATAATCAATCACCTCATCTTTTTTCTTATGTCATCCAGCTGGTCCGTCATCTTCCTGAGGTACGGGGCCTGGACATACGACCTCAACAGAACGGAAACCATCTCCTGCACCCTCTCCGGATCCTCGACGCCGAAGAGTCCATACATGCTCCTGATCCTCGGGATCTGGACGGCCCTGCCGCCCGTCACCTGAGCGCTGAGGGGGATCCCTGCGACACTGCCCTGCGACCCCATCGAGACAGAGGAGAAGTCGCTGCCCATCCCGAGGCCGGACGCCGTCACCGGTATGATCGTCCCGAAATTGAAGAGGCTGCCGATGAGGCCCTGTTCGAGGACGACGTTGTTTATCTTGTCATACGACAGCTCGTTGCGTTTGACGCCTCCGAACCTGACCTCGGTCACTATCCTCTGGTCGGTTATGTAAAATATGTGGCTTCTGCGGTATGCGTCGACGACCCCGAAGCCCACCAGCGACAAGAGCATCCCGAAGTTGTATGCGCTTTCGGCGGGCATGCGCCAGTATGCGCTGAGGCCGACGCTCGCGAGGCCGACGCCAGCCATAAACCAGACCCACTTGAACTCGATCCTCACGACCGAGACGGCCACGGAGCTCAGCAAAAGCGCCGCGATCCAGGCCGCGACCGGAGTGTACGTCCTGGTGAACCATTCCCCCCAATTAGCGGCGTCGGATACGGGCCTGAGGAATCCCGGCAGGATGGAGCCCACATGCCGGACGGTCCCCGCCGCCGCAACCAGCGGCCCGCCGGCGATATATTCGAACTCCTGGCCGTACATCAGGAATGCGAAGCTGAGGACGATCACCCAGACCCAGGCGGCGTACATGTCCCAGAATGAGAGGGGATGGGGTCTGGCCTCCAAAAGGAGCTTCTCGCCGTCGGACAATTTCAGCAGACCCATCAATATATTTTAGTCGTCTGGAAAGATAAAAGCGGCCTAGTGTTTGCAGTCTTCGGTCCTCTGTCCCCGGTCTTCGGTCTTGTTATTCTTGGCGTGGCTGAGGACAGTAGACCAGAGACTGCAGACTTCAGTTCATCAGCACTCATAAGCCTCATCATCGCCTTTCGGCTCAGCCATCTTGAGTCATCACGTGATCTATTGTTTGACGAGGCGGTTATATGCATAAGGGCAAGACACCCTTCGGGTTTCTCGCCCTTATCAACCCTACTCTTCCGACATGCCATCGCGGATGGCATCGTTCACTAATGTGTTTTTCTATTGTTTGACGAGGCGGTTATATGCATAGGGGCAGGCACCTTTCAGGTTCCCGCCCCTATCACCCCTACCCTCCGGTATGGTGCCTTCGGCACCATGAAAAAATCCCGTAGACGTATGCATCGGCAGAAGGACAGGCGCCCTCGGGTTCATTGTTTGACGAGGCGGTTATATGCGTGCAGGACGAGGACGGCCTCTTCGAGTTGGGCGATGTTTACGGTCGTCGTCTTCTGTTCTATCGCCGGCTCAAGGAGCCTGTGCTGGACGCGGAACGGGCTCGTGCCGTCCTTGATCGTGTTCAGATTGTGGGTGCTGGTGATCTGGTTCAGCCTGTCCTTCGGCGCCTTCTGGAGGTATTGGACTGCCTCCTGTAGGTTGATGAGGTGCTGGAGCATCTCCTCCTCGCCGCCGAATGCGGTCGCCAGCTCAAGCTGCGAGTTTGTGGTCAGCCTCCTGAGCTTCATCGAGACCAGCAGGTCCTGGAACGCAATCAATGTGTCCTTCACCGAGCATTCGGCCTCTTTTCGAGGCTTGGGTTTTCCCTCATCCATAATGCACCCCTCAGATCTTACCCTTCAATTCCGGATTCCTGTCGAAGACTTCCCTGAATACGGCCTTCATCTCCTCCAGTTTCTTCGGGGTCTTCCCCTCGAAGCGCAGCACCAGGTGAGGGCCCGTGTTCGAAGCCCTCATCAGGCCCCATCCGTCCTTTGCCTGGACCCTGACCCCGTCCACGGTAATCAGCTCGTATTTTCCTTCGAACGCCTTCCTGACCTCGTCGACGAGGGCGAACTTCTTCTCCTCGGGGACCGTGGCCCTTATCTCAGGAGTCGAATAATATTTCGGGATGGTGTCGACTATCTCGCTCATCCTCTTTTTGGTCTTCGACAGCGTCTGGACCATCCTCGCGGTCGCATATATGCCGTCGTCGAATCCTGGGTAGTCGTCTGCGAAGAAGAAGTGGCCGCTCATCTCGCCAGCCAGGAAGGCGTGTTCCTCCTTGATCTTCTTCTTGATGAAGCTGTGGCCTGTGCGGTACATTATCGGCCTGCCGCCGTGGGCTTCTATGTCCTCCGTGAGCGCCATGCTGCACTTGACTTCGAAGATAATGGATGCGCCCTTGTTTTTCGCGAGTATTTCCCTGCTGAAGAGTGCTAGGGCCTGGTCTCCGCGGATTATCCCGCCGTTTTCGTCGACGAAGCCGGCCCTGTCGGAGTCGCCGTCGTATGCGAGGCCTATGTCGGCCTTTTCTTCCTTTACCTTCGCTATCAGGTCTTTGAGGTTGGAGTCGACCGTCGGGTCCGCGGGGTGGTTCGGGAAGTTTCCGTCAGGCTCGGAGAAGAGCTCTATGACTTCGCATCCAAGGTCGCGGAAGAGCTTCGGCGCGACAGCGCCCGCCGTCCCGTTGGCGCAGTCGAGCACGACCTTCAGCTTCCTTTTGAGTTTTATCCTGTCACTCATGTATTTGGAGTATTCCGGGAGTATGTCGCGCGCTTCGATGCTGCCCTGTCCGCTCCTGAATTTGCCCGCGTCGACTGCGGCGCCTACGGCGGTTATCTCGTCCCCGTACAGGGTCATTCCGCCTTTAATGCAGAGCTTGAATCCGTTGTATTCCGGCGGGTTGTGGGATGCGGTAAGCATGATTCCGCCGTCGAGTTTCAGGATGTAGATCGCGAAGTACAGTGCGGGGGTCGGGACGCACCCGACGTCTATGACCTTCAGCCCCGTGGATTTCAACCCCTCTATCAGCGCCTTTGACAGCGTCGGGCTGCTTTTTCTGACATCGCATCCGACTGCGACGGTGCCTGTGACCGTGGAGCCGAATGCCTTGCCTATCTTTAGGGCGATCTCCTCGGTGACCTCCGTGCCGTATAATCCTCTGATGTCGTAGGCACGGTAGATGCTCATTCAGATACCCTTCCAGTTTTTTATGGCGCGCTCGTAGGCTTCGGGGGTGCCGGTGTCGAACCATTGGCCGTCGAACGGATAACCGAAAAGTTTCCCCTCTTCTGCGAGCTTGGGGAATACGTCCCTTTCGAGCATGGATTTGCCCTTCGGTATGTATCCGAGTATCTCGGGCTGCAGGACGTAGACGCCGGCGTTTATTAGCCTGCCGTCTTCGCCGCCCTTAGGCTTCTCGATGAAGCCAATTATCCTGTGTCCTTTGAGGCGTGCGACGCCGAACGACGACGTGTCTTCGACCTGTGTCAGGGCGATTGTCGCAAGGGCGTTCTGTTCCGAGTGGAACCCTATGATGTCGGTGAGGTCTATGTTCGACAGGACGTCGCCGTTGAACATAAGGAATGGGCTGTTCAAATGCTGTTTGGCCAGAAGGAGCGGTCCCGCGGTTCCCATCTCCTCCTTCTCTTCGACGTATTTTATGTTGACGCCGAGGTGGCTGCCGTCGCCGAAGTGGTCCCTGATCTTGTCTCCCATGTAGCCGATCGAAAGTATGATCTCCCTGATCTCGTATTTTCTGCAGAGCTCGATTATGTGCTGGATGAGGGGCTTGCCCTTTAGGGGGATCATCGGCTTCGGCATCTCGTAGGTGAGCGGCCTCATCCTGGTCCCCTTGCCTCCGGCGAGGATTATCGCCTTCTTCACCTTCCCAGATTCGAGGACCTTCGACAGGAGGACTTCGATGGCGTGGCTGCGGTTCCTTACTTTTATTCCGTCCACGCGGCTGTCAAGTTCGGTCAAGAGGTCTTTTCGCAGGGTGATGGTGAGTCGTTCGCGATTCGCTTCAGATGCCATTTTCAGGAATTGGAGATACTACATTATGAGAAAACTCATATAAATGGGATCTTTTATGCTTCGGGAGCGAATATCCGATTATGCCATCCGATGAGGAGTTTAGCGAGCGGGCGAAGACTGTTGTCGGGCTGGCTGGCAGGCTGGGGCGCGCCCTCTTGGAAGGAACGGTCCCTGCCAGGAAGTCGGAGGAGTATCAGGAGCTCCTTCATGAAAGAGTAGCCTCGCTCAAAAGGCTGGAATTGGAGTCCCTCGACGACAAAATATTGGGCTTTTCGGTTTCCAGGGACGAACTGGACAATCAGAGGACTTCGGGCAACATCAGCGATGACGCATATCTCACACTTGCCGATGGATTGAACCGGCAGAAGCAGGAGTTGGATTCACAGAAGAAGGCCGTTGCCGGATTGGGGGAAAAGGACTATCTTGCGCGGATCATGTCACGCTACACCCCCCCTGAAGAGACGGAACAGAAGAAGCGGGTCTCGAAACCCGATAAGGCCGATGAAGCGCCTGCCAAGCCGTCGCCTGTGTCTGCCATCATGAACCGGGAGAAAATCGGCGATGAGCTCGCATACGTGGTTTTGGCGCTGATCGTGATCGCGGGATTGAAATATGCCCTCTCATCCGGTCTCTTTCCTAAAAATACGATCCCTTATGCGGTATCCGGGCTGTCTATCGTAACTGGAATACTCTGCCTTTACGCATCGACTTCGGTCATGCACGTGGGGCGCGCATCCATGAAGAACGCGTTCTTTGCATTTTTTGCCATCTTCCTGCTTTCGTCGGTCGCCGGCTTCGCGGCATCGGGAACCAAGCATGCGTCGACGGTCATGTTCCTTGCGTACATCGTGTCGTCGGTGATCATACTAGGCAGGGTCTATTTTCTTCCCTTTACGGAGTCGTTAACCGTCGCGATGGCATACTTCATCCCGTACCTGATCGTATTGTGGGCGCTGGGAATCTCGTCGTCCCCTATCTGAGAACTCAGTTCTTACCCTTCACCGCATCCTTTGCGGCTTTGAATATGTCCGCTGCCGTGAGGTTGAATCTTACAAGCAGGTCTCTACTGTCCCCTGATTTGCCGAAGCGGTCCCTGATGCCGATCCTGCGAAGAGGCGCGGGATATTCCTCTGCAAGGACTTCCGAGACCGCGCTTCCGAGACCTCCGATGATGCTGTGCTCTTCTACAGTCACGATGGCACCAGTGTCCTTGGCTGCCTTGACGACGGTCTTGACATCCATGGGCTTTATTGTGTGCATGTCGACGATCCTGGCGTTTAACCCCTCATTCTTCAGCTCTTGCCAGGCCCTGATGCATTCCTGAAGCAGGTAGCCGCATCCGATGATCGTAACGTCGGAGCCGTCCTGGAGCGTGATCGGCTCGTCTGTGTCATGGTCGAAGGTCTCGTAGATGGTTGGGCTCTTCTCCCTTGTAAGCCTGATATAGACCGGGCCCTTATACCTGGCCGCAGCCCTTATGAGCGCCCTTGTCTCGTTCGCGTCCGAGGGGACCTGCACCTTCATCCCCGGAATCACCCTCATCAGGGCGAGGTCCTCTATTATCTGGTGCGATGCGCCGTCCTTCCCGACAGTTATTCCCGCATGCGTGAGCACGATCTTGACGTTGAGGCTGTCGTACGCTATCGTGTTCCTGATCTGCTCCCATGCGCGGCCCGCCCCGAACATGGCGAACGCGCTTGCAAACACGGTCTTCCCCGAGAGTGCCAATCCGGCGGACATCCCCATGAGGTTCTGCTCCGCGACCCCGACGTTGAAGAACCTGTCCGGGAATTGTTTTGCGAACATGCACGTCTGCGTCGACGAGCTGAGGTCCGCATCTAGGACGACGATGTTCGCGTCCTCTTTCCCGAGCTCTACGAGCGTCTTCCCGTAGGCCTCCCTCGTGTGTTCCGGCTTTCCTAGGTTCATGTCAGCTCCTTGAGTGCCGCGCATAGCTGCTCCTTGGTGAGCGGCTTGCCGTGGAATTCGCAGACGTTCTCCATGAAGGAGACGCCTTTGCCCTTGGTCGTCAGCGCGATTATTGCTGTCGGGGCGCCCTTGAGCATCTGCGCCTGGTCGAGGGCGTTCATTATCTCCCTTATCTGGTGGCCGTTGATGGTCAGTACGTTGAATCCGAAACTCGCCCACTTATCCGCTATCGGCTCGATGGACATGACCTCCTCGGTCGAGCCGTCTATCTGGAGGCTGTTTCTGTCCACGATCACGCAGAGGTTGTCGAGCTTGTAATGGGACGCGGCCATCGCGGCCTCCCACACCTGCCCCTCCTGGCATTCGCCGTCTCCTAGGAGTGCGTACACCCTGTGGTCCTTCTTGTCGAGCTTCCCCGCCGCGGCGATCCCGCATGCGATGCTCAGTCCCTGGCCCAGGGACCCCGTCGATGCGTCCGCGCCCGGCACGCTCTTGTGGCTGGGGTGGCCTTCGAGGAAGCTGTTGACGTTCCTGAATTTGTTCAGCTCGGATTTGGGGAAGTAGCCGCACTCCGCCAATACGCTGTAGAGGGCCGGCGACGCATGGCCTTTCGACAGTATGAACCTGTCCCTGTCCGGCCAGTCGGGCTCGATTGGGCGGTGGCGCATCTTGTAGAAGTAGAGCGTGACGATGATGTCGAGGGCTGACATGCTGCCGCCCGGGTGCCCCGAACCGGCTTCGGTCGTCATCTCGAGGATGTGCTTCTTCACCTGCTTCGACTTGGACCTCAATGTCTCGACGATATCTCCCATGCCAACCACGACGATAATATACCGAAAGAGGCGATAAAAGCCTTCAAAACAGGCAACCCCTCGTAATCAAAGGTATGATACCGTATGAGCGGTTCAGATTATTCCCCGAAGTTCAGTTACTGCGGCTTTGAGCCCTTTCGGGTGCCTGAACAGGTATGAGCCTGCAACGAAGACGTCGCATCCCGCCTCGGATATTGCATTCGCGGTCTTGTCGTTGACTCCGCCGTCGACTTCTATGAGGGTTTTCAGTTTTCGGTTTTCAGTTTCCCTCTTCGCCTTCCTGATTTTGTCGAGGACTTTCAGGTCGAATTTCTGTCCGCCGAAACCGGGGTTGACCCCCATTACCAGGACGAGGTCTAGTTGCGGCAGAAGCGGCAGAATTTTTTCGATTGGTGTTTCAGGGTTGATTGAGACACCGGCTTTGGCCCCTGCCTTTTTTATCTCATCGATGCATGCCTGTAGGTCGGTGCATGCTTCGCTGTGGACGGTTATCAGGTCCGCCCCCGCCTTCTTGAACGCTTTGATGTAGCGGATGGGGTCGAGTACCATCAGGTGGACGTCGAAGAGGAGGTCCGATGCGGGCCTAATGGATTCGAGGACCGGTATTCCGAAGCTGATGTTAGGGACGAAGCACCCGTCCATTACGTCGAAGTGTATCCACTCTACGCCGGCAGACTTCGCGGATTTCAGCTCCTCCCCGAGCCTTGCGAAGTCCGCGGACAGTATCGAAGCCGCCACGATCTTATCCATTCCTCACCCATTCCACGGTCTTCCCTATCCCCTCCTTGAGGGAAGTTTTCGGCCTCCACTTCAGCTCCTTCTTTGCGAGGCCGATGTCGAGGTATATGTTCCTGACCTCTCCGGGGACTGCGGCGGCGTTCTTCGGTTTCACGTTCGCCCCCGTAGCTTCGATGAGCCTCCTCGTTATCTCGTTGACGGATGTCTCCCTGCCTGACCCGATGTTGTATGCATTCGCATTCCCCTTCCTTTTCAGGGCTGCGAGGTTCGCCTTTGCGACGTCGCCCACGTAGCAGAAGTCCCGTGTCTGCCTTCCGTCGCCCCATATGACCGGCTGGCGGCCTTCTGACAGGAGTCCGGTGAATATCGCGACGACTCCCGCCTCTCCGAGGGGGTCCTGCCTTGGGCCGTATACGTTGCCGTATCTGACGATGTTGTGGTCGAGTCCGTAGAGGTTGCCGTACATCTGGACGTATTTCTCGACCGCGTACTTGGATGCGCCGTAGGGGCACAGGGGGCTTACCGGGTGTTCCTCGTCGCATGGGAGATACTTCGGCTCACCGTATATCGCGCCGCCTGATGAGGCGTAGACTAACTTCCCGATCCCGTGTTTCCTGCATGATTCGAGGAGGTTGATGGACCCAAGGACGTTGACTGAGGCGTCGTATCCGGGCTCCCTTATGCTCCTTCGGACGTCTATCTGCGCCGCAAGGTGGATGACGCTGTCGGGCTTCTCCTTCCTGAAGAGCGCGTCCAGCTTCGGGGAGCATAAGTCGACCCTGTGGAATGCGGCGGCTTTGTTGATGTTCCCCCTTTTTCCTGTGGAGAGGTTGTCGGCGACTGCGACGTCGAATCCCTCTTCTAACAGCAGGTCCACGGTGTTGGAGCCTATGAATCCCGCACCGCCCGTCACCAGGGCCTTCGTCACACTCCGACCTCCTTGAAGTACTCTATGGTCCTCTTCAGTCCTTCCTTCAGCTTCACCTTCGGCTCCCATTTGAGGAGTTTTTTCGCGAGCGTGATGTCGGGGCAGCGTTGTTTTGGGTCGTCCTTCGGCAGGGCCTTGTATGCGATCTTCGACTTCGAACCCGTCAGCTCGAGGACGAGGTCCGCAAGTTCGAGCATGTTGAATTCGCCGGGGTTGCCGACGTTGACGGGCTCATGGTAGTCGCTTTTCATGAGCCTCCATATCCCTTCGACCTCGTCTTCGATGTAGCAGAAGCTCCTCGTCTGGCGTCCGTCGCCGAACACCGTCAGGTCCTCCCCGCGGAGGGCCTCCGAAATGAATGCCGGCACGACCCTCCCGTCTTTGGCCCTCATCCTCGGGCCGTAGGTGTTGAATATCCGGACGATCCTCGTGTCGATCCCGTGCGTGCGGTGGTAGGCCATTACGAGGGCCTCGCTGAACCTCTTCGCCTCGTCGTAGACGCTTCTTGGGCCAATGGGGTTGACGTTGCCCCAGTAGGATTCCGGCTGCGGGTGCACGTGTGGGTCTCCGTAGACCTCCGACGTCGACGCCTGCAGGTATTTCGCCCCTTTGGCCTTCGCGAGGCCGAGGGTGTTCAGCGTCCCGAGGGAGTCGACCTTCAATGTCTGTATGGGAAGCTGGAGATAGTCTATGGGGCTTGCGGGGCACGCGAAGTGGAGTATGCAGTCCAACTCGCCTTCGAGGCTGATGTGCCTGCTGACGTCGTGGTTGATGAACAGGAACCTGTCGTTCCCCTCGAGGTGCCGGATGTTCCTCATGTTGCCTGTGATGAGGTTGTCCATGCAGACGACCTCGAAGCCTTCCGACAACAACCGGTCGCACAGGTGCGAACCGAGGAATCCCGCGCCGCCGGTTACCAGTGCGCGCTTCATCTGAACTTCGCCTCGATGGCCTTCAGGTCCAGGCTGGAGAGGTATTCCTTGAGCTTCTGCCCTATCTCGGGGTGTATGGTCCCGTACTCTATAGCGGCCTTCATGTACTCGTACTTGTTTCCGAGATCGTACCTGACGCCTTCGAACTCCCAGCCGTACATCGCCTGCTCCCTGTTCAACAGCCTCAGGCCGTCTGTGAGCTGTATCTCCCCACCGGCGCCCTTCCTAGTCTTCTTGAGCTTCTCGAAGATGTCAGCGGTGAGCACGTATCTGCCGATTATGCCAAGGTCGCTTGGCGCCTTGTCGGCATCGGGCTTTTCGACGAGGTCCCTTATCCTGTGCAGGCCCCTCACGTTGTCGGCGGGGTCTATGACTCCGTAGCTCGATATCCTCGTCTTCGGGACCTTCTCCACCGCGATGATGGAGCCCTTGTACTCATCGTACATGTCGAAAAGCTGCTTCGTGCACGGAGTCTTAGAAAACACTATGTCGTCTCCGAGGAGGACTGCGAAAGCCTCGTCGCCTACGTGTTTTTCCGCCCTAAGGATGGCGTGGCCGAGGCCCAACGCCTCCTTCTGCCTAATGTAATGGAGGTCGACCATGTCCGCGATGCCCTCCATCTGCCTCTTTAGGTCCTCCTTGCCGCTCTTCTCCAGGGCCTCCTCCAACTCGTGGCTCCTGTCAAAATGGTCCTCGATGGCCCTTTTCCCGCGGCCTGTGATTATCAGTATGTCGTCTATGCCAGATGCGACGCATTCCTCCACGACGAACTGGATGCTGGGTTTGTCCACAAGCGGCAGCATCTCCTTCGGCTGGCTCTTCGTCGCAGGCAGAAATCGGGTTCCAAGGCCTGCTGCAGGGATTACGGCTTTCATGGGGATAACATATACCCCCCCACTTTTTAAATACTCCACTGCCTTGGCGGATTCCGAAACAGGGTCCAGGACCGCCCCCATGGGTTACCGCAGGGAAACCGACGCGGATTATAATATGTTACTCCAAGTTACTAACATGGGTGTCGTAATGGTCGGGATAGACTTCGACGGGACCATCTGCGACACCGGCTTTCTGAAGCGCGAATACGTCCTGGAAAAGAAGGGCATCAGTATAGAATCCTGGGAGGCCAACAGGACAGTCCTGACGGAGGATAGAAAGATCCTCACCGAAGCGGAATACGACCTGATGATCCAGGAGGTCTGCAGCAGGGAATGCACCCTATCCGCAGGACCAGTCGACGGCGCCAAGGAATCCATCACGCTGCTTTCCAAAGACTACTCCCTCTACGTCGTAACGGAAAGAAGCGGCCCGATGCTATCCGCAGCCGTCGAATGGATGCATAAAAACGGCATGTCCGGCTTCGTTAGCGGATACGTTTCCTCAAAGATGCAGAATGCATCAAAGGTCGAACTTTGCCGGCAGATGTGCATAAGCCACCTCATCGAAGATGACCCCGGCCACTTCCGCAAAAGCGACGACTCCGTGACGGGGATACTCCTGAAAGGCGGGGGGGAGGAAATCAGCCCCGACCCTTCCCTGAGGCATGCCAAGGACTGGAACGAGGCTGTAGGGCATTTGCTGCGGGAATAGACCCCCCGATCCGGTACCTCCAGTTCATGTTCCGCAATCCTCCTCACCTATTTATTCACATACCTCAGAGATGTTTATGGAGATAACATACGTCTGCAATGCCATCCAATGCTGAGAAGACCATCCAGAGTAGGCAGAATGCGGAAATGCTCGAAAGAAGCTTAGCCGATCTGTCCCAAGAGCTGATGCAGAAGGGATACTTCGACAACCTAAAGGTCAGGGTGCCTGCGAGGGAGTTTTTCAGGAAATACGGTCGTCCTGAGACATATGGCCGTGTGGCCGAGGACCTCAGGGAGAACGGAATCGACATAGAGTCCGCGGAAGTGAACTTCCTTGACACGATAGCGCCGATCCTCAAGCCCGGGGAATTCGAGTCCCTGAGCAAGTCGAAGCGTGTGACGCATGCGATCAACGTCTACCGCCCTGGGGAACAGGCTCCATGCAGGCAGTACTATACCAAGATACCCAATACCGCGGAAGAGCCACAACGGAGCCTGATAGCGATGGATGCAGGCCTTGGGCCGAAGGTCCTCCTTGCCGAATCCATCCCCTTCGGGGGGGACGAGGACAAGCCGGCTGGCATGATAATAGAGGAGCGGATGGAGCGGGGCGGCAGCCTCATGGACCGGGGCAGATACCTCGACCAGGGGCTAATGGATGAGCAAAGACAGTCCCTATTCGGGAAATCAGAGGTCGAGATACTTGGCGAGAGGCTCGCGGAAAAGGTCGACACGATGGTGAATGTAGGCCTGCTCTACGATTTCTCCCACAACCCGGACACTCACATCAGATTGAAGGGCAGGGGGGCCAAAATGGACCTCGTGTTGTTGGATTGGAGCAACTCCCGCAAGATAGACGTCTCCACGATGGACTACGAGACAGCCAAGGAGATGCTGGCATCCCAGATAAAATATCTCATCCGACTATTCCACACGAAGCCTCCGCACTCGAAAAACCACCTGGCTCTTAGGGCGTTCGACAG
Source organism: Candidatus Altarchaeota archaeon (assembly GCA_043800705.1). Lineage (GTDB taxonomy): Archaea > Altiarchaeota > Altiarchaeia > IMC4 > SCGC-AAA252-I15 > JAHIYG01. The sequence goes on from JAZDMS010000023.1 coordinate 44,983, forward strand.
GAGGCTGAGGGAGCTTGGAAACCAGACCACAGGCACTGTCAGGCTGGGCGGCCAGACCGCCTCAATAAAGAAGACGCTATACGACGAGGCGCTCGATCGGACCCGGGCCATGCTCGTGACAGGAACCGACGTCAGCCACAGGACGCACATGCGAAGGCTTTACGATTATGCCGAAGGTAAGCTCACGCCAGACAAGACGGATTATACGGAGCGGGAGGCCGCGATACACGACAAGACCCAGCTCATATACCAGAGGCTCGAGGAGTCTGGCGTCCCGTGGGTGCGGGACGAGTCCATGGCACGGGCCATAGCGCAGAACATCCTGGACCGCACGAACCTCGACGAGTTCAGGGCATATGACTTCAAAACATACCATAGCCAGTCAAACCAGCAGGTATACCTCAAGGTTCACTCGAGGGAGAAGGAATGGCTCACGGACCCGCCACTCGGATTGCAAAGCTGGGGCGAATATGCCCACCGCAGGGGGGGCCTCCAATACCGCATGAGGGTATGCAAAAGCGAACGGGAGGCCGAGAACCTCACGTTCGCAGGTGCGCAGGGCCTCAGCCCATGCATTATGCGGATCGAAAAGGACGAGAAGAGGGTGCTTGCTGAGGTATTGGACCATGACACGAGCATCGACCTATGCGGGCCCCTGCTGAGCCGCGTCGAATCCGCAAAAGTCGGAACACGGTTGGCGATGAAGCTGGCGATGATGACGCGCGAGGGGGAACGCCTCCCCTACTGCCCCAGGGACTACCCGAAACAATTACTACTGCCAATAGACCAACGGGGAATCGACGTCCTGTTCGCGCCCTGGGTCAAGACTAGCGATTCCTCGGATCCGAAATGGCATGACCAGGTTGTCGGCCATATCCGGGGCATAGCATCCGTTTGCAGGCAGAATATCGCCCACGGGGACATAGCGTGGAAGAGGTTCGAGACATGCCTGAGGGAGGAAGCCCCCATCGAGGCCCCCCGGATGGATTTTTTCTCAAATGCCATCGACCAAGCAAAGCAATCCCTCACCTCAGGCGGCCAGGAAAATGACGAATGGGCGGCCTTCTTCGAAAAGGCGAAGACCGCCACATATCTGAAGCCCAAAAGGAGAAAGCAGCAGACGACCTGGATAGAGCTTCTGGAACGGGACAACCTGTCAAGATGCGTCCCGACAACGTACTCGACGGCGACATTGAAGAAGGCCAAGGGGTTGGACAAGCTCATAACCCTGGCGGTAGAGCACCTGGTCAAATCCGGCAAAGTCGACGACGTGCAGGCCGACGCATCCCATGTGCACGTGTTCATACCGGATGAAAGGGATGCCGAGCTCAGGGTCAAGCTGGGGCTTGAAGACCTACGGGCGGGATACATAGTCTTCGACCTCTATCAGGTCTCCCGCAGGAAGTCCACCCGCCCGTTCAAGGCGGCGGCATTCCGCTTCTCCTCGAAGACAGTTCTGGGCGAAGTGGGATATTTTCAGACGATGGCCGACTTCAGGGCAGAGCATCGGGACCTCGTCGATCCTCCTGCGCTCAGGGGATACATCGTGGACGGGACGACGAGGCGGATCGGGGGCGAGTCGGTGGGGGTATGGTGGGACAGGACATACTTCGGTCAGATGCCAGCGTCGATGGCGGTCAAGAGAGTAGCCGACCTCCAAGCCGACGATGCCAACCACCTGAAGAGGGAATTGGAGATGGAGCGCGCATGGATGAGGTTCCTGACGATCACCAGGGACTCGTACACCAACTGGCACACCATCATATCCCGGTGCAAGAAGGCCGTGGATGACCAGAACCCAGGCGCGGAGCCGGGAATAACCGAGGCCCAGTACAACCTTGTCGTGGGTTTGGAGAGGGATACCCGGAAGAACCGCCCGTTCGGCCTCACCGCCATAGCGGACCCCAACTGCGAGCGGATAGTGGACTTCTCGCCTCAGGAGCCGGGCCCGGGGTTCGGGTTCTACAAGCAGTACGGACTTGAGGAGCTATTGGACAAGACAATCGAAAACTGCAATCCAGACTTCACAACTAACATCAAGAAGATGCTTCGCGCCCAGGAAGTCATGGACAAGGTCAGGGCAGCTGAGATCGAGGCGGGAAAACCCCTCGATGACCGGGCCGTGGAAGAGATCGCGAAGCAGGTGAACGAGCCGCAGCTTGCCGGGAATAAGCCGAGCGATTACATAACGAACGTCGTCTTCATGCAAAACGGCAGCAACTACGTTGTCGAGATGGAGGTGATGCTGAAGGACGGGCAGAAGCGGAAGCTGATAGTCAAACACACGGACATATTGGCGGAAGCCTACATGTCCATCCTCGGAGCCCACTGCGGCATCCGCACGCCATTCGTCAGGCAATGCGACCAGAACTACGGACTGCAGTCCATCTGTCCCGGTACCAGGTTCGCAGACCTAACTCCGGAGACGGTCCAAACCTACGCGCAGGACATCTACCACATTCTCGGCCACAATTTTGGGGTAAGCGGCATATTCGGCGACGGCCACGATAAAAACACCTTCCTCGTCACCGGCGATATTGCTGCGAACTGGAGGGGATACAGGATAGACACCGAACACAGGACATGCTGCTTCGACATCGGCGAAGCCGGATACCTATACGAGGCCAACAACGCGGAGAATACCCTGAAAGGCCTGTGGATGGACCCTCTGCAGAGGTTCAAACACTGGCCGTTCTTCCAGGACGGGATCCTTTCACTGTCGACAATCCTCCACAGCAACGGCGGCATGCAGAAGGCCCTGGAAGTCCTTGAGGAGATGAGGAAGGACCCGCGTATCATGATCCCCGAGGGCACGCCGGAGGCCGACCTGCAAAAGACGAAGCGGCACCAATACCAGCCGGAGGAGATAGACGAATACAAAAGGAGGCTTCAGCTCACGCCGGACCAGCTGGAAGGTAGGTTCAACCGGGTCGCGGTAGCGGTCGAGGACATACAGATGGCAAGCTATCCGGACCAGAAAAACCTCCTACCAAGGCACCACCTGATCCACATCAACACCCTACTGGAACAGATCCTTCCGGAAAACGGGCAGATCAAGCCCGAGGAGATCCTCTCGACGAGCAACAAGCGGACCAACTCCATCAAGGCATACCTCCTTGGGATGACCTATGCGGTAGAGACGCTCCTCGGGGATGTCGATGTCACATACGAGGGCGAGATAGGGTCACTAAGCCCCGGCGTCCGTGCGGCAGTCAGACGACTGTCCATGTTCGGTCTTCCTGAAAAGATGCAGAAGAACCGAGCAGAGAACTGGGTAAAACAATACGTGATCAGCCGGGAACTGATGGACAAGGCGGCAGAGGAGAGGAGTCAGGACACGACTCCCGCCAGGGGAAGGATAATGGCGCAGATAAAGAAAATGACTGGGGAGCGGGCGTCGCTGTGGGAGGTGAACGACATGATCGGGGCATATGCCGGATCCAGGTCCGCTGGCGAGAACGACCTTCGTGACTTCATCGACGGCGCCAACCTCGTCATGGGATGGGTCAGGGAGAGCGTAAACAGCGTCGCGAAGAACGCCCGCCGTGTCGGCATAGACGACGCCAATGCGATGAGGGAGAGGATAAAGGAGCCGGTAGAGGATAACCTGAGGGAGGCGCTCGAATTCATGCGCGAAAACGCCCTCGACTTCAGGCGTGTGCACCCATACGAGCAGCTCGTGTTCAAACCCGCCGGATATTACCTGCTCAAATGCTCCTCGGCCGAAAGGGCTGAGGTCGCTCCCTACATGAGGGAGCTGAAGGAGGTGTGCAGGCGATGAACCGCCAGGCGGAAAAGCCGGAAGAAGCGCTGAAGATCGCCGAAAAGATGATAAAGGACGCGTCAGAGGCAATATCATCGGCGGACACGGACGGCCCCTCGGACTACGTCCTTGTGGAATTCGCATATGAGAAGAAAAAGCCGCAATTCGATGAGGCCGTACAGAGAGCCCTCGAGGGAACGAGCATCCTCAGGAACATGAGGCACGGCAACCACAGCTTCGGCATAGTCGAGCTATCGGACGGGAAATCCCCCGAAGTACTATCCTCCTTTCTGAGGTCAATCATGGAGTCCCACCGGCGGGTCTACGTCTTTGTGGGTGATGACAGCCTTTTGTTCACGGAGGGAGCATCATTAGATTAGGCCCGAACGCGCACTGCGCCCAGCTCACCAGCAGAGTCCCTCGTATTCCACGCCCTTAGGCAGGAGATCCCTGTTTACGATGTGCCGTGAGTCGAAGACCCTCTTATGCCTCATGTTCGACACGTCCAGGGTCTTGAACTCGTCCCACTCGGTCATGACGACGGCCAGGTCGGCGTCCTTCAACGCCTCCTTCATAGAATGGCAGTAATGTATCCCAGCCCCAAAGACCTTCCTCGCGTTCTCGGCGGCCTTGGGGTCGTATGCCGCGACCTTCGCGCCCTCCCCCAGGAGGCTTTCGACTATCGGTATCGCCGGGCTTTCGCGCATGTCGTCGGTGTTCGCCTTGAAGGCGAGGCCGAGGACCGCGACCTTCGCGCCCTTGAGCCTATACCTCTCCCTGAGCATGTCCATCATGACCTTCGGCTGCAGCTCGTTGACTTTGAGGACGCTGTCCAGGAGGATGGTCTCCACGCCCACGTCGCAGGCCTTGTGGACGAGTGCCTTCACGTCCTTGGGGAAGCAGCTGCCCCCGAAGCCGGGGCCTGCAGAGATGAAATGGGGGCCGATGCGGTGGTCGAGGCCTATTCCCCTGGAGACGTCGTATACGTCGACTCCGAGCTTTTTGCAGATGTTGCCGACTTCGTTGATGAACGAGATCTTCGTTGCTAGCATGCTGTTGGCGGTGTATTTTATCATCTCCGCGGTCTTCAGGTTGACTCTCAGCACCGGCGCCTTGAACTTGTAGTAGAGCCCTTCGACCGCGTCGCCGGATTTCTCGTCGATGGAGCCGATGACTATCCTGTCGGGGTTCATGAAGTCCTCGATGGCGACTCCCTCCCTCAGGAATTCGGGGTTCATGACGACCCCGAAGTCTTTGCCCGCCTTTTTTCCGGATTCCTTCTCGAGTGCGGGGATGACGTGGTCCTCAGTGGACCCGGGTATGATGGTGCTTTTCACGACTACCACATGGTAGTCTTTTTTCTTTTTGAGTATTTTCCCGAGCTGGGCGCTCACTTCCTTGACATATCTCAGGTTGATGCTGCCGTCGTCGTCGGACGGGGTTCCGACGCAGATGAACGTGATGTCAGTCTTCAGGACGCTCCCCTCAAGGTCCAACGTGGCCTTCAGGGATCCGGGGACGACGTGGTCGAGTATCTCCTTCAGCCCCTTCTCGTATATGGGCGGCTTCTTGGTGTTTATCATGTCGACTTTGTCCTTGTCTATGTCGACGCACAGGACCTCGTAGCCCTTTTCTGCGAAGCCAGCAGCGGTTATAAGGCCCACGTAGCCGGAACCCACGACCGATATCCTCATGGAGTAGACTATTGGGTGAAAGGTTAAAAACGTGGTTTTTTTAGTACAGAAACGGATATCCTAAGGCCATGACAAAGATTGACGATGTCGATTTGAGGCTTCTTAAGGAGCTGCAGAAGGACGGCAGAAAGAGCTTCCGCGAGATTGCGGAAAAGCTCGACGTGGCCGAAGGCACGGTCTACAACCGCGTCAACAAACTCAAGGAGGAGGGCGTCATAAAGAACTTCATAGTCGACATCGACTATTCCAAGCTCGGATACGACCTCACGACCGTGATAGGGGTGAGGGTCAGGGGCGGGCATCTGCCGGAGATAGAGGAGAAGATCGCGAAGGAGAAGTGCGTCACCGCAGTCTACGACATCACAGGCGAATACGACGCCATCGTTGTCGCGAAGTTCCCCGGCCGCGACGAGCTCAACAAGCTCGTGAAGAAGATCAACTCCATCGACAACGTGGAGCGGACCTATACGATGGTCGTCCTCAACGTGCTGAAAGAGCAGCACGGCGTCGAACTCAACTGAACCTCATGGACTTCCGGGCTAGTTCTTATTGACGCAGATATATTGGTTAACATGGCTTCTTACGGGGCGCTGCCCCTCAAATGGGGGCTGGCATTGGGCCTTCTGGTGTTGTTGGCGGTTTTAGCCTACCAGTCATTCTATAAGGATGACAACCCTCATCCCTGCACTTTGGACTCCGACTGCATGATGACGCGTTTCAACTGCAAAAGCAGGACGGAGAACTATTTGGAGACGAGGATAGTCTACAGCAACGGCTTCTCGAATCCGGTCTGCAAATGCATCCAGCGCGAATGCCTTACGTTATCGTTGGACAAGGAAGGGAAATACGGGGTACGTGTGGATAAGGGCCATATGGAGTATGTCGAGGCGGGGCGGCTTCAGTCCGTCATGAACAGGACAGTGATGGATCTGAACAGGTGACTCATCACGCGCTGGCGGATTCCCAAAACGAATCTAGTCGGGCGAATTACTACTTTTGACTAGACTCCTTTTTATCCCACCTTTATCCTGTCCTTTTTAGGATGGTCGAGACGTTCGCGACTTCGCAGTACGAGGAGAAGTTTTTTGGGAACCTCACGCTCGCCCAGAGCCTGATGATGCTGGCTCTGTCAGTCCCCGGGGTCTTCATGGCTGCCAAAGGATTCTCCGCCCCCATCATACTCGGCTACGGCGGATTCTGCGTCGTTGCATATGCGAGGCTGATTACCTTCGGCGAGGACCGAAGACGCAAGTCTTTCTATTGGCCAGTGGGTTAGTCGGGGGCACAAAACCCTCAAACAGCCGCATTGGATAAGACAAGGTCCCGGCCTGTGGGGAGACAGAATACTCACTTGAATATGTCCCGCCCGCTCTTCAAATATCTCTCTTTCTGTATTACGTCCTTCACCCTGTTCACGAGGTCGTCGTTGTCATACGGCTTTGTAATGTAGTCTTCTGAGCCTATCGCCCCCATCTTCTGGCTTAAGTCGTCAGTTTTGGCGGTTAAATAGACTATCGGTATACCCTTCATTACAGGGTCTTCCTTCATCTTAGACGCTACTGTCCACCCGTCCATCTCAGGCATCATAACATCCAATAATACGATGTCCGGCGGTGACTCAAGCATCGCCTCCAGCGCCTTTTTACCGGACGTCAATCCAATCACTTCAAGTTTAGGCTCCCTTTTTTTAAAGGCTGACTTAACACTCGCGACTATGTCCTCGTTGTCGTCCACAACCATAACCTTACCGTCCATAAAATCCACCATTCAATGCTATTATCAATTTAATTATACCCCTATATATCACATGGGAAGTGTGAATTTAACAGTAAGGCCCTTCCCAAGGCCATCGCTTTCAACCCAAATCATCCCTCCGTGTTTTTCTATGATGCGCTTGCATATGGCCAAGCCGAGTCCTGCCGAATGATTATGTCTGCTTGAGTCGACCTGGTAGAATTCGCTGAAAAGGAATTTAATTTTGTCTTTTTCGACACCTATCCCCCCATCCGACACGCTCACCTCGACTTTTCCCTCTCTCACAACCGCCTGGAAGCTTATGTTCCCGCCTTCCGGCATGAATTTCAGGGAGTTATTTACAATGTTGTTGAACACCTCGACAATCCTTAGCCTGTCGGCCACAACGGCAGGTATGCCCTCTGGGATTCTGTCAACGAATCTTATGTTGGTGTCCCTGAACGCTTTTTCATTGTTTGTTATCACCTCCTCGACCACTTCGCGAAGACTCATGGGTCTCATATTGAATTTCACAGAACCCGAGTCGAGCCTGGCTAAATCAAGGGTGCTCACCACCAGGTCCCTCATGTAGTAGATGTTCTTCATCGCAATCTCGAATAGCCTCCTATCCTCCTCGCCATCCAGTTTCGTCTTCAGGTCCGGGAGAATCGATATCAGCGGGGTCAACGGCGTCCGCAGGTCGTGGCTCAGCTGGTTAACGAACTGGGTCTTCGTGTCCAAGAGTTCCTGAACCCGGTTCTTCTCCACCTCAAGCTGTTTGGTGCGTTCAACAACCCTCTCCTCGAGTTTTTCCGTATACTCCTGTATCTTATCCTCCTTCTCCCTCAGTTCGGTGAAGTCCTCTATCGTCTCGATTACCGCCATCAACCCATCCTGGGGATCCCGTATGGGCGCAGCCGTGAATGACAGATACTTTGCCCCCTTCATCCTCCAGCCTTCGGCGTGGTATGCCCCCTGGATGAGCTTTGATTTACTGTGGTTCTCATACAACGCAGGTATCCTCCCCACATCACCGTCTACTAACACGTCAGCCAAGGTCGGGTGATATTCCCCATAGAAGGGCATCCAATGGTTGCATGTGCCGATTATGTCTCCCTTCTTCAAACCGGTTAACTCCTCCATGGCATTGTTCCAGAACATCACCCTATGCCTCCCATCTATGACGAACAAGGGGATGCTTGAGCAATTAATCACCATCCTGGTCAGCTCCTCCGCAGCCTTCCTCTCCGTTATATCCTGCACTAGCCCGTCATAGGATATGATATTCCCCCCGCCGTCAAGGTGTTGTACCGCCGTGTTCCTAATCCATCTGATTCTCCCATCTTTTCGCACGATGCGGTGTTCCAAGGGCTTAACTATCTCCCCCGATACAATCCGGCTACTGTATTCCCTCACACTCTCCCTTTCCTCCTCAGGCACCATCTGTATCCAAAGGTACGGGTTCTCCATGAACTCGTCGGCCGTATAACCCGTGACTGCGACCGAGGCGTGGCCATGGATTGTCTCAACCGGCCTGCCCCCTTCAACAACCACGGTGTATATGTAGTCTGTAACTGACTCTATGATGTGCCTGTATCTCTCCTCGCTTTCTTGGATTTCCCTGCTCAATACACCCTCGACGTCCCTCTGGGTTATGATTCCGGCAATCCTCCCGTCTTCGACTATGGGCAGCCTCCTGAAACCCCCCTCAGACATTATCCTGGATGCTTCGCTGATTGTGGTATCCGGGTTGACTGTCACCACCGGAGACTTCATCACATCCCCTGCCTTCACCTCGGACGGATTTTTGTTCTCCGCGACTATTTTATCTGAAAGGTCCCTCTCAGTCAATATCCCCAAAATCCTCCCGCCTGAGGCGACGATGACAGACCCGATGTTTTTATCAGACATCAGTTTCGCAGCTTCCTGGACGCAGGATCCAGACTCGACAGTGTAGACATTATGCGACATAATGTCCCCAACGACCTTAAAAAACCCCGCCCTTTTACTGATACTGTCCAAGCAGACCCCCTATGGATAATAATCAACGGTGAGTGATAAAAACCAAAATACTCCGACATGCCCTCACTTGTAACGTGCATAACCTGGCCCTGCTGAAGTCTAGACCATGAATATAGCCCCGCCTTTCTTCTTCAAGCCGTCGACGGTTACAGTACGGGCTAAATCATCCCTACTTTTGGCCGCAGTATCTGATTTTTTCCCATATTCCTGTAAAAGAATAATGCCGTGCGGTGTCCGCTCTATTACTACCTTTTACTGCACCTTTTTTTAACCTATTGGGCAGGTATCCTCTTGGGATCGGGATGGTTGAGACGTTCGCGACTTCGCAATACACGGAGAAGTTTTTTGGGAACCTCACGCTCGCCCAGAGCCTGATGATGCTGGTTCTGGCCGTCCCCGGGGTCTTCATGGCAGCCAAGGGATTCTCCGCCCCCATCATACTCGGCTACGGCGGATTCTGCGTCGTTGCATACGCCGGCATCGCATTCTACGGCCTCGACGAGCAGGCGCTGCTTTGGCTCGGGTTCGCCTCGTCGAGGAGGAGGCTCCTTTGGAAGACGAAGGAGATGGAGGAGTTCATCGGCGTACAGGACATAGACACAAACGTGGTGTTCACTAGGGACGGCCGGCTCCTATCTGTCGTGAAGGTTCTGCCGAAGGATCTCGGAGGCCTCGGGGAATCCGACATAGAGCGCGTTCTTGCGGGATATGGCGTGTTCCTCAACGAATTGAGCACGAACATCCAGATCATCATGTCCTCGACGGAGATAGACGTCGAAGGCTACCTCCAGAGGCTGAAGGAGAAGGTGCTCCTTTGCGGGAAGCCTCAGCGGCTTGCGTACTTCGAGCACTTCGCATCCTTCATGCGCGCCGTGGTGGAGTGCAAGACCGTCACCGACAGGGACTATTACATTGTCGTCACCCAGCCTGAAGCCCGCGATCGGAGACGGGCGCTGGAGGACCTGGACACGAAGACCCGCAACATCGTCGCATCACTGGCGGATGCGGGCATCGACTGCGAAAGGCTCGAAACCGAAGCCCTCATCAGCTTCTTCACCAACTTCTACACCCCGAGATTCAGCCTCATTGGCGACCCATGGACTGCAGTGACCTTCCACGACAATGTCCGGGGGATGCTGGAGGCGGAGTCGTACCTGGAGCCGTTCAAGGCAGGGCGGCGTTTTACGCGCGGCGGCAGGGACTTTACCCGAACGCCGAGGGAGCGGAGGACATCCGTGATCGAGGAGCTGATGCCCTCGTCTGTCGACATATTCAAGGACCATGCCGAGGTGGAGAAGTTCCACAGAGTCCTCTTCACTGTCCGGTTCCCAGCCTCAGTCCACCCGGGCTGGCTGACGAAACTCATACGGCAGCCCATAGACTTCGACATAGTCTTCCACATACACCCCCTCAGCCAGAAGACCAGCGTCGACTACCTCCAGCACGAGATAACGAAGCTGGAGACGGACGTCACCACCAAGGAAAGGGAGGGCCTCATCGTCGCCGAGCGCGACAGGGTCAACCTGCAGCGGGTGAGGGACCTCCTCGGCAGGGTGTCGCGCGACGAGGAGAAATGCTTCGACGTCGCCCTCTACGTCAACGTCAAGGCCTACACGCTCAAGGAGTTGGACCTTGCGGTGATGCGGATCAAGGACGTCATCGAGGGGATGAACGCCCATGTGAAGGTGGCCAACTGGGAGATGGCGGACGCGCTCAGAAGCTGCTTCCCCCTGGCCGAGGACAGGCTCGGCGAACGCAGGGACAAGCTTTTTCCATCCAGCGCCGTAAGGGACTCCTATCCGTTCATCCTCTCCAGCCTCGAAGACCGGGGACATGGAGCGGTCGTCGCGGGATACAACCAACTCAACGGGATACCCGTTCTCCTTGACATTTTCCGGCAGCCGAATCCACACGTCCTGGTCCTCGGAAGCTCGGGCAGCGGCAAGTCCTTCCTAGTGAAGAAGCTAGTCCTGGCCGAGGCGATGCAGGACGTCGACATATTCGTCATCGACCCCCAGGGCGAATACGAGAAGGCGATATCGGCGATGGGCGGCCACGTCATACGCCTGGCCCAAGACTCCCCCTCAGTCATCAACCTCTTCGACATAATGGGGGGGACATACGACGAGCGCAAAGGCAGCATAAAGGCGTTCTTCAACATCATCCGCCAGGACATGGATGATAATCTGGCGGGATCTGCGGTCGGGATAGTCGACAAGATGATAGACAACGCCTACCGGAAGGCGGGGATATACGCCGACGACCCGTCGACGTGGGATCGGCCTGCGCCCACTTTCAGCGACGCATACCAGGCCCTAAGCCAGTTCGCTTCGGAGTCGAGCTCGAACGCGGAAAAGTGGAAGAAGACCGCTGCGGAGGCGCTCCTTTCGCATCTGAGTCCGTTCGTCCATGGAGACCTCCGCTACCTCGACCGGGCAACGAGCGTCGATCTGAGGGGGAAAAACATCATCTCCTTCGACATTTCACAGGCCAGCCCGTTCAAGCCCCGCGAGAGGGCTCTTGCGCTCTTCATAGTATTCGACCACATATATTCCCACGTCAGAAGGCAGGAGAGGCTAAGGAGGAAGATGGTAGTCGTCGACGAGGCGTGGAGCGTCTTCGAAAACAACCAGGACGACCTCGGCCCGATAGTCCGCACAGGCCGCAAAGACAACCTGTCCGTCGTGATGATAGACCAGAACGTCGAAGACCTGCTCACAAAGGACGGGGACGGACGGGCCAGGGGGCACGTCATCCTCAACAACACCTCGACGAAGTTTATCCTCCGGCAGGAGGCTGCATGCCTGACGCTCGTGTCCGAGAAGTTCGCGCTGACGGAGAGCCAGAAGGCGTTCATCCAGACTGCAGGCCCGGGCGACGTGCTCCTGCTGACGCCTTCCGTGAAGCTCCCCCTGTTTGTGCTCGCCAGCCAGGAGGAGAAGAAGATGCTGTCCACAAGCCCGGAAGAGCACGCCAAGCAGCATGCGCCGAAGGAGTTGTCCGAATTCGACAAGTCGAAGGACCTGGTCCTGCCGCAGCGCATCCTCTCAAACGAGGAGATGCGGCGGCTCAGGGCTGAAGGATACGTCCAGGTCGCAGACGCAGGCCTTGGCGTTGAGCCTTCCGTATACTTCGTCAAGGGGCAGGAGGGCGAGAATCCCCTCCATGCCCTGCGGAAAATACTGATATTCAAGGAGATCGAACGCCTGAGGAAACTGACGGGAATCCCGTCAGAAGAGCTGAACCTGAGGATGCACTCCCGGCTCATGCCGGACCTCACAGTCTGCCTCCCCGGCGGCTTTGCCGCCGCGATAGAGGTACTTGAGGCCGATGACTTCGAAACAGGGAACGCCGACTCGGACAACAAGATAAGACGGCTGGGAAACTACTCCAAAACCGTGCTTATAGCCTTGGACGAAGATGTCAAGGCGGCGGCGGCATCAAGGGGGTATGGGGACGTCATTTTGTCTCATCAGGCGGTATCCGCCTTGGAGGACCTGTTCGGGGTGGGGAAAGCGCATGGAACCAGAGAAGCTACTGGATGAACTGTCGGCCTACTATTTCGGCCTCGGAAAGGAGGGACGGGGAGTCCTGAAGACGTTCGCATGGATGATGTTCCTCGCCCTTCTGACCAACCTGGCCTCCCGCCTGCCCGCTAAAAAAGACGAGGACCACCTCAAGGTCGTCCTTGCGGAACCAGTCGGCGTCTGGGCCGACAGGCAGCGTATGAAGACTGTGACGCAACCGCAGGTGAAGACTGAGCCGCGCACACGGTCAGAGAAACTTACACTCTCCGCTTCCAAGGCTTTAAGAAAACTCAGCATCCCCCCCTTTAAGGTGAAAATTCCCGTCCGGCTGAAGACCGCGACCGCATATCCTCCGCCGATTGGTCAAAAGACGCCGGATATGTCCAAATCCACACTGGGCGGACGCAACGGCGCATCGGAAACGGAACCGTTCGATCACCCCCCGTGCATGCCGGCGAATGCCGTCGCGGAGATCGACTTCATACGGGCCGCAGAAAGGCGCGACATCATCGCATTGAAGGCCGCATTCGGGACCGTGCACGTCCCGTCGGATTCATATGATGAATCGGCGCGTCTCTTGGAAGCGCTGGGGCTGGAAGCCGCCGACTATCTGGCGCGGGTCCCACCCGGTGCGGACGGGTCGCCGTATCCGAGCGTCGACGCCGCTAAACGCCTCAGGGCGGTCGTCCTGTCTGACTCGCCGAACCTCGGGAGGATATGCGAAGCCGGCGGGATCGCAACATGGACCTCCCGGCAATGGAGGCTTCTGGCCCCGAAGCCATGCTAGACAATGGACCCAACGTTGAGGCAGCTCAGAGGACAGATCGGCTCGAGGATAGTCGGCAACGAAGAGGCCATAGAACACATCCTCATATGCCTCATCGCCCGCGGCCACCTGCTCCTGGAAAGCCCCCCGGGCCTCGGGAAAACGGAGATCTGCAAAAGCCTGGCTGAATCAGTGGATATGGGGTTCAAGAGGATACAGTGCACCCCGGACCTGACCCCGCAGGACATCATCGGGCAATCCCGCACAGACACGGAGACCGGCATGAGGACGCTGGACAAGGGCCCCCTTTTCACCAACATCCTCCTGGTCGACGAGATCAACAGGGCCCAGCCGAAGACGCAGTCCGCATTCCTCGAGGCGATGGCTGAGGAGACTGTGACCAGCTACGGCAGATCATATCGGCTGCCGGAGCCCTTCATGGTCCTTGCCACCCAGAACCCTGTCGAATATGACGGGACATACCGCCTCCCCGAAGCGCAACAGGACAGGTTCCTGCTAAAATCCCACATGACCTATCTGGAAGGCGAGGACGAGAAGTCCGCGATCAAGGCGTCCATGTCCCGGCGGAAGGTGAAGCGGCTCTGCACCTCCCAGGACGTCATCGCTATGCAAAGGCATGCGGCGGAAACCGTGTCGGTGGAAGACCGTACCATGGACTACATAATCTCATTGGTCTCAGCGACGAGACACAGGAATGAGGTGATGGTGGGCGCAAGCACGAGGGCCGCCGTCTTGTACACGCAGGCTGCGAAGGCCCGCGCCTACATGGCGGGAAGGACGGAGGCCTGCTCAGACGACGTGAAGGCGCTGGCCCATCCGGTCCTTCGCCACAGGCTCCTCATGAACCCGGACGCAAAAAACTTCGGATACACGTCCGACGACCTCATAGACGACATACTCCGAAAGACGAAATCCGGGGGTGAATAGTCACTCCAGCTCCAGAGCCAATCCCTTCAAGGACTCCTTCAGCGATGCAAGCCCGCAGCCCGCATCCTCAGAATAATGGCTCGCCTTTTCATTCGCCTCTTTCGCGCCGGCTTCGCTTCTTGCCGCCTTCTCCTTGGCGGATCCGATCTCCCTCCCTAAGGCATCCTCCTTCGCGGCCTCCGGCATCGACTGCACGCTCATCCGCTGCTTCATAAGCTCGTCCCTAAGCGAGAAATATTCCCTCCTTAAACCATCGTCGAGCTCCTTCCTTGCGGACTCCACCTTTCTCAGGGTCTTCTCCGAGTCTTTGAGGCTGACCGAGCCTTTTGAAACTGCTTGGACGAATCCCTCCAACAGCGCCTCGACGGCGCCGTCCTGGGCGGAAAAATAGGCATCCGCCGGATTCTCCTGAAGGCCCGCCGTTAGCTTCGCCTGCGCCTTGTCGAGAAGGAGCTTCTCGTATTTCCTCAGCCCCGACCTGAGGGGGCTAAGCGCCATATGGGCCTTAGAATCCATGGCCGATACCCTCCCCTCCAAGACCGACAACCCCCCCCTTGCCTCCATCATGGTCGCATACTGCGGGCTGCCCCTCAGCGCCTGAAGCTCGGACTCCAGGGAAGCGGCTGTCTTCCTGGCGGATTCGGCCTCCAGACGGAGCCTTTCGGACTCTTCCGTCAACGCCTTGGATTTACCGACAAGCTCCAGGTAACGGTTCAACCTTTCCTTGACTTCCGACAGCTTAGCGGATTCCGTGTCAGATATCAAAATACCCTGCAGCTTCTCCCTCGCGTCAAGGAGCTTCCTGCAGTCGCCCTGAACTCTGCCCATCTCCTTTCGGAACGCGAACGTGAGGAATTTCCCGTCCCCGAAACTCACTTTTCCCATCGTGTCCAGGGCTTCGCCGAGTCTCGCCTCGTATGCCCGAAGGTCATCCAGTCCGCCTATCGGGGCGGCCAGACCCTCGGCGGCCAGAAGCATCGACTTCACGTATGCAGGCTTCGCGGTCCTCACGATCTTGTCGTATCTGGGATCGATGTCGTTGAAGCCGGAGGCATCAAGGCCCGCAAGATCCTCGCGCAGCCTCGCGACAAGCTCGCCCGCGGATGCGGCCACCGGTCCGGCATCTTCTGCCATCGCGTCTGCGTCGGACCTCAGCCTGTCCTCTATCCATCCATCAAGCCTGGCAAGCGGGATCCTCTTTGGCTTAGAGCCGCCGCCGAAGAGGCCGTCGAAGAATCCCATGGAAAATGAATTGGACGCTCCGGATAAATATCGACTTCTAAGATGCTGTAGCGTGCTTTCTTGGGCCTTCCCATAATCTATGCACCACCCGGGCTTCTTCCTTTGCTCCCTGGAGCCTTATATGCCCCCTACTAATAACTCATATGCTCGACAGCCCCTCCGTCGACGGTGACGCCTCCAAGGGTAAGACCCTATATGACAGAATATACGACTTTGCAGTACAAGCCGAGAAGCCGATAAACATCAAGGACATCCAAGACAATTTCCAGCTTGACGAGATGGCTTTCAGGAATGTCATCAGCACATTCACAAACGCCCACGTCTTCGAAGTCAAAGAGAACAGGATAATGCAGGTCAATCCCCCATTCGGCCTCGTCCGGTACGAGAACGTCGAACCGATCAAGGTGCTCAGGGAGGAACAGGTAGAGTGGCGGGGTCTGGCATTCCATGTGCAGGTGGTTGAGGCGAAAAACGAGGCCGTGCCGGTCTACTACATCCCGCCTTTGAAAATCGGAAACGGTGTGAGGATCCGCCTCAAATGCATATTCAACAGCCTCTCAAGCGCCCACGGAAAGAAGCCCCAGATGGACGGGGAATTCGAACACCCGACGGACTCATCCAGGCACCTGGCCCAGAAAGCCATAGAGGACGAATTTAACGTCCGCCCAGACATGTCGGACAGGCTATCCGACGCGCTCATATACGAATTCGCAGAAGTGGGCTGCCTGAGCATATTCCTCGCAGACCGGGACATAGAGGAGATAGTATTCAACGGAACATCAGCGGCGTCGCTGTACAGCTGCACCCACGGCTGGCTGAAAACAAATGTCTATCCCACACGGGAGGAGTCGCTCTTCGAGATAGCGACCCGGATGGCACGCGTTGTCCAGAAGGAGATAAATTTCAGCAACCCGATAGTCGAGACGAGGCTCCAAAGCGGCGACAGGGTAAGCACGCTCCTGAACGCGGTCGCTCCCCAAGGCACGATAATAACCATACGGAAATTCTTCCGCAACCCCACAACCATAGTGGGGCTGATTAAAGAACTCAATAGCGTAAGCATAGACATCGCAGCCCTGCTCTGGTTCGCCGTGGAATACGAACTTAACATACTCGTGGCCGGCGGCTCGGGCTCTGGCAAGACCACGCTCCTGAATGCCGTCTGCAACCTCATACCATCGTCAGTCCACGTCCTCAGCATAGAAAGCCTGAGGGAAATACACATCCCCGAATCTAGGTCCTGGAACTGGCTCTCCCTCCAAACAAGGGAAGACCCTAACGTGGAACCGATCACTAGCTCAGACCTCATGGCAGTCAGCCTCAAGATGCGGCCGGAACGGATAATACTCGGCGAAGCCGTCCGACCGGAAGACATAAGGAGCCTCTTCCAGGCCATGCAGGTCGGCCACCCCGTCTTCTCAACCATCCACGCCACCACGTCCAACGAGCTCATACGCAGGGTGATGGACCCGGCATATGGCATCCCCAAGACGGATATCAGCTCAATCGACCTGGTCGTGGTGATGTACCATGACGTGAGGGAGAGAACTCGTAAAATACTCGAGGTCTCGGAGATAAGATACGAAAGCAACCTGTCAGAAGCAGAGGCCATATCGCACATATACCGGTACTCCCAAAAATCGAAGACATACCTGAACATTTCCAAACCGAGGAAGATATTCGAAAAAGTCTCTATGAAGACCGGGATGACCGCGGAGGAGATGGAGACGGACATAGGAGAGAAGAAGAAAGTCATACAGTGGGCCATCGACAGGCACATCACCCAGGTTAAAAACTTCGAGATGCTTGTTCAGGAGTACTATAGCAACCGAAAAGCTCTGATGGCGCAAATCCAGGCGGAAAATCCCGGCAAAGAGCAAGACGCCCCCCAAACTTAATCGGGGGCTATAAGCAGGCCAACAGCGCCTCAAGCTCGGCTGCGTTGACTACCGGCCTGTTGTACTCGTCGCCTTCGATCCTCGGGCAGGCGGTGTTTACCCAGCAGTCGACCTTGAACGGTATGAGGTTGTTCGGACTCAGCTCCTCGGCGGCGAAGATGCAGGCCTTCTTTCCTTTTGCCTCTAACCTCCTCTTCAACACAAAGGCCCTCTTAAGGTCGAACTGGCCGTCTTTCGTCGACACCATTATGCCGAACGTCTTGGACTCCAAAGCCCTGGCAATGGCGCCCTTTCGCTTTCCGATCCAGCGCCTCTTCTCCGCATCGGTGATCCTGTCAAGGACGCCAGATATAGGATTGAGGATGAACACCGGCTTCTCAGTCTTCAGCGCGATGCCAAGGGGATGGAACCTGCCTGAGCCGACGTAGATGAAGCAGTCGACGTCCAGCTTCAGCGCGTTCTCCTGCCTGCAGCCCAGAATCTGCCCGCCTACTGAGGCCTTCTTGCCCCTGGCTTCCAGGCATGCCTTAAGCTGGTCGAGCATGTTAAGGTGCTGGGCGGTCCCTACGATTCCGATGAATGCGTAGGATTCGAGGACCTCCATGTTCTCCTCCAAAACGGGAATCGGGTCGGCGGTAGAATAACAGGGGACGTGGACGATCTTCATGGATAATAAGAAGGCCGTTGACGAAATATAAGGGCGCGGTCACGGCCTGCCGGGAGAAGCGGACTATTCCTTCTTCTCCTCTTTCTTCTCAGCCTTTTTATCCTCTTTCTTCTGGTTCTCCCACGTCTCCTGGTAGGTGACGTCCGTCAGCTGCAGGAACTTGAAGGTTTCGGCGCTGAAGGATGCCTTCCTCGCAAGCAGGTTGCGGTCGTGGAATGCGGCCTTGGGAAGGCTCAGCGTGAGCTTTTTGCCTGCGAGCTTGTGCTCGAATCCGGCGGTGCTTTCGAAGTTGCGCTCGATTATGTAGTCTACTTTTTCCTCGTCGGATTTGGCCTTGTCCGCGACTTGTACGTCGAATACGAGCGTCTTCCCGGCGAGCTCGTGGTTGAAGTCGACGCGAACCCTGCCGCCGGCGACCGTCTGCACCCTTCCGCGCATGTTGTCTATCTCGACAGGCATGCCGGGGATAGGGTTCATCTTCTCCTGCTTGAAGAGCTTCAATGGGACCAGTTTGACCATGGCGGCGCTCTTCTGGCCGTAGCCCTTCTCAGGCGGGATCTCGACGGTCTTCTTGTCGCCGACCTTCATATGCGCCAGCTCCTCGTCGAGGCCTTTTATGACCTGTCCCTCTCCGACCGCTACGTTCAGGGGCTTGTAGATCCTCTGGTTGTTGTAGATGTTCTCCTTCTTCGCGAGCTGCTCGTCTGTGGTGTCGAATATCTGGCCGTCTTTTATGCGTCCCGTATAGTTTATTTTGATAAAATCCATTTTAGTCTGACACGATGATGGCATTTTTAAGATTACCACATCCTATTATAAATACTCTAATACAGGCAAAATGGCAGGTTTTCAGGCGAAGAAAGGCTCGGGAGGCGGCGGGTCACGGAAAAATTGGAAGAAATACGGGATGATACTGGTCGGTTTGACCATGGTGCTTTCTGGGATAGAATTCGGCCTCAACAGGGACATCCCGGCCCCGGGGCAGGAGGACGCGTCCGCGAACTGGACGGTTTTGACCTATCAGGCCGCCAACATAGGCACCGAGACGGCCGTGACCCGGATAACCGAGGCAACGGACACCTACGAGATAAAACCCAACCAGGTCGCTAGATTGGGCCGCAGGGACATAACTGACCTTTTCGAAAGCAACGTGACCGGCGTGACCGGCATAGTGTTCGAGAACGCTCCGGGGGCGGAGATGTTCCGCCTGGACACATTGGGGGGGAACATCTCCGATGAGATACGCAAGAGGATCAGGCTCCCGGGCGGATACAACCTGTACCGCGTCTACAGGGGGACGACCCCGTACGGCCAGATCAACGTGATAGGCGACAACCTCCAGGTCGGAGACTATGTCAGCGTCTACCTGATGCAGCGGGTCCGCGAAGGCTCGACAGAGACTATGGGGTTCATGAAGATGAATGTCCCCACCGGGCCCGTCGTCAACGCCACGGTCCTCGGAGAATTCAGCGGATACAACTTCGCAGCGCTTCTGCAAAAGAACGTCTCAGCCCTGGAACTTTCCATCGGAAACTCGACGGAATTCGACATCGCGCCGCTTAACGACACCGGATCTAATGGCACATTATGGGCTGCGTCGTTCAACCTGCCTGAAGGCGCCGACATCGCCCAAGTCAGGGACGCCCTTGTGGCATTCAACGCGTCGAACGTCACAGTCAGCAGGTTCGGGTACGTCAGGAGCCCACCGGAGATGATGGTCGAAGGCAGGCCGGTGGCGATAATGAACCCGGACAGGGTCCAGACGGTGATGAAGGACGGACTCAAGGAGAACGACACCGTCGAAGTGAGGATCTACATGCTGAACATCAACAACCAGTCATACCCCTACGCGAGGCAGATGCTCGCTGGTTGAGAAAAACAAGAGAGATCACTCGTCCGCCTTGCGCAGGAACCGGCACAAGAGCTCCGTGGATTTCCTCCTGTGGGAGGCCTCGTTCTTGTGCTTGATGTCCTCTGCGAACGTCTTCGTAGAGTCTTTTGGCATGAATATGGGATCGTACCCGAATCCGTGCCTGCCGCGCTCCTCAAAGGTGATGTATCCGTCGACTACGCCCTCAAAGACCTCCACCTTGTCCTTGTCGCAGTAGCCTATCGCAGAGATGAACTGGGCCTTCCTGTCTTCGAGCCCGTCCAAGAGCTTTAGGATGCCGGCATTTCCTATCTTGTGCTGGACGAAGGAGCTGAAAGGCCCGGGGAACCCGTTCAAGGACTCGATGAAGAGTCCGGAGTCCTCGACGATGATGGGCCTCTTGATCTGCGCGTACACGTACCTCGCCCCCTCTTCCGCGACCGCCCCGACGGACTCGGCCCTGACTTCGGGGTACATGACGTTGATCTGGGTGAAGCTCACCTGGTATTCGGAGCCGACCTTGTTAGACTCCAGAACCTTGTTCTTGTTCGACGTCGCAAAGAGCACTTCCATGTAATGGATTTAACGGACGCAACCTTAATAAGTATCCCATGAGGCCCAACGCCATATTCTTCCTGTCCACTGCGGCCACCAGCATGAGCGTGCTGTTCATACCCGTCATTGCGCAGAACATGGGGGCCTCGAACCTCATGATCGGCCTGATAGTCTCCATGTACGGCTTCATGTCCCTCCTGTCCATGTACTTCTTCGGATGGGTCTCGGACGAGAAGGGCCGCCTGGCGCTGATACGCGCTGGCATGCTGTTCGCGGCTTTCGCATTCCTCATGCAGTCCTTCGCGGACACAGAGGCGAAGCTCCTTGCGGCCCGCTCCCTTTGCGGCCTGTCTATAGGGGTCTTCTATTCGAGCCTGGTCATGTACGGGGTCGAGGCCGGGAAGAAGCTCGGCAAGTTCACCTCCTATGAGAGCCTCGGATGGGGCGCAGGCAACCTCGTCGCGGGGCTCATGATCGGCGCATCGCTTTTCGGCCTCGTCGCCGGATACGCGGACATATTCACGGTGTCGGCCCTCGTATTCTTCGCATGCTTCATCCTGAGCATGCGGCTTCGGGATGTCAAGGCCGCCAGGATCCGTTCGCCGCTTCTGCCAATCGGCTTGATAAGGAAGAACGCCAACATCTACTTCCCGTTCCTCCTTCGGGACATCGGGGCCTTCTGCGCATGGACTTTCTTCCCCCTTTATCTCATAGACCTCGGAGCGAACGACATGTGGATCGGGATCCTCATATTCCTCAACAGCGGCCTCCAGTTCCCAATGAAGCAGATAGTGGACCGCTACGACTTCGAGAAGCTGTTCACCTGGGGCCTTGCGATATCGGCGGTCGCCCTCTACGCATACGTGCTGCCCCGGAACTACATCGAGGTAATACCCGTCCAACTCCTCATCGCCATCGCCTGGACTACCCTCAGCGTCGGCGCCATGGGCCTCCTTACGCAGAGGAACCAAGAGAAGGCGACGGTGATAGGCCTCTTCAGCTCGACGAGGGGGGTAGCGCAGATCATCGCCCCCCTCGTCGGGGGCGTCATAGCCGAGTATTGGGGATACAAGGCCCTGATGTTCTTTTCGGGTTCTATTACGACCCTGGGACTGGCATTCCATCTGAGCCTCAAGGAAAGGCGGATCAAAAGTCAGAGAGTTTAGGTTGTTTTATATCCAGTTTTTCAGTGATCTGAGGCCTTGTAATCCTCCTTAATCTGGGTCTGCCCCACCCTGTAATCATTACCACGGCATTGGCGAATACGAATCCCCAAAACAGGGGCTTTAGCGGAAACTCGGGCGCGGGTTCCTGCTTGAATATCATTGCGACAGAGAAGCCCAGGACACACCCTGCGGCGGACACCGCGGCAAAGTGGACGGTTTCGAGCACAAACTGGGTGAACCCTGCGAAGACATTGGAGGATATCGATCCGTCCGCCGTTTCAACATCAGCCATGTTCTTCTTGCCGGTCGCCGCAGAATAGACCACGAATATCAAAAGATATCCGATGACCAGTCCGAAAAGCCACCTCAGCTGGGTCGGAAAAAAGTCGAGCGGGCTGCCTGCGATCGCCACGGCTGCCGACCACAGCCAAGGCCCGAACGAGTCGGGGATCGGGCCTCGGGGGAGAAGGAGCTCCAGAAGGCTCACGGCCGCGACTACGTAAGCCAAGTTTTTGACAACTGCCACAATACTATGATTCTTGGGCAGAATAAAAATGGCTGCCTCCCGACGGCATGGGCCGCCGACCCGCCTACATATCATATGTACGCAGGGTTTATGCGCATCGGACCCTGTTTTTATCTGGCGATATGTTATATTTACGATGGTTCTGGATTTCCGCGCCCTCAAGGCCAGGATGAAGCCGGAATTCCACGCGAATTTCGAGAAATACTACCCTGCCAAGAGCCTGGCATCCGTCGGGTTCAAGCGGAAGGTCTGCAAAAACTGCGGCAGGGGCTTCTGGAGCGCCGCGGAGCGGGACGTCTGCGACGAGCCGGTATGCTCCGGCGGCTACAGGTTCATCGGCGAAAAGCTGACGAGGAAGAGGTTCGCATACAAGGAGGCCTGGGACGAGTACGTCAAGGTCTTCGGCAAATGGGGCTACGTCCCCATCGAACGCTACCCCGTCGTATGCAGGTGGTACGAGGACCTTTACTTCGTCAACGCCGGCGTCAACGACTTCCAGCCGTACGTCATATCCGGCGAGGTCGAGCCGCCGGCTCCGGCCGTCCTAGAGCCGCAGTTCTGCCTCCGCTTCCAGGACATAGACTCGGTCGGAATCACCGGCCGCCACTATAGCGGATTCATCATGGTCGGCCAGCACACGTTCAACACAGCCAAGCGGCACGTGTTCTTCAAGGACGAGGGCATACTCCAGATACACGAATTCCTCACGAAAGGCCTCGGCATCAAGGCCGAGGAGGTCGTCTACCACGAGGACGTCTGGGCCGGAGGCGGCAACTTCGGCCCAAGCATGGAGTTCTTCTGCCGCGGCCTCGAGCTGGGGAACCAGGTCTACATGCAGTACAAGGTCCTTCCTGACGGCACGAGCCAGGAGCTGAAGACGCGGGTCATCGACATGGGCGCCGGCCTCGAGCGGTGGAGCTGGTTCAGCCAGGGGAATCCGATGAGCTACGACAGCACCTTCCCCCAGGTGATGAAGCACCTGTATAAGGTATCGGGCGTCAAACCCGACGAGAAGCTGATGCTGAAGTTCGGAAACTATGCGGGGCTCCTGAGCATCGACGACGTCGACGACATCAACTCCGTATGGGGCAGGATATCGAAGGAGCTCGGCATCGACATGGCAAAGCTGAAGGATGAGGTCTACCGGATGCGCGCCCTCTACGCGATAGCGGACCATACCCGGAGCCTCCTTGTAGCCATACACGACGGCGCATTGCCCTCCAACGTCGGGGGCGGATACAACCTCAGGACTCTCCTGAGAAGGTGCTGGAGCCTCAACGACGAATTCGGCCTCGATATCGAGGTGGAGAAGGTCTTCGAGGAGCACATCGGCGAGTTCGGGAAGTGGTACACGGACCTGAAGGAGACAGGCAGCCTCTTCGACATCGTCGCAGTGGAGCGGGAAAGGTACAAGGAGAACCAGGCCAAGGGCCGCAAGCTCATCGAGAAGGAGAAGGACATGACGGTGGCGAAGATGGTGGAGCTCTACGACAGTCATGGCATAGCCCCCGACGTCATGCAGAAGATAACAGGCATCCAAATCCCGGACGACTTCTACAAGAAAGTGGAGGAACGCCACGAGAAACAAGTAAAAACAGATGAGGTCAAAGAAGAAAAAGATTTAACGGGGATTCCTTTGACAAAACTATTATATTATGAAGATTCTGAAAAACTCGATTTTGAGGCGGAATTATTATCTATGTCGGGGGGCTTAGGGGGGGATGAAGGTCATGTAATTCTGGACAAGACATTATTCTATCCTGGGGGTGGAGGCCAGGAGACAGACAAAGGCCACCTTCAGATTGGATCTAATAGATATGACGTAGTAAGTGTGGAAAAGAAAAAAGGGGGAATAATAGCGCATAAGATTAATAATTTTTCTCGATTATGGGGAGACGATAGTAGGGTCGATGACAAAGTAAAGGGGTATGTAGATAAGAGACGTCGCTTACAGCTCGTGCAGCATCATACTGCGACGCACATAGTCAACGCATCAGCGAGGACTGTTCTTGGACCCCACATATGGCAGGCGGGAGCCCATAAGAGCGAGAAGTTTTCCCGGCTGGATATCACGCACTATAAGGCGGTGTCGCAGGAGGAGCTTAAAAAGATCGAGGAGAGGGCGAACGAGATTGTCCGGGAGGCTCACCCTGTCGAAATCAATTGGATGAGGCGCAACGATGCGGAAGGGAAGTATGGGATGCGGCTCTATCAGGGTGGTGCGGTCCCCGGGACGAAGCTGCGGATCGTGAGCATCCCCGGCATTGACACGGAAGCCTGCGGCGGAACCCACCTGAAAAACACCAAGGAAGCTGGCCGCATAAAGCTCCTGTCCGCGAAGAGGATACAGGACGGCGTAGTCAGGCTCGAATTCACGGCAGGCGAGGCATCAGAGAGGGAAATACGAGAGGATGCAGAAAAATTTATTCTAGTGAAAATCCATTTAGATGAGTTTTTGCAACAACAGATAAGAATCCAAAAAAAACTACAGAGAGATTTAGAACCTTTTATGCAAATGCAGAGACGGATGGCAGAAATCATGGGCCCAGCCATGCAAATGCAGAAGCGGTTAGCGGAAAGTTTGGAACCCGTGGAAAGGATGCAGGAACAACTTCGCCAGAATCTTGAACCCTTAGAAACATCATTTAAAATAATAGCTGAAAAAGTTGCACCTCAAATGGAAGAGTCTGCAAGAATATTTTCCGTCCCAAAGGAAAAACTCGGAGAAACAATTAATAGATTTACAACTGAAATCAATCAGATGGAAGAGAAGATAATGGGGCTGGGCGGAGAACCTCCATCAGATATTGACCTAGATGATACCCCTGCGTTAGGAATTAGTGGAACATCAAGATACCTCTTTGATAGATGGAAGGAGGATAGAAAGATTTTAGAGAAATTACAAGCCGAAGCATCAGGAGACCTAGTCAGCGACATCGAAGCCAAGTTCACAGAATCCAACGTCGTAAAGCACGTGACAAGCGGCCTCATGGTGAAGGCTTTGACTGAAGCCGCGAATGCCGCGGTATCGAAGCCCGGCCGTCTGTTGATATTGGTCAACATGGCCGGTGACAAGGTCAACGTCGTCGTCGCATCCAGCGGCAAGGCGAACGCCGGAGACGTGTGCAAGAGGCTGTGCGCCCTCCTTGGCGGCGGAGGCGGTGGGAAGCAGGCGCTGGCGATGGGCGGCGGCAACGCGAAGGACGCTGAACGGATACTGGAAGAATTAAATTATTAATACATTGCACTACCCTAATAATTTATATATTAGTACATCGTAATGTACTAATGTGGATATCTCTCGGTTGGAGTTGTTCAACGAATGGTGGACTACGGGATCGGTGCGTAAGGAGCTCACAAAAGAGTATAGGCGGCCATTATTTGACGAGGTTTTGAAATACCTGAACGACCGGCAGATCATCCTCATATACGGTCTTAGGAGGGTGGGAAAGTCCACACTCATGTATCAGATAATACAGCATCTCCTAAAGCAGGGAATTGGAGCGGATAGGATATTCCGGTTCTCATTCGACGACACAGAGGCCCAACTGGATGAGGTCCTGAGGGTTTTTGAGCGGGAGAAGCTAAGGAAGAACTTCGAGCAAGCCGATAGAGTATACGTCTTCTTCGACGAGATCCAGAAGACCGCGGACTGGCAGAACAAGCTCAAGATATTCTACGACCTCTACCCCAACATAAAATTTTTCATCTGCGGCTCAGCATCCATCAGCATACAGAAGAAGGCTAAGGAAAGCCTGGCTGGACGGACATACGACTTCCATATGAAGCCGCTCACTTTTGCTGAATTCCTCAAACTCAAAGGCATAGATGCGAAGTTCGACCACTGGAAGACCTACAAACGGACTGTAGCCCCATCATTCTACGACCACCTGCGAAAAGGCGGCTTCCCGGAATTGACAGACGAAACAGACGAGGAAAAGATAAGAAGCTACGTGAAAAACAACGTGATAGACAGGATACTGTACGTTGACCTGCCGGCCGAGTTCGGCCTCAAGGATCCCCAGCTGCTCAAGACCATAGTCGAGTTGACGGCAGACCATCCGGGCATGATAGTCAACTACGACGCCCTGAAGAACGACCTGAAAAGGAACAAGCAGACCATTATGAGCTACTTCACGTACCTGGAGTACGCCCTCATACTCAAGCTTGTGGCCAACATACGGCCCGGCTTCCTGTCGACGTCACGGAAGATGAGGAAGGCGTATCACACCAGCACTGCGTTCCCGCTCTCTATTGCAAGAAACCCGGACGACACGCTCATGGGCAGAGTCGTGGAAAACCTGATGGTTCAGGAGCTTGATGCGGAATATTACTTCCGCGACAAAGGCTTTGAAATAGACTTCATAATAAAAAAGGGCGGGAAGACCATCCCCATAGAGATAAAATACGGCAAACCGGACGCCTCAAAGTTTGCCAAAGCGCTGGCGAGAATTCAACTGGACAATGGGATAATCGTCACAAAAGACCAGGACCAAGAAACGGAAGTAGACGGCAGAAAAATCAAAATGATCCCGGCCTGGGCGTTCATACTCTTCAAGGAAAAATTCATCTGAACAGGCGATCGGCCCTTTCTTCAGCACACGATGCTCTCCGCAAAATGGATACAGAGCGGCGTCGTTAGGCGCGAAGGACGCTGAAAGGGTTCTGGGCGAGTTCAAGCCTTGAATTATTGCTCCGCCTCATTACCGTCAATCATGTTCATGGCCATGCCGACCCCCACATTTCCGGCATCCTGGAAGAGAAAGTTGCCGGCGGTTTTCATAAGATCCATGACTAAACTAATCCCCGTCATTATGGGATTTTTATTAAATTGCGTCATCATCTGGTTGGCAAATTCCTCGGCCTGGTGCGTCTGGTCCCCTTCCCCTGGCATAAAGGAAGAGCCGACTATCGGCCCCCTGCCCCTCATGAAGGAATTGCCCAACAATCCGGTGAGCGTCGCCAACGGCGACTGCTGCTCCATCTGGGGCGACGCAGCTTCCCTGGGTTCAATCATCCTTTGGGCCATTCTCACCTATCCGACGCCATCCAGCGTCCTCTCATATATGGTCTTCAGCCTCATCAGGAACTTCAGCTTCTGTTCCTCGTCGATCTTTATTATGCCCGCATCCACTATGCTGATGTCCTTTCCGTTGGAGAAAACCGCGAGTTTTGAGGACACGGGGCTGCCGAATATTGCGGCCAAATCCTTGTCGGCATTCAACTCGTCGGTCAACCTGTAAAGGAGGTCGAGGCGCACGCCTATGCCGGCCTCTCCCTCAACCTTCATCCTGCGTTTTGCCTCGAGAGCTTCGGCCTTCTTAGCGAGCGATGTCGCATCCATGGTAAATTACGTGCATTATGAGTTTATATCCGCCTATGTCCCGTGGATGCATTTTTTCGGATATCACGGCAGCTGTATCCTCCCCAGGTAGAGCGTCAACAGCATGAGCAGAAGGAGGGCGAACAGGAGGCCGCCTATCACCTCGAATATGGGGTTCTTCACGTTATCAATTCCCCGGACACGTATATATTCCGCTCTTTCTTGTACTTGGTACATGTCACCCCAATTGGACGGGCTCATCGGCCTCACCCTCTATATGGTGGCCTTGATAAACCCCATCAGCAAGGTATTCATACTCTCCACGATGGCAAAGCGCGGCTGCCTGAGGGAGGTCTTCATGGTCTCCGTCAAGTCGACGCTCGTGGCTTTCGCGATACTCATGGCATCCGCATTAGCCGGCAACTTCATACTCCACGAGGTATTCCACGTGGAGGTGTATTCCCTGAAGGTGGCGGGCGGAATCGTCATATTCTACATGGGTTTCAGGGCATTGACGAAGGGGGTCTTCTTCGAGGCGAAGGAGAACGGCTCCATCGCCGACATGTCGATCGTCCCCCTCGCGTCGCCGCTCATCGCGGGGCCTGCGACCATAACGGCGGCGATTTCGATGCCGGCAGAATACGGCATAGCCGCGACCTCGCTCGCGATAATTCTCGGCCTATCCATCAACCTCGCGATCATGTCCTTTTCGAAGACCATCGGCAAATTCCTTAACGTCCACAACTTCATGGGCGCCCTCATCAGGATAACGGGCCTGATTGTCGCGACAATCGCCGTCCAGATGGTTCTCGGCGGGCTTGAATCCTGGATAAAGCTCATACTACAGGCTATTTTATCCGATTAAGCGCAGAAGACTGCGGCATTGATGGCGCAGATGAATGCGCAGAGGGTGCGCTTAATGGATAAATACCGCGGCCTTTAGGCCGCAGATATTTATTGTCTGCGTCAGATATCTAATGGGATGTACGAAGAGCCTGACGACGATCCGGGAAGCCTCATACACGGCAGCAGGGAACTGCAGATACAGATAGTGCTGTCCGGAGTGGTCGTATTGGTCTTTGCACTGGTCGTCGTCATACTCCCCCTGCTTTTCACCCCGCCTGACCCGATAATCGCACTCATATTCTCGCTCCTTCTTGCAGCGGGCGGTGCGTTCCTCGGAGGCTCCCTCATATTTGGCTACTTCAAGGTGCGGGTCGGAGCCGAAGCCAGAAGGTACGCGCAGGAGATGTTCGAAAAGGCGTTCGAAGACGGGCATGCGAGGAAGAGCATGGAGGAGTTGTTCCTTGACGAGAAGGAGCGTCTCGTCGCAGAGCTGGAAGAGCAAAAGCGGCAGTACTTCGACGAATTGCAGGGAGAATTCAATAAACGGCTGGACGAGGAGGAGAACGCCCTGATGAACGACGTCCGCAGGGAGTTCGAGAAGCAGATGGAGGCCGAGAAGCAGCTTTACCTCACCAAGGTCGACGAAGACATCCGGGGCCAGGTCACTGAGGAACATAAGGCATACCAGGACTCCGTCAAGTCGGAATACACAAAAAGGCTCGAAGACGAGAAGAAAGCCTATCAGAAGGCCATCCGGGAGGAGTTCGAAAAAAGGCTCCAAGAGGAGAAGAAGGCCAATGAGGCCAGGATTGCCGAACACGACGCAGAGCTGCAGGCGCAGAAGAGGAAGTTCTCCGAGCAGGTCGCGGACCTGGAGGGCAAAAGAAGGAAAGACGTCGAGGAAAACGAGGCCAAGCAGGCCGTGTTCGACGAGCACATACAGTCCGAGAAGAAGATATTCTCCGACCAGCTGGCGGAGACGGAGAAACACTACCAGGCGGAGAAGAAGGCCCTCGAGGAGGCTCTCCGCGTCGAATTCGAGCGGAAGGCCGATGTAGAAAAGCAGGCCTACACGGACATCATCAGGAAGGATTTCGAGTACTGGAAGAAGGAGTTCACGGACGCGTTTAGAAAGGAGATAATGCGGGACGTGCCGCCCGAGAAGCCGCCGGAGCCTCCGAAGCCGGAGCCTTCGCCGCCGTGGGTCAAGACGGAGGAGCCCGCTGCCCCCAAGGCGAAGGAGGACCTCAGCGACATATTCCCTAAGGAGAAGATAGCGGCGGAGCCTGCGTCAGCGGAAGAGGAGGTTCACCGTTCGTTCGATTTCAAGAGCATGGGCCCGCGAGAGCAGGTGGGCTCCGCGGTCGAACTCCTCCTTAGCGCGGGAGGAAAGGGAGTCAGCCTCACCTTCAGGAACTCTAAGACCCGCAGGCAGGTCGAGCTGAAGGCCAGGGGGAAGGACATCCTGTTCGAAGCGGCGGTCGACGAGATAAGCATCAAGTCGAGGCTGATGCTGAGGGAGTTCGCGGCACAGAACAAGCTTCCCATGGAAAAGAACGACGATTACATCCGCATCTCATTCGGCTCCGACGAAAGAGCAGTCAAGGACCGGCTGAAGGAGGCCCTGGAGACGGCATTCGCCACCCCGATAGAGAACCTGGCGTTCGACGTGAAAACGGCAGAGAACTGATGTTTCGGCCGCGACCGAAACAAACATCGATGGTCTTTATTATGCAGTTACCTTATATGCATTTGGAAGGGCTTATATGGGCGATAAGATAACACTCGACCGGGAGACGTTCAAGGCGCTGGCAGCCGATACGAGGGTCGACATGCTCAAAAGGCTCGGGGAACATAAGCTCACCCTCACGGACCTGGCCCAGCAGATGGGCATGAGTCCGTCGACGATAAAAGAACACCTGGAAAAGCTGGTCGAAGTCGGCCTCATCGAACAGGAAGATAAGGGGATGAAGTGGAAGTATTACCGGCTCACCGACAAGGGGAAGAACATCGTCAGCCCGTATGAGACGAAGGTGTGGATACTCCTTGGAACATCGCTCCTGGTTCTGATGGGCAGCGCCCTCTCGCTGGCAGGCAGGCTTGCCGCGATCGCGGGTTTCCAGTACTCTTCGAAGATGGATGCGCCGGCCCCGGATCTCCTGATGGCAGGTGCCAGGCAGGGATTGGGGGAATCCGCTGTCACGACTGCGTCCTCGGTCACGACAACCACTATCGACCTAGTCCAGTCGACGCTGAGCACCCTGGCTTCGGCCGCGGACGGCGGCGTGAGGATGTTGGCGAAAAGCGCGCCCTCCGTCAACGGGACCATAGGTGCGGCGCAGGGGGAGGGATTGAAGGCAGCCCACGACAGCCTTCTCATGTCGGCGGAGAATGCGGTAGCCGACGGGATTTCGACCACGTCCACTACACTGATGCAGGCCGCATCCACCACCCTGCAGGCGGCGTCGACGACGCTGCGGCATGTTACGGCCGCAGCGGCTGCGCAGATTTCAGAAACCGTCAAGCCGGCACCGGCGGACATGCCTTACCTGGAATTCGCGCTCATCGGCCTGTCGCTGATAGTGGCCGGATCATGCACGGGGCATCTGATAAAAAGAAGGATACGGCTTGGATGACCCCTCATTTGAAAGAGATCCTGTCACCTACGGCCGTGTCTTTGATACCCCCTTTCCCAAATTCTATCACGTATTTCGCAGGTGACTTCGGCGCATACATCCTCCACGTAATCGGCCGAAGGATCCTTGACGGCGGCAGTCCCCTTCTTACGTCGACGGCCTCCATCCTGCCGTTTACCCAGACCACGTCTATGGGGTACCTCATGCCGAACATGTGAATCATCGGCAATATCCTCGAATCCCATGCGACCTTGAGGACAACGTCCATCCTCTCCGACCCCATGAGGCCCTTCCTTCGGCCTTCGGGGGTGTCCCTCATCTGCGCATCAGCGCTAATGACGAACCCTCTGGTCTCGTTGACTATCTCCACCATTTAACTATGTAATCCATCTGTATTTTATGCCATACGTCTGCGTCACGATGACAGAGAAAGACGTGAAATCGACGCTCAAGGCCGCGAAGGGCCTGAGGTGCGACATAATCGAGGTCAGGTTGGACCATATGTCGGACACTAGGGACCTGGCACCCCTTGCGAAGCTCAAACAGAAGGTGATGGTGACCTGCATGCCCCTCTGGGAGGGGGGGAAGTTCAGGGGGCCTGAGGGCGCACGGGTCAGGCTCCTCATGGATGCGATGGTCCACGCGGACTATGTCAGCATAGAATTGAAGACCTACTCCGGCCTGCGGGATGAGCTGGTTCTTGCCGCCCAAAAAGCCAAGGCGAAGGCGATAATCGCATACCACGACTTCAAGTCGACTCCGCCGTTGGAGGAGATCATAAAGGTGCTCAAGGCAGAGGCGCGGGCAGGGGCCGACATAGCCAAGGTCGCGTACATGCCGAGGACGGCAGCCGACGTGACCGCAGTCCTCATGGCCCAGGCCTCATGCGGCCTTCGGATCCCCGTCATCGCATTGAGCATGGGGGAAAAAGGTTCGCCGTCGCGGATAGCGGCGCCGATGCTCGGAGGATACCTGACCTTTGCGGCGCCGTCTGCGGGGAAGAAGGCGGCCGCGGGACAGTACACCCTTGACGAGATGAATACGGTAAAGTTCCTCTTCCGATGAAAATAGTAGAGCCCGACTTCGATAGGATGAGCCGCTGCGGGATACCGGAGGTCGTATACGGCCGGGGGAAATCCAGGAAGCAGCTTCTGGAGGTCGCGGCAAGATTCATAGAACACACCGGCCGCGTCATCGTCACGAAGGTCGATCCTGTTGGGGCGCGGGCGGTCATAGAGGCGCATCCCGGCCTGGAATCCGAATACGGCGAGGAATCCGGGACGCTCGTGGTCAGGAAAAAGGGCGCCAAGGCAAAGATGGCAGGCAAGGTCGGCATCATCACCGCAGGGACGTCTGACATACCGGTCGCCGAGGAGGCTAGGGCCATACTCGGCGAGCTCGGATGCTCGACCGTCGCATCCTATGACATAGGCGTCGCCGGAGTACACCGGCTATTTCCGGCGCTGAAGACCATGTCCGACGCGAAGGCCCTGATTGTCGTCGCCGGGATGGAGGGTGCGCTGCCGTCGGTCGTGTCGGGCCTCGTCGACGTCCCCGTCATCGGGGTTCCGACGTCGGTCGGCTACGGCGTCGGGAAAGGCGGCCTCACGGCGTTGAATTCGATGCTCGCATCCTGCGCGCCGGTGGCTGTCGTGAACATAGACAACGGCTATGGCGCCGCCGTGCTAGCATACCAGATCGCGAGGACAAAATGAAAGTTGACGATGTCATAGCGCTCCTTAAGCAGGCAAAGGTGGAGGAGGCGCTCGAAGCCATCGAAAAGGTCGATGACAGGAAGGAGATGGCGCACAAGCTGACGGAGTTCGCTGCTGCCCTCAACTACCTAAAAGGCCTGCCGCAGCTGTCCGAGGCGCTCCTGAGGAGGTCCATCCGACTCGATACAGACAACCCCCACACATACTTCAACCTCGGCGTGCTATACACGAACATCGACGCCCCTGACAAAGGCGGAAGGAATGCCGAACTATCTGAACGGGCTTATAAGAAGGCGTTAAGCCTCAAAAGTGACTTCCACGAGGCAAGGTACAACCTTGCGCTCATATACTATTTCACTGACAGAATCGACGACGCAAGGAGGGAATACGGGCTCATCCAGGAAGCCATCGGAGACGACCCCGGCTTCAGAGACCTAGGCATCATGCTCCTCGAAGAAGACCGTCTGGCTGCGATATGATATACCTCGACTGTTCCTCTGGAATGTCAGGCGACATGTTCGCCGCGGCCCTAGCGGGCCTAGGCGCCAAAAAGGGAGAAGTCATCTCCGCGCTGAAGCCCATCGCCAGGGTCGGATATAGGCGGGTAAAGAAAAAAGGGACCGCCGCCGTCAAATTCGACGCAACATTCCAACCCGACTCCCACGACTACGTCGACCTCGTAAAATCCGTGAAACGCCTCCGGCTTAAGCCGAAGGCGCAAAGCCTCGCCTTGCGCATCCTCAGCATCCTCGCGGAGGCGGAGAGCAAGGCCCACGATATTCCCGTAAACAAGGTGCACCTTCACGAGGCCGCAGACTGCGCGGTCGACGCCGTCGCTGCGGCAGTCTCCCTGGAAGGCCTCGGCCTGATCGATGAGCCGGTAGCTTCCTCCGTCATCTCCTGCGGCATGATAGCGCCCGCCACAAGGCTGATACTCGAAGAATACGGGATACCTGTCAGGTTCGTATCCGAAAGGGAGATCCTCACGCCGACGGGGGCCGCCATACTCGCGTCCCTCGATTGCGAATTCGGCGAGATGGGATATACGGATCCCGGGGTCGGAGCAGGCTCGATGGAGCTTCCCTGGCCGAACATACTTCGGGTCTCGATAGTCCTACCGAAGGTCGTCTTGGAGTCGAACATCGACGACTGCACACCGGAACACATATCCCACCTGGGCTCTTCGCTCATGGATCTGGGCGCATTGGACGTGCACGTCATCCCCTGCATGATGAAGAAGGGACGCATAGGGTTCCTCGTGAGGGTGCTGACAGACGACCCCGAAGCTCATGCCGCCACGATAATGGCAGAGACCGGCTCACTGGGGGTCAGGGTCCACCCCCTGGAGTCGAGGTATGAGCTGCCAAGAAGGTCGGAGACCGTAAATGTAAAGCTTGGAGGCTTCGCCGAAAAGGTGCGGGTCAAATTCAGCCCCCTCGGATACAAGCCGGAATTTGACGACGTATCTGCATTAGCTAAAAAACGGGGCCTTACGTTCAGCCAGGTCCGAGAGGCCGTTTCTTCGGCTCTTTCTCGGGGCTAGGCTGCTTCGGCTTCTTCAGCTCCTCCAAGACGGCCTCCCTCCTCGCCTCTATCGGCGGCTCAACGTCGAGCCAGATGCGGAGCGCCTCGGCCCCCTGGTGCACGAGCATGCCGGTGCCGTCGACGGTCTTGCAACCCAAATGTTTGGCCTGTAGCAGGAGCCTGGTGTTTTGGGGATTGTAGACTATATCGACGACTGTGATTGCCGGATGAAGAAACTTCTTTCGGACCGGGGTCTCGTCGACTTTGGGTTCCATCCCGACAGACGTGGCGTTAACGAGGACATCCACATCCTTCATCACAGAGGCGATATCGTCAACGGGCTCGACTCGCACGCTCAGCCTGGTCATGACGTCTTTAGAAAGTTCCAAGGCCTTCTTCGCGTCCCGGTTGTGGACGTAGACCCTCGCCTTCTCCATCGCAAGCTTGAACACGATGCTGCGGCCCGCACCCCCCGCACCCAAAACGAGGAAGGTCGCGTCGTCGACGCCCACGTCCGCTTCCTCAAGGGCCCTTATGAATCCGATTCCGTCCGTGTTGTGGCCGATGCGTCCGTCCGCGAACTCTATCGTGTTGACCGCGCCTATCACGGCTGCGTCGTTGCTGAGCTCCCTCATGTGCTTCGCGGCCGCCACCTTCAGGGGGACGGTGACGTTCAGGCCCCTGAAGTCGGCGTTCTCTATGAACAGGCCCAGCTCCCCCTCCGTAACGTCAAACAGGCTGTACGTGTATTCGAGGCCGAGCTCCCGGAACGCCGCCTCGTGCATGACCTTGCTCATGCTGTGCGCCACCGGATGCCCTATGAGCCCGAAGTCGGTCATAGATGGTATATGGATTTATGACAAATATATCCTATGCAGGCAATCCATGGTTCCAATGGAGTCTCCGGTTTGAAGTCCCCGGCCTGCAGTCTCCGGTCTACAGTCTTCGATCTTGAAGTCCTGCGAGAATCGAGGACCGGAGACTGAGGGCCCAAGACTGAAGATCGAGGGCCGATTAGCGGCTGCCGTAAATCGCCGGGCATTTATTGTTTGCTGTCCCCATCATAACTGTGACGAGCACGGTTAGTTCCTCCCAGGGGGATAGTGACAGGCCCAAGAGGATAGAGCCGATGCCAGACCCCATGGCTGCAAGGACTGCGGAAGGTATGGGCGCCATTTTTGAGGGGCATCCATTCCGGAACGACTTGATGTGCGTACTTGAGGGACGGACCCAGGTGGGCGCCCAGATAAACACTCTCGCACTTGACCTCCTAAAATTTCCCGAGATCCGGGAGGCTACCCCCTTCTCAGGAGAGGCTCATCTGTCGCCCCGGGTCTTCGACCGTGTTTGGGATTTTACAGAAGGAAGAGACTTCTCCTGGTTCGACCCCAAGCGGGAGGATATGCTCTTCATCCTCTCCACAGGCGCAGGCGACGCGATGAGGCGGGCTCTCATAGTCTCGGCATTCCATCAGTCGATCGAGAAGGAAATCAAAACCACGAATCCGCTACAGGAGTCGCAGAAAAAGGCGTTGATTGATATGTTCAAGGCCTATGTGTGGGGGCCGTATTTGAGAAACAGGGAGACAAAGGCGCATATCATGTATTCATCTAATCCAGGGCTCGTTGATTTGGCGTCTAAAATACACACGCTCAACATCCTGATGGACGGCGTAGAACCCGCACGATTTGGCAGCCAAACGTCCTACGATATTATGCGCCAGGGGCGACATGACCCGGCGGGGGCCTTTGACGCGGTGTTGGTCGTCGACATCGCAAACAGGGACGACGATGCCAAATCCCTCTTCGTCGGCCTCTTGGAGAGCATCCGGAACAAAGTCTGCGGGAGGTTCGAACATTTCAAAGAATTGCTGCCTGGCGTGGCTACGGCGAAATCCCCCTTCTTTACAGACATAGGCCACTCATTCAAGATAGCGACAACAATTTGGGGCATACAGGCGCATATGAATATGGGCTTGAAGCCGTTGGAGCTCAACCGCGAATGCAGTCTGCTGGTTGCGGAAAACGACCCATTGGATGCGGCCCTCTTCGCGATGATATGGCACAACAAAGTGAAGAACCTCTCAATGTATGAAATATATGACGAATCCCCAGACTCCCCCTACGAAGAGAACGGCATCGTCGCAACCAAAAGGCGTTTCCTAGAGGTGGTAGCCGGGTATACGACCGGAAGCGGAAAACTCCCGGACCTGGTGATGCTTGACGTGGAGCTCGACGACGGCGCTGATGCAGGCCTTGAACTGGCTAGGGAGCTTAAGGCAAAGTACGGCCGCGGGATCAGAATCTGCATGATGTACTCCAGCAACCCGGAGAAGGTGAGGGAGATACAGAAACTCCATGAAGATGGCATCGTGGACCTATTCTGGCACAAGCGGGACTTCACGCTGGAGAAGATGGTCGTAGAACTCAACAAGCTGCTCCCGAAGGAATAGGCAATTGCCCCCGGGGCCGCATTATCCTCCTGCGACGAGTGTCGCCAGGTACATGAGGCCCACTATGTTGCCTACGGTGGCGGTTACGTTCGTGAACGCGACGACGAATAGCAGGCGTACGACCCTGTTTCTGAAGTAGTCGGCGGTGGTCTTCAGCATCATCAGGTTCTTGAAGTCGACGACCCTCGGCTTACGCATCTTCAATTCGATGAAGCCCGCTATCCAGCCTGTCGCAATGGTCGGGTGCAGGAACTTCAGGGGGGCGGACACGAACGCGGCGAGCACCGAAAACGGGTGGCCCATGGCCAAGATAGGCCCAACAGCGGATATAGCCCCCGTTAGCACGAACCATTTCACGAGCATGTCAGCGGTCATCGTGCCGCCGTTCTGCCTGAGGCCGGCTATCAGCAGGGCTGCGAAGGCCAGGATTATAGCCAAAGACAGGACGCTTATCCTCTTTTTCTTCTTCGGCTGGACTAGGGTCTGCCCTCCTAGCGTCATCGAGTGGCTGACCAGAACCTTCCCGTCCAGTTCGGCGAGGTTCCTCTTTATCCCTGCCATATGGCCGGCCCCGACCACGGCAACGACGGTCTTGGCGTCCGTTATATGGAGTATGTGGGCGATGTATTCGTCGCGTTCGTCGACGAGCACCTTCTTTATGGACGGCGTCTCCACCGCAAGATCCTCCATGAGCTCGGTGAGTACGTCCTTCTCCTTGAGCCTCTCTATGAGCTCCTTGTCTATATCCTCCCCTTGGACGAAGCCGGAGACGAACCCCCAGAAGAGTTTGGCCTTCTCCTTTAGGCTCATCATGTCCATTGCCCTCTTCAGGGTGACCTTTATGTCGCGGTCGGCGAGGATCACATTGACTTTCTCCCGCTCGGCTATCTCCACGGCCTTCAGCATCTCAGCACCAGGCTTGACCCCGACGTTTTCCCCTATCTTTCGCTGGAAATTGGCAAGCAGTATCTGCAGCAGGAACAGGTGGATGCGGTCGGACGATATCACCTCGAGTATGTCGGTCTCCTCCCAGCGCTTCTCCTCCTTCAGGGCCTGATAGCGCTGCCGGCACAGTTCGACCGCGACAGCGTCGGGCTTGTATTTCGATATCGCCTCCTCGACGGCCCTGACGCTCTCGTCCGAGACGTGGGCTGTGCCCACGATTATTATGGTCTTGTCCCTGAAAACTAGCTCCTCGGTCGGCATTCTAGACACACTTCTTTGCGAAGCCGGACATCTGCGAGGATACGGAGGCCGACGCCTGGCCGCTCAGAATCTTGTATTCTCCGGTCTTCGGGCAGAACAGCATCGGGCACTGGCCGAATGCCGGATTCGACGGGCTGTATGTTCCGTAGAAGCATTCGAGGAATCTCATCCCAGGCTCGTCGGACCGTATGGCAAGGTTGAACGGCTGGATGTCGACGCCGGTCCGGATCGAGACCATGGATGCGTCGGACTTGAACTTCATCCCGCAGTCGGGGCTGTAGCCGTAATAGGCCTTGTCGGGATCGAATCCGGCAGTCCTCACGCACTCGTATGTCCCGCTTCTGGGCTTGACGGTCGTAGTCACAGCCGGCTGCGTCGTGACGGTGGCCTGTGTGATCGTGGTCTCTGTGGATTCCCCGTACGATTCGAGGGTTGTCGTAGTCTCCTCCTCTACGTCTGCCGGTTGTTCCTCGGCGTTTACCTCGTCTGCCTGAACGTCGTCATATCCTCCCCCCTCGTCTGTGTTGGAGATGTCTTCGACGCCTACATCGTCGGCTGTTGATTTCCCGCCCGTGATGTCCGAGAAGTCCTTCCCCCCGCAACATATGCAGCCGGAGAACATGAGCACGATAGCGAGTATGGCGAGCCCTTTCATCACAATTCCCTCACGATACTTACAGTGTCTTTGTCTTTAAGAATATGGCCGAGGCCGACCCGCTGGCCGTCGTGTTTCACAGACGCACCCCATACGAGGGCATACCTGAACTTGGCGAGGAAGTCCTTGTGGAGCCTGCCGCACATGTCCCTGATGGTGGAGCCCTCCTTGAGGATCATCGGCTCTCCGTAGTCGGCCTTCCCCCCCTGGGGCTTCAGGTAGACGCGTATGAACCTGAGCTTGCGGAATATCTCCTCCCTGAGCCTGTCGAGGTTGGTCTTGTTTGCAGCGGAGATGGGAAGATAATCCCTCGGCAGCCTCATGTCCCCTGCGATGTCCATCTTGTTCACCACGACGACGGACGGGATATACACCCGGTTGCCCCGGACGGCGTCGACCAGCTCCTCGGCGGTGAGCTCCTGCCTGACGATCACGTCCGCGTTGAGTATGCCGTTTGATACTATCAGCGCCTTCATCTCCTCCTCGGTCAGCCTCGTCTGCTTGAGCGTGGAATTGATCTTGAGGCCGCCCTTGTCCCTCTTCTTGATCACCACCTCCGGCGGCTTCTTGTCGAGCCTGACGCCCACGCCCTCCAGCTCATTCTTTATCTCCACCCCGGTCGGTATCCGGTTCGGGTCCAGGACGATGAGGGCGAGCTCGGCGTTCCTGACCATGGACAGGATTTCGCGGCCACGGCCCTTCCCCCCCGCAGCACCGGTGATGAGTCCCGGTACGTCCAGGAGCTGGATGCTGACTCCCCCATAGTTCATCATCCCCGGGACGACGTCGAGGGTTGTGAACTCGTATGCGGCGACCTTGCTCGTGGCGTTGGTGAGGGCGTTGATGAGCGTGGATTTGCCGACGGAGGGCAGGCCGACGAACACAACCGTAGCATGCCCTGTCTTTTTGACACCGAATCCGAGGCCCTTACTCTTCCCTCTCTTGAGTGTGACGTCGCGCTCCTTGAGTTCGGCGATCCTGGCCTTCAGGAGTCCGATGTGCATCTCGGTGGCCTTGTTCTTCTTGGTCCGGGTTATCTCATCCTCCAGCTCCTTAATCTTCTCCTCATAGGCCATGTAAACAACTAGAATAAGGAGAAACGGCTAAAAAACGGGAAGATATGGGAATACCATCCTTTAGGTTAAAAGGTGCCGACGTCTTATAATTGCTCATGGGCTGGTTCGGGTCTAGGCTGCTGACTGCTGTCGGATTCATGGCCTTTTCCGCTTTGCTTTGGCATCTGCTTGCAGGCTTCAGTTACAGGCTCATGTTCGCGGCAGTGCCTGTCCTTTTCGCGGTGCAGATTACGCTATGCGACGCACTGGAGGGGATCGTCATGTCCAAGGTGGGCTGGCGGACCAAATGGTTCACTCTCATCATCGCTCCGGGGACCATACTCCACGAACTCTGCCACCTCTTTGCGGCGCTGGCGACAGGCTGCACGGTGACGAAGGCCGCCCTCTTCCGGCCCAATCCCTCCACCGGGGTCCTGGGATACGTCGCATACACCCAACCCGACGACCGCCTCGTCGTCTTCAGGGAGTTCCTCGTCGGCTTCGCCCCGTTCTTCGGCTGCGGGCTTCTCCTGGTCGCAGTCGGCGGAATGTCCGGATTCGACGCCCTCTCGTTCATGGACGCGGCGCCGATCCCCGACGTCGGAGGATTCGCGGACATGGCGCAGAGGATGGCCTCATCGGCGACATCATCACTTTCCGGCCTAGACCTGTCGAAGCCTTCGGTGTGGTTCCTCATCTATCTGCAGATGTGTTTCACGTTCGGGGCCGCGCCCAGCACCGTGGATTTCAAGGGCGCATTATCTTCGCTGTACCGGCACATCGTCAGCGCGGCCGTCTTCCTGGCGTTTGCCGCATTCGTCGTCCTGGCTTCGCAGAATCGGCTGGGCCTCGGGGGGTACGAGGATTTCGTCCAGTCCGCCATAGGAGCCTTCCTGGGGTTCACGCTCGTCGTCATGACGTTGTCCTGCCTCCTTATGGCGGCGATCCTTCCCGTGCTGTATTTCGCGGTGAAGGTCCTGGAGCTGGAGGGAACGAGCAAGACAATACCCCTCACCGCCGGCTTCCTCGCCTGCTACTACGGAAATATGGAGTACGGACGGGATGCGGGACTCGCAGCTGCAGCATGCGTTTCGGTCGTGGCGTACCTACTCCTCAGATGGACGAACAAGCCCGCCACAAGGAAAGGCCGGGGGAAATCCTAGCCGGTTCTTTTACGTTTTGGATCCCTCAAGACGATTGCTGCCGCGCCCGCCAGAGCTATCATTGCCGGGATCTTCAGGGCGATGCTTCCGTCCTCCAACCTCTCCAGTTCGGCTAAAACGTCCTTTCCGGAACGGCATACGGCGCCGAACATGGGCGGCGAGTATCCTCCCCTCCCGTCTTTGAACAGGTTCCTTTCGAACGTGTCCTTCAGCGTGTTGGTCGCCACGAATTCGTCCAGGCTGCAGACCCTGTCGAAGACGGATTCGATATATGCCTTCGCGTCTTGCCCCAGCTGTATGCAGTATTTCGGGTTCCTGAAATAGAACGTCGTCACCTGGTTGCCTATCCTCATCCTGCTGAACTTCGGCAGGTATACCGTGCAGCCTTCGCTCATCTTGTCCTTGTCGGCTTTGGCAAGCACGCGCCAGAGGTGGGTCTTCGTCTGCGAGGGGCCTATGTACGTCCCGAAGTACCTGTCGGCTTCGATTCCCTGGGCGAGGGCGGTCTCCCTGTCGTTCAACGTGTACGGGAGGTTGCGGTTGTCGACCATCCCGTATTCCAGCAGGGCGGGCGTGAAATAGTCCATGGACAGGTCGATCTGGGGGGCGCTCGTCCAGTCCACCTGCGCCATGTCGGTTTTCGTGTCGGCGTCGCGGAGTATGTTGTACATTCCCCAGTCCGCCAGCACAGGGCCGTCGTTTTTCGGCAGAAGCCTGTACACTCCGTCGACGAGGCTCCTCAGTTCCTCCACATCGTTCAGCAGGTTCCCTTTACCGTTCAGCTGGATATACGACCACTCCCTGAATGTCGTTCCCTGATGGGGCTTCAATCCCCCGAAGAACAATGCGGCCACGACGATGATGGCGCACATCGCCGTCATCTTGCGCTCCGGCAGCCTGCATGCCGCCCTGCCGACGATTATGAAGAGGAAAAAAACGGGGAAGATGACATAGTAGGATTCCAATGTGCTGTCCATGAAGTAGCCGTACATAGTGCCCCTCGTTATCGTGCCCATGAAGGACGAGACCGCATACGCAGCTGCAACCTCGTCGCCGGTGCGGATGTAGTATGCGACCGCGGCTGCAAGAAGGAGATAGAATATCAGGATGTCCGGGTTACCGACCGGATTTGTAGTCACGACGACAAAAAGTGTCTGCAGGAACGTCGAATGCGCGGGCTTGATCTGCGAGAATATCGTGTAGACCAGTATGTTCGGAAATATCAGAACCATGATTCCCACACCGATGGCTATCGGCGCCGCAAATGTTGCCCCAGCTTTGACGAGCGGCCCCCACAAGATCCGCCTCTTTTTCGGGTCGTATGCCTTTTTTCCGACAATCAGCATAAGGGCGATAAAAAGGCCAGCGACCGCCGACAAGACGCTTGCCTTGGATGCTAGGGCGAGAAGCAGCATCGTCGAAGATGCCGCGACGGCCTTCAATCCACTGTGGGTGAAGAGGATATACGTCCCGATCATCATGAAGAAGCATGCGAGCATAGTGGCGAGGTCCCCTCTGGAGCTGCCCCAATCAATCTGCTGGGGGGTCAGTATCAGGGCATAGGCCGCAGCCAACGCGATGGCGAGGGACGGCCTCTTCGGTTTGACGAGGCGCAGGATCAGGAACAGGCAGCAGGTATGCAGGATCATTGTCAGGATGTACGCGAACATCTGCATCTTCCCCACGTCTGCCAGCCTGAAGGCGAGACCGACGAGGTACGTCATCGGAGGCTGTATGCATTCGGACCTGCCGCCTCCGTAGAGGGTGCCTTTCTGCAGGAATTCGGTGCACTGGTACCAGCGGACCTGATAGGCCTGCGACCTGAATTCGGTCATATAATAGTAGCTGGAAAACACGAACAGGATAGAGACGATCGCCCAAAGGCGCATATCGATCGCCGGGTTATTGGCGGACTTTTTTTGCCTGGCCATCATTATACCCATATAACCATAATCTAAATTCCTGCTCAGACAATCCTCCCCTCGCCCGGGGGCATCATCCTCTGTATGTCGTCTAGTTCCGCCTCCATGAGTTTCAGCTTTATCTTCTTCGCCAATGCGCCCTGCGGGACGTCTCCGACTCCCAATATCACGTATTCCTTCGTCTTGGCTGCTATGGCCTCCTTCGGGCCTCCGATGACCTGTCCGCCGACTAACCCCACAGCGGCCTCTAACCTGACTCCCTTGTGCCATGTCTTTTCGCCGTATACCATGAAGGCGCCTTTGGGCAGGTATTCGCCGGCTGGCGGGCTCTTTGATATCTGTTCCGGCCTGACGCTGTAAACGTCTGCGGCTCCGCGACCGCTCGCCCATGCCTTACTGTATGAGGCTGACGCGGTCGCCGCCTGCTCGACCGTCGCCTGCGGCACCTCCTTGCCTTCGGGGTTCTTGACGACGAA
This sequence comes from Candidatus Altarchaeota archaeon, assembly GCA_043800705.1. Lineage (GTDB taxonomy): Archaea > Altiarchaeota > Altiarchaeia > IMC4 > SCGC-AAA252-I15 > JAHIYG01. The sequence continues at coordinate 88,334 of JAZDMS010000023.1, forward strand.
AAACGGCGCGCCCTGCACGTTGGCGTGGAATACACTGTCCCTGGGCTCCAGGTGCTTCTTGATGAGTATCTCGTTGGATGTGGCGTCTTTGCCGCCTATCACGAGAAATCCGTCCGACGAGTCGAACCAGCGGAACTTCTCATACCACCTCCTCTCAACCCTCTTCCTCATCTTCGGCTGCTCGTGGACCTCTTCGGCGACGGACTCCAGCTTCCTCTTCGAGTCCGCTATCGCCTTCTGCATCCCCTCTAGTTTGCCCCTGTATTTCTTCGCCTGATCGTAGCACTCCTTGGCGTTGTCTGGGACGCTTTTCCGAAGGTCTATGACGACTTCCATGGTATAGGATAAATACGGGCCCGGCAATATATTCCCCCATGGGGAAGAATCCTTGGATCGCTGCGGGCCTGAGCCTGTTGTTTGGCGGACTCGGCCAGTTCTACGTCGGCGACTGGCTGAAGGGGCTGGCGTTTCTGGTCATGGATTTTGCGACAGGATACGTCTACCTCCATGTGAACGCCGAGCTCGGGGCGGCGGCAAATATCGTTGTCGGGGTGGTCGCAATAACCGACGCATACAACGGTGCGAAGAGGAAGAATGCAGGCGCTCCGGCTCCGAAGGCAGCGGAGCATGTACACCCCCCGCTCAGGGTCTTTTAGCCTTTCTGTGGTTCATGAATTCCATGAACGGCGGGATGAGGGATACGAATATTATCGCGAATATCACGAGCGTGAAGTTGTCCCTGACGACCGGCATGTTCCCGAAGAAGTATCCCGCGAATATGAATATGGCGTTCCAGAGTATTCCGCCGACAAGGTTGTAGGTCAGGAAGACCGGATACCTCATGCTCCCTATGCCCGCCACGAACGGTGCGAAAGTCCTGATAATGGGCACGAACCTTGCGAGGATTATGGTCTTGCCCCCGTGCCTCTCGTAGAACCTCTCCGTCCTCTCGAGGTACTCCTTGTTTATCAGGCGCCTGCCCTCCCACTTCAGGTTGGGGCCGACGTATTTCCCGGCCCAGTAGTTGACGGTGTCGCCGATAATGGATGCGACCGTCAAGACGATGAACAGCCAGAACACGTTGAAGGAGCCCGTTGCCGCGAACGCCCCAGCCGTGAAAAGGAGCGAGTCACCGGGCAGGAAAGGCATTATCACGAGCCCAGTCTCACAGAAGATGATAAGAAATAGGATGATGTATGTCCAGGCACCAAACTCCTGTATCAGCTGCCCGAGATGCCTGTCCAGGTGGATTATGAAATCCACGAACCAGGACAGGATATCCATGGCCTACTCCTTCTTGTCAAGTTCGGCCTGCAGTTCAGGAGGCAGGACGCTCTTCACAGACTTCGCCGCCGCGTCGGCCCTGGCGAGGTAGATCCCGATGGTCTCCTTGTTGACGATCTTCGCGTTGATCATCAGGTTCCTCGTCTTGACCACTGCGTCGGCTATCATGTACGGCATCACCGCCTTGCTGTAGACCTTTGCGTTGACTGCGAGGTTCAGCGCCTTCAGGTGGGCGTCAGCGATCTTAGCCTTAGTCTCCTCCTCGTCTGTGTGGAGGATGTCTCCGGAGTATACCATCTCGCCATCGTATGCGGCGGCTACTTTGAGGATTATCTCCATCGGCTCTACGCCGAGCCTTGCGAGGACCGCAGACACCTTGTCGTTGACTACCTGGCCCTGCTTGACAAGGAGCGAATCCTCCGTGACCGTGATCTTGCCGGACTGTATCTTCGCCTTGACGCCCGCCCCTTGCAGGTCGCCGATTATAGGTCCTGCAGGCAGTCCGGTGTCGCCTGCGGGGACTATGAGGTCGAAGGGCGCGATGCTTCCCGGCTTTGCGGGGGCCCTCGTCTTGCAGCCGTATATCATCTTCTCCAGCTGGAACGGGTTCAGGTCGGAGAATACGATGCCTGAGGGGCCTGCGACGTACTCGTCCATGCCCTTTATCCCGGCCTTGCCGAGCGCCTTCTTTATGAGGGTGGAGCGTGCTACGAATATGTCAGCCTTCCCCTTGAATTGCCTCTTCATGTTCTGCATCTGCTTCGAAGGGACGCTCTTGATGCTTACGATGCCCACCGTCTTGTGGGCCTTGATCTTCTTAGAGAACCGGTCGACCGTGTCCTTCTTCCACGTCGCTACCATATCCTCACCGCCTCGCCCATGGTCGTCTTCACGAAAAGCGACTTGATGTTGTCCTTGGGTATGACACGCTCTATCGCGGTGTAGACGGCGAGCACGTTCTCTGCGATATCCGCAGCCTGCATCTCATCTGAGCCCACTGGTATCTGTATCATGGGTAGCTTCTTCGTCTTGATCCTGACGGTGTTCTTGGCACGCTTGATGAGCTCTTCGATCGGCGCGTTGCCGGGGACCGGCTGCGGCATCTTACCGCGGGGACCCAATACGATACCCCACGACTTCCCGATCTGGCCCATCATGTCCGCCTGAGCGAGGAAACTGTAGCACTGGCCGGCGTAGACGCGCATCTTCCTCTTGTTAGAGGAGTACTCCTCCATCTCCGCCTTGCTCATGACGTGCTTCGAAGCCTGCTTCGCGCGGACGTTCATGTCGCCGTCGCCGAAGACGCCGACCTCGATGTCTTTGCCCCTGCCTTTGGGCAGGTTGACGTTGAGGTTCAGCTTATGGGCGCCCTCTATCTCGACGCCCTGGAAGTTGAACATGACATCCACTGTCTGCTTGAACTTTCGCTCCGTCTTCTTAGACAAAGCCTCCTCGATCTTGGGTACGAATTCGCTTGCTTCCATTATCTTAGCCCTCCTAGCCGAAAAGTCGGCTAGTACAACGGGTTTTAAAGAATAAGCAATACTCCTATAAAAGCGCGCATTATCCCCGTGTAATCAACGATTTAAGCTCGCAACGCCATATTACTATACAAGGTATATTCATGAGTCCGACGACAAACGAGATCGTCCAGGCCATTCGCGACCCCGCACTTCTGGAACAGGTGAAGCAGGTCGAGATCGACCAGCTCAGGAAATTGAAGACCGGCGGGGAAGGCCGGCAGACGACGGAACCCACGAACCTGAACGACTTCCTCATGGACCTCCATGGCGGGGGGATGGCCAAGGAGCTTAACCAATTCTTCGTGAGGATGACCGATGCCCAGGGTTCATTGCAGAAGCTGGCCAAGCGCCTGAGGGGTCCTCTCAAGGAGCAGGCAAACAAAGGCATCGAGATGTTCTCGCCGGAAGTGGTGGCCCGGACGGATAGCGGCATCATCATAAAGTTGACGGCTCAACGCGGGAAGCTGGAGACGTCCTCCAATTTCCACCCGAAAGAGGGATTCGCAGCCGGAAATGCATTGACGCCCATCGGAAAAAACGAGCGGGTCATGTGGTCTTTGGCTGTCCAAAAAAGCGAGATGATGACGCTCGACGGAGTGAAGGAGAAGGTATTGGCGGGCATAACCGGATACAAGGAGAATGCCCTTGCCGGGTTGATGTTGGTTTCAGAGGCGTTGGAGGGGCGGATCTGCCCCCCGCAGAAAAAATGAACGAAAAGGACGAACTCAAGCGGATAAAGGCCGAAGTATTGGAGACCCTGAAGCTGGCGGACGCGTTCGTCGAGAAACACTGCAAAAAGGGGAAATAGGTCCTATGCCCGGAAGTAGAGCACCGTCAGCCTTTCCCTTCCCCTGTGATATGTCACGGCAGCCAGGAGTTCGCCGTCTCGTGGACCTGGCCGATCTCCAGCGGGAATCCCCCGAAGGTCGGTTCATCGGGGTTGACGACCTGTATCTTGGCGGGTTTCCCCACGTTGTTGGGTTCAGTACTAACGCCGCAGTCGACTCCAGCAGCCCTGACTTTTTTCCAGTCCTCCTCCGACGGCACCTTGTCGGCAGGCAATGCCGCCTTCGGCAGGGGGACGTCCCTCATACCTGCCCTAGACAAAGCCGTCTTGAGAGCCTTCAGCTCCGGGCCCAGGCTGGCGTCTGCTACCTTAACTGGCGGTACCGAAGGATTCGACCCTAAATTTGCTTCCCTCTCGACCATATCAATCAATGGGGAGCATCCGAATACATCCTAAAGCCTGAGTCGGGATTGTCGCTTTCCCGCTGTGGGTGCCTAGCCTTTCGCTACAGCCTTCTCCCCCTTGATCTCTTCAATGTGGCCGATGGGATTCACTTCTTCTTTTTCAGAAGGAGCATTAGCTGGCCGTCAAGGTTGTCGCCGGCGTATGATTTGCCGGTCAGATGCCCCCTGTTCAGCCCGTATCTCATTATCTCGAATCCGAGGTCCTCGATCTCGTCCCTTGCCGGCATCTCCCTCATATGCAGTAGCAGGTCTATGGACATTCCGTACATAATCGCCGGTTCGATTACGCAGAAGCCGCCCACTTTGAGTATCTCGTGGGCGTTCGCCAGAGCCATCCTCGCCTGGCCTTCCCGGACCTGCACAGTCGCGCCTCCCGGGCTCCCGATGAATCCCTTCATACTGACTGCGGAGGACTTCATTTTGCCGAATTCGGAGCGGAACCTTTCAGGGAACGCCTCTTTGGTGGGATCGGCGTCTAGGACCCTCACACCCTCCCCATTTGCATAGGCCAGCAGCCTCGCGTTCACGTCGACGCCGATGCCCTCCGCACCTATCCCTTCGCCGCTTATGTAATTCACATATGAGGCTATGTTGCAGCCGAAGTCCACTATCCTCTCCCCCCGGAGGGATCCCATGGCTCCTACCAGGACCCGATGTATGAGTTCATACGACGGGGCTGAATTGCAGTCCTCCCCAGTACGATCCTTGAATAGTTCTCTGGCCCTCCTGGAATAATCGTCTTCAAGGGGTATCATTCTCCTATCCCAAGCCGGGAAGTGGATGGGTTCAGGCAGCAGCCGGTAATTTTCCGGCTGGGGCCCATCTGCAAGCCGGTCAAAATAGGCTCCTGCGCGTCCGATGAAATTGCTTCTGTCAGGGGCATATCCCCCCCTGCCATTGACCTCCAATGTGCGAGCGAAGCTTTCAGGAAAATTCTCCGTGTTTGCGAGCGAAAAGGCCCCCCCGGAGAAAAGCTCCCTCGCCCCGGCTAGGTTGTCAGGGCTAAGCTGCCTTGAAAGGGCATACAGGCAAAACAGTTTTTCCCCTGGGGACTTCCTACCGAATCCCTTATATGACGGCGGACCGGTTGATTTGACCGGTTGAGCCGGCATCAGAGCTGAAAATGGAGCATGTTGTAGTCCCTGCGGATAGTGCTCTTTCCTCTTATGGGCCCATTCTGGCATAAACAATACCCGCATCCGCGATTAAAATACGAAACCCACGGTGCGGGAAAAATAACGGGAAAAAATCGAAGAAGGGAAGAGCATTACTTCTTCTCCTTCTTGCCTTCCGGCTTCTTATCCGCGGCTGGCTTCTTGTCGCCTTCGGCCTTCTTCTCGCCTTCCGCCGCGGGTGCCGCGCCTTCTGCTGCCGCTGGAGCCTTCTCCTCCTTCTTGGCCTCTTCGATGTGGCCGAGGAGCTTCACGGTCTTGGCTTCCTTGTGGACCAGCTTCGGCATCGTCTGCGTCTTGCCGGATATGTAGTCGTCTAGTATGTTCGTCCTCAGCGCCTCCTGCATCTCCTTTGGTGTGAGGCCGTTTATGGAAATCCTCAGGCTCTGGCAGCTTCCCACCACTTCCTTAACCGCGCCTTTGAGGTCTTTTGCGAGTGTGGATCCCATCTTGCTCTTGGCGACTTCCAGTACCTGGTTGAAGCCGAGGTCTCCGATGAGCTCCTTTCCGCCGCCTCCCTTCTCGGCTCCCAGCGCCTTGACTATAAGAGCCGATGTCGGGGGGCTGCCGACTATGATATCGAACTTCTTCGTCTCGGGATCGACTTGGACTTCGACCGGGACCTTCATACCCCGAAACGATGCCGTCATCTTGTTGATCTCTTCGACCACTTTTCCTGCGTTGACGCCAAGCGGACCCAATGCGGGACCGAGCGGCGGACCCGGCGTCGCTGCGCCGCCTTCGACCATTACCTTGACTGAAGCCTTCTTACTCATCCTTATCCCTCGTGATGACCTTGATGTCGTCGCCGCTGACTACGACCGGAATCGGCACCGCGGCCTCTATGAGTTCGACCGTGATCTCGTTCTTGTCCTTGTCGATCTTGGCGACCCTCGCCTTCTCGCCCTTGAACGGGCCGGCTATGAGTTCTATCATATCCCCCCTGTTGACTTCCATGACCACCGACTTCGGCTTAAGCGTCTTTTCGAGGTCGGATATCGGGATGACGCCTGCGCTTTCCAGGTTTCCCTTCTCCTTCAGGAGCAGTCCGCGGGTCTTGGGGACGTCCCTTGCAAGGTCTTCAACGACTCCCGGGCTGTTCGCCTCAACGAGGACGTAGCCTTTCAGGCCTGTCGTGTAAAGGACGCTATAGATCTTTCCGCCTTCGGATTCGATGAGGGCCTTCTTGTTCTTGGCCTCCCTGTACAGGAGTTCCGCGACTACCCTCTCCTGGCCCGCCGTCGCCTTCACTGCGTAAATCTTTGGTGTGTCCTCTGACATTTTATCACATCGCCCACTGGAAATACTGGAATATCAGGAATATTATAAACCCAATCGTGCCTGTTATCAGTATCCCGGCGCCGCATATCTTGACCGATTCCGTATACTCGGACCTCTTCGGCTTCCTCGTCAGCCTCAGTATCCTGCGGGTCTCGCTGATGGCCCTAGCCGCCGGGCTGAAAACGTTAGCTATCATGATATGGCTCCAAGTATAAGGGATTACCCCTTTATAAGTTGAGGACATAACTCTTCGGAGTACGCGTGCATCCTCTGGAGGGCCGCCGTCCTCAACATACAACCGAGAGCCGGGTTCGAGTCAAAATGCATACGCTCCCGATTAAAAGCCTACAGGCTCTTGAGGCCTATGTCCCCTCCCCGTTGCTCTCCGTGGCTGACTTTGTCCTCCAGGGCCTCCTCGTACCCCGGCACGCTGACGCCGGATAGTATCAGGAGGGTCTTTATGACGTTCCTGTCGAGGTTGTCCTCAATCTGGGCTCCCCAGATTATCTCGGCTTCGGGGCTAATCCTCTCCGAGACGACCCTCACTATCTCTTCCGCCTCTTCGAGTGTCATGTCCCTGGAGCCGATGATGTTGATGAGGGCGCCTGTGGCGTTGCTTATGTCGGTGTCAAGAAGCGGCGACGTTAGCGCCTTTTCCACGGACTCCCTTGAGCGCTGCTCCATCGGTGTGTCCTTCGCCGAGGATCCGAGGCCTATCATCGCCGTGCCGCCGTCCTTCATGATGGCGCGGACGTCCGCGAAGTCCAGGTTGACTAGCCCCGGCTTCGTAACCATCTCGGTGATTCCCTTGACGCTGTTGGAAAGGAGCTCGTCCGCGACCTTGAACGCGGCATTAAGCGGCAGGTTAGGGGCGATGTCCAAAAGCCTGTCGTTGGGGATGACTATTACTGTATCAGCGTATTTTCTGAGCTTCTTCAGCCCTCTCAGGGCGTTTTCGGCCCTGACGCGGCCTTCGACGCTGAACGGCAGCGTGACGATGGCGATCGTGAGCGCCTGCAGCTCCTTCGCGACTTCCGCGACGACCGGCGCGCTTCCGGTCCCGGTTCCGCCGCCGAGGCCGCATGTTATGAATACTAGGTCTGCGCCTTGGAGGGCCCCGGATATTTTGTCCACGTCGGCTTCGGCGCATTGTTCCCCGACTTCGGGGTCGTTTCCTGCCCCTACGCCGCCTGTGACGCTTGTTCCGACGAGTATCTTCGTCCCTGCCTTGGAGTACAATAGGTGGAGTGCGTCGGTGTTGAGTGCGATGACTTCGCCGCCTTCGACGCCCATCTCAAGGAGCCTGTCTATGGTGTTGGACCCTGCGCCGCCGCATCCGACGACCCTGATCGATGTCTTTATGCCTTCGACGATCCTTCTTAGCTCCTCGTCCGTGTCGGTCGCCTTCCCCGGGTAGCCGGTAGGCTTTACAGCCGCGCCGCGCGGTCCGGTGCTTGCCTTACTGATAGCTTCCTGTACAATAGCATCCATCCAAATACACCCCACTCATATGCGAAAAATGCAAACTAAATGCTCTAAATAAATAGATGGTTCCCCCTTAAAAAGGCCGATTGTGGTAAACTGAAAATATCGATGGCGTGGCTGTTCAATCCTTCGACAGTTGTTGAGAAATCTGTCGCCCGGCCGGGGGCTGGATATGTTCAGAAGCCTTGGTCCGCCATCTTCTTCAGGCGGTCGATGTTGTCCTTCACCTGCTTCTGTATCTTGCCCAGCTCCGCCGTGTTGGGTTCGGGCTTGAACAGGTGCCTGAACCTGCCCTGCAGCTTCAGGTATTCTTCGACAGGCTTCATCTTCGCGGAGTCGACCGGCATGTTCAGCTTGTGTTTGCCGTCGATTATCTCGGACGCCTGGGGCATGTTATAACCGGGCAATCATATTAATTTATGCGAGTATTCCAGGGCAAAACCGCAACAGCCCTAAAATGCCCGACAACCGATCACAACTTAAATCAGGAAAAATGATCATAAACTCCGGATATAAAAAAATTCTAAAAATACTGGCAATTGTTGGCATCATCATCGCAATAATCGCGCTCGGACTTGTTGCCGATAATATCCGGAACTCGAGCTCCCTTTCCCTCTACGATTTGCCCTCTTTTCTTAAGGAGTCATCAAGGGAAGCGATCTATGACAAACTCACGAAGAATTCATGGTGCACACCGAAAGGCATTAACTCATATGTTTATTCTTTTAAACCTGATGGCACATATGCGTGGAATCAATTTGAGGATTATGTTCCTTCACCAAGCGGCAGCGGTAGATGGAATTTTGAGCAGAATCCGGCGGGCGAATGGTTCTTGCTTTACGACAACGGTCAGCGCCTTAGATTCACCCTTTACAGGTTCGACAGGCTTATATTGGAGTATGCTAATCTCCGCCCCTGCGACCCCATAACAACCCCTAGAAAGTATGATGCCTCTTCCCTGCCGCCAGTCCGGTCTCCTAATCAAGACGATAAAAAGCTTGTCGCCAATCGGTGGAAAAGGGCCAATGACATTGATTTGGACTATGAACCGACCCTTGTCGAATTCAGGGATAATTTTGAATACGTGACAACATACCGGTATGGTGAGTGCCAGAATAGCGGCAGCTGGTATGCAAAGGCAGGTCAGATCAAAGCCAGTAGCACGACAGACAAATGCGACCCAAGGGATGACATCTACCCTGAAGCGTTTCCCGGTGAATGGTCAGAAGATGGATTCCTCCTGTTAAACAATGATGATGACCTGTACGTACCTGAAGATTACCCCTTAATGAAAGGCGTTATTTGGCGGATATTCTCATTTTCTGACATTATGGAAATCAAAGTCGAGTATGATATGCCGATCAGAGCCGGGGTGCCGAATAGATTCGACGTGGAAATGAAAAACGTTGCCAAAAGAGAAGGACCGATGACGATCCGACGGTTCTCCGTCACAAAGGATTATGGCGATTACCGAAACACCGACGGTTCAATCGCGCAGGTCGATGAAATCGCAGGATTGGATCTAGGCTCAAGAATTCTAAAGCCGAACGAGACATACAATTTTTCCTTGTCCGTAACCTTTGAAAAGCCGGGCAAGCAGCGTATGTACTTATACGCTTTGGTGGATGGTAGGACACAGAAATGGGATTTTAAGAAGAACTACAACATCAATGTTCTTTAGTAGCCCTAAGGCTCTTAGAATCCTTTTTCAGAGAGGGCCTTCACCAGGTCTATCTTGTCTTTGACCTCTTTCTGTATCTTCGCCAGTTCGGCGGTGTTCGGCTCCGGCTTGAACAGGTGCCTGAAGCGGCCTTGCAGCTTCAGGTATTCCTCAACAGGCTTCAATTTTGTCGAGTCGACGGGCATGTTCAGCTTGTGTTTGCCGTCTATGATCTCGAATAATAGGGTCGCCCCGGTCTCTACGCCGAGCTTTGCGACCTTGATCGTGGCCTCCGGCTCGATCCTCCATCCCGGGACGCACGGCACTATGACGTTGATGAATGTGGGCCCCTTCGTCTCGAGGGCGGTCTTCACCTTCCTGAGGAAGTCCGTGTGGTAGCCCACGGACGCGGTCGCCAGGTATGGCGAGCCGTGTGCCGCGATTATGTGCATGAGGTCCTTCTTGTATTCCGTCTTTCCGATGCTGGCCTTCCCGGACGGAGACGTCGTGGTCGCCGCGCCGTATGGCGTCGCCCCGCTCCTTTGTATGCCGGTGTTCATGTAGGCCTCGTTGTCGGTGCAGACGTATGTGATGTTGTGCCCCCGCTCGAATGCGCCTGAAAGGCACTGCAGCCCGATGTCGTAGGTTCCCCCGTCCCCCCCCGATGACGAGCACCTTAGTGTCCTCCTTCCCGAGGACCTTAAGCGCCCTCTCGACGCCGGATGCGACCGCGCTGTTGTTCTCGAACGCGCTGTGCACCCACGGGACCTCCCATGCTGTCTCCGGGTACGGGGTCGATACGACTTCCATGCAGCCTGTGCAGTGGCAGACTACCGTGTTGGGGCCTGCGACCTTCATCAGAAGCCTCAGGGCCAGCGACTCGCCGCATCCTGCGCACGCCCTGTGGCCGCGCGCGAAATACTCCTTCTCGTCAAGTCCCAGTATCGCCATTTTAAAACATCCACTCCTCTTTGGCTCCCTCGCCCTTGACTGTCCTGCTGACTATTTTTTCTACGTGGCCGAGTGTCACGTCCCTGCCGCCGAGTCCGACCACGAACGCGCGAAGCTTCGGCCTCTTGTCGCTGTCGTAGAGGGCTTCGGCGACTTCGGTGTAAAGCGGAGTCCTGGAGCCCGGTGACAGAGCCTTCTCGATTACCGCGACCTTGCTTTTCCCCGCGAGCTTCTTCTTTATCAGTTCGGCCGGGAACGGCCTGTACGTTACGATCTTGAGGAGCCCTACCTTCACGCCTTTTCCTCGGATGTCGTCGATTTCCTCCTTGATGGTCCCGCAGACGGAACCCATCGCGACCAAGACGACGTCCGCGTCGTCCATCCTGTACTCTTCGATGTGGAAGTATTTCTCGGGCCTGGAGTCCTTTATGGAGACCGGGAACCTCTTGCTGAAGTCTGCCATGACCTCTTCTATGACGTCCATGGATCCTTCGATGGCCTTGCACAGTTCGCTTCTGAACTCCATGTAGTGCGTCGGGAACCCGATCGGGCCCTGCGTCAGCGGCTCCTTGGGGTCCAGCACCGCATGCACAGGCTTGTATTTCGGAAGGAATCCGTCGACATGCTCCTTCGACAATATGTCGACGGGCTCGTATACGTGTGACAGCGTGAATCCGTCCATGCAGACCATAGATGGCAGAAGGACGCGCTTGTCCTCGCTGATCTTGTGCTGCATGATCGTCATGTCGTGGGCTTCCTGCGCGGTCTCGACGAACAGCTGGATCCAGCCGGTGTCGCGCTCGGAGAAGCTGTCCTGGTGGTCGTTCCAGATGTTGATCGGCGCCGAAAGCGCCCTGTTGACCATGGACATGCAGACTGGCAGCCTCATGCCGGATGTGATGAACAGGATCTCGTGCATGAGGGCCAGGCCCTGTGACGATGTGGACGTGTAGGCCCGCACGCCGGTGGCGGATGCGCCGAGGCATGCGGATATCGCCGCGAACTCGCTCTCTACGCGGATGTACTCCGACTTGATCTCGCCGTTTGCCACGAAGTCGGAAAGCCTCTCGACGATGTGCGTCTGGGGAGTGATCGGATAAGCCGCTATGACGTCCGGCTCCACGGCCTTCACCGCCTCTGCCACCGCGTGGCTCGCCTCCATCACTTCTTTCATTTTTCCTCAACCACCATCGCTATGCATTTGACGGGGCAGACGTTGGCGCATATCCCGCAGCCTTTGCAGAAGTCCGCGACAAAATCGAATTTCCCGTCCTTGTCCTTGAATCTCGACGCGTCTGGGCAGTACACCCAGCAGATGCCGCATCCCGTGCATTTGGCATGGTCTGTTACGGGCTTCATCGCCCTCCATCCGCCGGTCTTCGTCCTCTGGGTGCTGCCGTCGCTCGGCAGCACGCAGCCTGTCGTCAATTCGACCTTCCCGACCTTTTTCCTGCCAAAATCGACCGTCATTTTACATTAGATTGATTATAAACCTGCTCTAGGAGCTTCTTGTTCTTCTCGCCGATGCTACCGGAGAAGTGTTCGTCGACGCCCTTGAAGAGCCCCTCGAGGCTGACAATTCCGGTAAAGCCCGCGAACGCCCCGAGCATGGCCGTATTGACTATGTCCCTGCCCAAGACCTCGATAGCCAGCTTGCTGACGTCCAACGTCTTCACATTCAGGCCCTTGAGGCCAAGCTGATCAGCCGACTTGTTGGTGTTTACTATGATCAATCCGCCCTTCTTGAGGCCGGAGGTGACATCGACCGCGCCGAAGAGCGTGGAGTCCAGGACGACGATGATATCCGGCTCATATACCTGGCTCTTCCTGCGGATAAACGAGTCTGAAATCCTCGTGAACGCCTCGACCGGCGCCCCTCTGCGTTCGACGCCGAACTTCGGGAACGCCTGCGTGTATTTCCCGTCCTTGAAAGCCCCCACGGATAAAATCATTGCTGCGGTCACGGCACCCTGCCCGCCGCGCCCGTGGAAGCGAATCTCGGTCATGTGGAAAAGCTATATGCGGCCACGGTTAAAAAGCTTTCGAAAAACAGTCTCACCCCCAAGGCGACCGCGAAGGAATAATGGATTGTTTACCCATACCTCCAATAATATACCATGAGCACTCAAAAGCAGAGGGAACATCCTGGACGTACGAGGCCCGTCAATCTCATAAAAGCGGAGCATGACCGAATCCGCGCAAAGGCCGCAGCGAGCGAAATCCCCCAGCGCATCGCGTTAAAAGGGTTGACTTACCTGAAAAGGAAAAATAACATAAACCCTGTCAATGCAAAGTAGGGACCTTTTTATACTACCTTTGCATTAATAATAAGTCCTTAAAATGGAAGCTACTATCATGAACTACCGGCGGGGCCGCAACACCCAGAACACGAGGCAGATGGTCATCCTGCCGGTGGGGAATAAGACGAAGGCCGATGCCGAGAAGCTAATCGGCAAGACAGTCGAATGGAAGACGGCGACCGGCAAGATCCTCAACGGCAAGGTCAGCAAGCCACACGGCGCCAAGGGCGCAGTCCTCGCCCAATTCAGCCCAAGCCTTCCCGGCCAGGCCATCGGCACAAAGGCGAAGATAGTCTGAAAGACTAACGCGGCTTTTTTATCGTCTCCTTGCTCCTGAAGTGCTCCATCCTGTCTATCTCAGGAGTCCACTCAAGCCTCACCCTGTCGCCCTCTGAGGGAACGCCACTTCTGGCCCTCACCCTCCCGCCGGCTTCCCTGAATCCGAAGACCTGCATGAGGAAATCGGTCCTTGCGTCCCCGTGCCGGTCCTCCTCCTCGTATTCCGTTACCAGTCGGGGCTTCTGCCTCAGGTCCTTGAACAGCCTCCCTGCCTTATCGTTGCAGACCTCGGATATCCTCCTTATCGCAGCTCTCGAGAGCTCGGCCTCGTCCTCCTCGAACCCCTTGAATCCCTCGGGGAGGGCGATGTTGAAGTCCCATGTGTTCGGGTCGACGCCTTTGCCCTGAAGGAGCTTGACGCTCCCTGAGAAGACCGCAGTGGCTGGGGTATCCTGGGCGCCGGAAATCGCGAGCGAATCGCCGCCTGCGCCGACGACGTCTGGGAACCTGTTGTAGTCCCTGAATGTGAATGAGTACCTCGGCGACTGCGCATCCTTGTCGCCCCACTCCCTGACGACCCTCAAAGCCATGCGGCTTCTGCCGAGGCCGAAGACCCACTCCCTCGCGGCAACCCTGCATTCGGCGTCTCTGGTCTCCGTCAGGCCGAAGTCTTTGAACTCCTGAAGGTCTTCCACTAGGTTCCTTGCCTCGGGCGTGAGTCCGCCGGTCGCGGAATCCCAGATTGAAAGCTGCCTGTCCGCTGGCCTCTCTGCCGCCGCCTTTGCGGCTCCGAGGGGCATAGGTTCCCCGGTCGCAGGGGGGGTGGGGGGCTTGGGTTGGCCTTCCGCCGCATCGGGCCAAAAAACATTCTGCCTGCGTTTTTCACCGCTCTGGGACATGATATCTCAACATATCCTGGGAAGCAAGGGGATAAATAAGATGTGTCGCTTTTTATTCCGATTAACCTACAAATATATCCGAGCAATGAAACAGCATGCCGCTGTAGGTGCGAGACATCCGTCTCGCCTACATCGTCTTCGCTTCGCGAAGCCAATGTAGCTCAGACCGGGACGCTCAAAACTGCTGCGCAGTTTTGGCGTATCAAGACGCGTTCGGCGTCTTGAGTAGATCACTCGGCTGAATATAACGGCGAAAAAACATAAAAAATACAGCATGCCGCTGTAGCTCAGACCGGGAGAGCACTCGGCTGAAGAGGCCTGTATAAGGCACTCCGAAACCGAGGTGTCGCGTGTTCAAATCACGTCGGCGGCAAGAACCGTTTCATTTTTAGAGAAATTGTGGTTCTCATACCCCCGGGAAAACTATGGCTGACGTTTTGATCAAAGACGGAGTTCTGCATAAGTTGTGGGTTACATCTGATGAGGTGCATGACTTCGAGCCGATAGTCAAGTATCATGTTAAGGATATTTTTGGTGTTGATTGCGAATACTTCCAAAAACAGAAACTAAAGTCCCTTGCAGATAATCGTTCTATCCCGGATGGTTTCGTCATAGATTACAAGAATCAGATGTGGTACATAGTTGAATTAAAGCTACTTTGTGATGATGCAGTAAAACGGATTCCGGGCCAGATTATAAGCTATAAAAACGCAGTAAAGAGCATAGGTACAAAGAAGCAGATATATGATTCCATCCGCAGTCAAATTTCTAAACCTCCTGCATTCCTTTATGACCTAATTTTCGACAAGAACCCTTCAATTGTGATTATTATAAACAGTCTCGATGGAGAGCTTGGTGAACAATTCGAAGAAAATGTTAACGGCGCGGATAAAAACGCCAAAATACTTGTTTTCAAGACTTTTGCCCCTGAGTCTACTGATCCGAGAAAGATACACTGCCATGTATTTGAACCTATGCACTCAACTAGTCCATTCAAAACAAAAAAGACAACTTCCACAGAACTAGCTTCAACGCCAGAATTAAAGCGTATGAAACGTGGTGAAATTACGACACAACTAACATACAGAATGCCCATTCTTGAAACTCTTCTGGAAATGGGTGGAAGGGGTAAAACAAAAGAGGTTCTGGATAGTATCGGTGTTAAAATGAAGGGTATCCTAAAAGCGGTAGATTACACGAAACAGCCATCCGGCTTTGATATTCGCTGGAGAAACACAGCGGCTTGGGAAAGGCAACAGATGACCACTGACGGATTATTAAAATCATCTAAGGAGTCAGGCCGTGGTTTCTGGGAGATTTCCGATACAGGTAGACGATATTACGACGAAAACAAACCTCACAAATAATCAGGTCTCGGTTTCGTAGTCACCTCAAGTCCTGTACTGTATGTGGCGCTTAAGTCCCTATAACAGTTTCGGGGGAATCAGGGGTAACTTAGACCTGAGGGGGCGGTAGCCTCCTGCGGTTCGGGTGGAGATCACGTCGGCGGCAACTATTCTTTTTTCATTTATTTTTTCTTCCTGGGCGTGAACTTGATCTTTATCATGTATTGGTTCGTCCTTCCTATCGCCGGCAGTTCGCCCGAGTCCGGTCTGTCTCCTTGGATCATGCTTTCGTCCGGGGCCGCTCTTCCTGTGGTAGGGGGCATGAGGTGGGGGAATCCTCCGAAGCCGGCCGTGACGGTTATGGGCCTGTCGTCCGGTATCTTTACGCGAACTATCCCCTTCTCTGTGGGGATGTCAAGGGTGTTTCCGTAGGCGTCGATGGCCGAAAAGTCGGCGCCGGTCGGCTCAAGCCGCTCCAATACCACGAAGTCTCCCTCGGTCCTGATGAGGGCCTGTCTGCTGGCTACGCCCTCTATGTCGTCGGGGACGGTCAGGTCGACTCCCCTGTAGAAGTCGACTCGTATCTCCCCCTCCCTGATGACAAGATGCTGCATGTTCCCGATCATGAAGTTCCCGTTTGGGTGTATTATCCGTTCGACTACTTCTTGCGGCAGGGGCTGCTGCAATAATTTTCCCGACGGGGTGCGTCTCTCTTCGATGCCTGTCACGTGATGGGTTTGTGCGAGCGTCGGCCTCTTTTTCTGTTCGGGCTCGGCCGCCCTGACTCCCTGCCTCCTTTTGAATTGCAGACTGATGAAGTTCGGGTGGGCAAGGAGTGCGCCGATCCGTTCATTCGAATCCCCCTGCCTGTCTGCGAAACTGATGACCGATTCGCTCAGGTCTTCCCCGAGGACTGTCTGGAGCTTTTGGCTGTTGGTGGCTACGTCGTTGCGGCCGTTCTTCTGATACCTGCCAATGGCCAGGACTATTGTGACGTCGCTGTCGCCTATGCTGACTTTTTTGCCGTCTTTTTCGCAGTATCCGCGCTCGCCTGTCGGCTGCTTCTGGAGGGTGTCTATGCTCTGGCATACTCCGTCCCGGAAGACTATCACCTGGATGGGTTTGTTCGTCAATGCGTCTATGTCCAGTTGCTGGCCGAGGAGCGAGCATGCGAGGGAGTTCCTTGAGACATATTGGTCCCCTTCCCCGCAGTTTATCCCCACCGTCCCCGCCGGCAGCCTTCCGCACGTCAAGAGGCCTCCGTCCAGCAGGTGTTGGGCAATGTTCGGCGCCTGTTCGATCGGTTGCGTTCCTCCGTCTTGGTCCAGCTGTTTGCCTGTGATTGTGAGCCTGTGCGTTTCTTTTACGTACCTTCTCTCCTGCGGGCTGCCTTGGCCAGGATGCATGGATTCCATTGTATTATTTACATGCATTATGGGGAAAAAAGCTGTATGTCAAGTAGAGAAAATGGTGATTGAAGATGTCTCATATGTAATTTTCGTGCGTAGAGTGTTCTTTATGTGGATATTTGAATAACAACACCCCATTGCTGACTCCTTTTTGCTTTTTATGACTTATTTCTAATAGTTTATTGCACCGATAGTATGGGTAAAAAAAGGTTCAAAAAAGGCAAAATTGTAGTAAATAAAACCATTTCATGTGATGAGTCAACTGATGCGGGCTCAAAAATCCATGACTTAGTTTCAGTAGACGGTACTTCGGCTGCCGGCGGGAAAAAATCCTCGGGGGAAAAATCCGAAGACCTTGTCAGGATCATCACAGACATACAATCCGAAGAGGATTTAGGACCTGGCGTGAAGACATCCCTGGACTATTCGTCCGAAGATCAGATCACTTCTGTCGTCTCCGACATAGAAGAGGAGATCCCGCATGAGCCGCTGGCCGATGACATAAAGTGCGCCAGAAGCTGCGCGTTGGAGATCGGCGTAGTGGCCTTGACAGTCATAGCCATCCTTGCTGGCATCCTCATCCTCTGTGTGGTCTACATCTACCAGGAGTATGGTCCTAAAGATTCGACATTCGGGCATGTCGTCAAAGGAGGGCCCGTTGCAGAAGCGGCCTCCTCCACCACTTCGTCTACTACGACAACGACGTCGTCGACGTCGATCACTTCGACCACGACCTCCACGTCATCCCCTCCCCCCGCCCCCGTCTGCAGGCCGCCTTATATGCGTCTGGGCCTCGGTTGCTGCCTTGATTCCCAAGGCAACGGATTATGCGACACAGACGAGCATTCCACGACGTCTTCGACGGTCCTCGACTACGTCATATGCAGGCGGGATGCCGACTGCGGGGCTACGAGGACGGAGTATATCTGCCGCATCGGAGACGTTTACCGTCTGACCTTCACCCACGTTTGCAGGAGGCCGGGGCTGACGTCCTCGGCCTGCGAGCAGGTCGTGATCGACGACCTCGTCGACAGTTGCGGGCCTGCCTATCAATGCGTTACGGGCAGGAACAGGTGTCAGCCCAGGTACACGAGCAACAACTTCATGGACTAGGCTTTCTCGGCTGTCTGTAGGGGAGTCCTCTTATAAGTTTGCGCATTTTAGCAGCCGTCACCCACGTCTCCTTCCCGACTCTGATTTTAAGCTCTCCTGTGACTGTGCCGACTTCCACGCATGGGCAGCCGTGTTTCGCTGCTGTGGTGACTACAGTGTCAGTCTCCTTCTGTGGCACAGCCAAAAGGTATGTCCCCATGTATCGTGTGGGGCTCGGGTACGGTATCGCCGTGATCTTGACCCCCTTTTGGCTCTTTATCAGCATCTCGGTGAGGTTTCCGAACCATCCTCCGCGACTCGCGTCTTTGAGGGCGTGCATCTCGATCTTCTGCCCGTAGAGGTCGAACATAGTTGCGAATTTCACGTTCACCCTGTGGACGCGCTCCCCTGTGGTTCCCTCGACCACGTGGCCGACCATGAGTATCTTGTCCCCGTCCTGGCATCCGCAGTCGGGTATCGGTCTGCCGATGAGCCTGCCGACGACGAAGAACGATATGCACGGCTTGAGGTCGTTCTCAAGCTGCGTGTTCCCGCCGATTATCGGGACGCCGAGGCCCATGCTCTGGCGTTTGACCTCTTCGACCACCTCCTTCGCCTGCTCGAGGGAGTCCACCTGCATGGCGTTGAATGCGAAGAGCGGTCTTGCCCCCATCGCGACTATGTCCGCGCAGGTGTGTATGAGGCCCGTCTTCTGGCCTATGTTCAGCGGGTATGGTCCTTCCATGTTGTAGACGTAGTCGTCGACGATCGCCGCGTCGTCACCCTGCTGTATCCCGAAGCGTAGGCCTTTGACCTTCTCGTCCATGTGCCAGAAGGCTCGCCTTATCGCGGTCGTCTCAAGTATGTGTCCGAGGCTTCTTTCTATCTCTTCCTTCATCGTTGTCACCCGCTCATGTGGATCCGGATCATAAGTGTTTTCCTATTCCTATTATGCTATTTCCCCCTTAGTATTATCCCAGCGCCTTCATCTGTTCGAACGTCAACTCCTCTATGTCGGTTTTGTCGTCCGTGAATATATCACCGCCTTCCTGGTTATATTCGACCGCATATTCGTTGAAGTTGTAAATTATCGGCTCCATGCGGGGGTTATTCGCCCTCGTCAGGCCTTCAGTGAGCTGTTGTTTGGTTTTTTTGCCCTTGCATGCGATGAGTATGTCGTTCCTTGACGAATTCACCAAGAAGACGCTTGGGAACGCGGTTTTCATGGTGTTTGCCACCGCATGCGACAGTTTCCTGTCATTTTTTATGTTCAGGACGTTCATCATCAGGATGCCGTCGTCGTTCAGGTGCCCGTAGGCATCCTTGAAGAATTCCGCGGATGACATGTGGGTCGGGATGTCTGCTCCGTTGAACGCGTCAACGTCTATCACGTCATATTTCCCCGAGCCTTTGAGGAACTGCCGCCCGTCAGACACGAAGATGCGCAACCTGGGGCCTTCCGTCACGTTGAAGTATTCCTTTGCGACATCTACGACTGAGGGGTCGATCTCGACCGCGTCGACGTCCACGTCGTAGAATCCGAGGAGCTGGTTGACTGCGACCCCCCCCGCCATTCCTATGAAAAGAACCTTGTTGCCTCCGCTCATTGGCGGGCCAAGCAGGTAATTGTCGAAGTAGTAGCCTGTTAGGGGGCCGTTCTTGTTCTGATATGACTGTATGAGAAATAGGTCCCAGTTCATCCTCAGGATGCGGCTGTTTGGGGAGTCAACGACGGATATTATGTTGTATGCGGACTCGCCCCTGTATATGAGTCCCTCTGCTTGCAGATACGGCGGCTGATACAGGAAGCCGGGTAACATGAACATCGCCAAGAGCGCGGAATTCCTCTCATAGACTCCGATGCATCCTAAGGCGCAAAGAAGCAGGGCGTTGGAAAGCAGCGTCGCCCTGGTCCCGAGGTAAGGCAATAGGAGGAAGGCCGTGGCGAAGGTGCCTATTATGCTCCCAACTGTCGAGATAGCGAACACCTTTCCTGCGCTCCCGCCGACGGTCGAGAGATTCCTAGCCTCGCGTTTTATCACCATCGGAGAGACCGTGGAGACCAGCGTCATCGGAGCCGCGAAGATCATCACCGAAGATATGAGCGGCCCGAATATAAGGCCCGCATACGTGCAGACCGCGACGATAGCATACCCCACGGTGGGCGTCAGGGACACTATTATGCCGGAGAGTATCAGGGCCTTATACGGCCTCTTCGGATCCTTTCGGTCGTCAGCCCATCTGCCGCCTATCCAGTACCCCAACGACATGGCCGCCATTATAACGCCGATAAGTGAGCCCCATACGTATATTCCCCCTCCGAAGCCGGGGGACAGGATCCTTGAGGCGCAAAGCTCAAGGCTCATCACGGAGGCCCCGGCCAGGAAGGCGCTCCCTAAGAGGAACGCCCGGGATCTTGGCTGATTCGACGTCTTTTTCCTCATTTTAGTTGGCGGTCAGGTCGCCCATCAGTCATCATAAAGTCAGAGGTTGTTCGCATCATCACACCGCCGATAACTACTAGGTGGACTTCAGATAATATAGTTAAAATCACTCGACCGATGAAGATGGGAGAAAAATGGCAGATTGTTATTCTTCGAGAAAAAGTTAAATACGGGGGCGTCTTTCAGCCCCCGCTTTATATGTTCAGTAGTCGCCCATGTCGCCGCCAGGCATCCCGCCAGGTGGCATTCCGCCGCCCATCTTCGGCTTGTTTGAGGCGATGACGTCGTCGATCCTCAGGATCATCTCAGCGGCCTCTGAGGAGCTCTTGATGACCTGGCTTTTCAGCTTTAGGGGCTCGATCACGCTCTTTGAGAACATGTCGTCGACTTTGCCTTCCAAGACGTTGACGCCGTATCCTGCGCCGTCCTTCTTGTCGTGCTTGCTCCTTAGGCTGACGAGGGTGTCGATCGCGTCCATGCCTGCGCTTTCCGCCAGAGTCCTCGGGATTATCTCGAGGCTGTCGGCGAAGGCGTTTACCGCCAGTTGTTCGCGGCCTCCTATGGTGTCTGAGTATTTTCGCAGCTCTTTGGCGAGTTCGACCTCTATGGCTCCTCCGCCTGCGACGTATTTGCCCGAGTCGATCGCTGCTGCGACGACGCAGACTGCGTCGTGTATGCCGCGTTCGGCCTCGTCAACGACGTGCTCTGTTCCGCCGCGCACCAGAATGCTTACAGCCTTCGGGTTCTTGCAGTCGCGGATGAAGAGCATGTCGTCTCCGGAGACCTTCTTCTCCTCGACGACTTTAGCATATCCGAGGTCGTCTTTTGAGAGTTCCTTGATGCTCGTCACGATCCTTGCGCCTGTGGCTTTCGAGAGCTTCTTCATGTCGGACTCCTTCACGCGCCTCGCTGCGAGGATGCCGGCCTTCGAGAGGAAGTGCTGCGGCAGGTCTTCGATGCCCTTCTGGCATAGGAGGACGTTCGCTCCGCTTTTCACTACCGCATCAACAAGGGATTTCAGGGTCTTCTCTTCCTGGTCGACGAACGCCTGAAGCTGCATCGGGTCCGTGATCGATATTTCCGCGTCGGTTTCGGTCTTCTTTATCTCGAATGCCCCGTCGACGAGCGCGATCTTCGCGTCCGTCACCTTCTTCGGCATGCCGGAGTGGACCACTTCCTTGTCGATAACGATGCCCCTGATCAGTTCGGTGTCCGTGACGGCGCTGCCTTGCTTCTTTTCGACCTGTATGTCGTCCATGTCGGCCTTCATCCTGCCGTTGACCTCTTCGGCCACTTGCGTTACCGCGTTCACCGCTATCTCTGCGAGGTAGTCCTTGGATCCGCCGACACTCTTTCCTGTCATGGATGTCGCAGCGATCTTCTTCAGCGTCGCCTTTTCGGATACTGAAACCGGCCTGCCTGCCCTGTCCAATGCCTCCTGGGCCTTGTTGGCCGCCATCCTGTATCCGCGTGCGATTATCGTCGAGTGTATGCCCAGGTCGAGGAGCTTCTCGGCGTTGGCCAGAAGCTCGCCTGTCATCACGACTGCGGTCGTCGTCCCGTCGCCGACTTCGTCGTCTCGGGTCTTGGCGACCTCGACGACCATCTTCGCCGCCGGGTGCTCGACGTTCATCTCCTTGACGATCGTCGCACCGTCGTTGGTGATGACGATGTCTCCGAGGTCGTCGACGAGCATCTTGTCCATCCCCATCGGGCCCATGGTGCTTCTCACCATCTGGGACATAGCCTTAGCAGCTGCGATGTTGCTCCTTTGGGCGTCGCGGCCCTGAGTCCTAAGCGCCCCTTCGGGCAGAATAAAAATCTGTTGTCCTTGCTGTACCATATCAAATTCACCTCAAATATAAATTTCTGGAACAATTAATGGGTTTGCCTGTATATAAAGCTTTCGGAAACCCCCATACGGTCATATTTCCCCGAATACCGGCCATATCCTTATTAAGGTGATTTTTAAAGTAAGGTTATGGGCCCCAGATTCCTAGTTCTTTTCCTCCTTTTGGCATGCCTTTATGGGTGCCTGGGGCAAAATCAAGGGGAAAACAGCACTGTCCTGACCGACTTGCCACAAGTTCCGGCATCCTCGACCTCAACCCCGGAGGTTTCGACCACCTCCACTCAAATGCCCACGACAACCACGACTTCCTCAACTATCCCCCCGCTGGAGACAATAACGACTATAACGACTAACCCTCCGACAACAATGACCGCTCCTCCGACGACCGTAGCCAAACCTCAACTCATGAAAAGTGATGTCTTGGCACCCCTCCCCCCGGAGGACATCTCGTTCTTCGAGAAATACGCCCATGGCAGGAACTACATATGGTCCTATAAAGTCCCGTCATTCGTCGCAGAGGAGAATGCCCGGATAAACGTTCACGTGACCAACAAGAGGAACATCACCTTCCATATCTACATAATGAACGAGACGCAGACGACGAAATGCTGGAAGAGCCCGTTCTTCACAGACTGCCGCTATGGCGTTGACTCATCGCACAGCATAACGGAATTCGACAAGGCCTACAGCATGAATTCCAACTGGTCGGTGTCCATCGATAATGCCGTCGAAGGTACGGAATTCACAATTAACTGGACGATTATCAGCCCGTCGGAGAACACGTCGAAGATTTGGACTCTATGGAACACAAAGACCGCCGGGTGCCTCTACAATCCCCAGAACGGATCCGCATACGACTTCATGCAGTACCGTGGGCATTGGACCGAGAAAATAGCCACCTGCGGGGAAAGGTGCTGTCTCATGACCGACCACCGCCGCGACAAGAACATCACCTGGTACCAGAAATGCTATTCTTCGGAAGATTACCGGAAGATATACAACCGCTGGCCTTTCGATGTCGAATTTCCCGGCCTCCCGGCATATTACGTCTGGGAGCCGATAAAATACAAGGACTCCAACTGCGCCGATGTCATGAAGCAATATTGATACGCAGGCGGTTCAGTGGTGGGGGTGGTGTCTCTTCAGCCTGTGTTCCGCGTCGCTGTGGCAGACTTCATGGTATTCTATGGCTGCGAGGCCTGCGATGATGAGGAATCCGCCGACCGCCTGATAGGGCATCAGCCTTTCACCAAGGAGGATGACCGCGTAGACCACTCCGAAGAGCGGCATGCTCAGGGAGGCGAGTCCCACGTTGCATGCAGTCGTGTGTTCAAGGCTGTAGTACCAGAGATATCGTCCGATTACGCCGACCAGTATCACCTGCCCCGTCAAGAGCGCGACCGTACTGGCTGAGAGCATTGCGGGAATCTGGGTGCCGCATATGCCAAGGAGCACTGCCCCCGAGAATCCGAAATATCCTATGACTATTATCTCGGGCCTCACGTCGGATAGGTACTTCTTCATGATGATGTTCGCCACAGCCCAGAACACCGCGGCGAGGATCAAAAGGCCGTCTCCCCGCATCATGGCCAGCTCCTGGGAAAAGCTCTTTGTGGCTATCATCAGCACCCCGATGACCATCAGCGCCGCCCCGACTCCGTGGTTCCATGTGGGTCTCTCCTTTATCAGCAGGATGCCCAAGACCGCTATCAGCATGGAGTTGAGCCTCGTCAATAGGACCGCGTTCGTCGCGGTCGTGTCGCGAAGGCCCGTGACGTACAGCAGCTGCGCCATGACGCCGCTGATTATGCCGATCGCCAGGAGGGCGACGAACTGGCTCCTCTTGAGCTTCCAGATCTCGCCCATCTTCTTCTCGCCCTCCAGGATGAAGAAGAGGATGATGGCGGCCGAGACGGAGATGAGGGCTGCCAAGGCCAGCGGCGTCAGCTCCAGGAGCAGGACCTTCGAAAAGACGGCCTCCAGGGCAAGGAACATGCAGGCAAAGAGCGCGACGGAGACCCCCTTCATGACACCTAATTAATATCCGGGGTCCTATATATCCCCATGAGGGAACCGTTTCTCGGCGTCTATCTCCTTGACGGAAAGCTGGCGACCGTGAATAAGACACCCGGTTACAGGGTCTACAACGAGAAGACGATGCGGATCGGCGGGAAGGAATACAGGATATGGGACCCGTACAGGAGCAAGGTCGCGGCCGCATTGGCGAAGGGGATGAAGAGCTTCCCTGTGAAGAAGGGCTCGTTCGTGCTCTACCTGGGGGCTTCGTCCGGGACAACGGCGAGTCACATCGCAGACATCGCGGACACGGTATATTGCGTCGAGTTCTCGAAGAGGATGATGAGGGAGCTCCTCCTAGTATGCGAACGGAAGGAGAACATGATACCTATACTCGCAGACGCCAGGCACCCGTGGGAGTACGAGAACGCCATAGCCCAGGTCGACGTCCTCGTACAGGACGTGGCCCAGCCGGACCAAGCCAACATCGTCAACAACAACTGGGAGAGCTTCAAGTTCAGGGACGCGCTCCTTTCGATAAAGGCAAGGAGCATCAACTCGGTGAAAGACCCGGCCAAGGTATTCCGCGCCGAAGTAGACAAGCTCAGGGCCAAATTCCACATAGTCCAGGAGATAGACCTGCAGCCGTACGAGGAAGACCACATCCTCGTCAACCTGAAGGCGAAGTAGATTTATTCTCCCTTTCTCATTCCTGTACTGATGGCTCTGGAAGTCGAGATCAAGGCTCCGTGTCCGGGAGCTAAGGCGAAGGTCGAATCCATCGGGGCAACATTCGTGAAGTCGGAGACCCAGGAGGATACCTACTTCAAACACCCCTGCCGCGACTTCAAAAAGACGGACGAAGCCCTCCGGCTGAGAAATACCGGCGATCTTAGGATAACCTACAAAGGCCCGAAGCAGAAATCGGACCTGAAGGCCAGGCGGGAGATAGAGTTCGACGTCCCCGAAGAGGCGCATGAGCTTCTGTCCTTCCTGGGATTCGAGAAGGCCTTCACGATCCGAAAGAACCGGAGCACATACCGGCTGGGTTCCCTCACAGTCTCTTGCGACATGGTCGAAGGCCTCGGCGAATACGTGGAGGTGGAGTCCGCATCGGAGCAGGACAACGAAAAGATCATGGCGGTGCTCCAGCGCCTCGGAGTCCATGGGATGGGGACGACGAAGTCTTATTCAGAGCTGCTTGGGCTTTGAGTAGTTGTCTTCGAAGAAGAGGAGCTCGATAAAGGGCTCGAACCATCTCTGCAGAATGCTGACGACGCTCGCGCCCACCATCAGCAGGAATCCCCCGAACATCACCCTCACCCACTCCGGGTTCTGGTCCAAGAGGAAGTAGACGCCGAGGGACTTCAGAAGCGACATGATGTTAATCTGGATCAGCGGCATGAACAGCATGATAAGGCCAATCAGCGCGATGAGCAGGCCGATCTTGAAGCCTATACCAAAAAGGAGTTCAAGGGCGTATTTGGTCTTCCCCATACAAAATAATCGGACTGCCGCCTTAAAAAGCTTCCTGGTCCTTGCCGAAGAGGTGATCCACCATCGCCTCCACCACTTCCCTGGAGGCTCCGACGATCATAGCAGTCAGAACCAGGATTATCCCGACAACGATGAGCTGCAGCCAGAACGGAAGGGAGTTGAAGGCCGTCCAGATGCCGGCGTAGTCTAGCGTGAGGTCGGCATAGGCCGCGAAGAAGCCCGCAAAGTATACGAGGATACCCATGAGGGCTACGAGCCAACCGAGCCTGAACACAAGATGCATGAAGCTGTTGAACCTGTCCTCCCGCCTGATCACCACTGTAATTTCGATTAAATGCATAAAAAACAAATCCCTACCGTGGACCTTGCCAAGATACTCCTCGAATCGTTCCGGCTCCTTAGGAAGAAGCCCAAGGCCTTCATACCCCGCATCATCACAACAGCGTTATATTCCGTCGTCATCATCTCCCTGATGCTCATATTCTCGGACCTTTATCCGGCACTCCAAGGCGGCGGCATGGACGGCAGACCTGACATTATAGCTTCTCAAGGCGTCGAATCCGCCCTTTGGGGGGGCCTGGCCTTGATGGCGTTCATGCCTGCCCTATACTTCATCGACCTCATGTCCTATGCCATGTATCCGAGGATAGTGTCGGATTACCGGTCCGGAAAGGAGATAGACCTGATTGCTGCCTTAAGGGAGAGCGCAAAGGCGTGGAAGGTCGTGTCCGTCCTGGGAGTCCTGCTTTTCATCTTCGCCTCACTGGTGGGGTCCGTCGTGGCGTTCACCTACCTGATGTACGTCATATCCGGCAATCCGCTCCCCCTCATCGCAGCATCCCTCATGGCTCTGGCGATGACTCTCTTCTTCGCGATCATCGCGTTCTTCGTGGTGCCATCCGCAGTCGTCGGCGGCAGAGGCGTACTCGACAGCTTCAGGGACAGCTACTCTTTGGGGATATCCCACGGCTGGGACCTCCTGAAGCTCAATACCATGTTCCTCCTCCTCATCGCGGCCACGATGGCGCTCGCGTATCTTGTGAAGACCGACGAGACGCTGTCCGCGGTCTCCCTGGCATTCTTCCTGATACTCCGACTGGTCGAAGCCGTCGTCTACACGTACCTGAGCGTCACGAATCCTATGGCGTACCTGGAAGTCGGGGTTAAATAGCCCGGGATAAAATATATCCCCTATGAGGGTCCTGGAATACGGCAAAAATGACATGAATGCCGTTTTCAACCGCAAGGGCGTCCCCGTCATCCAGGCTCGGGAAGCGGTGCGGGGGATAATCGAATCCGTCAGAGCCGAAGGCGACAAGGCGCTCCTTGAATACACGCGAAGGTTCGACCACGTGGAACTGAGGACCATTAGGGTCAGCGACGAAGAGATGACGGCAGCCTTCGAACGCATCGACCCGAAGGTCGCCACCGCCATCCGCTTCGCCCACAAGAACATCACAGCGCTCCACAAAGCCCAATATCGCAAGATTAACCGGCAATGGATGACGGAAATCGCTCCCGGCGTGAAAGTAGGGGAACGGATAGCGCCCATCGACAGCGTCGGATGCTACGTGCCAGGCGGCCTCGCAGCCTATCCTTCGACGGTGCTCATGAACATCGTCCCGGCAAAGGTTGCGGGTGTCAAGAGGACTGTCGTCGTTTCGCCTCCCAAGAACATGTCGGATTCCGTACTTGCGGCGTGCAGGATTGCCCGGGTGAACGAGGTTTACCGGGTCGGCGGCGCCCAGGCAATTGCGGCACTAGCATACGGGACCGAATCCATAAAGCCGGTCTCGAAGATCGTCGGCCCTGGAAACCAGTACGTCGTTTCAGCCAAACTCATGGTATTCGGAAAGGTGGGAATAGATAGTCCCGCAGGGCCTAGCGAGATTCTGATAATAGCGGACGACTCCGCCGACCCATCTTACATAGCCTCTGACATCCTCGCACAGGCAGAGCATTCTGCCGACGCCCAGTGCGTCCTCACAACAACATCCCGGAGACTTGCCAATGAGGCGATGAGGCTGGTGAGCGAGCTGGCACAGGCGTCGGAGCGGAAGGACATTATCTCCTCCAGTCTGGAGAACTTCTCAGTCGTCCTCACGAGAAACCTGTCAGAGTCCATAGACTTCGCGAACCAGTACGCTCCTGAACACCTAGAAATACTGACTAATTACGCGGATGCGGTGTCCAAGGAGATTAGGAACGCTGGGGCGATATTCATCGGGCCATTCAGTCCGGTCGCAGCGGGAGATTACGCGTCGGGCGGCAACCACGTCCTGCCGACCGGGGGGGCTGCGAAGTTCTCGGGCCAGCTTTCTGTCCGCGACTTCCTCAAATCGACGAGCATACAGAAGATCTCAAAAGCCGGGCTGAAAAGGATCGCACCGACGATAACGACGCTCGCGGAACTAGAAGGACTGAACGAACACCGAAGGAGCGTCGAGGCAAGGCTCGAAGATCAGACAAGCGCGACCGAATCGGGATTTCGTCCCCTAAAAAAACAGAGCCTGTCGTAGCCTATGCCCCTCAGACAAGCGAGCGCCTTATCAAAGTGCCTGCCCACCTGGCTCGGCTTATGCGCATCCGAACCGAGGGTAATCCCTATGTCCAGTTCATGAGCTCTCCTGAGGACGTCCTCGGACGGATACATGTCGCCGGCCGGCTTGTCGAACCCTGAAGTGTTGACTTCGAGGATGAGGCCCTTCATCCTTATGAGCTGAAGCGTCCGCTCAATGCCCGAGGCGAATGCCTCATTATCCCCCCTGAAGTATTTCCCGCCGCCGTTGAACTTCTTGATCAGGTCGAGGTGGGCCACGACGTCTACGGCATCCGACTTGACTAGTCCTTGGACGAGGCGGAAATATTCGCCAATACATCTGTCGATGTCCCCTCCGAATTGTCTCCTCAGCCCTTCGGCAAACACCTCGTCGGAGTAGTCGAAAACCCACCCGCCGATGAAGTGGACGGAGCCTATGACGTAATCCAGGCCCAAGCCCTTGAGGCTCTTCAACTCATCAGCATATCCGGGGATGTAGTCCACCTCGGTCCCGGCCAGAACGTTCGGGCCGCGGGCTGCCTTGAGCTCGGACAGGTATCCTGCAAGGGACTCCCGTTTCATGGCACAATCCCCGACCGGGTCCTTGAATCCCTCGGGCAGCGGATAATGCTCCGAGAACCCGATGACGGAAATCCCCTTCGCCTTCGCGGCCTTGACATACTCCGACACCTCCCCCTCGGCATGCGGGCAATGTTTAGTGTGTACATGGGTGTCTATCATCTCAAGACTTCCCTTAGCATCTTCAAGAAGTGCTTCGTATCCTTCACGGTCCCGATGGAGACCCTGACGCACCCCCCAAGGAGGGGATAATCGCTCCTGTCCCTCACCAACACTCCCTTCTTCCCGAGCCTGGCCGTGATGTCCCCGGCCGCGTCGCCGAACCTCACAATGATGAAGTTCGCCGACGTGGGATAGACCATGAATCCCATATTCTCCAGACCTGCTATCATAAGCGGCCTCGACTCCTCCATCACCTGCCTCGCATACTTCTCCACAGGCCTGCGGTTCCTTATCGCGGACACTATCGCCGTCTTCGCTATCATGTTGACGTCATACGGCCCCCTGACTTTCATGAGCTCGCGGATGTTCCTCTCGTCAGAGATGACGAAGCCAGCCCTCAAGGCAGCCAGGCCGAAAGCCTTCGAAAATGTCCTGGTGATGACGAGGTTATCGTATATCCCGACGAGGTCGACGGCGGACTCCCTGGAGAACTCGAAATACGTCTCGTCGACATAGACCGGGACGTCCTTGGCCTTCTCGAGTATCCTGACTATGTCCCCCCTTGCTATGGGTGTCCCGGTGGGGTTGTTGGGGTTGCATAAAATCACCAAGGCGGTCTTCTCGCAGATGGCGTCCAACACCCGCTCGGTAGGGAAACTCAGATCCTCGTTGTAAAGCACCTTCCTGATGTCGGCGCCCTCGACCTGCGCCGCCTGATAGAACATCGCGAAGCTCGGCGTCGGTATGACGACCTCGTCACCCTTCTCGACATAGGCCCTGACGATGATGTCTATCCCCTGGTCGGAGCCGTTGGTGACCATGACCTGTCCGGGCTTCACGCCGAAGTACCCTGCCGAGACATCGACGAGGTCCCCGTACTCGGGGTAGACATGCAGCCTGCCCTCCTTGACGAATTTGACGACGTCCTTGACGACGTTCGGGTGACAGCCGATAGTGCTCTCGTTGAAGTCGTACCTGTGCTTGAACTTCGCCCTCCCCTCGATGGGCGGGCAATACGGCTTCATCCCCGAAATCTGCTCCTTGGGCTTGATCATACTTTCACCTGACTAAAATGAACGAAGGCTGAAATTAAAACCAAAAAATGCCGACTTATATCCCCACTACCTAAATCTCCACCATGGAGATAACCTTCCTCGGCACATCAGGCACAATCCCAACCGAAAAACGCGGACTATCCGCCGTCCACCTCAACTACATGGGGCAGCCGATGCTTTTCGACTGCGGGGAGGGGACCCAGCGCCAGATGCGCCTCGCAGGACTAAACTTCATGAGCATCGACAACATATACCTCACCCACCTGCACGCAGACCACTTCCTCGGCCTCGGCGGGATGCTGCAGAGCATGGACTTCCTCGAGCGAAAACCCCCCCTCACGATCCACGGCCCGCCGGGAACCAAGGAGACCATCGAAAAGCTCCTGACGCTCGGGACGTTCCAATTGGACTACCTCATCGTCAAGACGAACGAAGTCCAGGAAGGCCTCGTCCACAGGGGGGATAGATACTCGGTGACCTGCGCGAAGACCGCGCACACGAAATACAGCGTCGCATACTGCTTCACAGAAGACCCACACAGGAAATTCGACAAACCCAAGGCGCTCGCCCTCGGCGTACCCGAAAGCCGCCTGTTCTCGAAACTCCAAAACGGAGAATCCGTCGAAGTCAAAGGAAATACGATAACCCCCGACATGGTCCTCATGGACCCCATACCCGGCAGAAAGGTCGTCTACACCGGCGACACACGGCCCTGCAGGGCGGTAGAGGAACTGGCGAAGGGGGCGGACATACTAATACACGAATGCATGTTCAGCCACGAAGACCTCGAAGACGTCAAAGACATGGCACACAGCACCACCAAACAGGCCGCAGAGATAGCGAAGAACGCGGGCGTCAAGAGGCTCTACCTCACCCACATCAGCCAAAGGTACACAGAACCTGAGAAACTCCAGGCCGAAGCCAGGGAAGTCTTCCCCGAATCCTACATAGCCGAAGACTTCATGAAAGTGCGGGTGGAGAAGCATTGGTAGACTTCAGAGTCATCGAGGCCACGGGCCGAAGATGGCTCCTTCGCGAACCTTATAAGGTTCAGCCGAAGACTTCATTAAAGTCAAAATAGACAAACACTGGTTATGGGGGCAGGAACCCATCAGGCCAAGAGAAACCGCATCGGGCCTTTTTATTCCTCGCCATACCTAATTATAAAAACCGGGACCATGGGGTAGCTTGGTATCCTTCTAGCTTTGGGAGCTAGTGACCTGCGTTCAAATCGCAGTGGTCCCATAATTTAGCTTTTTTATCCCCTATTCTAATAATTTCTCATGGACAGCCGGCTTTCCACTGGGATCAAGGGCTTGGACGAACTTATTGAAGGCGGCCTGAAGCCGAAGAGCATCAACCTGGTCATGGGCGAATCCGGCAGCGGCAAATCGACTTTCGCCGTCAACTTCCTCAAAGCCGGAGCCGACAAGGGCGAAGCCGGCCTCTACGTCTCCGTTGAGGAACAGAAGGACAAGTTCTACGAGAACATGAGCCGCTTCGGAATAGACCTGGCAAAAATGGAGGCGGAGAAAACATTTGTTTTCCACAAGGCTTCGATTCCGGAGGTAAGGAACTTTCTCGACCAGGGGATGGTCAGCTTCGAACAATACTTCAAAACACACAACCTCAAGCGGGTCGTCATCGACAGCATGACCGCCCTCATGCTGGCATACAGCGCCGAGACGTCTCAGAGAAACTCACTCCTCCTGCTTTTCGAACTCCTATCAAAGTGGGAGGTAACGGTCCTCGTCACGAGCGAAGTCGAAGGAGACGAGGCCCGATTTGGCCTCCAGTACCTGGTCGACACTGTATTCAGGCTATACTACCGCAAGGTAGGCCAGGAGCGGGTCAGGACCCTCGAAGTCATGAAGATGAGGGGCACAGACCACAGCAAGCAGGAAATCGTCTACCGCATAGGGAAAGGCGGAATAATCCTATACCCCACGGAGAAAATACTCGTCTGAGGGAAAAAATAATCGGAATGTGCATTTTTATTATTATGATTGTCGATAGATACCCCGGCCGGGCCGATTCCTTTAAGTCAACCTAAAATCGCACAAAATGCGGGAGCGGGAAAGATAATCGTCACCCCTGAAGGCAACCAACCGGACCTCAAAGCCGACGCATTTGCACCCCGGCATGTGACCGAAAATAACATACAAGCCCTATTGGCTCTCGTCCGCCAGCTTGAAGGCCCGCAGAGACACACCGTTTGATATGGGATTATTTTAGAATCGTCGTGACGTCCTGTATCACGTCCGTCTTTGTTATGACTGTCAGGATGTCGTCCTTCTTCAGTATCGTGTTGTCGTCGGCTATGATAACCTCCCCTTTCCTGTAGACGACGCCAATCAATGCGCCGAACGGGAGACCGACGTCCTTCACCTTCCTGTTGTCCAATCTCTCGTTGGTGAGTTTGATCTCGACGACTTCGGCGTTCCCGCCCGCGATGCTTATCATGCTTCTGCCCTTGTCCTTCGTCAGGGCGTTTTTTATCTGGCTGACCGCCGCGGAGACGATGCTTATAGCCGCAGTGATCTCGAGGCCTATGTAGAGGTCCTTCTTGTCAGGCTCGTTCACTCTCGCAACGATCTTCGCCACCTTGAACCTCTTAAGGATTTGGCAGATCGTCAAATTGGTGTTGTCGTCGGCGGTCAGGACCGCGACGGCGTCAGCCCGCTCGACGCCGGCATCCTTCAGCATCTCAGTGCTCGACCCATCCCCGTGGATGACTATTGCGTCGATGGATTCCGCGAGGAACTTGCTCCTTTCATCGTCCTTCTCGATGATGACGAGTTCATGGCCTTCGCTTATCAGGTGGTTCACGAGGGATTTGCCGATATTGCCACAGCCGATGACGATAACGTACATTTTTTTAACAGTTTAGAGTATAGCCGCGGCAGCTATAAATACCGCTTATAACCGCGGAAAAACATATCATACCTCGATGAAGACGTCGGAGATACTGGTAGACGCCATCGGTTACGTGCGGAGATTCTGCGGCGAAATATTCGTCATAAAAATCGGCGGCGAAGCCCTCCTGGACAAGGACGTCGTCGACTCCGTCGCACAGGACCTCATACTCCTGAACGCGCTCAACATCAAGACCGTAGTCGTCCACGGGGGCGGCGTCGAGATATCCCAAGCCATGGAAAAGTTCGGCAAGAAGCCGACATTCGTCCGCGGCCTCAGGGTCACTGACCAGGAGACGATGGACATCGTCGAGATGGTGATGACCGGGAAGGTCAAGCAGGAACTGACGTCGCGGATACAGAAACACGGCGGACAGGCTGTCGGGCTTTCCGGCAAATACGGCAAGCTTTTCGAAGCCGTGAAAAAGAAAGGAAAAGTAGACCTCGGCCTCGTGGGAGAGGTCAAGAAGGTGAACCCGAAGGTCGTCATGACTCAGCTAGATGGGGGATACATACCCGTAATTTCGCCGATAGGATTCGCACCAGACGGGAGCAGCCTCAACATCAACGCAGACACCGCCGCATCGGAGCTGGCGATAGCCCTAGTGGCGAGCAAGCTCATAGTCCTAACCAACGTCGACGGAGTATTGGACAAGAATAAGAGCCTCATTAAGCGCCTCACCGCGGCCGATGCCAAAAAACTCATAGGAAACGGAATCATCTCCGAAGGCATGATACCAAAGGTCGAGTCCTGCGTCAAGGCACTGAAAGGCGGTATCGCAAGGACCCACATAGTGAAGGCATCCACCCACGCAGTCCTTGAGGAGATACTGACGACGACAGGCACAGGGACGATGATCACCCTAAAAAAAGCCGCAGACTGACAATGGAATTCAAACCATACGTCATCGAACTCGAGAACGCCAACCTAGTCCTACTCAAAGCGAAAAACGGATACGTCATGTGCGGCCTACTCAACATCGAAACTGCGGAGAGGCTCGGGCAGGCGGCAGCCATCGTCACAGCAGTCAAGAGCGCCGAAGACGCATTGAAGGCGAAAATAAAATCTGCAACGACCGCGGCCATGAAACTCGGAGTCAAAGAAGGGATGAGCGGGGAAGAAGCCATTAAAAAGATGTCCTGACATGGAACTAAGAAAGTTTTTAACGAGCGATGTCGTAACGATCGGGTCAAAGGCGACTCTGCTCGAAGTCGCCACATTGATGACCAGAAAAAACATCAGCTCAATCATCGTGGCAGACGAAGGCGTAGTCTCCGGGATAATCACAGAACGGGACTTCCTACACCTTGTCAAGGACGGCAAGAACCAGACAGAGATGATAGCAAAGGACCTAATGAGTTCTCCAGTCATCACAGCTGACATAAAAATAACCGTCGAGGAAGCCGCGACTTTAATGCACGACAAAGGCATCCGGCAACTGCCAATAACCGAGGACGGCACACTGGCTGGGATAATAACGGAGACCGACATAGCGAACGCGATAAGGACCGTCCAACATGACGTCGAGATCGCCCTAGAGGAAACGATAGTCGAAACCCCGATGACCCACAACCTCGAGTTCGGAAAAACATATCTCTACCTGGAGCCTAAACCCGGCAATAGCATAAGCGCATTCGTTGACCTGGTAAAGCACGGAACTGCAGGCCTCCTGATAACCAGACGGGATCCCGCACTTATCGCAGGCGAATGGGGCATCGACAAGATTCCAATGCTCTGGCTCACCGACACCAGCCCCCCATGCCACCACGCAGACCCGCACAACGTACAGGGGATCTCGATCCTTGTCAGCAACTACCTCTCCCAGGCGTGCAAAACGGTGCTGATGATGGACGGGATATCCTATCTCATCACCCAAAACAGATTCGAGACCGTCCTAAACCTGATCCAAAACGTACACGACAAGGCGGTAAGCTCCAAGTCCATATTCATCCTCTCGCTCAATCCGGAAACCCTGACCAAGCAGGAACTGGAACTGATAAAGCAGGAGACCGACGAGACGGTCCGTCGGCTAGGACCCTCCCTATAAAAATCGCACATCTAAAAAATCGGCTGTATCCAAGCGGCCCCACGACTTGCACGGAGCATCACAGCCGGGACTCAACTTCGTCCGCCTCAGCAGCGGGCCACCGGCGGGCACTTCTCGACCCCGCCCCCGCTTCTTTTAGGGGGAAGGTCAGAATTAAGAAGGCTTTTAGTTTTCAGTTTCCGGCTCTCTAGACCGAAAACCGTAAACTGAAAACTGGGTGTTTTGGGCCGGGAGCGGAATCGCCGAAAACTGATTCACAGTTTTGGCGCGCTGGCTCCCTTCGGAGGCCGTCGTTGAATCCGCGTCATTTTTTCCCAGATAAGAAGAACACAATCCAGCTTGATATGAAAACAAATATGGGTGCGGAAATGCATATTTCAAAAATTGGCAAACCCGTTCGCATGAAGATAACCTCATAGCCCATAGAGAATATGTCTTTGCCATGGGATAAAATTGCCCCGCCCCCCGGAGAAATTGCCAAGACAAACACACCTAAACAACTTAATGCTGCCATCATACCTAATGTGATGGTTAGTATTACAGAGCTGATTATGGCAGGAGTCCTCCATTTTAATGCCTCTCGCTCAGATGATAGTATTATGTAGAACGATAGCGTCATGATGATAAATTGGAAAAATAAAAATTCTAAAAAACTAATCATCGGCAAATTTGTCATGAAAATAAAAAACCTTCGGTCATGAGTAACAATCCATAAAATTGCCTGAAACACATAAACCAGGATGAATATCCCGCATGTCGCAACTCCCCCCAGGACGGACATTATTATCTTTTTTTTCGGCCCTTTAATGTTACTTTCTTCAACGCCTTGAACCATCATAACCTCATTGGGTAGCGGGATTAAATACTGATCGGTCACCTACGGCTATGATTAACTCAATTGTTTCATCACCCCTTAGAACAACCCTACAAGGAGATAATAGTCTATAGAACACAAGGATTCTACTACAGCTAGGAAAAAATGGTTTGGGCCGGGAGCGGAATTTGAATCCGCGTCACCGGATTGCTGCAGCCTGTTTGTGGCTGCCACAGTCCAGGAGGATAACCTAACTACCCCATCCCGGCCATTTTCTGTGCGGCTATCCTATAGGGCCGTTCAGGAATAAAACCTTCGTTAGGCGGGTGAGCCCATTTTCCCCCCGATTAGGCCCTTCATACTTCCTCATATAAATGTGCACTACGGCTCCGGGTTTTATTATAAGGGCGTACCGGTGGGTTTTTATAGTGGACATGCCTATATTATAGGGCGCGAAAATTAGCCTTTTCGCGTTAATTCAATCCAAAACTGAGACAACCCCGAGTCTTTCGGGAAAGTGTCGATTTGGAAGCGCCTCACATAGATTTCTTGGACGCAGAAAGGTGGTGCCTAACGCACCCACTCCGAGTCTGGGTGTTGACCGTGAGGCATTATGAGGACAACACCCGCACGGGGGTTGTTTGATGTGTTCGAACGCTGGAATAGCTAAACTCGTGTGTGAGAAAAACATCCACGACAATTCCATATATCAGCGATACGTACCATAAATCGAGTTGATCCTGCTCGAGGTCACTGCTATTGGGGTCTGATTAAGACATGCATGTCTCGGATACGATTAAGGTCCGGGCGGCCAGCTCAGTAACACGTGGACAATCTGACTTAGGGATGCGGATAACCTCGGGAAACTGAGGACAAACCGCAATAGGCGTCAAGCACTGGAATGTCTGACGTCGAAATATGAAGGCCTGTATTCGGCTCAATGCCCTAAGAGGAGTCTGCGGCGGATTAGCCTGACGGTAGGGTAACGGCCTACCGTAGCTACGATCTGTACCGGCATTGGGAGATGGAGCCGGGAGATGGACACTGAGACAAAGGTCCAGGTTCTACGGAGCGCAGCAGTCGCGAAACCTTCGCAATGCGCGCAAGCGTGACGAGGGGACCCCAAGTGCACATGTACAACATGTGCTTTTACGGAGTGTAGGTAGCTCCGGGAAAAAGGGCTGGGTAAGACTGGTGCCAGCCTCCGCGGTAACACCAGCAGCTCAAGTGGTGATCGCGTTTACTGGGTTTAAAGCGTGCGTAGTCGGTTCGGCAAGTCTTCTGTGAAATCCTGCGGCTTAACCGCAGGGATTGCAGAAAATACTACCGGGCTTGAGGCCGGGGTAGGTGTGGGGTATTCTTGGGGTAGCGGTGAAATGCTATAATCCCTGGAGGACCACCCGTAGCGAAGGCGCCACACTGGAACGGGCCTGACGATGAGGTACGAGAGCTAGGGGAGCAAACAGGATTAGATACCCTGGTAGTCCTAGCCGTAAACGATGTGGGTTTAGTGTCCCCCAAACCTCGTGTTTGGGGGGTGCTGAAGGGAAACCGTTAAACCCACCACCTGGGGAGTACGGTCGCAAGGCTGAAACTTAAAGGAATTGGCGGGGGGAACACCACAAGGGGTGGATGCTGCGGTTCAATTGGATACAACGCCGGGAAACTTACCAGGTGCGACGGCAGAATGAAGGCCAGACTGAAGATCTTGCCGAACGAGCCGAGAGGTAGTGCATGGCCGTCGTCAGCTCGTACCGTGAGGCGTACGGTTAAGTCCGTTAACGAGCGAGACCCGTACCCTCATTTGCCATTCTCGGGGAGACCTGGGGGGCACTATGGGGGGACTGCAGGCGATGAGTCTGAGGAAGGCGCGGGCAACGGTAGGTCCGTATGCTCCGAATCACCTGGGCTACACGCGGCATACAATGGCGCATACAATGGGTTGCCACACCGTAAGGTGCAGCTAATCCCCTAAAATGCGTCTCAGTACAGATTGAGGGTTGAAACTCACCCTCATGAAGGTGAAATCCCTAGTAATCGCTAGTCACCATCTAGCGGTGAATATGTCCCTGTTCCTTGCACACACCGCCCGTCAAACCAATCGAGTGGACTGGAGGTGAGGCATTCTCTTTCGGGAGTGTCGAATCTCGGGTCCGCGAGAGGGGTTAAGTCGTAACAAGGTAGCCGTAGGGGAATCTGCGGCTGGATCACCTCCAAGAAACCAAATAAGGTTCAAAAGGAGTGGAATTCCGTGCCCACCGCACACGAGGGTTAAAACTCCACGCGCTCGAACAAACATTTTGGGACCCGTAGGGGGGACCAGGTTATCGGACTCTACGACTCCAGAGACACCCTCCGAAGGGATGGGTCAGGAGGAACTTGGAACTGGGGGGAACCGTAGGTTCCCCGCGGTTCAGATGGGCTCGTAGATCCGTCCGGTAGGTCGCCCGCTTTGCAAGAGCCTTTTTCTTTCTTCAAAAGAAAGAAAAACGCTCGCGAAAAAGAAAGAACACGTTCTTCTTTTTCAAGAAAAAAAGCTCCAAAACAGCGGGAGGCCTCGGGTTCAAATCCCGACGAGTCCATTCAACCTTTTCTTTCTTTTGATAAAAGAAAGAAAATGTTGATGAAAAGAAAGAAAATTGTGCCGTCTTCGACGGCACTGACAAAATCACGTTCATCCCTTAAAAGATGATTCGGGGCCTTATGGTTCCGAGCTTGAAGCATGTTGGCGCACGCTGTCATGTGGAGAAACCTTTGATTTGATTTAATTTTCAGTCTCATCAGAGGTGGTGTAGGAAGGAATGGAATTCAGACAATTGAATTCATAGAGAGAGTGAGCATTTGGCTCGCCACAAAAATATGCTGGACTCTAAACCATACAGGGAATGGCTTGGTTTGAGTGCTGAAGAAGGGCATGGCAAGCTGTGATAATCTGCGGCGAGGCGCACGCGGCCTTCGAACCGCAGGTACCCTAATTGCCCCGGAAGGGGCGGGAACCCGGGGAATCGAAACATCCTAGTACCCGGAGGAAAAGAAAACAATCGCGATCCGGTAAGTAAAGGCGATCGAAAGCCGGAGAGGGCAAACTGAATGCGCCAGGGTGACTTGGCGTGGATGTGGTGTTTAACGGCCCACTTTTAGCGTCGTCTGCGAGGCGGAGTCGACTGGAACGTCGCACCATAGAGGGTGACAGTCCCGTAGCCGAAGCATGACGAGGTGTGTGGGATCCGAGAGTAGCGTGCATTGGATATTGCGCGTGAACTCCGCAGGCATTAACTGCGAACCCTAAATACAACTCAAAGCCGATAGCGTACTAGTACCGTGAGGGAAAGCTGAAAAGGACCCCTAGCGGGGTGTGAAAAGAACCTGAAACTGTATGGTGATAGTTAGATGCAGCGTAAGTTGCATCGTTCGTCTAGAAACATGAGGCAGGGAGTATATGTGTGCGGTGACCCGTAAGGGGTAGGGAAACCAAGCGTCCGCAACTTCGGTGAGGGACGTGGTGTGTCCGCCACAAATCGCGCGCATATGACCTGAAGCCGCTCGATCTAACCCTGGGCAAGATGAAGTCCAACGACTGTTGGATGGAAGTCTGTTACCGGTTCTGGGCTCAATCCGTTCGGGTGACCTGGGGATAGAGGTGAAATGCTAATCGCGTTCGGCAATAGCGGGTTCCCATCGAAATAGACCTTAGTCTAGTCTGGCCGGAGGCTGATTGCGGGGTAGAGCACTGATTGGAAAGCCCGGAGGAGAAATCTTTCACTTTCCTGTCAAACTCCGAACTTGCAGTCGCCGAAGAAGGCTGGAGACGGGGGCGGGGGGTAAGCTCCTGTCCCGAGAGGGAAACAACCCAGATTGTGGTTAAGGCCCCTAAATGCATGCTGAGTGTAAGCAAGGGCGTCTTAGGTCTGAGACATCGAGAAGGTTAGCTTAGAAGCAGCTATCCTCTAAGGAGTGCGTAACAGCACACTCGCCAAGACTTAAGGCCCCTAAAATGGACGGGACTAAGCATGCTGCCGACACCACAATGGACATCCTTTATGGATGTTTTCAGGTAGGTGGGTGTCTTGCGCAAGCAGAAGCGTGGCTTTGAGGCTGCGTGGATTGCGCATGAATACGGATCCTGTCAAGAGTAACAGCTAAGAAGGGTGAGAATCCCTTCCGCCTGAAGGGCAAGGGTTCCTCAACAATGTTCGTCAGTTGAGGGTTAGTCGATCCTAAGATATCCGTAACTCGGAGTCATCGAAAGGGAAGCATGTTAATATTCATGCACCACGTGGGTACATGGCAACACAGGTTTGTCTTTCCGACGCTTCCGGGTAGCCCAAGCAACATCGTCGTGTTGCTTACGCAGAATAATACTGTGGAGTACCGTAACGGTGAGAAGCAGTATAATCTGTTAACAGCCTGCCGCAAGGCGGGTTTGGGCAATCCCAGGAGCCAGTGAAAAGGAAGACAATCGGACCCCATGTGATCGTACCGAGAACTGACACAGGTGCCCCTAGCTGAGAAGGCTCAGGCGTGGCGAGGCTAACTCTCCATAGGGAACTCGGCAAACTAGCCCCGTAACTTCGGGAGAAGGGGTGCCTGCCCCGAAAGGGACAGGTCGCAGATACAAGGGGACTCCGACTGTTTAATAAAAACGTAGGTCTCCGCGAACTCGAAAGGGTGTGTATGGAGGCTGATACCTGCCCAGTGGCGGTATCTCAAACTCCGGTCCAACGGAGCGAAGGACCGCTAAACGGCGGGGGTAACTATGACCCTCTTAAGGTAGCGTAATACCTTGCCGCTTAATTGGCGGCTTGCACGAAGGTCTAACGAGAGTCCTGCTGTCCCATGGAGAGGCTCGGTGAATTTACTTTTCCGGTGTACAGGCCGGAGAATTCCAGCGGGACGCGAAGACCCCGTGGAGCTCTGCAGCAGTCTACTGTTGAATTGTGGTTTTGTTTGCGCAGCGTAGGTGGGAGACGTTTGAGCCAAGGATTTTGGTTCTTGGTTAGTCGACGATGAGACACCACCCTGACTTGACTACCGTTCTAACCTGAAAGGGGACATCGGTAGATGGGCTGCTCGGGTGGGGCGCCACACAGTTGAAAAAATATCGACTGTATCTAATGGTTGGCTCAGTCGGGACAGAAATCCGACGTAGAGGATAAGACCAAAAGCCAGCCTGACGAGGTTCCCACCAACAAGGAACCTGGAGACGAAAGTCCAGTCTAGCGAACCCCGACGTCCTCATTAATGGGGGCTCGGGCTGATGGAAAAGCTACCCCGGGGATAACTGAGTGGTAACGGGTAAGAGTACACATCGACCCCGTTGCTTGCTACTTCGCTGTCGACTCACTGCATCCTGGCTGTGCAGAAGCAGCCAAGGGTGGGGTTGTTCGCCCATTAAAG
>JAZDMS010000022.1:0-71897 GCA_043800705.1 Candidatus Altarchaeota archaeon
AGCCTGAAAAGTTCAGGATAAGTCTGTGCATCTCCACCCTCATTCGCTGGTTTACTGTGGAAATACTCCTTACCGCCGTTGCAACGATATGTTTCTTGGGTATAGGTTATGCCAAGTCTCGGAAAAACATACTTTTTTAGGGTATCCGCC
This sequence comes from Candidatus Altarchaeota archaeon, assembly GCA_043800705.1. GTDB lineage: Archaea > Altiarchaeota > Altiarchaeia > IMC4 > SCGC-AAA252-I15 > JAHIYG01. Next base: position 151 of record JAZDMS010000022.1, read on the forward strand.
GCGAATCGGCTCTTCGAACATATCTCACCAAAATGGTCTGAATAATATCTCAGAACTTTATCTTTCATCTCTTTGCAAGCGATTTTATCCCGGAACCATACTGTAGATATGTGGATCCCCCCAGTCTGCATATAGTATCCGTTAGGGATAGTGACCGAGCAATTGTAGTATCTGGTGAAATTGGAGCTTATGAGCGCATCCTTCAGCTCCAGGTAGTCGGGAGGCCCTAGCAGGACCATCTTATATTCGCCGTTCCTTAGACTCTTGAGGACCTCCTGATTCCTTGCGGCCCTGCCCGCCATCGTCCTCAGCTCTTCAGGGTTTTTTTCTCCTCGGCTTCCCAGCTGACGTCCTTCACGATCCCGGCCGACAGCATCATGGGGGCGTTCAGGGAGTCTATGCCGTATGTTTCCGTTATATCCTGCAGGTATTCAAAATCGTAGTCGGACATGCGCAAGCCAAGCTCTTTGAAGAGTGGTTCCAGGTGCTCCCTGTTGTCGTATCCGGTGAGGATCCTTCCCCCCGCCGGGAGGAATTTGAAGCCGTATTGGAATTCGACCAGGTCGGGGTCGATGAGATGTTCCGACAAAGGCCAGACCTTGTAGATTGGGCTCATGTAGAGGATGACGACCACCAGTACGAAAACGTTCAGCCATCGCCGGGCTGAATCCTTCCGGGACCTTGTCCGCTCAAATAGGAGGGCGAATATGATGAACACGTTGAAGGGGATGTAGTAGTACAGCGTATAGATAACGGATATGCCCCCCCTTAGAATGTGGGTCAGGAAGAAGGGGATCATCGTCAGGGAGAGGAAGCTGAAGATGTCGCGATTCTTCAGGAAAAGGTAAGCCAGATAAAGTGAGAGGATGTAGAATGATATCTTTTGCTTCATCAGGCCGTCCAGGGGGGACAATGCTTCGAGCATGCCCCGGAAGGTGTAGATGCCGTAGGCCGCCTGTGCGGTGACCACATGGGAGACCATGTTCGGGAACGCCAGGTAGAACAACAGGGCTACGGAGGCGATCGTGGCAGGCACGACCAGCCTGGATCGGCCGCGTGTTTTTACGAACACGACGTCATGGAGGAGCAAGGCTGCGATTATGGGGGATGTGACCACCTTGAACAAGATCGAGACGGAGAAAAGGATGCCCGAGACGATAAGCCGGGAGGGCTCTGGACCCTGGCGGAAGACGATGAATCCCGCAAGAAGGAACGCGATAGGCATCAAAGTCAGCAAGTCGGTGGCATTCGCCACGATGAGAAAGATGAACAGCACATTGAACAGATCCCGATTGATGGCCAGCCTCTCCCTGGATATGATCCCCGACATCATCGCCCAGATGGCGGCCAACGATAGGCCGACCAGTGCGACGTTGATGGTCTGGAGATTCTCGAAGCCGAAGACCTTCGTGGAGACGAGGGTGAGGGCATAGACCAATGGCGGATGGACGCAGTAGGGCTTGTCCCGGTACAGATTACCCTCAGCCAGGTATCTTGAGCAGATGAGCCATTCGTCGCGATAGGCGGTATGCGCCAATTGTGGAAGCGTAAAAATCGAAAAAACCACGAGGGCGATGAGGATGAGCAAAATCGGCCGCATGGTATCGCATTTTTCCGAGATATGCCTAGACCACCTCACAACAGATTAAAGGGGAATGACAAATATAAGGTGGATGGCGCCCCAACATTATTCATAAGCACGAATGATTCTTCACCAAACCTTTTAGGTGCATATTTCATATCTTATTGCAATGGAAGAATTTTCCGAGGGTTATATCCAGGGGCTCACCGACGCCGAGGCAGAAAGGCTGCTTAGGGAGTGCGGCCCCAACGAGCTCCCGTCAGCCAAGGGAAAATGTGTTTTGGCGACCGCGTACGAGATAGTCCGCGAGCCGATGTTCCTGCTCCTCTTGACTGGGGGCATAATCTACATGATGCTGGGGGATGTCGCCGAATCCCTGATGCTCCTCCTGTTCGTATTCATCGTGATGGCTATCACATTCTACCAGGAGCGCAAGACCGAGAGGGCCTTGGAAGCTTTGCGGGACATGTCGAGTCCGAGGGCGCTCGTGGTGAGGGGTGGCAGGCACGTCAGGATCGCGGGGAGGGGAGTCGTACCGGGCGACATAATGATCCTCGCCGAGGGCGACCGGGTCCCAGCAGACGCCATCCTCTTAGTCTCGTCCAACATGCTCCTTGACGAGTCCCTCCTCACCGGGGAGTCGGTCCCTGTGCGGAAGGTTGCGGGCAGGGGAGACGAGCCGGCAAGCAGGCCGGGCGGCGACGACCTGCCGTGGGTGTTCTCTGGGACGATGTTATGCCAGGGCCGGGGGATCGCGCGCGTGATCTCAACCGGTGCCGCGACCGAGATAGGGAAGATAGGGAAGGCGCTGAAGACAGTGGAGGAGGAGGATTCCCCGCTCCGGGTGGAAATGGGTTCCCTAGTCAAGAAATTCGCGGCCGTCGCCCTATGCTTCTGCGCGATAGTGGTCGTGTTCTACGGGCTGATGATGGGCCACTGGCTGGACGGCCTCCTGGCCGGGATCGCGTTGGCGATGGCCATCCTACCGGAGGAGATTCCCGTCGTCCTGACAATATTCTTCGCCATCGGGGCGTGGAGGATGTCCAAGTGCAGGGTTCTGACGAGGCGCCTGCAGTCGATCGAGGCCCTCGGCTCCGCCACCGTATTGTGCGTCGACAAGACGGGTACGCTGACCATGAACAGGATGACAGTGACGAAGGCATATTCGGGCGGCGGATACTGCGAGCTCGGAGGCGGTGTCGAACGGGTGCCCGAGAGTTTCCACGAGGTCATAGAATACGGCGTGCTCGCAAGCCAGCCGACGCCTTTCGACCCGATGGAACAGGGAATAAAATCCCTGAGCGACCGCGTCCTGGCCAACACCGAACACGTCCACGAAAGCTGGACGCTCGTCCACGAGTATCCCCTTTCGAAGGGCCTCCTATCTTTGTCCAACGTCTGGAAGTCCCCGGACGGCTCGGATTATATCATCGCGTCGAAGGGCGCCCCCGAAGCCATCGCCGACCTATGCCACCTCGGCGAGGATCAGGCGAAGGAGGTCGACGCGAAGGTGACGGAGATGGCAGACATGGGCCTCAGGATCCTTGGCGTTGCGAAGTCACATTTCAAGGCGTCAAATGACCTTCCCTCCGGCCAGCACGACTTCAGGTTCGAGTTCCTCGGCCTCCTCGGGTTCACAGACCCCGTAAGGGAGGGTGTCGGGGCGTCGGTCAAGGAATGCTACCAGGCGGGTATCAGGGTCGTCATGATCACCGGCGACTATCCTGGGACGGCAAGGAACGTCGCCGTACAGATAGGGCTCGAGCGCCCGCAGGAGCACCTCACCGGGTCGGACCTTGCCAGGATGAGCCACGAAGAGCTGAGGGAACTGGTGAAGACGGTCAACATTTTCGCGAGGGTGGTCCCTGAGCAGAAGCTGCTTCTGGTCAACGCGCTGAAGGCCAACGGCGAGGTCGTCGCGATGACTGGAGACGGCGTGAACGATGCCCCCGCGCTCAAGAGCGCCCACATCGGCATCGCGATGGGGGGCAGGGGGACTGACGTGGCGAGGGAGGCCGCCGCGCTCGTCATCCTAGACGACGACTTCAAATCCATTGTCTCGGCGGTGAGGATGGGCAGGAGGATCTTCGACAACCTCAGGAAGGCGATAGCGTACATACTGGCCGTTCACATACCGATCGTGGGGGTTGACGGTCGTCCCCGCGATCCTGAAATGGCCGCTGGCCCTGATGCCGGCGCATATAGCCTTCCTGGAGCTGATAATAGACCCCGCATGTTCCACCATCTTCGAGGCCGAGCCCGAGGAGTCCGACGTCATGTTAAGGAAGCCGAGAGGCCTTGGGGCTCCCCTCTTCTCCAGGAGGGACGTAATGCTGGGGGTCGCACAGGGCCTGATGGTGTTCCTGCTTGTGGCGAACATCTACGGCTTCGTCCTTTATCGCGGAGGCGGGGAGGACAAGGCCCGTGCGCTCGCGTTCACCGCCCTCGTCATCGGCAACCTCGCACTGATAATCACGAACAGGTCCTGGCTGAGGACAGTCATCGAGACGATAAGGGTCCCGAACAAGGCGATGTATTATGTCTTCGCTGGGGCGGCTGTCTGTCTCGGCCTGATATTGTATGTGCCGTTCCTGTCCCAGCTATTCCATTTCGAGACGCCCCACTTCCATGACATCATGTATGCAGTCTTGGCGGGCTTGGGAAGCATCCTCTGGTTCGAGGGATTGAAGGCCATAAACAGGAGGATGCACGCCGGGATCCTCAGGATCTAGTCGTCACTTCGCAGCCGTCTTCGGTGACTATCAGTGTGTGTTCGAACTGGCTGACCATGCCCTTTCCTCGGTCATGCAATGGGGGGTAGGATTTTAGTATTCCCTGCTGGCTCAGCTGGTTCAGCGTCAGGATAAGCTTCATCGGAGGCATCATCTTCCCGTACCACCTGGCCGCAAACGGCATCCCCTGCCGGTCCTCGACCTCGGAGAGAAGCTGCCTGGCTTCCCGGATCCTGGTAGGCCGCTCATCAAGGACGGAGTATATCTCGGCGTTCCGCGACTCGATCACGTGGCCTGCGCCGTCCGTGGCGAACGGCTCCAATGCTATCACCATCCCCTCCTCAAGCTTCCAGTCGTACGGGACCTTGATGTTGGGTATGCTGAGGCCCGCGTGCAGGTCGTACTGCTTCAGCTCGTGGCCTGTGAGGTTCTCGATCGGCTTATAGCCTGCCTTCGCGAGTATGGATTGGACGGTTTCCCCGATGCTGCTGACTGAGACGCCGGGTTTAACCAATTTGGTGGCTTCCTCTAGCGCCTTCTTGTTGGCGTCCATCATCTTCCCGTATTCGCCGGTCAGGTCAACTGTTACGGCGGTGTCGGCTATGTATCCGTCGACGTGGACGCCTATGTCTAGCTTCACCAGGTCCTTGTCCGTGAACGCCGCAGGATCGTTGAACTTCGGCGTATAGTGGGCCGCCGCGTCGTTTATGGATATGTTGACTGGGAACGCGGAGCCGACCTCCTCCTTCGCGAACCTCTCCTCGATCTTGTTCGAGACGTCTATAAGCTTTACTCCCGGCTTGATGAGCTTCGAGGCCCAGGCCAGCGTCTCGGAAGCGACTTTTCCGGCATTCCGGTAGGATTTGAGAGCCTCGGTTTCCATGTGAGAATAGTATAAGGATGCGCCGTTAAAAACCCGGCCTATTCCCGTCTTGGACGTATTTTTTTGCCCGGGCTATGCCGTACTGATATGCCATCCTTGCGAGCATGTTGTCGTCCTTTTTCAGCCGCTTTATTATTCGCTTCTGGCTCTCCTCAGGAAGGCGTCTAATGTGGTCGATTATTTTTGGCCATCCGTCTTTAGTATGCCTGCCACCACCCCATAATTCAAAATCAGAGGACATATCAATCCCTTTTCGTTCTTCTTCGGTGAAATATCTTAGAAAGTGCCCCTTTAGCGCATCAATTAGTCTAAAACCGTCACGGGAAAAATCATCTTGTGAGATCTTTGGGTTTTCCGGATTCTGCTTCAGAATCAGCTCCAACAGCTCCCCCCGTGAGACGTTTATAATGCCGTCTTTGGTTTTGTCCTTTGTCAGATGGAATTCATCTGCTATCCCTGCACCTAAATTATTGGTATTATAAAAATCGATTGATACGCCGAGATTGTCTCTGATGGAGCGAAAAGTGGTCCCACTGCCCCACTTGTCCAGTACCACGAACTCGGTATCTTCTTTTTTGGCGCCATGCTTCCTTAAAGCCTCTTCTAAATTGAGTCTGAGGGATTCATTGGCAGATTCAAATCCAGGCACACCATCCGCGTATAAATTGAGCAATACCCTGTACGGTGTTTTGAGAAAGGTCAGTGCCACCCCCCCTTCTGGCGATAGGACCTTCAGCACCCCTTTCATGAATTCCCCGGTCGCCTGTTGCCCGGTCATGGGCATGAGAAAATGCACCTTTTTGCCTTTATTTTTTTCCAATATTAAACACACGCGTTCAATGAAGTCTTTCGGATAAAATATGCCTGTTTGCGATTCTAATTCCGGTGGAAAGCCTATACCCAAAGGGTTAATACCATCCAATAATGACATCTGGCCTTTGAACTTTTCCCTGAAATCATCTAGCGATTTTGGCTCTCTGCGATACCTGGCTGCTACCCCGGCCATGATAGGATATGGGACGCGAGGAATTATACTATATAGTGTCTGACTGGATTGTCCGCCCCATCAGCCGAATGGAGTATCCAAACATGCGCAACACGTCAACACTAGTCCTGGCGTGTTCGGTTATCTGTGAACCGTTCACCTCCCCGCCGACCATCGCCAGATACGGGATTATCTGGTCTGCCATGTGCTCATCGAGTGGGGCATCCGATGACATCTCTTCGAGTAGCCCGTCAGCCGCCATTTCCCCCACGTCTTCGGCCTTTATCCCCCTTTCCCCGAGGACGCAGACGCCAACCCTTGTGTTATCGTATTTTGCGACTGCCAGGAAGCTGGTGCCGATGCTCGGCGACTCTACGTACTGCCTGCTGATATGTCTCACCTCATGTGTGGGCGATATCTTCTTAAGGAACCCCTTCACCTGCCTCTCGGCCACTTCCTGCTTCCTGAGATGCTCGGTTGCTGTGCTGAATACGTCTACGGATTCGAATGGCCTCCGCTCGATGAGGTCGATGCGTCGGGAATGATTCCACGGCCTCGTCCTGAGCCGGACCTGGCCGCCGCCTTTGGGATAGAATCCCCGCTTCAAGACCTCAAACTCGACATCACATCCGACGCTGCGAACGATTGGGAGGAAGACGTGTTCGAAGTAGTCTACTGTGGGGCTGTGGCTGACGTCGGTCCCGCCAGAGACATCGATGATTACCTCATCAGGCGCCTTCAAGGCCACTGGCAGCAAAGCCTGAAGAAGCAGGGTAATCGAGCCTGCAGTACCTATGTTCACGCTGATGCGGCCCGCTTTAATGATCCCAGGAGAGAATGAGACCTCAGTAGAGCCGATACGCAGGCCGTCGATATCCGCATCGCAGAGTAGGCCGAGTGCTTCGACTGCCTTCAGGTGCTGGGGGCGAAGACCCGGATTCTCGCGGCCGGCCCGGATTTTAGTTATCCTGACGGGCTCCCCTTTGATGGCGCTCAACGCGACGGCTGTGCGAAGTATCTGGCCGCCGCCTTCGCCGAAAGAGCCGTCGATCTCTAGCATTTTTTACTTCGTCTCGTATAGTCTGGCCGCCAGTTTAGTGTAAAACTGCGGCGCTATGTAGTAGCCGTTTTCTATTATCTGGTTGAGCAGTGTTATTGCCTGCTTCCGGGATATTTTCCCTGACGCCGTCGCCTCCAGGACGACGGTGGTTGTTCTGATGCACTCTAGGCCGATTATCTGCGCTATTTTAATCGCGCGGGCGTCGTCGAGTATTATCCTGTCTTTCTGTTCCTCGGCCAGCTGCAGGGCCTGGGTTTCTCCTTCATCGACTCCGTACTCTTTCTTGGACTTCGGTTCGGACACCTTTAGCCAGCCGTCACGGATGGCTTTTTCTATTTGATGAGAGTCTTCTTTTCCGCTGTTAAGCACTTCATCACGCACTGCAGGGGGTATTTTCACTTGAACATATAGGTCCTTCAGAAGTTCAAGCCTCCGAACCTTGCTGAGGCATATTAGGGACGTTGAATCGGATATCATGTTCCATCGAGCGCGGCGATATCTCTTTCAACGTCCTGCGCCGAATACCCAGTCCAATCTATGTTGTTTTTCCTGGCGAGGTCCATGACATCCCATATGCTCTTTCCCGTCTCCCTCGCAGCCTGGCCGACCGTTATCTCATGGGCTGCCAATTTTTGGAGGCTTTGACTGGTCTTCCAGGAGACTAATGCCTCATGAAGCAGCCGCCTCACTATCTCCGAGCGGTCCGTATGACACACCCGCTCCACCTTTTTCAGCTCCTTCAGCGTCCATTCATCCAGACGAACCGATACAGTCACAGCCACTTCTAACACCTGTATACATAATATGACAACGTATATGAATTTAAATGCATTAGTTTCACATATTATCACGTTTTCCAGACCAAGACATTCAAGACAGGAGCAAGTTTCCGCGGATGGCGCCCATGACAAAGGATGCCCGCAGAATCTGTCCGCCGCCCTCGCCGAAAGAACCGGCGATGTCGATCATCCTAGTAGGGGTAGGATAAGTGAGGCAGTCATTGCTTTATTCGTGGTGTATCAAGAGGGACTGGTTTCGAAGCCCCGGGTTTAATCGATTCTATCCATTCAGCCCGTTCTTCAGGTCGGACTATCCCATATCTTGCGCGATATTCCTTTGCCCTTTCAGCCATCCCTTCAGTGTTCAGTTGGACTGATTTTCCTGGCATCCGAGTGGGATTAAGGAACATTGTCTCTATCGTCTGCTGTCCGTCTTTGTCGATTCTGATTACAGTCCTTAGCGTCTCAAGAGGCCTGAATGCGCCACCAGCCGCCTCTAGCGTATCGAATCCTTGTTGGCTTTTTCCGGTCGTATTGTCGTGTGCATCAACGCATTCTTTTACGAACGCGCTCAACGACGGTTCATGCCCCACGATGGCTACGGCCACCCTCGAACCGGACTTCAATCTCGATGCGGCCTGGACATGATGCAATACATCTTTCGCGATCATCCCCGCACTGACCCTTGAAAAGTCCCCGTTTTTGATCGCGACCCTAACGGAATAGTTTTCAGCTTCGTCCAAGACAATTTCCTTCTCTCTGGCCGGCAGTCCTTTAACATATGCTCGCGGATTCGGTTCGCCAGGATATTTTTGCCTGAGATAATCAACCTGCAATTCACCTAGTCCTTCCGGGTGGACACTTTTTACCTCCTCCAAGTCCCCGTGGAAGAGAGGATGCTTGCGTGGGGTCAAATCTACAACGATTTCATCGTCCGAAAGCATGGCATCAGATCTGCTCCCAGCAGCCAAGACCTTGTATGGAACCGGCTTTTTTCCCCTTGATTTTAAAGCTCCATCATAACCCGCTTTTATCAACTCTACAGTCCTCTTGCTCCTGTCTTGGCGCGTGTGATAACCCTTCAAACTAAATGATCCATCCCCTGGAAGATTTTCAGCAAGCTTCCTGCCGGCTTCGAGGGCCGCCCGCTCCCCTTCCGGGCTTAACACAGCGTTCATGTTCCCGGCTTCCGCCTTCGGCCCATGCCGCATAAGGTCGATCACGACCACAATGTCTTTGCCCTTAGCTGAATCCACAATATCCTCAAAACCATGCGGTCTGTATAAGCTATCTCGTTGGTTTAATTTATCTTCGAGACGATTCCCCTTTCTGCGTCCACTTCCACGAGGTCTCCGTCCTTGAACACCCTCGTCGCGTCGTGCGTCCCGACTATGCAAGGTATGTCGAACTCCCTCGATATTACGGCCGCGTGGGAGCATATTCCCCCCTGGTTCGTGACGATTGCCGCGGCTTTCACGGCTATCGGGATGATGAGAGGGGAGGTCATCGTCGTCACGAGGATTTCACCAGGTTTGAAGGCTTTCATGTCCTGCGCCAGCCTGGCGAGGTTGTCGACCCTCACGATTCTCACAGGCCCTATGACTTTACCTGGGTTAGCGGTCATGCCCCTCAATTCCGTGACGTCTGTCGGGGAAGTATGGAATTGTCTATAATGGTCTCTAGCTTCCTGGCCGCATAGGTATCGCAGCCTGCCGCCCTTGTAATGGAGTATGGAGTATTCCGTGCGGTCTTTTATCTCTTTGCCGGTGAGTCTTTTCCCTTTTTCGAAAAAGTTTATCAGGTCCGTGAAGTTATATGCCGCCATGAAAGACGCCATGTCCAGCCCGATTCGTTTTGCCAGGAATGTTAGGAAATCCAACATCATGGTCTCCGCTCCGCCCCAGGCCTCCTTAAGATCGAATCTGGAGAGGCCTAGGTCCTGAAGCATCTCACAGTAGTATTTTAGGGTGGGTTCGTCTTTGAATTCGGAGTATATCCTGTCCTGTTTTTTTCTGACTACAGTCTTGAATTTTTTGATTGCTGTGATTTCTTCGCTCAGGCTTTCGGGGCTGGTCTGTTCCATCCGGCTGCGGAGGAATCCTGTTATTTCGTCGCGGGACCATGCGTTGGCGTATTTCTCCGGGTACCTCATGGCATGCTTCATCAGGGCCCTGTCGGTGACGCGTTTCCCCCGGGAGGTGAGCCTGCACCAGTGTATCAGCTCCTGTTGCGATCTGTCTAATTTTGTCGACGTCATCAGGATGCCGAAATTTCGTGTCAGCTCGCCCTTCCGATATCTTGTCGAGAGTGTTTTCCTAACCACCGCCTCTAATGCGCCCGTGGAACTGGGATCAGATGTCCGATATACCTTGTTCATCCAGATGAGGTGACTCTGATATTCCTTCACTATCCCCAAGATTTCCTTGTCAGACAATTCGCCATAGTCTAGTCTCGCAACTCTTCGGTAGAACCTCATGGCCTTGGATTTCGTGTCCCTTAGCCGTTTGAATATCTTCTTGGCTTGTGTTCTGTCAAGGTATTTTTCCCCGTTCTTGTTCACGTTCCTGAGTGCCTCCTTCGAGTAGTATATGTAGGAGAATCCGTTCGTGTGTTCCCTGAAGACGTCGTCCACTCCCGCCGTCATGGTGAACTCGCTGTTGTAGTCGGAAAAGAGCCGCAGCATGCATTCCGCCACCATGGCGGACTGCCTTTGCCCCCACATGAAGGTATAGGAGTCCATTGTAGGTTATCTGGAACGACCGATATAAATACTTTAAATAGTTTAACAACTATTGATAGTTGTATATGGATGAACTTTTGCGTCTTGGACTTACAGAATACGAAAAAAACACTTATATTGCACTAATCCAAGCCGGACCTCTCACCGGCCAGAAGGTTAGCTCAGTGAGCGGGGTACCGCAGGGAAAGGTCTATCAAGCGTTGAAGGGCCTTGAGGGGAAAGGCATGGTCAAAGTAAATCCTGTCAGACCGAAGGTCTTCTCAGCAGTTGAGCCTGAAGATGCATTGAAAAAGGTGGTCGAAGAAAGGAGGAACGAACTCCAGAGGATACAAGACCTGCTGATTCCCCAACTCACGAACCTGAAGAAGGCTGAGGCTTCGGAGCCGACCTCCGAGCGTATCAAGATAATCACAGGCATCGGCAGACAATGGGATTTTGTAGAATACCTCTGGAACACGACAAAAGACAGCATCAAATACATGTTCACCTACGAGGAGCGGCCTGAGCGGATAACAAGAGCCACTTACAAATGTGCCGGCCGGGGGGCGGATGTGAGGATAATCGGGACAAAGAAGACGGAGGATGGCATCAAAATGATGAAAGAGGACGTACGACACGGTGTCCAGGTCAGATATTTCCCAGTCGACGAGCTCCGTCTTGCCATAAAGGACCATAAAGAGGCGAGACTCCACCTCGTCAACCCGAAAAACGATCAAGACAGGATAAGCGCCCATGTGCAGAGCGTCGAACTGGCCAATGCCCTCGAACACTACTTCGACGCCCTGTGGGAGAAGGCCGAGGTGATACAGTGATACGCCGCCTCGAGGAGGATGACTGCAGCGGTCGTCGACGTTTTATTCTATGAGTTTTATTCTATTCTATGCGGTATGTTCTCTACAGCGCCGGCACCCAGCCGATAAACAAGCATTACCTTCAGATGCAGCGCCACCTCCTCGACCGCGACGTCATAGGCTGCGTTCAAAAGGACATCATCATGTGGGACGACCACGGATACGGACGATGGTTCTGGTCCGAAGACGACATCAAGAGGATAAACAAAGACGGCGAAAGACTCCTCAATCCGAAAATCGCCAGAAAATCCATAATAGGCCAAAAGAAGGCCGTAAAAGACTACTGGCAGCGGGCGAAAATACTCTTAGAATCTGTTAAAGCAGGAGTATGTGATGAAGAACTGGCGAAGGAGTATTGGCTTTACTCTGAAGCGTTGAGGAGGGCTTATGCGCACTTCCAAACCAGCGTATCCCATTCGACCCATATGCTCGAATCCACACTCTATGAAATTCTGGAAAAACGGTTCCACGACGATGCGAGAAAAAATTTCTCTATTCTAACAACTCCTGAACGGCCGGACCTGATTTACGAAGAGCTTCAGGACTGGGTTAAGGTGCTGAAAAACCCCACAAAGCAGAGGATTCTCGATCATTCAAGGAAGTATTCATTTCTTCTGCCGAACTTCTTCTCCGAGCGGGAAGTCCTGGCATGGGCCGACAAACGTATGCGAATCGAGCCTCTGGAGGTTATATCCGACCGCTTAGGGGGGTATCTAAATAAAAAAAGTGACCTGAAAAAACAGCAGAGACGCATCCTTGCCGAAGCATCATCAGAGAAGGCATCCTACACCTCATCTGTCCTTCGCGAGTTTGCGTTGACCCGGCTTCTGATAAAGAACTGCTGGAATGGGGAGGCATTTCATATGCTGCCATTTTTCAAGCATGCCGCCAAGAAGGCGGGGTGTTCGATAGAGGACGCCTACTTCTTTTACACCTCAAGTGAAATACAAAATCTGCTTGCAAAAGGGGGGAACATCCCCCGGAAAGAATTACAGCGGAGGAAGACGTACTGCCTGCTACAATTCTCAAACGGTAAGATCAAGGTGTACAGCGGCCAAGATGCTCTGAGGATGAAGAGAAAACTCCTTGACCCTAGCATCCCGAGCAGGAAGATCAGAAGATTCAAAGGGACGATCGCCAATCATGGTCGTATAGTTGGGAGGGCAGTTATCCTCAAGGAGGAGAATCCGGCGAGATTCCATAAGATGTCGGAGGGGCTTACAAAAAAGCACATCTTGGTGACCGGGATGACAAACCCCGCCATGACGATTTTCATGGGCAAGATAGGCGGAATCATCACCGATGAGGGAGGCGCCGCATGCCATGCTGCGGTCATTTCTCGTGAATTTGATTTGCCATGCCTTGTAGGCTGTAAAGTCGCCACTTTAGTTTTGGAGGAGGGGGACTTCATCATCCTGGACGCGGAAAACGGCTTAGTCCGCAGGATAAAAGGCTCCGAATACAGAAGACAAAAAAAGAAGGGCAACAAACATCGTTTGCGAAAGACATATTCGCCGGTCGGCGCCCAATTGCCGGTAACGGAGGATATCCTGCGGCTTTCAGAAACGTCCAGAGCGGACGCATATCGTGTCGGGGGGAAGGCCGCCAATCTCGGCGAACTCGCCGGATTTTTAATGGTTCCTGACGCCTTTTCCGTGACGACAAAAGCCTACGCCGACTTCGTCAGAGAGCATGGCATCGATAGGGAGATAGTGAAACTGGACCGGATTAGCTCCGATGACATCAAGGGTTTGGAAAGGACGGGATTGAAGATACAAAAACTCATTATGAGGGAGCCGATTGCCAAAAAGCTCACCAAATTGATACTTCATGAGTATCGGAGATTGTGCGCCGATAAGGTGGCGATAAGAAGTTCTGCAACTGCGGAGGACCTGGAACATGCAAGCTTCGCAGGCCAGCACGACACCTTCCTTGACGTAGGCGAGAAAGACGTCATCCAGTCCTTAAAGAAATGCTGGGCGTCGTTCTTCAACCTGCGGGCGATCATCTACAGAAAACACAACGACATACCCAATGCAAACTCGGGCGTCGCAGTCTTGGTTCAGAGGATGGTCGAGGCCGAATATGCCGGCGTGATCTTCACAAGGGATCCGATAAAGAAGAAGCACATCTATATGGAAGTTGTGGAAGGCCTCGGCGATAAGCTGGTTTCGGGTGAGGTGACGCCGTCGTCGTATATGGTGGATCGGGACGGATTAGGCATCGTCGAGGAACGTGAGCCGATACTGTCCAAGGGCATCGTAAAGGAGTTGGCGAAGACGGCGTTGAAAATAGAAAAAGCATACGGGAGGCCGCAGGACATCGAGTTCGCAGTCAGGAAGGGCGGGATATTCATCCTCCAAAGCAGGCCGATAACTACGCTTTGAGCTTTTTTACGGTGCCTTTTGTCGCGTCCACTTCCACCAGGTCCCCATCTTTGAAGACTTCTGTTGCTATTCTTGTGCCGACGACACAGGGTATTTTGAGTTCCCTTGCAGTTATCGCGGCATGGCATATGAGGCCTCCGGTGTTGGTGACTATGGCGGCAGCCTTTTTCATCGCCATTATGAGGTCCGGGCTTGTGGCCTGGGAGACGAGTATGTCTCCGTCCCTCATCTTTTCCATGTCTTTTGGCACGTGGATTATCCGGGCCCTCCCTATCGCCTTCCCCCGGTAGGCGACCTGGCCTTTGACTTCCGTCAATCCGCTGTGGTCTCTGTCCAGGCCAAGGGTGGTGTAGAATTTGCGTGCCCTCTCCCCGGTCAGTAGCTGGGTCTTGTCTTTGGCCGCTATGTAGCACGAATATTCCCTTCGTTTTTTCAGCTGTGCGACCGTTGGTTTATTTTTGAGGATGAATTCTTCCAGTTCCCAGGGTAACATGTAAAGGAGGGTTCGCCAATCTTCGACTTTATGCCGCTTCGCCAGTTCCTTGAAGAGGGGTTCGTAGCAGTAGAATCCGTGATATTCGACGTCTTTGCGCCATCCCTTCTGCCATAGGACCGTCTGGGCGAGTTTGACCAGGTTTCTCCCCCGGCTTGTGAATTTGAGCCGATTCATCAGCGTATCCTGTCTCTTGCGCGTTTCCTTTAGCCGTTTCAGGAGATCGAGGTTGGCGTTATTCGAAGTAGCCTTCGCATACTCCGATTCCAGCTGTTCGAAGCTCGATGGGGGTCCGTAGTACATGTAATCTAGCCAGCAGTATTTTTCTTGTATCTTATGGAGCCTCGTCTGGACGCTCGTGCTTGGCCGGCGCTTCGCCTTGTCCGCCAGTTTCGCGACTCCGACGTCTTTTATCTGTCTTATGCTGGGTTTTGTGACCTGCGTGAGAAGCGTCCAATATTCCTCGAACCGTTCGTCGTCGGATATCATCTCCCCTAGTTCGGCCCGTATCCTGTTTGAGAGGTGGTTTCTTCCGTCCACCGGGAGGCCGTTTATGTATATGGCTAATACACGGGTCTTCATCTGGAGGGGGACGATCCTCTTCGCCTCTTTGGCGATCTCCCGACCGGTCATACTCGTGTAATCCAGTCGCCTCAGCCTATCTCCCGCCTTGAAATACAGTTTCGCGTTCCTGTAGAAGTCGGAGTAGATTTTTCTGCGCCATTTGCAGTCGTTCATCAGCTTGTCTGCGAGGTACTCCCCCAGCCTGTTGAATTGGCCGGTTTTGAAGACCATGGGATTGACATCATCGTGCATGAAGCCTATGAACCGTGAGTCCTCAGGGTTTCCGGCCTCTATCAGCATGTTCGGGAAGTGCCTGGATGTAGCGCCGACCAGGAACCAGTGTGCGCCATATATCCGTTCGAAGATCTCCCAGCCCATGGGGAGTATATTGTCGTGGCTTATTTTAAATCCTTCTTATTATTTACCATGTTCATCGTCTTGGAGGGCGTCGACGGAAGCGGGAAGTCCACCCATGCGAGGCTCCTGGCGGATTGGTTGAGGGGCAGGGGGAAGGGGGTCTTCCTGACAATGGAGCCGACCGACGGGAAGATCGGGAAGCTCATAAGGGAGGTCCTGTCAGGGAGGATCCATGTCGACCCGAAGGCGCTCGCGCTCCTTTTCTGCGCGGACCGGGTTGAGCATGTGAGGCAGATCAACGAGGCCCTCAGCAAGGGTGACACAGTCATATCCGACCGCTACTTCCATTCCACCGTCGCCTACCAGGCCGCCCAGGGCGTCGACCGTAATTGGCTCATTCAGCTGAACAGGTTCGTGATCGAACCAGACCTCGTAATCCTTTTGGACGTGGACCCCGCAGCCGGCGCCGACCGGGCCAGGAGCGGGGAGATATTCGAGAAGAGTGATTTCCTCGACAAAGTTAGGGTGGGGTACCTTAGATTCAAGGAGATAAAGGTAGTCGACTCATCGAAGGATAAGGATGCCGTGCAAGAGGAGATCAGGAGTATCGTTCACGGCTGCCTCTAGCCGGGCCTTATCTTCTTCCACCAGGGTATTCGAAGTCTATGTATGCCTTGTACGGGTCGGCGTATGTCAGCCGCACCCTGATTCTGTCCCCTATCCTGAGTCCTTTTTCGCCGCGGATTATGCGGCCTTCCACCGACGGGCTCAGGAGGCGGGCGTATGTGCCTTTTTCGCTCGCTCCCGTCACGAGGGCTTCGAATGTCTCCCCTATCCGGCCTTGCAGCATGACGGCGGCAGCCGATTTCCGCATGTATCTTTCGACCTTTTTCGATCCTTTTTCGCGGTCTGTCAGCCAGGCCGCTTCGTCGACGAGCTCTTTCAACGAGTAGGGAGCCGGTTTCTTGTCGATGACGGCTTTGACCAGCCGTTGGACTATCAGATCCACATACCTTCGGTTCGGCGCCGTAGCATGGGTATAGTCCGTCACTGCGAGGGAGAAGTGGCCGATGCCGGCTTTCCCCGGCTCTTGTGTCACGTATTCTCCCGGGCCGAGCAGTTTTACGACGGTGACTGAGAGGTCCGGGAACCGTTCGGGGTCGGCCTCCTTTCTGCGGTCGAGGAATTCAGACAGCGCCTTCGAGTCCGGCTGAGGCGGGAGGGCGGTCCCGTATGCGGCCGCCGCGTCGACTATCCCCTTCCAGTCCCTCGGGCTCCTGACGACCCGCTGTATCATGGGGACGCCGGCTTTCTCGAGGAAGCCGACCATGGCGCCGTTGGCTGCGACCATGAAGTCCTCGATTATGCATCTGGCCCGGTTCTTCCGCTGGATTATGAGGTCCTTGACATGGCCGTCTTCCATGAGCGGCTTCGCCTCTATGGTGTCGAATTCAAGAGCCCCCGAATCCATGCGGTATTTTTTCAGGCGCCTGGAGGCCTCGTCCTGCAGGCGCAGCTGCTCCTTTAAGCCGGGGGTCTTCTCAACCTGGTGAGGCATGGGCCCTTTACCTTCAAGCCAGTCTCCGACCTCTTCATAGACGAGCTTTGACTTGTTCATCACCGTCGCACGGCTTATGCCCCCGGGTCTGATTCTGCCGTCCGGGAGGACGGAATATTCTATGACCATCGCCCTGCGTTCCTGATTCGGGAGGAGGGAGGTTAGGCCTTTGGACAGGCGATCCGGAAAGAGTGGGAAGACTTCCACACCGGTATAGACTGATGTGCCGTTGTGTGCGGCGTATTCGTCGAGTTTCGAGCCTTTTTTTACGTAGCAGTCGACGTCCGCTATCGCCACCCTCACAAGGATTTCCCCATCCTGGCCTTGTTCGCAGTATTCTAGCTGGTCCAGGTCCTGCGAGTCGCTGTTGTCTATCGACGACCACAGGAGCCGGTTCAGGTCTTTTGAATTTTCGCTTGAGCCGGCTTCACTGACGATCGATAAGGCTTCGCCCGCCGCGGCGGCGGGAAATTTAGAATCGAAACCGTACTTCGCCATCGCCTGCCGGGCGATCGCCCCAAGGTCCACTTTTCTGCGGTTTTTCATCGCGGATTCAACGCATCACGTGTATGCTGTTGTCGAGCGTATATAGCCGTGCGAAACCTGGTTTGACGTCCAGTACGCTGATAGAGCAGTTCTTCTGCTTGATATTCTTGGCTTTCTCCAAGGGCATACTGAGGAGGTACGAAAGTATCACGCGGTTGACGACGTTATGGCCTACGGCGAGTATCGTCGGGTTTCCATCATTCTGCGCCAGGCTTTCCAGAAGAGGAATCACCCTTGTGCTGACGTCCGCCAGGCTTTCCCCGCCGGGTATCGGCTTGTCAGGATGGGCGAATATATCCTCGAATATGTTGGGAAATCTTTTCTCGGCTTCCTCGTGGCTTAAGCCGACCAGGTCGCCCATCTCTATCTCCCGAAGCTCTTCCTTGAAGGTTGGCCTTATTTCGCGTCCTTTTAGCATCGCTTCGCATGTCTGCCTGGCCCTGTTGGCGGGACTGCAATAGACTTCGGATAACCTCTCGGCCGCCAGCCTTTCGCCGAGGGCTTTGGCCTGCCTATTGCCCCTATCGGAGAGTGTTCCTCCCTCTTTTCCGCCAAGAATCACCGAATTCGTGTTCGCGGTCGTTTCTCCGTGCCGGACCAATATGAACTTCATGTACAGACAATTATGTGCTTATGTAAAAATGCCCCGTCGAGAGGACGGGTCGGCTATCCTCTGTATGATGGCGTCGCCTGCCGGGACTCCCAGGTAGGCGGCGAGCGCCATTACCCCTATGCAGGAGCTGATTATGTGCTCTTTAGGGAACATGCTGGTCAGATGAATCCGCTTATGCGCGTCTGTTTATAGGTGAAATAGTCCTCGGGGGAGAACTCAGACAGCTTCTGGCGGTCTTGAGGGCGGACGTAGATGTTGACGGTCAGCTTCTCCTTCTCCGATCCCTCGAGGGATTTCGCCAGCTGAGACACCTCGCTGATCGATTTGAGGCCGTGCGGCGTCTTGACCTTGACCCGGTATTCGTTCATGCTAGTCTCGGGGTAGTCCAGGAGGAGATAGCCTTCGTCTATCCCGTGTTCTTTGGCCATCTTCGCCTCGATCGCCACAGTATTCTCGGCTAGCTCCTTCTTCGACTCCTCCGTCAGGAGGTGGATGTTCTCGCTGTAGGCATTCTTGAAAAGGCGGCGGCAATCTAGCCTGGCCATCATGTCCTGCGCATATCCCGTCGACATCCTCATCTTCGAGATGAGGCCTATGTCGTCCATCCGCGCCAGCGCGATCGGGTCCGATCCATCCTCTATCAGCCTGCCGAGGGCGTGAGTCATCATCGACTCCGCTATCCGTTTCGCATGGTGTCGGTAGACGGTCTGATACATCATGTTGCGGTTTATCAGGAGCGACTCCGCAGCCTCAAGGCCGCCTGATTCGACGAGGACGTCGCCTTTTTCGAATCTGATGCTGTAAAGGAGCCGTTCGACGTCGGTGACGCCGTAGGCCACGCCGGCATAGTAGGCGTCCCTGACGAGGTAGTCCATCTTGTCGACGTCCACCTCGGAGGAGAGGAGTTTTCCCAGCTTTCCCCGTCCATATATGAGTTCTACGACGGCCTTTGGCTTGATCCCCGCCTTTCCCATCATGTCCGATATCTCCGTCTCATTGATGATCCTCGCCGATTCCCCCTCGTGGTCGAAGCCGTGCCTGAGCATAAGCTCGTCGAATGTGTGGCTGAACGGGCCGTGGCCAACGTCGTGCAACAGGCATGCGGCCTTCAGCTCCATCTCGTCGGATTCATCAAGCTGAAGGTGTTCGGATATAGAGCCGCCGAGGTGGAATACTCCGAGGGAGTGTTCGAATCGGGTCGAGTTCATGGCTGGGTATACGAGGTAGCAGAGGCCATTCTGCTTGATGTTTCGCAGGCGCTGCATCTGGGGAGTGTCCAGAAGGCCGAGGAATGCGCCATCTAGCCGTATGTTGCCGTGGATCGGGTCCCTGACGACTTTCTCGGACATGGTAGATACAATTAGGAGAGGGGTAATAAACTACTTGCGGGGCGCGTTCCGGTGGGGTGTGGGCCTGATGTCCATGTGTGTGGGCTTGTCGAGGCCTCTTTCCACGTCGGCAAGCGGTAGCCTGCGCATGAACCCGAACGCCTCCTCGTACTGTCGTGGGTCGAATCTGGATGGGGAGAACGTAAGGAGCGAGTCTGCCATGTCCCTCATCTTCTGCAACCGCTTCATCTCGGCCTCGAGGCGCACTTCCTCTTCGGAGGGCGGCCTCTCCTTCATAGGGCCTTTTATTGCCCTCTCAGCCCTCAAGCCGTTGAGCCGTACAGCGTCCAGCTGCAATGCCGCCTCTATCCGCTCGGTTATCGGCTTCAACATGAAGCGCTGCCTCAGCATCTGGTCCAGTTTGCGCAATGCATCGCTTCTGCCCTCTTTTCCTTCGCCAGAATAGATTATGGGTGGCCGAACCACCGTAGGGTTCCCCTCGACCATGAGGGAGAGGCTGCCCGAACCCCGCTTTATTGTATGCTGCTCTATCTTTCCGTCGGCCCGCTCCGTATAGTATGTGGTCTCGGGCGTGAGCGCTTTTCTGACGTCTCCCTTGGCCATTAGTATGATTGGGGTGCCGTTCTGGCTCGCCCTCTCCAGCTCCTGTCCGGTCCCGGTCGAGGATACAGTGAGTTCGGCTATGACGAGGCCAGCCCAGTCGACGCATGCCTGGTCGACGCGGTAACATTCGGCTGCGCGCTTGTGCCTCGGCTTCTCGTTCAGCCACACTTCGTTGTCCAGGAGGGCGAACGACGGATTGAGCCCGTACCTGAAACGCAGCATGTTCGCCGTCTGCATCAGGAAGTATATGTGGTTTGGGTACTCCTTCTCAGGGACGTGTGTTATGGCCCCCACCAGGAAGACATTCCGATTGGCCAGGGGAATCGTATCCATGTAAGATCCTAGGAATGAGGGGGATATAACTGTTATATTGCCTGAAACGTATTTTTTATCGATGTGGCAGCAGAAGCACAGTCCGCCATCCCTTGACGCCTTCCTAGGGAAGGCTTCGGCGGAGGAGGCGAGGAAGTGGGACGGCAGGCCCCTGATCATACACGGCGGCACCGGAACCGGCAAGACCACGCTGGCGCGCCTCATCGCTGCTGACAGGGGATACGACGTCGTCGAAGTATCCGACGAGAACATAGGCTCTGCGGAGAACATGGCGAACACGGGCAGCATCTTCGGCAACCCAAGGATGCTGCTCATAGAGAACGTCGACGCGATAAAGGACATCAAGGCGGTCGCCGCCATCGTAGATGACTCGAAAAACCCCATAATCCTCACGACCTCAGACTACTCAAGCAAAAGGCTTTCGACAATCAAGAAAAAATGCGCCGAGCTTCAGCTCAGGCGCGCCCTGCCGGCATCCATAGCAAAGCACCTGCAGACGATTGCCGAGGCCGAGGGCGTGTCCGTAGAGAAGGCCGTCCTGGAACAGATTGCCAAAGGCTGCGGAGGCGACATCAGGGCGGCCTTGAACGACCTTGAGACGCTCTCGACGGGGAGAAAGAACGTCCGTGAGGCTGACACCGTGGGAGTCAAACCGGAACGCGACAGGCAATCGGACATATACAAGGCGCTCAGCACCATATTCGGCGGAAGGGATTTCGCCAAAGTCGTCGAATCCACATGGGACCTCGACGAGGAGCTCAGGGACGTCATCTGGTGGGTGGAGGAGAACACGCCCCGCCTATACCAGGACAGGCAGGCCATCCACGACGCATACGGCAACCTCTCAAGGGCAGACATATTCATGGGCAGGATAATGAGGAGACAGCACTGGGGATTCCTCAAGTATGCGAACACCCTCATCACCGCGGGCGTGAACTCGTCAAGGCCTGCGAAGGTGAACTTCGCCCAGTACATGTTCCCCGGCTACTTCTCGGCAATGGGCAGAAGCAAGGGCGACAGGAAAATAGAGGCCTCGATTTCCGCAAAAATGGGCCCGAAAGTCCACGCATCGGCGAGATTAATAAGGGGGGAATACATTCCACTTTACAGGCACCTCCTGAAGAACAACAAGGCGGATATTGAGGGGTTGAGGGGGGAGTACAAACTCGAAGATGAAGAGATAGAGTATTTGACGGGGGCATGATGAAAGTATCAAGATGGGAGTTGAATGCGGGGATAATACTGGTAGTAATGATGGTTTGCCTCTACGGTCTGCACTTCCTAGTCTTCAAAGACGTCCGAGGGGAGGGATTCCTTATTGTGAACGACCTGGCATTCCTCCCGATTCAGATACTCCTTGTATCCCTGGTTTTGGAAAGGCTCCTCAACGAGAGGCAGAAACAGGAGAGGATGGAGAAGCTCAACATGATAATCGGCGTCTTCTTCAGCGAGGTCGGAACCAAGCTGCTCACATACCTGTCTGACCACGACCCGAACCTCGAGACAATCAAGGGCGACTTGGTAGTCGGAAAGGACTGGACGGAAGAGGAATTCAATAAGACATCAAATAAGCTAAAAGGCTACAAATACGGCATAGACATCGAGAAGATAGACATGGAGCAGCTGAGGTGTTTCCTCCTATCCAAGAGGGACTTCATGCTGCGACTTTCCGAGAACCCCAACCTCCTGGAACATGAGACCTTTACGGAGCTCTTGAGGGCCGCATTCCACCTCACCGAGGAGTTCGGCCAGCGCGGTATCCTGTCCGGCATACCCCCGAAGGACAGGGAACACCTCGCAGGCGACGTGAAACGGATTTATGGACTGATAGTCCTGGAATGGATAAGCTATATGAACCATCTGAGGCAGAATTACCCGTACATGTTCTCGTTCGCGATGAGGACGAACCCCTTCGACCGGAAGGCGTCCGCGACGATATGCGAATGAATATGGCCAACCCCGCACCTAATCAGCCTGCCTCACGGGGCATCCCCTCAGACGAGAGCCTCTGGCTGCCGCCGCACTACGGCATAGAGGTGAGGCGAAAGGGGGGCCTGGACAAGACCGTGTACTGGGAGCTTGGCGAAGTCGTCGACTTCGTCTTCCCGAAGAGGTATCAGCCAGTATACCACAGGGTAGCATCCGAGTTCCTTGGACTGGTCCTTCAGCGGGACTGGGTGACCAAGAAGGAGATCGGCGAGTTCCTCCAAAGGACGGGATACTCGAAAAGCACCCTCGAGAACAAGGTCATCCCCAAACTCGTCAGGTTCGGGTTCGTCAAAAGGGAGCGGGAGATCACGGCCGGCATGGGCAAAGGCCGCGCCCTCATACTCTCAGAGTCCCTAACCTTCGCCAACTACCTCGAGAGGATAAGCTTCGCATGGAACATGCAGGTGAGCACCGCCAGGAAAAAGAAGGTAAAAGGCGACCCCGAGCAGACCATGATAACACAGGATTAACAAGGCAAATAAACGAGGTTTTTCAGAAACCGCACCCGCAAGCTGAAATTTCCGGGAAAAGAGGGCATAGGAGTTGCAATTACAACTAATTACAAAGTAATCATAACAGAAGATTTTTGTTATTTTTTCGTCCGCCCCGCCTCCTATTCGTTCGTTAGTTTCGTTTGTCTGGCAGCTCGCAATTTTAGGATAACAACGATTATCCGTTCATCAATCGACCATGGCCGATGCATTCAAGGGGTGTTAGTCCCCGCGGTCGGGTCAGAATCCCTTGACGCGTATCCCTTCCCCTCTGACGAACTCTATCGTGTTTATGTTCTCTGAGTGTTTTGTGGACCGCATCTTCTTTATGATGAGGTGGCGGCCTGTGTCGGGGCCTGAGACGTTGTAGTGGAGCGTTATGACTCCGTCGGCTATGAACTCCTCCATCCCGTACCTGCCGGTCCGGTGGTCGTCGAACAGGTCTTTCGTGAGGATGGATGTGAGTCCGAGGCTTTGGAACTTGTAGTTGATGCCGAGGGTCGTCTTCCGCGAGTCCTCCTGTATCGAGCCGCTCGTGTGCGACCTCCTGGTCTCGATGAGCGTGTCCAGCGCGCTGAAGCTGTCGACGACTGCCCGTTTCGCCCCTACCTTGTTGGCTGCGTCCTCTATGAGGCCGAGTATGGATTCCATCCCGAAGCTCGCCGTGGGGGAGAGCGCGAATTGGCTGCCTCTTTCCTTGAATATTATGTCGGAGAGGCTGGCGTCGACGATGGCCAGCTTGCCCTCCCGTTCAAGCGCTTCGAGGTCGAAGCCCATCACGAGCATCTCCTGTTTGATTCTCATCGGGTGCTGCTCTAGGGTCACAAGGACGCCGGGTTCCCCGTATCTCGTTATTCCGTTGCACAGGAATTGGACCGCCAGGGTCGATTTGCCTGTGCCGCAGCCGCCTGCGACAAGGATGACCCGGCCCCTCGGAAAACCGCCTTCTAAAAGCTCGTCCAAGCCCGCGATACCCGTCGGGCACCTATCGACTTCCATGATTAACCGCCCCCTATTGCCTTGATCTTGGCATCTATCTCTATCTGCTTGCGCTGGTATCCCTCCATGATGTTGTCGAAGGACTTCTTGTCCATCTCCAGGTATTTCGACTTCGTCATGGCTATCATCCTCTCAACGTCGGCCTTGTCGTCCTTCAGTTTCTGAAGGTCTGTGGAGCTCGACGCCGATTGGCCCATCACTCCGATCCTGTTCCAGTAGTTTTTGTCAAGGCCGTCGAAGCGGCATTTTGCCTCGTCTGAGGCCTCCTTCGCCTTGTGCATCTCCATCGAGACCCGGGAATCCATGTCCAATGAGGCATCCTTCCTGCGCCGCCTCACATCGGCCTCGTATTTTTCCACCTCCTCCTTGAGCTTCCGAAGCTGGGCGCTCTTGAGCATTATCTGCGCGTCGAAGCCGTTTTTCGCATATATGAGGCGGTAGCTGAGGATGAGTGAGAGTATTCCGAAAAGGCCTGCGACGAAACCCAGGGAGTCAAGATCCGATTGGGCGCTGACTGACGACGCCGCCATCATGACTGCAAGCGCTTTTTTCTTGAGGTCCATTTTTAGACTATATTGAACATGCCCCCCTAAAACTTCAACTGCTGGTCGCACATCGGCGAGAGCGTGTTTACCAGGTCTTCGGCCTCCTTCTTTTCGATGCTGAGTATGATCCCCGCGATTCCGTCCAGGCGCATCCGGTTTATTATGAAGTGGGTGAATTCCTTGACGCTCTTGTTGCTGTTGTATATGAGCATGCTCGACAGGGAGTCGAGGAAGATGAACTTTCTTTTACTGATGCTCTGCAGGCCCCGGTCCAGGTACATGCTGACCTCCTCGAGGCTGCTTGGGTTGTCGACGAATACTACGTTCTTTTCAGGCACCGAAGTGTTTTTTCCGGCCATCCTGCTGATGCAGTCGATGAAATACACGTCCTCCGAGGATAGCCCCGAGGCGGCAAGGAGGGCGGATATGCTCTCCTGCGGACGGCTCACGCAGATATAGACTCCGCCCATGTTCCTCTGGCGCAGGAGGATGTCCAGTATGGTCGACACCACGAGGGTGTCGTTTTCGCTTTTTGTGGAGACCAGCATGACGCTTGCGTCGCCCATACCCCCCATTTTCGACTGGAGCATCGCCTGCTGCTGCCGCCCCGCTGTGACGGCCCACGGTGCGGCCTTGGCCTGTGTGTCCTTCCCCGCCGCCGGCTCCAGTGCGGCGGTCTGTCTTTTGATCTTGGACTCTATCTCTATCAGCTTCTTCTGGTATCCTTCGGTTATGTTGCTGAAGCTCTTTTCATCGATGGCGCGCGTGTGGTATTTTATCTTGGTCAGTTCGATCAGGCTGTTTATATCGTCGCGCTCTAAGACCAGCTTGTCGAGGTTCGGGTCGTCCCCCGGGCCGCCGACCTTGTCGATGCGTTCCCAGTACCTGTCTGTCACGTTCGCCCCCTGTCTGGCGATTTTCATCCCGTCGGCTATGGGGCCTGATTCGATGGTTTTCCTTTGTTTTTCGATGAACTGTTCCTGCGCTTTTATGCGTCTTTCATCGGCTTCGAGGCGCGTGTGGTCTTCCCGCAGCTGGGTCTGGAGTTTCTTGATTGAGTCATCGTTTTTCAACGCCTCCGAATTCAGCCGTTTCTTCTGCAGGGTCAGTACGAGGTTGATTGCAAGCGACAGGACCGCTATCGAGAACACCGCCAGGATTATGTTCTGGGGGGTCAGCCAGGGCTGTAGGAGGCCGCCAATGTCCGCGATAGATGGCTGCGCATCGTACGGCGCGTCCGTCAGCGCGGATTGGAGGTCCATCATTCATCTTTCGGTTTTTCCGCCGCAGGCCCCTGCGGCTTCTCCTTCGCCCCGGTCTTCGAGACCTTCTCGAGGTATCTTACGAGGCCTTCCAGTTCGTGCGCGACGTCCTCTCCGAGTTCCGTCAGCTTCACGTATTTTATCCGCCCGTCCTTGTCGAATTCGACAAGCCCGTATTCCTTCAGTTCCTGGAGGATCTTCAGCGTGTGGGTGTATGTGCAGTCGTTCTCCTTCGACAGGACGGTCGGGTATTTCTTCTCCTTCTCTTTGAGGCTCAGTATTATTCCGGCAGGCTTCTCGTGCAAAAGGAGCCTTGAGATGTTTCTCTCATCCATAGGGGTCACCTGAGTAAGTATATGATTCGATTAATATATTTGACGGAATAGGTGGTTTGTTTTTTCTGGGGTCTGATGGGGGGGTTTCCCTATTTTTTAGCCACAGTGACCCTGAGCCTGCCGTCCGTGCCGTGTTCGACATTCAGCCTCGCGGGGTCTATCGGGGCCGGCGTGGCGTAGCTGTTGTGGAACCTTACGTTGCCCGAGTCGGCGCGTTCGAGGATCAGGTCCAAGTGTATCGAATCAGGCGATGCGGAGACTTCGACGTCCTCTCTTTCATATCCTCTTACGTCCGCTTCGAGGACGATGTCCGAGCCCGCCTCCTTGATCTCGGCCCTCAGCTTGATGGTGGCGGGCATGTGGCCCCGGTGCCTTTTGAAGAATGGGGTGACCGTTATCTCCTCCACCATATACCGGTGTTCTCTGGAGGCCTTCTGATCGTCCATGATAAGGATTAGGGGGGCCCTATTTAAGCTTCCCTTCGACGGCTTTCCTGAACTGGCTCCATTCGAGATCAAGCGCGGTTACTGCCTTTTTAAGCTCGGCCATTGCGTCGTCCGCGTCTATGTGGAGCCTGAATCCCGTCTTCAGCGGGTGCGGCTCGTACCAGTACGCATCGATCCCGTTCTGGAGGAGGACTCCGCTCAGGGCGAGCGGTATCTCCTTCTCGTCGAACTCCAATTCCAGGGTGTCCTTCTTCTTTTCGACAAACTTGAATTCCATTTTAAACCTCGCTGACGTTGCCGAAGTCCGCTGCCAGCTTCCGTTTCTCGATGCGCCTGCATGAGGGGCACTCGAGCCTGTCGGGCTGTTTGTTTGATTTTACCAGGGGGTGCCTGCAGTTTCTGCAGAACGCCTTGACGACGCCCATTTCCCCTTTGGTGGATATGTCGATGACGTTGCCTTCCATCCTGATGATCTTGGCCTTCACGATGTCGCCGATGGCGAAAAATTCTTCGGGCTTGTCCACGTAGCTGTCGGCGATATTCGAGACATATATTGTCGTCTTCTCGTCTATGTGGCCCTTCTGGCCCTGTATCTTTCCTGCGATGACGGTGACCATGTTGGTCCTGAATCCCGCGACTTCCCCGAATATCGTCTGCCCCAGCGCAATAAACGGAAGGTCCTTTCCTTTGACTTCTGCGACGTGTTTGTTGGCGTCGACTGCCTTTAAGCCGATCTTTGCGGCGTAAATTTTGCCGTCTTCGGCGTATGTGCCCTTTCCTGGCGTGAATTCCTCGATCGTTCCGAGATACTCCCCAATCATGACTTTAGATTCCATCTTTTACCCCTGAATTGAGCTATACTATATGAAACAAAGGCTTAAAAAGGCCCAGAGCACTTTTCATTGGCTGAGGAACCATTCGCTCAACCGCACCTCCTTTAGGTTCCCTACTGTGTGGGTGGCCAATATCTTCCTGGACTCAAGCTCGTACACATACCTTGAGACGGATGCTTTGGATATGCCGGTCTTCAGACAAATATCCGCTTGCCGGAGTTTGCCTCCTGAGTCACAGAGGACGGAGACCAGGGGCCTCTGTTCGTGGGGTAGCGTCTCGATTATGGATGACATCCCGGCTGAAGGCTTGATGGAGGGTCTTTTTTCTTCGATGAAGAGTCCCTGCCTTCTCCTCTTGAGAAGCAGGGCATATGCCGCGGATAGTGACATGACAGATGCTAGGATGTAAAACCAGATATTCGTCGACTGTGCCTTCTCGTTTTCGAGCGGGACCTTGACTTCGAAGAGCCTGCCTTTTTTCAGGTCGACAGTTGTGGACCCGATCATGTTTTGATAAAGCGCGGATATCTTGCACTGGCCTTGGGGCAGCCATTCAGCCTTGAATATGCCGTATTCGTCGGTCTGGACTTCATCCTGCCTCCCATAGTCGCTTGAGCAGTCGAATTTGACCCTTGCCCCGGAGACGATCTTCCCATCCGAGTCTGTTACGGTTCCTATAATACTCCCTGCAGGTTTCATGAGGACAACCCGCTCGGGGCCTTGTTTGTCGGGCTGCGTCAATGAGACGCTGGAATAGTAGTCCTTCCCGTCGGTTTTTAGATCGTCGGCGCGGGCTATTATGCTCCAACTGCCCTCTTCAAGGTCCAATGTTAGAGTGCAATTGGGGACGTATCTGAGAGTCTCCACAGGTTCTGCGCCGGCCCTGCTCATGAATAGTTCGATGTGGACGTCGGAGAGGCATTCCCCTGTCGAGACGTCCACAAGGCGAAGGACTGCCAGGTTGGATGATTCCTTCGGGGTGTTTGCCGGGAATTCCGGCGGGGATAATAGGCCGTTTTCGAAAGGATTCAGTTGAGCTATTGCTAAAGATGGCGCGAGCAATAGAACTGAAATGATGCAGATTACTAAGCCCCTCATCTCATTAAGAGATGGTAGGGGGGATTAATAATCTGGTGGGGGCATCTGCGGCGGAGCAATATTCGGAGATTCCTTGAACATTTCCGAAAGGTTCGGTTTCGCCAAAGTAGTGGCCGTCGGCGCCGGCGGCTTTGACAGCGTAGTCTGCGTCTGTTTCACCGTCGTTGTGGGCTTTGGGTAGTCCTCAGAAGGCTCCATGCAACCTAAGACCAGCATCATGGATAACAGGAGGATTATGATGATTTTCATCCTACTCCTCGGGGGGGAAGCCTGGCGGAGAAGGCACGCCCAGCCCTAGTTCGCATGCCTTTTTCGTGTAGACCAACACGCCATCATACCGGTCTGTCGAGCCGAAGATGTAGTCTATATGTGCCTTCCGCCAGTTCTGTGTCTGTGCATCCCAGAAGAATATGTTTCCTTGACCGCTGGCCTGGGTGAAATCGCATTCGCCGCCGACGCTCTTCATCGAGTTGCCGACTAGGTCCTTTGTTACCGGAGCGAGGTTCCATCCTTTGTCGAGGGACACATCTTCGAATGTTGCGTAGCTGTCGACTACGAATTCAAGGTCGCATTCGGTGAGCGAATATGCCCAGAAGGAATGCGTGCTTAGGTAATCGACGAGCCCTGTGCCGAGCTTCTTCTCGGCCTCGCTTAGGGTGATGTACTTGCCGTCCAGGAACACGAACCCATAGGGCTTGCTGCACGTCCCAAGATTTAGGCTTCCTTTGCCTGGGAACGCCATCAGGTTCCAGCCCTTCTTTAGGGAAAGGACTACTTTATCCCCTACAGCCCCGATGCATGCGCCTTCCTTGCAACCGTTGGGGCATGTGTATAGCTCGTTTTGGAGCTGGCCGTTTTCGCAGTAGAATTCAATCAGGTTGTCCCCTTTGCAGACGTCGTCGTAGCTGCCTGCGCCCCACCTAGTCGTACCCTTAACAGGGTAGTTTTTCCCACCATCGGAGTCAGTACAATTTGTTGTGTTTTCTGCGACCGTCGGGTTTATGAAGAGGTCCCCGCCTGCGATGTAAAGCATATCCTTCAGGTACGCCCCAGAGAATACGTCCGTATCCTGCGGCAACGGATCCGGCTCCAACTGATATTCCTTCCCGCATGCCGTGAGAATTATCCTTCCCCCAGTCCTCGGCGCAAGACGCACCCTCAACATTTCAGAATTGCTTGTGAACACAGCAGTCATCGAATGATCTGACTCCTCCATAAAATCGCTAAAGTGGTAGCTTTTCCCGCCTAACACCACATCATCGCCTTTATAAAACGGCCCCTGTCTACAAGTAACCGGCTCCTTTTTACACGCCCCATCCTGGCAGCCGCTTGGGCATGTGTACATTTCGTGTTGGGGCTGGTTGTTTTCGCAGTAGAATTCAATCAGGGTGTTGTCTTGGCAGACGTCGTCATCGCTTTTTGCACCCCACTTAGTCGTCCCCTTCACATAATAGTCTTTTCCGCCGTCTGAATCAGTGCAGTTTGTCGGCGCAACAATGCTAAAATGGTCGTCGCTGGCGTCGCTTACACCTGCGCCATCATCAATTACAGCAATTTTGTAATTGCTTCCCGCCGGTATGTCGGAGGGAAAAAGGCAGGTTGTTATACCCTCTATCATACTGTTATGTTCGACTGTTGAACAGCCAGTTAGCGAACGATACAAACCCCCATTTTTCAGTAGTTCAATTTTAACTTTTGAATAATCTGTACTCAACATATTTCCTGACCATTTAATTGTCCAATATCCACCTGCCGCTATTGACTCCCCCCCATTCGGCGAAGTCACCGTTATATACGGCTTGCACGCTTTATCGCCGCCGGTGCAATTTCTTGTGGGCTCTGCAACTGTCGGGTTTATGAAGAGGTCCCCGCCTGCGATGTAAATCATATCCTTCAGGTATGCCCCAGAGAATACGTCCGTATCCTGCGGCAGCGGATCTTCCGCGTACTGGTACTCTTTTCCGCACGCTGTGAAAAATATTCTATCCCCAGTCTTCGGCGTAAGCCGTGTCCTCATCATTTCGCCGCTGCTTGTGAATACGACAGTCATCGAATGGTCCGTTTCCTCCATATATTCGTCAAAGACATAGGATTTCCCGTTCAACACCACCTTGTCGCCCCTGTAAAACGGCCCCTGCTGGCATAGGGCCGGCTCCTGTTTGCACGCCCCGTCCTGGCAGCCGTATTTGCATTCCTGATACTGGAAGAAGCTGCCTTTACCGTCCAACGTGCACGCCGCCTCATATATCGTGTTGCCGGAACAGTAATCATAAGACCTCCGATCACCCACCGTAGTCCAACCATACGTGTAAATATCTATCCCGCCGTCAGAGTCAGTGCATTTGGAGGTTACCACATTAATCAGCACCAAGTTTCCGTCCTTATTCATTACCTTATACGATCCCACAGGAAGATACAAGCCCTGCCAGTTGGCCAACGTCACAGAATGCCTATAAACCAACTTAACCATACCTTGCGGCATCCCAGCAAACTCACACTTCCAATACGTCTGCACCACACCGTCACATACAGCATCCCTGCCGTCTTCGAAACTGCAACCAGGAGTACTGGCAGACAACTCATACTCCAAAGCCTGAGACTGGAGTGTGATTGTCATCGGCGGACTGAGTGAGATTTTCGAAGGCCAGTAGTAGACGCCATTACTGAGGGAAACCCTGCCGCCAGAGCCATTTACGCACGCTCCATCCTGGCAGCCCAAGGGGCAGCTATATGACTCTTTCTGGGGTTGGTTGTTCTGGCAGAAGAACTCGACCAAATTAGCCTCCTGACAGACATCATCATAACTGCTCACACCCCACTTAACGGTACCCTTAACATAATAGTTTTTCCCACCATCGGAGTCTGTACAATTTGTCGTGTTTTCTGCGACTGTCGGGTTTACGAAAAGGTCCCCCCCGTTAAGATAAAGCACATCCTTCAAGTACGTCCCAGAATACACGTCCGTATCCTGCGGCAACGGATCCGGCTCCAACTGATATTCCTTCCCGCATGCCGTGAGAATTATCCTTCCCCCAGTCCTCGGAGCAAGACGCACCCTCAACATCTCACCATTGCTTGTGAACACAGCAGTCATCGAATGATCCGACTCCTCCATAAAATCGCTAAAGTGGTAGCTTTTCCCGCCTAACACCACATCATCGCCTTTATAAAACGGCCCCTGTCTACAGGTAACCGGCTCCTTTTTACACGCCCCATCCTGGCAGCCATATTTGCATTCTTGGTACTGGAAGTAGCTGCTTTTCCCGTCCAATGAGCACGCAGCCTCATAAATTGTGCTGCCTGAACAGTAATCATAAGATCTCCGGCCATTCACCGTAGTCCAACCATACGTGTAGATGTCTATCCCGCCGTCCGAGTCTGTACATTTCGGTTCCTCCGCGCATGCTCCATCCTTGCATCCGTTCGGGCACTTGTAGTAGTCTGCTTGCACTTGCGTGCCTTTGCAGTATGTCTCTTTTAGGGTTATGCCGTCGCTGGTGCAAACGTCTTCTAACCTAAATTTTACGCCATTCCAATAGCCCGATGTTATGCCTTGAATGTTGTAATTGCCTCCTTCATCGCCAGCCGTCTCGTCAAAGCAGCTGTTAGGCAGGGTCGTTGACGTTGAAGTTGAACTCGTGGTTGATGTTGTAGGCGTTTTCATGCATGCTCCGTCCTGGCAGCCGTATTTGCAGTCTGAGTACTGGAAGTAGCTGCTTTTGCCGTCCAATGAGCACGCAGCCTCATATATTGTGCTGCCTGAACAGTAGTCATAAGATTTTTGGCCGTTCACCGTGGTCCAACCATAGGTGTAGATATCTATTCCGCCATCTGAGTCAGTGCATTTCGGCTCTGCGCTAGCGCATGCCCCGTCCTTGCATCCGTTCGGGCATTTGTAGTAGTCTGCCTGCACTTGCGTGCCTTTGCAGTATGTCTCTTTTAGGGTTATGCCGTCGCTGGTGCAAACGTCTTCTAACCTAAATTTTACACCCATCCAAAAGCCGGATGTTACGCCGCGAATGTTGTAATTACCTCCTTCATCGCCAGCCGTCTCGTCAAAGCAGCTGTTAGGCAGGGTCGTTGACGTTGAAGTTGAACTCGTGGTTGATGTTATGGGCGTTTTTATGCAGGCTCCATCCGTACAGCCGTTTGGGCAGTCATGATAATATCCCGTTTTGATATCCCCGCCTGGGCCGCAGTCCATCTCGAACAATCTTGTCTGCGTCAGGCAGAGGTCAGATTCGCAGGAAGTCCCCTGACAGGTCGTTCCCTTAAGATAATAATTTTTACCGCCGTCGGAGTCGGTGCATATTTTGGATAGTGTCGTCGTTGTCGTGGGCTGCTCCCTAAGGCACGCCCCGTCCTGGCAGCCGTATTGGCATTCTTGGTACTGGAAGAAGCTGCTTTTGCCGTCCAATACGCACGCAGCCTCATATATTGTGCTGCCCGAACAATAGTCATAATATTTTTGGCCGTTCACCGTAGTCCAGCCATATGTGTAGATATCTATTCCTCCATCTGAGTCTGTGCAGTTCGTCTCCTGGGCCGCAATCGTGCCTGAGAGAATCAGTAATAACGCTGTTGCTGTGAGAATTTGGTATATTGTCTTTGTTGATGTTTTCATTTGTTCGTTCACCTCGTAAGATTCATGTGTGAAACAGCATAAGAATCAAGGGTGGAACGGACGTTTCAGTGACGTTTCAAGCCTGAGAAAATGGGGTTGTGGGAGGCTCTATGTCCCCTCCTCCCATGAGGTCAGGTATTTTTTCTGTTTCGCTGTAAGCTCGTCGATTCCGATGCCCATGGTCTTCAGCTTCATCCTGGCGACCATCTCGTCTATCTCCCTCGGTATCTTGTGGACTCCGGGTTTGAGGTCGTGTTCCTGGATGTATTTGCACGCCATCGCCTGGTTCGCGAAGCTCATGTCCATGACCTCGCTCGGGTGGCCTTCGGCCGCTGCGAGGTTGACGAGCCTTCCTTCGCCGAGGACGTATATGTGCCTGCCGTCCTTGAGCTCGAATTTTTCGACGTTGTTTCTTATGACCTTCTTGCCCTTGCTGAGGGACTCCAAAGCGGGCAGGTCTATCTCGATGTTGAAGTGGCCGCTGTTGCAGACAACCGCCCCCGATTTCATCGACTCGAAGTGCTTCTTCGTGATGATGTCCCTGTCGCCGGTGACGGTTATGAATATGTCCCCCATGCAGGCTGCGTCGTCCATCTTCATGACGGTGTAGCCGTCCATCGCCGCCCTGAGGGCGAGTATTGGGTCGACTTCGGTGACTATGACCTGTGAGCCCATCCCTTTGGCCCTCATGGCGACGCCCCTGCCGCACCAGCCGTATCCTGCGACGACGACGACCTTCCCTGCGAAGAGTATGCTCGTCGCCCTGAGTATGCCGTCGATGGTGGACTGGCCCGTGCCGTAGTGGTTGTCGAACATGTGCTTCGTATCGGCGTCGTTGGTCGCCATGACGGGGTACTTCAGCGCCCCGTCCGCCTCCATGGCCCGAAGCCTGATGACGCCGGTCGTTGTCTCCTCGCATCCGCCCTTGACGTGCTTCAGGAGCTCCGGCCTCTTGGTGTGTATCATCGAGATGAGGTCCGCCCCGTCGTCGACGGTTATCTCTGGCCTGTGGTCGAGGACCTTGCCTATGTTGTCGTAGTATTCCATGGTCGTCTCCCCGCGCCACGCGTAGACGTCGACTCCGGCTTTGGCGAGGGCGGCAGCGACGTCGTCCTGCGTGGAGAGCGGGTTGCAGCCGGTTATGGCGACCTTGGCGCCACCCTCAATGAGTGTTTCTACTAGCACTGCCGTCTCCTTGGTGACGTGCAGGGCGAATCCGACGGTTACTCCCTTCAGCGGCTTATCCTTCTTGAATGTTCTCCTTATGTCCATCAAAACCGGCATATGCGCCTGCGCCCACTCGATGTTGAGGCGGCCGGAATCTGCCAGTTTCATATCCTTTACAGCGCTCATCTTGGGAAGGTATTATGGTGGGCATATTTAATAATTGAGTGAGTACAACGTATTGGATAATAACCCCAAAGTGGCAAATACTGATACCCTATGAAAGTGGCGTTCAGAAAGGTGGGTGTCGGGGACCTGAAGGCGCTCAACAGGATAGTCAACGATTCGCGCGTAGCCCTTCATCTGATGGTCACGCCGCCTGTGTCGATGAAATCCACGAGGCTTCTGTATGGACAGATTCTGAGGGAGAGGGGTTTTTGGGATGCCGTCCTCGTGGACGGGATGATCGCAGGGTCTGCGACGCTAAGGAGGATGCCTGAGGAGAAGAACGCCCATGCCGCAGATTTCGGCATCGCATTGGCGGAGGAATACTGGGGGATGGGCATAGGGGGCATAACGATCGATTACATGATCAGGAGGGCCAGGGCCGCAGGCATCAAAAGGGTGCAGCTGACCGTCGCTTCGGACAATTGCAGGGCTTTGGCGCTTTACAGGAGGCACGGGTTCAAGATGGAGGGAAACCTCAGGAGGGCATACAAGGTGGGCGGAAAATACCGCGACGCCATCCTTATGGCGAGGCTCCTTGCATAGGGGGGTTATGAAAGTCAGTTTCAGGCGGGTCCGAAGGGTTGATCTGGAGGAGCTAAACAGGATAGTGAACGACCCGGACGTCTGCCGATTCATGAGCGGCGTGCCGCCGATTACGATGAATTCCACTGTGAAGTTCTACGAGCAATGCGGCAAGAGCGGCTGGCGCTGGCACTGCATCTTCGCAGACGGCAAAGTCGTCGGGTCGGCGCTCCTGCAGCCTGTGAAAAAAAGTTCGAGGAGCTCGCACGTGGCCGAATTCGGGGTAAGCATCGCGAGGGAATACTGGGGTCGGGGGATCGGCTCAAAGGCCGTCAGATTCATCCTCCAGGACGCAAGGAGCCGTGGTTTGAAGAAGGTGTCGCTCTGTGTCGTCGAGGACAATCACAGGGCGAGAAGGCTGTACCTGCGGCACGGATTCAGGGAGGAGGGTAGGCTGAGGAAGCATACTAAGGTCGGCGGAGGATACAGGGACATCATATTGATGGCGAGGCTGCTTCGGTGAAATACGGTGAAAAATACGAAGGCAGGAAGTTCAGGGTCGAGTTCGTCAGAGACGGCGCCGCGCCCGAACGCGTACTCAAAGGCATACGCGACGCAGGATCCGCCCTGGACAGGCTCGGCCTCACGCCCGAGAACGCAGGCAACATCAGCGTCAGGTCGAATGAGGGCATGCATATCACCGTCGGCGGAGTCGGCAAGGGGAGGCTATCGGAAGACGACGTCGTCGAGGTCCTGGACTTCGACTTCGAGAGGGCGGTGGTCGTCGGGGGAAAGGAGCCTTCCAGCGAGACGCCGATGCACTGGCTGATATACCAGAGCTATCCTATGGCGAACGCCGTCATACACGCGCACGACGAGCTCGCAGTCGACTCAGCCAAAAAGCTGAAGGAGACCATAGGCGTTGAAACGACAGAGGCACATGCGCATTACGGCACCGACGATCAGGCATACCAGGTAATAGAAACCCTCAAACACGCCCAATATGCCATCATCAGGGGGCATGGTGTCGTATGCATGGGCGAGAGCCTGGAGGAATGCGTGTGCTTGATCGTCAACATACACAGGAGCCTGCAGGCGGATATTAACCGCTAAGGACAATCCATAAGGATGTTGTTCGACAAGGAGTTCATAGAGGAAGCCAACAGGCTGATCGCCCTCGATGACCGCCTCCTAGAGCTCCTTCGCAAGGGCAAGATCAAGAAAGGGGAATACGACAATGATTTCGAGGCCATCAACCGCAGGCTCGAAAGACTCAAGGTGGATAACCTCCGGCTGATCGGGCAGTCGCTTGGGAGCATTGGTAAGGCGTCCTTTGCGCTGCAAAACAAGAAGAATGCGAAACAGATCGGGGAGACTGAGTACCTCGACATCAAACACGAGCTCGTACTGAAGAAGAACGACCTAGAATCCGAGAGGGACGCGATAGAGCTGAGCCATGGCGCAGAATACCTGGCGTGCCTGCGAAGGAGGGTGCAGGAGAAGAAGTACGAGCACCTCAGGATAGTAAGGTTCGACGTCAATAGGATAATCAAGATGTTCCCGCCGCGGAAGGCTACCTTTGCCCCTCCAAAGGCCATGATTCAGGCCGCGGGCGGGAATCTGCCGCCGCTTGGGGCATGGGCGGTCGCCGGCGCCTTTGTGTCCGCCGCCCTATGGTACGGGATGAGATACATGGACGAATCCGTGGCTTATTTCCCGGCCGCAGCCGTCGTTTTCGCCATCGTATTCTGGAGCGCGCTCCTGCACGCATCGACCAGGATCGTGGGGCTGCAAGGCGCATCCTACCGTAGGGCTTTCAGGTGCGCAATGATGGATTGGGCGCTCAAGACGGCCTGCGCCGTATTGTCCGTCGCCGCATACGCGCTGGCCTTCAGGGGGGAGTTTTTTCCGGCCGCTTCCGGTTCGGATCCCCTCCTGTCCAGGGCATTTGTTTTTTTATCGGGGATTGCAGCCATGGCCCTTTCGCCGATATACAGCGTCTATGCCTCCTATGATGCAAACATCCGTCAGTCTGCTTTGACAGTCCTCATGGAATACGCCCTCCTTCTGATCATGGGGGTCGCAGCCAAAACGGTTATTACATACGTAATCGTGGGTTTTTAACCGGCCATGCCTTATTTGGTTTCATGGACTGGGTTGTTCTCGCCATACTTTTGGTTTTCTTCATCGGTTTCATGGGTGCGGTGACGGCGGGTCTCCTCAAGGTCCAGTGGGCTGTCCTCTTCCTCGTCGGCATGTTCTGCGTCAGCTTCACGGGGGGCGTCCTATACAGGCTGTGGTACGCCAACTTCTACAGGAAGCCGAACCTTTTCAGGACGCAGGTCAGCCTCGAGATCGACGAGAGCGTCGTCTACCTGAACCACATATCGTCTATCACGGAGGAGTACGTCCACAGCAGGTTCCTGATGTGCTCCGGATTCCTGCTCGGATTCATCGTATACCTGCTCCTGTTTACCTCCACAGGCATATCGACTTCCGGCACGCTGCAGAACATGGTCGCGTCGGTGACGCTGACCGCCTCTGGAGGAATCCTCGGCATCCTCTTCAGCCTCAGCGAGCAGCTCATAATAAGGGACTCCAGCGGGATGAGCCACATCCTCAGGCTAAAGGACTTCGAGCGGATCGAGCTCAAGCAGGAACTCACCAAAGACATCTGGAAACTCAGGAGATAGGGCATCCGGACGCCGGGAAAAGCTTTTAGGGGATCAAACACATAGGATTTGTGGGCCATGGCAATCGAACTCTTCCAGAACCGGGCGGAACGTTTCTTCATCATCAGGGACGGCGACGCAGTCCTCAAGGTCACGGAGGCGGAGTTCGACGCGATGAAGAAGAACGGGACGAGCCCCCTGCTCCGGAGGCTCTGGGACCAGGCGAAGAAGGAGAGGCAACAGGGGTTGTAGGCCGAATGACATCCAAGAAGACCACAAGGGACTCCGTAATAATCACCCCGGAAAGGTCAAAAACGGCCCAGGCCCCGCAGAGCCCTCAAGAGGACGGATTCAGAAGCCTGTTCGAGAACGCCGTCATCGGCATATTCAGGTCAACCGTAGATGGCGGGTTTATAGAAGCCAATCCCGCCCTGGCTGCCATGCTGGGCTACCGTTCGCCCGATGAGCTGGTATCTGAGGTGTCCGACCTGTCAGGGGTATACGCAGACCCCGGATCCAGGAAGACTATAATCAATGCCGCCCTTGCGAACGGTGGCAGACTCCTCAGGTGGGAGGAGCGCCTAAAAAGAGGGGACGGAGGCACGTTCACGGCAAGCCTCAACATAAGGGTGATATCCGACGAGAACGGCGGACCCAGCCGCATGGAAGGGTTCGTCGAGGACATATCAGACCAGAAACTGATGCATGAGGCCATCAGGGAGAGCGAAGACAGGTTCAAGGCCGTATTTGAGGCGTCGAATGCAGGCTTCGCCATCTTCGACCGCCTGGGACGCCTGGTGAGCGCCAACCAGTCCTTCCTGAACATATTCGGAGTCCAAAACATATCAGATATCATAGGCTCAAGACTGTTCGATCTGCCATACATCGACGAAAAAGCCAGGCAGATGCTCAACGAGCGCAAAACCCTGAGGAAAGACCTCGAATTCGACTTCGAGGAGATAGCCAGATACAACGTCTTCCAGAGCGAAAAGAAAGGGAGGATATGCCTCGATGCGTCGATAAAAGCCCTCTGCGAGGAGGATGAGAAAACACCGACAGGTTACCTCCTGCAGGTCCAGGACATAACGGAGATAAAGCACCACCGGATGGAATGCCAGAAGATAAAGGCCGAACTCGAAGCCTGCAAGCAAAGCCTCTCCGAGGCCGAGAAAGCAAGGCCGAAGGATAAGCACCAATGCCAACAGGACCAGAATCAGACGACGCTCTAATGAGCTTCACATTATCAGGCTTTCCCCGGTCATCTCCGAAGGCTTCTTCAAGCCCAGCAGGCCTAAAACGGTCGGGGCGATGTCCTGCAGGCCCCGCCCGGTCTTCAGTTTTCCGGTCTTCAGTCTTGGGTCGTCAGACACAATGATACAGGGGACAGGGTTGATGGTATGGCTCGTCCTCCATTCCGGGGTCTGGTCCTCCGCGTTGCCGTGGTCCGCGAAGACGAGGGTCGTATAGCCGCATCCCAATCCGGCCTTCGCTATGTCCCCGACGCAGTCGTCCACGGACTTGACCGCCTTCTCTATCGCAGGCACGATGCCGGTGTGGCCGACGAGGTCGCAGTTGACGAGGTTCGTCACTATGAAGTCGTATTTTCCCCCCTTTATCTCGGCCACCAGCCTGTCCCGGATCTCATATACGCTCATTTCCGGCTTCAGGTCGTAGGTAGCGACCTTCGGGGAGTCGATGAGTATCCGCTCCTCGCCCGCGTTCGGGACCTCCACCTGGCCGTTGAAGAAGAACGTCACGTGCGCGTATTTTTCGGTCTCGCTTATGCGAAGCTGCCTGAGGCCGGCGTCGCCGACGACCTTCCCGAGGAGGTTGCCCAGGGATATGTCCTCGAACGCTATGTGTGCGTTCATCGGCTGATAGAACTGCGTCATACCGACGTAGTAGACCTTCAGCGGCTTCCGCTCCCAGCCCTCGAACCTCTCCTCGACTATCGCCTTCGTCAGCTGCCGGGTCCGGTCCGTCCTGAAGTTGAAGAAGAACATGGAGTCCCCGTCCTTGACGCCCTTGTATCCCTTCGCCTTGGTGGGGACTATGAATTCGTCGGTCAGTCCCGCGGCATGTGATGCCCTGACTACTCCCATCGCATCGTCGAATTCGCCTTCGGCCTCGCCCCCGACGATGCAGTCGTACGCCTTCTTGGTGCGGTCCCACCTCTTGTCACGGTCCATCGAATAGTACCTGCCTGACACGGATGCGACGGAGCCGACGCCCTTCTCCTTGAACACGGCATCTAGCTTTTCCAGGTGCTTGAGGCTGTCGTGTACCGGCGCGTCCCTGCCGTCTGTGAAGACGTGGACGACGACATCCCCGAATCCCTTGCGCCTGCACAGCTCGAGTATCGCATAAAGGTGGTCTTCGTGCGCGTGAACGCCTTCCGACTGCAAAAGCCCCATGACATGCAGCCTTCCGCCAGTCTTCATGCAGTTTTCGACCGCGGCGACGAGCGAGGGATTCTCATAGAAGCTGCCGTCCTTTATGCTCTTGTTTATCTTCACCATCGCCTGGAATATGATCCTGCCGGAGCCGATTGTCATATGGCCGACTTCGGAGTTGCCCTGATACCCGTCAGGGAGGCCGACGGCTTCGCCAGACGCCGCCAACACGACGTTCGGATATTCCGCCATGAGCCGGTCGGTATTTGGCGTCGGCGTCTGCGCTATCGCGTTGTCCGACTTCTCAGCCCGGTACCCCCAGCCGTCGCGGATGACGAGGATGACTCCCTTACCCATAGCATCAATTATGTGCGACACGTTTAATATCCACAGCCTTCCTGTTTTTTATCGTGAACGCCAGAAGGGTGCCTGTTCAGACCGCAAATCTGCCGCAGAGGGAGATTGACGAGCTGGGCATAGCTGTGGACGGCATCCGAATAATAGGCGAGAACACGAGGCTTTCGCACCCCGCGTCGCCGGGGACGGGGGAGCGCGTCTTCTCCAACCCGGACCTGATGGTCGAAGACTCAGCCCTCCTGGCTGGAGGCCAAGGCGGAGTCAGCGGATTCAAACATGTCGGCGGCAACCAGCTGGAGTTCAGCAGATTCTCCCACCCCCTCTCCCTCAGGGACGTTCGCTTCCTAAGATGCAGGGGCAGAAGATGGGATTTCGTCAGCGCAGGCAGCAGCATCTACAACCCGCTAAAGGAGACCGACGACGAAGCTATAGTACCTCTCATGGGGGGCATATACGTCAACGGCGAAGACATAACACAAGACGAGGAGAAGATGAGGAAGCTGGGCCTTTCTTTCGTCAAGGATGACGCAGGAAACGACGCCACCCACCCGGCAGTCGTCGTAGGCGGCCGCAGCGTCATGTGGCCTTACCGCTGCCGCCTGCCTGCCTTGAAGACCCAGGCCGGCGGCTACGCCTGCGTCACCTCGGGCCAGATGAGGGATACCGTAAGGAAAGTGGGGAATCACGAGGCGGAGGCCGCCTACTCAAAGGCTTTGGAAGACCTCCTGCGAGCAGAGTGGGGGGTGGCGAACGAAGGCCTAAGCTGGGAGGACTACCATAGGCTGCATTTCGCTCAGATTTACATTATGGAGTTCATAGCCCAGGCGAATCAGCGCGGGGACGAGATTGGGAGGGTGTTCCCTGGAGTCGCGGTGCAGGTGAAGGGAATCGGCTGCCACAGGTACGTGTACCACTTTGACAGAGTCGAAGACGACGGAACACCCACGCTCCAAGAGGGCGACGTAGTCCTCAAGTCGAGGAAACAGAGCGAGCAGGAGCGCATGAACTTGATAATGGACCACGTCTTTGCACAGCGGCCGGAATATGCGGGCAAGTCGGGGATTTTATTGGACGTACACCACGAACCATTCGACAACAGCCCGACCGGGGCGATATACTCCGAGCAAAAGGGCATCGAACGCGCCCAAGTCCTCTGGGGCGCCGGGGCCGAGATGTCCGAAATCCCCACAGGGACCATGCGCCTTTTGACTAGGGTCCAAATAGACGAGGCAGAAGGCAGGCCGACGAGGATGGTGTGCGAGGAAATCGTCGTTTCCCAGAAGGTCATATTCGACGACACACACAGGCTCGAGCTTTTGGCCAAGGGGCCGAAGACCCCAGAGGAGCCCAACGATGACTTCAAGAAGCTTATCGAGCGGGACTTCGGCACATACACCGATGGAAACCGGGACCGATTCCTCCAAGGCCTGTGCCGCGTCATCGGCAAGAACATGCGCGTCTGCCTCACCAAGAGGCTGACGGTCACCAACGAGCAGGCGACCGCAGACAACCTAAGCATATACGGCCGCATAAAGGACCCGCAGAGCTTCGTCGACATGGTGAGCCGCTACCAGGTCAGGCCACTGATACGGCAATGGATGACCGATGCGATGGACACTTATAGGGCGGCCGGCATGCCATCGGACGACTTCATAAAAGGCGAAGGCCTCAAGGCTATGGCGGTTTCCATGCTAGGGAAAGCCGACGGCGAAGCCGCATACGAGCGGGTGCAGGCGCACATCCGCGGAGAACTCAAGACTGAGGTTAAAACTGAGATGTCGCCCGCATCTTACGCCACGGTCGAGTTAACCAGGCGCATCATCCAGCAAGGCCTCAGGGCCGAGGGCAAAAGGCTCGACAGGAAAGCCCTCCACAGGAGGCTGCTCTCCGACGCTGAATTCAGGAAATACTCGGGTTTGGAGGGAGTCGGCATGAAGGTGATGAAAGGGCTGAAGTATGGGGAGTTCAGGGAGTTCAAATGCAAGATAAAGACCCTCCAGAACCCCATATGGGGGAGTGCGGCCACATACACGTCCGAGTCCCTCTACGACCACCTCCAGCGTGCCTATATAGAATACGCCGCCCTCTCCGACGAGCCGTCGATGGCACACAACCTAGACCAGAGCCTGCGACCGTTCATCGAAGGGATGCCGCTCGAGAAAATACCACAGAAAAAGACGAAATAGGCTGTCACGGGGCCTTGGCTTTCACCACGTTTTCCATGAACCATGCTGCTGCCCCTTCTTCCACCCTGCCTTCTGCTTCAAGGCTGACGAGGGCCGGGTGGTATTTCTCCCGGAGGTTGTGTTCTGATATGTTGGTCCAGGGCCGTTCGCCGTATGCGAGGTTGTAGGCCAATCTCTCGAGCTTTTGGCGTTCCAATCCGAGGCCCATTTCGTCGACTTCGTCGATGAGTCTCGCATATACTGCCCCGTATTTCATCTTGGGGGCATCCTCCGGCGGCATCCGCCTAATTTCCTCAAGAAGCTGGATCCGTTCCGGGGCTTCGAGTCGCCGAAGGAGTGCGACGCCGGCGCAGATTCTGCCGAGCGTCTTCACTTCGGCAGCGCCCAGGCCCTGTGAATGGGTTCCAAGAAGCATCCGTCTGGTGTCCTCAAGAAGCTGCGGCACTCGGCCATGGATTTCGCAGTCTAGGTCGAAGAGCGCCTGAGCTCGCATGATATCCTGGCCTTCCCCTGTGAGTGCGACATAGTTTTTCTGTCCGGTCTTCCGTTTCACTACGACCCCATCGGTCTCGAGCCGGTCGACAGCCTTCAGGACCACGGCGGAATTGTATCTGCCTTCGATTGAGCCGATATTTGAGTCCTTTATATTTTCATGAGCCGTGAAGTGGTCAATGGATGTTTCACCGTTCTCGAAAAGGTGGGAAAGTATGTCGTAGTCTATGCACTCCCTGGGGGGCAGGTACACGGAATGTATGTGGCCGACGTGAACCCATCTTAGGCTTGAGCCTTCGGACGTCGGCATCGGATATTTCTTCACCAGACCCATTGATTCTAGAACTCCCCCCGCAGTCGTCAGGTACTTGCTGGCAGTCTGCCTGATGCGCTTGGAATTCGATCCGTCCTTTGGATCCAAATGCCTCCGGCGGTATTCCTCCCCAAGGTACTGGTATAGGCCCATCTTATCCGCTATCTCGTCAGTCGAAAACATCTTCTTCCCGGAACCGGGCTTCCAAAGGAGTCGGTGCATCCCTTCAAGGATACCATCCCTTACGATTTGGGCATAGTCTGACATGTTGCCTGAGACAACCTCGAATCCGTCGTTTTGTTTCAGCGCCCTGACGGCGTTTAGGTGCTCGACATATCCGTCACCAGACAGCCCGTTCTCGTAAGCGACGGCAGCCGCCAATTCGCATGCTGTGAAGCTTCTCTTTCCTGCGTCCCTTAGGGCTCTTAGGATATGTTCCTTCCTGTAAAGCACCGCAGGGGGGCCGATCCGCCTTCCCTGAAACCAGTGCCGGCCGGCGTCCTTCTCAGCCTTCTGCCCGCTGATAGCCGCATATGCATCGCGGATGATGTCCTGCGCTTCATCGTCCCCCCGGTCGAACTCCCGCTTAACGGACTCCGACACGACACTCCGCCCGTATCTTGGCTTCAAGAGGCCTAAAGCCTTCTTGAGGGAGATGCTACCTATGCTTTCCACCAGTCGGACGGCCTCTAGCGAAGGCGCCCTCGACTCAAAGCGCCCCTCAGGCCGCAGAGACTTTAAGGAACCATCACCCCAATCGCTGACCCTGCCCCTAAGGGGGCCTGGAGCCTTGATTTGGACCTCCAAGAGAGGGTCCTTATCGTCCCGCTCCCGGTAATTCCTCCGAATCTGATGCCTTAACGCCCCTGGCTTATCCGGGTTGACGTATCCTACACCCATAGGAAAATACTTGATAAACAGGGTAAAAAAGTGAGCCTACTCCAGTATCGCCCCTTTCGCCGCGCTCTGCACCATCTTCGAGTATCTCAGGAGCCAGCCTTTGACGTTCGTCCTCTTTATCCTGCAGGTCTTCTTCCTGGCTTCGAGCTCGCGGTCGGAGACCATGAGCTGCAGCTTCCTGCCGGGTATGTCGACGAGGATCGTGTCGCCTTCCTTGACGTAGGCTAAAGGTCCGCAGTCGGCTGCCTCAGGGCTTATGTGGCCGACGCATGGGCCTCTGGTGCCGCCCGAGAATCTTCCGTCGGTTATGAGCGCGACGGATTCGGACAGGCCCATGCCCGCTATTGCGGCGGTGGGGGAGAGCATCTCCCGCATCCCGGGGCCTCCCTTCGGGCCTTCGTATCTGATGACGACCACGTCGCCCGATTTTACCTTGCCTGCGAGTATCGCCGCCATCGCGGCCTCTTCGCAGTCGAATACCCTCGCCGGGCCTTCTATCCGCATCGCCCTCTCCGAGACGGCGGTCTGTTTGACGACGGAGCCGAGGGGAGCCAGGTTCCCCTTCAGGACGGCGATCCCGCCCTGGCGGTGGTATGCGCGGTCGAGGGACCTGATGACGTTGTCGTCCAGGACCCTGGCCTTCTCCGCTATCTTCTTGATGTTGAATCCGTTCACCGTCGGGTTCGGCTTCAGCCGCTCC
Organism: Candidatus Altarchaeota archaeon; assembly: GCA_043800705.1. Classification (GTDB taxonomy): domain Archaea; phylum Altiarchaeota; class Altiarchaeia; order IMC4; family SCGC-AAA252-I15; genus JAHIYG01. The sequence continues at coordinate 45,115 of JAZDMS010000022.1, forward strand.
CTCAGCTGATGCAATACCGCGGGTATTCCCCCCGCATATTCTACGTCTTCCATGAAATGCTCCCCTGCGGGCCTGAGGTTCGTGATGTGGGGGGTCTTCCTCGAGACCTCGTCGAACATGTTGAAGTCGATATCTATCCCGGCCTCATGGGCTATCGCCGGAATGTGGAGGGTCGTGTTAGTCGATCCGCCCATCGCGTTGTCCACGACGACCGCGTTGTATATCGCATTCTTCGTGATGATCCTCCTTGCTGTGAGGCCCTTCCTGACGAGTTCTACCACTCTGACGCCGCTGGCGTACGCTATCCTCTTCTTCTTCGCGGACACCGCAAGCGATGTGGCGCAGCCTGTGAGGCTCATCCCCATAGTCTCTGTCAGGCAGGCCATCGTGTTGGCGGTGTAAAGCCCCTGACATGCTCCGCAGCCGGGGCACGCCTCTATCTCCAACGCCGCCACCTCCTCGTCGCTCATCTTCCCGGCCTGATGCATCCCGACCGCCTCGAACGTGTCCTTGACCAGGTCGAGCCTGCGGCCGTCCTTCCTGCCGGTCATCATCGGACCCGCGGTCACGACTATGCAGGGTATGTTGAGCCTTGCCGCGGCCATCAGCATGCCAGGTGTGATCTTGTCGCAGTTGGTTAATAGTACCAGTCCGTCGAGGGCGTTGGCGCCCGCCATCGTCTCCACCGCGTCTGCTATGAGCTCCCTGGAAGGGAGCGAGTACCGCATCCCGAAATGTCCCATTGCGATGCCGTCGCAGATGGCCGGCACCCCGAATATGAACGGCGTCCCGCCGCCGGCTTCGACGCCGCGCTCTATGAACCGCTCGAGCTGCCTCATGTCCACGTGCCCGGGGACGAGGTCGGTGTACGATGACGCTATGCCGATGAAGGGCTTGTTGATCCCCTTCCTGGAAAGCCCCGTGGCATACAAGAGCGCACGATTGGGGGCCCTTTCTACGCCTCGCTTGATTCGGTCGGATTTCATAAGAGTAATATATCGGGGAGATGATTTAAAAGAAGCCCAAAAGGCCCATAAAACACCCTAAAGAGGTATAAAGGCGCGTCCGCCATAGAGTATATTGGATGAATTACAGGAAAAGCCTCATAGCCCTGTCGCTGATAGCGCTGACTATTCTGGCCTGCGCCCAAGACAACACCACACCCCCGGCAGCAGCCCCGGAAGAGACAACGACGACCACGGCCGCGCAGGAGACCACGACGACGCTCCAGGCCGACACGACGACCACGACCCCAGACACTACGACGACGTCCACGGACACCACAACGACCACCGAGACGACGACCCCGACTGATACGACATCGACTACGACTTCTACGACACTAGAGGCGACCACCACCACAGACACGACCACAACGACGGAGGCGCCCACGACGACCACGGAGACGTCGACCTCGACGACGGAATCGACGACGACTTCCACAACCGAATCGACGACGACCACGACGTTGGAGATTGCCTTGGCGGCCCCGGAATATGCTCCGCAGTCGGGGATGGTAATTATGTACAATCCGGCCACGCGGTACTGCACCGACCTCGGGTATGGGTATCAGAGGATTAGCACTTTGAAGGGCGAAGACATCGAATGTGTCCTGCCGGACGGCAGCGCATGCGGCGAATGGGACTTCCTCGCAGGGAAATGCGGCAAAGGATACAACTTCTGCGGAGTCAACGGATACGACACAGAAGTCAGAGCAGACGGCAGAGGTCCCCTCACAAGGGAATACGCGGTATGCAAAGGCAGAAAGGGGAGGGGGCCAATTAAGGAATCAGCCAGGGACTTCGACGGCCTTTCTGTCCTCGACGCGCTGAAGGCGGAAGGCATGCCGCTCCTGCCACAGAACACACAGAAAAGGCCGATACAGAAGGCCTCTGGAGACGATCAGCCTGCAGGTTCCCCTAATCCGCCGCTTGGAGCCCCCTCCTCATATGATTGGCGGAACCTCTACGGCCAGAACTGGATAACCTCCGTGAAAAATCAAGGTAACTGCGGCAGCTGCTGGGCTTTCAGCTCGGTCGGTGCTACGGAGGCGAAACACAACATCAACGCACAGAATTCCAGCCTCGACCTGGACCTCTCGGAGGAGTATCTGGTATCGGACTGCCACACATACGGATACCCCGTTACGGGAGCCGAGAACTGCTGCGGAGGATGGCAGGACGAAGCCATTTGGTTCATCTATTCCACAGGCGTCCCTGACGAATCATGCATGACATACATAGACGGCACCGGAGGCTGCAGCTGCACCCCCGGAGTCCTCTGCGGTGCAGGATGCACATACAGGACGAATCCCGCATGCAGCGACCGAACATGCGGCGACCGGTGCGCGGACTACGCAAGCCGCATGCAGAACATAACGGCATACGGCCTCGTGTCCGGGACCCAGGCGGCGATAAAAGAGGCCTTGGTACGGTACGGCCCCCTGTCTGTCTCGCTTTACGTCAGCGGATGGAGTTCTGTCACAAAGACCTGCTCTGCTGGAAGCTCAGACCACGCGGTCGTCCTAGTCGGCTACGACGATTCGGTCAGCGAATGGATCCTAAAAAACAGCTGGGGCAGCACATGGAACGGTGACGGATACTTCAGGGTCAAGTACGGCCAATGCAACATCGAAAACGACGTCTGGTACGTGAACATCCGCAGCTATCCGCAGCTGACAGGCAGCGTCTCCCCATCGTCCGGCAGTACCTCGACGAACTTCAACTTCACAGCCAACTACACACACCCCGAATACACATTGCCTGCGACGATGAGGGCCAACATCGACGGCACATACTATACGATGGCCCAGGCCGACGCCTCCGACAACGACACAAGAGACGGCAAACTCTACTATTACAACAGGACCCTGGCCGCTGGATCGCACACCTACTTCTTCAACGCCACCGACTACGGCGGGAAAGTCAATGTTACATCCACCGCCTCAGCCCCGTCCGTCAGCGGCCAAAATCCCACCCTTGGCTCAGGACAGGTATCCCCCCAGACTGGGAACGCGTCCATAGCCTACAATTTCACCGTCGCCTACGCCAGCCCCGGAAACACCGCCCCATCATATGTGAGGGTCTACGTCGACTCCAACCAGTCCACTATGGCCTCCAACGGCTCCTCCAATTACACGGCAGGCGTCCTCTACAGCCATTCATCCAACCTGTCCTGCGGTGCCCACACATTCTACTTCAACGCCTCCGACGGGTCGAGCACCAACCAGACCGCCCAGCAGTCTGGGCCGGGGGTGAATTGTCCGCCGACGCTTTCCTCTGGCCAGGCCTCGCCGTCTTTAGGCCCCGATTCGTCCCTATTCAACTTCACCGTCACCTATACGGACTCAGACGGCGATCCCCCCGCGTCGATAAATGCCGTCATCGACGGAGCCATGAAGAATATGACGGGTATTTCGGCCTCCTATGCGTCAGGCGTGGTCTACTATTACAACGGCACACTCACGGCAGCCGCAGGCGTTTATTATTTCAAGGCTTCGGACGGGAACTCTTCCGTCTCGACGGTGACATCGGCCTGCCCGTCCGTCTATTCAGAGACGCCCTCATGCAGCGGCGCGGACGCCACCGGTCAGGCCTCCTGGGACGTGGACCAGTACACCAATTGCACAGGCACAGCCGTACTGCCGACGTCGACGCATACCGGCATGCTGAACATCACCGGAGGAAACGTCCTGAACCTGACCGCTACATACGTCTACCTGAACAACTCGCAGTTGAGGGTCGACGGCAGGATAATATTGGACAACTCGATTCTGAGGTTCATCAGATAGCCTGGGCCCTGCGTTCCACGAACTCGTGGATGAAGAACCGGTCCAAGGTCTTCTTCAGCTCCGACGGGGTCTTAAGGAGGGGATGCTTCGGGCTGAAGGCCTTATGGAGATGCTCATGGTCGACGCAGCTTCCGTCGCGCAGGCGCACCGCCTTCAACTCCATGTTCCCGTCAAGTATGTATTCCTCGATTTCGTTCGAAAACCCTATGTGTCCGTCCTTTTCAGACAAAATTGTTGCCATAGCTTATCATCCCCTAGCATATATTATATGACAACATCATATAAAAAGGTTTCTTTTTTTCCTAAGGCCCCGTATAATGACTCCCCAAAGCGTAAAACATATATTCGGATAAGGACAGTAGTAAGACACAAAGAGGGGGGCAACACAGATGGATTCCAGAACAGCCATAACGCTCATATTGGCCATATTCGCGGCTTCCCAGGCCGATGCCGCCATTGACGTGAGCCTCTCCGCAGACCCGGTCAACTGCAAAGACCCGTTCACTATAACCGCGGTCTTCCACACAGGCACCGGAAACAGCCAGGTCGAGTTCTTCGTAGACGATGTCGGGCTGGAAGTGAAGAACATCAACGGAGAGACGGAGTCCAAGACGACGTTCAGCGGGGAAAGCATGTGGGCAAGGCTCCCCCCAGGGAACCATAAAGCCAACGTGAAGCTCATAAGCCATGAGAGCCTGGTAGATGAAGGCTCTCTGGACTTCGAGGTCGCAGGAAGAAGATGCCCCCCGACAACCACCACGACACTCGCACCCACGACAACCACAACCCTGAGGTTCTACTGCTCTTCCAACCTGGACTGCGCCGAGCCGGTGACCGCGCCCCCCGAATGCGACGGCCAAAACATCACACAGGCCCTAACCTGGGGCGAATGCCGGAACGCAAACACACCGGACGCGAAATGCGTTGACAGGCTTGAGATCGCATACTTGAGGACATGCGCAGAAAACGAGACATGCACAGGCGGAGAATGTATTGCGATCCCCGAGACCACGACGACACTGGAGCCTACAACCTCGACCAACCAGGAGCTTGGGACAACGTCGACCATCGGATCCACGACCACAACCGACGGCAAGGAGCCTGCGACCACGTCGACAACCACGGACACGACGAGCCCGACATTGGCGGACACGACCACCACGCAGCCGCCGATATTCGGCAGGACGAACACACGCCTGGACGCCCTAATGGACATTTTCGAGGCGATGATCAGGCTTATACTCTTCTGGAGATGAGCCGGGACGAGGGCATCATCTGGCCTTTTATACCCGTCCTCCCTAATTGATGTCCACTAAAATGGCACTATTAGACGTCGGAAGGGTTTGCAGGAAGACCCGCGGCAGAGACGCAGGACAATACTGCGTAATAGTGGGCAAAGAGAAGGGCGGATTCACAGTCGAATGCGCCGACGCCAGGAAATCTAAGGCGTCAGGCGCCCACCTTGAGCCGACACCCTGGACAGTAAGCGAAAAAGCCGTGGGGAAAGGCCTCGCAGACCTTAAACTCGCATAGGCGAGCAAGAGGACCACTGATGGAAGACGGGATTCTAATCAAGCACGAAGGGGAGAGCACAGACCCCAGATATGGCCGCAGACCCTCAGATAGGCCCATACAGGAACACATCCGAAAAGGCATCGCCAACGTCGACAAGCCCGCAGGACCCACATCCCACCAGGTAAGCGCCTGGGTCAAGGACATATTCCACATCGACAAGACAGGCCACAGCGGGACATTGGACCCGAACGTCACCGGAGTCCTCCCCGTCGGACTGGGCGAAGGCACCAAGGTCCTCCAGGCCCTCCTCATAGCAGGAAAACAGTACGTGACCGTGATGAAACTCCACGCGGACACGACAAACAGCCAGATCAAGAAGACCTTCAGCCTCTTCCTCGGGGAAATCTACCAGCGCCCGCCCCTTAAGTGCGCAGTGAAGCGCGAACTTCGGACGAGGCACATCTACTCCATAAAATACATCGAACGCGAGGGGGACCTCGTCCTTTACACCGTCGACTGCGAGGCAGGCACCTACATCAGAAAACTCTGCCACGACATCGGCCTCATCCTCGGCGTCGGAGCCCACATGCAGGAGCTGAGGAGGACCAGGGCCGGCCCCTTCGGGGAGGATACCTTGGTGAGCATGCACGACCTCAGAGACGCCTGGGAGAACCACCAGAAGACCAAGGACGAAGCCGAACTGAGGAGGCTCATACAGCCGCTCGAATCCGCGGTCGAACACCTTCCGAAGATCTGGATCAAGGACTCCGCGGTAAGCGCGGTATGCCACGGCGCACACCTGGCGGCACCAGGGGTGGTGAAGCTCACCGACACGGTCAAGAACAAGCAGGACGTCGCCATCATGACACTCAAGGGTGAGCTTGTCGCCCTCGCGACAGCCATGGGCGACGCAAAATGGATCCTCAACGCCAACAAAGGAGAGGTCGCGGCCGCGGACCGCGTCATAATGCACCCAGACACGTACCCGAAACAGTGGACGACGGTGGAGAAGAAAGACTGAGGACTCCAGGATTTCCTGCACCAGCATTACCTGAATGAGTCGCCTCCCGCACGCTTCGACGAGGGGATTTATATGCAAAAAGGCCCTTTTTCTAATGCATAAGATGACACTCGACAAGAAGCTCCTGGAAATATTGGCATGCCCGAAATGCAAAGGCGACCTCGCCTACAAGGACACGAAAGAGGAGGAAAGCCTCAGCTGCAAAAAATGCAGGCTGAAATACAAGGTAGAAGACGGCATACCCATTATGTTGATAGACGAGGCAACGCCGATATAGCCGGTTAAGCCGGCAAAAAACAATGCCGCATAATCTTTCCTGGGAAAAAGTTTCGCAGGGGTTGGGATTTGAACCCAAGCGGCCTTGTGGGCCACAGACTGGCTGCCTGCTTTTAGTTAGCAGGCCTGCGCGTTAAACCGAGCTCTGCCACCCCTGCTTCGTGTAATAAATGGGTTTTTGTATGTTTGTTTACGGTTTCGTAGAAGCTGGGGTGCGCGACACGAAGTGTCGCAGGCACCCCTGCCCTATGAATGTGATGCGGGGGTAGCGACCGAAGGTTGCCGGAACCCCTGCTTCGAAGTGATATTCGATGGACTCGTCGGGATTCTCTAAAAAGGCTTCGCCTTTTTACATCCCGAGAGTTTCGCGATACACTCTCGCTTCGAACATATACGAATTGGACTCGTCGGGATTTGAACCCGAGGCCCCCACCATGCCAAGGTGGTGATCTACCGGACTGATCTACGAGCCCAATTGAGCTAACATATAGGCGGTATTATAATATAAAACTCCAGTATTTTTCTATGCCCAAAATTACCGAGGAGATGAGGAGGCGCATACACGGCCAGAATGCAGACCTGCCCGGAGTCATGGAAGAGGGGGTGCTGAATCCTCCGGAAAACCTCGATAAAATCCTCGCAGAAAGAGGCCTCGACGTAAAAAGCCTCACAGACAGACCCAGTCCCGTCGACGTCTACACTGTGCTCGATTTCACCGCAACATTCGACGTCGGACATGGAGACAAACAGTATGAGGTGACCCATCAGGTCTGGGATCTGCTGGCGGCAGCGAAGAAGAGGTCCGGGCCAAGAGGTTTGACGCAGGCGTTAACGGGGATGTTAGAGATGATGAAGTTGTCTCCTGAAACCTTTCCAAGCTTCATCAACGGCAAGCACCATCGGCTTAAATTTGGAGAAGACTGACCGATTCAAACCCGCACAAACCCCAGCAATCAGAGAACCTTGAATTCCGCTGCGGTGAACACCGGCCCTTTGATAGAGATCTGCTTGTTCTGTGATTCTATGCATCTTCTGGCTTTGTTGGTGATTTTGATGTTGACGTCTGCGGGGCCTTTGGCCATCTTGTACTGGATGAGGCCTTCTTTTTCTCCTGATTCGATTTTTTCCTCTATCTCGGATGCTATGCCCGAGGTTATCGCGTCGAGGAAGTTGAAATGCAGGGGTATGCCTTTTTGGATGATGTGGGACATGTCCTGTTTCAGCTTGGAGGTGTCCTTAGGCAGGCCGTATATTCCGCCGTCGTGGACATAGAGGTCGTTGGCTGCGGCGGGCCCGAGGAGCGTCGTCTTTTCCTCCTTTTCGAGCACGTTGACGAGTATGTTCTTCCCTTTAAGGGGGCCTTCGTATGCTTTGAAGCTGCAGGGGGATGGTTTTTGGCCGTTTTCGAGGTATGCTTTTTTCAGCTCTGTGGCGAGGTTCTTTCCCTCTTCGGTCGCCGGCTCCCTTGCGATCTTGACGTGGTCCTTCAGTTCCTGGTCTGTGAGCTTCGTGATAGAGTAGAACTGGGGGTATAGGACCTGCCTCACGTCCGATATCTTGTTTTTTACCATGAGTATCCGTTCCATCCCGAATCCTAGGTTGAATACGTTGTATTCGAGGTCGTATTCTGCTAGGGCGACTGGGGAGTACATGCCTATGTCCGCCACCTCTATGCCGGATGAGTATACCTCGTATTCGGTGTCTGGTGCGTAGTAGTTCGATGTGGCCTTCTTTTTTTCGAATGTTATGTCTCCGAATTCGAGGGAGTTGAGTATCTTCCTCGTCAGCTCCATCCCGGTCTTGAGGCTGATGTCCTCGTCCATGACGACCATGCTGCCGCCGTAGTGAGCCCTTAGGTGGGATGCGTCGATCTTCTGCTCGCGCCTGAACCTGAGGCCGACTGAGAATAGCCGAAGCGGGACGTCGTCCTGCATCGCCTGTAGGGTCGGGAACCAGGCCGCGGTCATGTGGGAGCGGAGGGTGGTTTTGCCGCATACGGGGGTTATATCCTTGAATTCCGGGAACATGTTGAGTATCCTGGAGGCTTCGTCTGTGGTGAGTTTCAGCCATTTCACCATCGTCTCTATGACGTCGTCGCCTTCGATCTTGCCTTCCCGGTACTGCCTGAACAGCTGCTTCAGCTTTTCGGGCTCGACTTGGGCGACCTTCCCGACTTCCGCCATCTTCTCCTGGCTTATGCCGATGTCCGGCCTCGTCAGCCCTCCGAGGTAGAAGCAGCGGTCGAGTATGACCGGCGCCTCCGGGCCGTATTGCTTGTATACGTCCTCTTCGGGGATGAATATCTGGTTCTCTGTCTCGGAGAATCCGAGCTGGAGGAATACCTGCCGTACTTTCGCGGTCAGCTCGTGCATTATGTGAGGCTTCCCCTGGCCTGGGGGGATTTCTTTCCGCTCCGGGGGTATGAGTTTGGCGGTCTCGATCCAGGCTTTGCGGTAGTCGGCGTGCGATTGCGCCTTGATTGCGGAGGGTGTCAGTTTCATTTTATCTCTTTAGCAGTATGTTGCCGGATTGCAGGTGAAGCAGGGTATTCTTGCTGGAGGGGGATTTGGGTTTATTGGGCAGGTTATGGTGGCTGCCGCGTTGTCGCAGTAGATTTGCAGGAGTCCGCAGGCGCTGGCGACGACTAGGAGGCCGATTACGACGTATATCATGCTTTTCTTGGCGTCGGCGCGTTCGTTGGGGCTGTCAGCCACTATCCATTTGACGCCCATTAGGACCATCATCATCCACCCCAGGGCGTATGCGACGCCTCTGAGGTTGCCGACCCATGGGAGGGGTGCTGTGGCGGCGGCCGTGCTGACGATCAGGTTGATGAGGATTATGGCAGAGGATGATTTCCTGGTCCAGTCCATGGTAGGATTATGGATTTTGGCGTTTATAAAAAACTGTCGGCTGAAGCCGGCCGTTTTTAACAGACAAAACTGCCGACGATCTAGTGAAGGGGGCGGTTTTGTTGATATAAAAAAACCGGAGGAATAGTCATCAGCAGAGGAGGTAGTGGACAAATTCCTGCGCTCCGCGGAGCATTATCAGCCCGATTACGACGTAGATTATGCCTCGTCTGGCGTTTTCTCGGTCTTCCGGGCCTTCTGCCATGTACCATTTGATGCCCATGTAGACCATCATGAGGAACGCTATGGGGGACCCGAGGGTCAGGAGTTGGTTGATGATTTCCGTCAGTTTGTCTCTGAGGTCGGTGGATGCCGGCCAGCATGCCAACGCGGATGCTGTCTGCGCCGCGAGCATCAGGAGCAGGGCTGTCTTTTTCGGGGTCATGTTCTCAGATGGCCCCGACGCTGAAGTAGGGGCAGTTTGAGCAGTACCACTTCGATTGCAGGCTGTCGTTTACTACGGGCGTGTTGGCGACCCTTTCGTTCTGGCATCGGTTGCCCACCCGGTGGACGCATGCCTTGTTGTCTTTGGCTATTGTCACCATGGTATTTTTCGGCTTTAGCGGAAGTATGATGCTATTCTTGCAGGGATCTCTTCCCTCATGAGGATGTCGCCGAATTTGCTGCCGTAGTCTCGCTTTATGGAGGGGTTTGTGACGACGAAGAAGTGGTCGTCGTATTTCTGTATGACGGGGAGCTTCTCCTGCATGTTGTCTATGCTCTTTTTGACGCCGACGTCCGCCTCCACTTCGACTGCGACCAGTTTGCCCAACTTCGTCTCGAACGTGACGTCGGGCAGCCGCGTGTGGTGTATTAGAACGCGGTCGGTGTATTTCCTGACTTCCTCGAATATGAGCTCCTGGAGGATGAAGTGCTCGTCTGTCTCTCCGGTCTCGTTCTTGATGAGGAACAGGTCGGATTCATCCTGGAGGTTCTTCACCCTCAGCTCCATGAAGTCCCTCTGGGAGAGGGCCTGTATCTGGTCGTCTGTGAGGGTTTCCTTCCGTTGGACTGCCTTGTTTATGTCGAATTCCTTGACCAGTTCCTCGCCTTCGGGCCGCCATATCTCCTTCCGCATGATCATCTCGTCAGGCCTTGTCGTGATTATCCTGTGCTCCTCCGGGGAGGCTTGGATGTATATCGGGATTCGGGTCGTCTCCGCTATGAGGAGGGCCCGGCCCATGGTCGATATCTGCAGGAACCTGCGTTCGGCGTCGTTGAGGTGGAAGCGCTCGACTATGTTGTCGAGGACGGAGGTGTCCTGTTTGAGTAGGAGTTTCGTGGCCGTGTTCGTGAGGACCGCCCTTCCCGCCCTTGATGCAAGCACGTCTTCCACGTCTTGTGTTATCATGATGAGGGCGAGGTTGAATTTTCGGCAGGTCTTGACGAGCCTAAGGATGTAGTCCGCCTGTTCGCCTGCGGCCAGGACCGTCCATGCCTCGTCTATCACCAGGATTTTCCTCGTCTTGGACTTCTTCATCTGGGTATAGACGTATTCCAAAAGCAGGAACATGATCGTGCCTTTTCCTATGTCTGGGGAGTCGCGGATGTCGAAGCTTATCATTCGGTTCGCGATGTTGATCTTCGTGTGCTGGTTGAGGAACCTCATGGGCCCGAACACGTACGCCTTGAGCCGGTTGACGATCGCCATGGCGGGGCCGTATATGATCTCCTTCGGGCTCTTCGTGAGCGGCAGCACCTCGTTGTAGAGGTCCTCCAGGAGGGGCGGCTGTTTGCTCCATGTCTTCGGGTCCTTGGATATGCCTTTTTCCTCGTAGGCGCGGTCTATGGTCTCGTCGAGGATGGCGGCCTGCGGCTCGGTAAGCTCTCCGAGGAGGCATCTGAAGAACGCCAGAAGCGAGAGCTTCTTCTCGTCGAACGTCTGGTCCATCAGGTCGAACGGGTTGATGATGCTGTCCGAGTCCGGGGAGATCCGTATGACTTCGCCGTTGAAGGTGTGTATGAGATCCGTGTATTCGGCCTGAGGGTCAATGATGTTGATGGCGACTCCCTCCATGAACTCCCTCATCAGGATGAGCTTGATCCCGTAGCTCTTGCCCCCGCCGGATGTTCCGAGGACGAGTATGTTGGGGTTGGAAAGCTGGAAGGGGTCAAGAATGATGGGTATGCTGTTGTATTCGTTGAATCCCATCAGTATGCCGGTTGCGTGCTGCTCCAGCGAGGTGATGGCGAATGGGAAGCATGCCGCTGCGGCTGAGGATGTGATGTTTCTCGTAACCAGGAGCTCGTCTAGGCCGAGGGGGAGCACGCTCCTGAGGCCTTTATACATCTGGTATGACGGCACCTTCGGGATTATCATGATGCTGTTCATGGTGTCCCTGACCTGTTTTGAGACCTTCTCCATGTCGTCTTTTGTGAATCCCTTCGCATTGATGTAGAGTGATATGTCGAACATCTTCTCCGTGCCTTCCTGGATAAGCTGAAGGAGGGCCATGGTGTCCTGGTGCTGCTGTATGAGCGCCTGGGGCACGATCTTGCCTTCGGTCTCCATCGCGTACAGGTCGGTCTTCTGCTTCTTTATCTCGTTCTCCAGCAGTTTGACGGTGGTGTCGACCTTGTATGGGTTGATGTGGAGGGCCAGGTCGAAGTCGAGGTTCATCTCGATGAGGCGGGTGAGCCATCCAGGGTCGACGAGGCGCGGGTAGTTGATGGCGCAGATTATCTGGTTGAATTTAGTGATCTCGATGTCGGACGCGTGGACCTGGATGGTTGAGGGGGATGTGAGGTATTCGATGAGGCGGTCCTCATACTCCGTGTAAGTCTCTCCCTTGGCCTTTTCCTTCGCGATCTTCGCTGCTTCAGTGTCGGCCATTCTATTTTCCCCCTGTCTGGGCTGGGGCTTCGGCTCTTCCCTTCATGTCTTTGATGGATTTTGGCGCTTCTTTCCACATTTTGCGGTACATCGTTATCGGGCTTATGAAGCTGTCGTACAGCTCGAAGCTGTCGGTGAAGTACGACTTGTACAGGTTCAGAAGCTGCCTTGAGTTGAGCCTTTCTGCGACGATGCCGGATAGGGAAAGCCTCAACATGATCTCTGAGCATTGGCTCTCGAGGTAGTCGACCGTCTCCTTCTCGGTTTTCCTCTTCCTTCCGCTTATGACGATGTAGAAGTGGCGGTCGTTGATCTTGTTGACTTTGATGTAGCTTCTCATGTATTCCGCGAAGTGCTCATAGTATGCTAGGGCGACCTTGTCGTCCCTTTGCACGATCCTCCGCTTCAGGTGGCGGAGGTAGTCTTCGATGTCGAGGTTGATGCTCCGCATGACTATCTGTATGGGGAAGTTCAGGCTGTTTAGGAACGCCAGGAATCCGTAGATGACGGTGTCCCGATCCTGCGCGCTCAGGACGCCGAAGTTTATGGGCTTGACCTTGATGACCCCAAGCAGGCGGTTGTCCTTCATGTATACGGCGTCTGCCCGGATTGATTTTACGCCCATGAGGCTCCTTGCAGCGGGGGAGATCCATGAGGAGGTCTTGGTCAACTGCATGAACGAGATGTAGTTCGTGAGGAATTCCTCGAGGTTCATGAACGCGAAGCCAACCCCTATCAGGGCTAATGCTGCCGCGACGACCAGGTTGATGGGTGAGGGTATGCCTGAGCGGAAGTATATAAAGCCAGCTGCGATGAGGAATCCGAATAGGAACAGCGATTGCCGGATCGTAAGGGGACCGACCAACCGCTCCTCGTATTTTATGTTAGCTGGTATGGCGTATGGCATGGCGTATCTAGGAGTATATTTGTCTTGGAGGTATAAATAACGGCCCGGATTTTCAGCGATAGAATTGCTCCTTCTTTGACTTTGCGTTGTGAAGAGCGGCGGATACTGCCGGCTTAAACCTACGGCTTCTGGGCTCCTTCGGAGCCCGCCCCGCCGCCCTCGCGGCGACTGCTTTTCGCAGACGTCGCGTGCCAAAAATCCGAATGATTTTTTGGGGAACACACGCCGCAGTCCGCCGAGTCATCTGTGGCCCTCAATCCGCCCCCTGAAATGGGACGGATTGCGAGCGTTTCAGCCGTCAATAGTATTGATCCTCCTTTCCAATGGCGGTTTCAGCCTTCAGGTAGTCATCGAGCATCTTGGCTATTTTGCCCTCTTCCGCGACGGTGAATTGGTCGTATCCCGTAAGCTCCTCCTCGAGTTTCTCAAGCTCTGCCTCCCCTTTTTTAACCTTTTCCTTCCATGCCTTGTCAGAGTATATTTCCTCGTTCCAGTCGTCGAAAAGGTGTTCTATTTCACCCTTCTTCTTCTGCCGGAACCATGCCATGCTAGGCTTCTTCGGGAGGAAGCGGGGGACTATAGCGTTCTGCCACCGGAGGAAGTAGTTGTCCGCTAGCCAGCGGCTGGCCGTCTTCTGGGAGGGGGTCAGGAGGTCCCAGGAGTTGAGGACCGTATAGGGAGTCACCCCCATCGCGCCTTTGCCGAGGGGCTTCAGCCAGTGGATCTTTTTCTGCTTTTCGAGGGGCGCACGCCTTATGAACTTTTCCCGAAGCCAGTACCTCAGGGCCTCCTCGTCTTCCATGCGGCGAAGCTGGGCAGCCTCGTCGGAATCCAGCTGATTCTGGGCTTTGAGTATGTTGAGGTCCCGTATGGTCCTGTGCCGGATGGGCGTCCTGTCCTCTATTCCGCGCAGGTCGTTGAGCATCCGTTCGTTGATTATTTCGCTCATCCCGCCGAATATCCACCGCCGCTGGGAGAAATTCTCGGATGTCATGTCCTGCCCCTTGGCTTCGTCCTTCAGCACGGAGTCCCAATGCCGGAGGACTGCCTCCTTCACGTAGCCTTCGACAGACGACGCCTGGGGCCGTATCTGCCTGCGCCCCGGAATCCGCATGCCAGATGCCTCATCCCCCCCGTCTGCTGAGCCGGCATCTGAGTCCTGGCCGCCGTCGTGGTCGTCTACGCCTTTCGCGGCCTCGACATCGACTCCTTTGGTGACGTCTAGCGACATGTCCCCCTTCGCCGCCTCCTCTACGTGCATAAGGTCACCTTTGGCGTGGTGGTCTAGCGCCTTGCCGCCGGCCATCTCCTCGCCTTTGGGCCTCTCCGGCTTCATGTCGACTCCTACGGGAGCCTTATCTTCGGGGGTTGGTTCGGCCCCCTTCGCCGTGGGTTTGTACTCTTCAATGAGCGGCCGCCTGAGAAGCTTGTCCTTTGTCCGGTAGTCCGCCTCGATCCTAAGCCTGTCTATGTTCTCCCGTTTCCCGATGGTCTTGGCCTGATCTTCCGGGGGTGCTGACTGATCCTGTATCTTTTTCTTCTTTCCAGCGTCGTCTGTGCTCATTTCTTCCCCTTCCTCGTTTCAGCGTCGTTTGAGCGCTTGGTTTCCGCCCCCTCTTCCTGGTCGTTGCCTGCCTGGTTTTTCTCGTCTGCTTGTTTGTCGGAGGCCTGTTTCTGGTCTACGGTCTGCTGGTCTGTTTGTTCCGTGTTGGCTTGTTTTTGCTTTCTCGCCTGACTTTCGCCCCGAACCTCCTTATGGATCACTTTCTTCTCTTGTATTCCAGCCAGCTCCTTCTCCTTGTCTGCCGCGAGGCCTGCGAGCCTCCTCAGCTCTTCCTGCCTGAATTCCTCGGATCTGTCAGGCTGCTGCGCCGGTCGGGCCCCCGCATGTCTCGGCTGCCTCGCCGGAGTGGGTCTTCCGCCGCCTAAGGATACGGTCCTCTCCGGCCGGGATATGTCTTTGCCGGTGCGGCCAGACGGTTCGCCTGCGGCCTGCACATCCCTTTCCGAGTCCGTGCTGGTCTGGGATGATGAGACGGTATGCAACGGCCGCCTGGTCAGTGACTGTATCTGTTCGTCATAGGTCATCCCCGGGCCTTCCATCGCCTCTTCCTGGCCGCCTTTGTTATCAAGAGTCGATTTGAGCTCCGATGGGGTGAATCCGCCAACTCGGTCCGACGGCTGTCTTTTAGCGGGGTTTATGAGCGGAGAGCTGAGGCCAGTTTCGTCGGCTTTGGGTGCGGGTCTTGCCTCCTCGTCTTCGGTTCCCTGATCCTTGTGCGACGGGTTGCTGAAGCCGCTGTAGACTGACCCCCCTTTTTGGGCTCCTTTGCCCCGTTGGGTGCCGTCGATCCCTGCGGCGCCTTCCATCTCCGAGTCGCCGAGGATTCCAGGACCCCACATGTCCGATCCTCCGGAGCCGCCCGCTGCACCGCCAGGGGAGCCCGCAGCCCCCGACGGATGCCCGCCTCTGGAGCCGAGCGATCCCGTCGACTGCATGGAATTCATGTATCTCTGCAGCGCGCTGCCGCGCGCGTATTCGGCGTCCGCCTGTATTATGGCTCCGCTTCCGCCGCCGGCCAGCAGGCCGCCCAAAGCGACCATCCACTGATTGCCTGTGCCGAGGCCGACGGCGACTACCGCGTTTCCGAGCCAGCTCATCAGCTGGGTGATTAACAGGGGTGCGAAGACGAAGCCCGCTATTCCCGCGAGGAATATGCATCCCGCCATTGAGTCGCTGATCAATTTCAACGAGACTGCGTCGATGATTCCGCTCACCGAGAACGTCATCATGCCGAGGCTGAAGTGTATGTCCTTCGCTATCGCCGTCATGAAGACCAATATGATGGCCTGCAGCGGCGGGACGAATATCCATTTCAGGGCGCCGTTCAGCCATTTGTTGCCTTCGGGCTTGGTGACTTCGAAGGAGTACATGAAGATGATCAGGGGAAAGAATGTCGCGTAGAAGAGTATCATCAGCTTCCTGACCCACATTATTATCTGGCCTGAAAGGAGGACGAGCGACTCGAATGACGCGAATATGCAGTTCATGTTAAGGCCTGTGGAGTTAATCATTGCTGACAGCAGGTTGAAGTTGCTCGATTGGTCGAATTCCTGGAACGGGTTCAGTTCCAGGGGGATACGGACTATGAAGAGGTTGATGACTGCCGGATGGGCGGCTGTCCCGTACATCCCGAAGAAGAACTTCACCATTTTTGCCGATAGGTCAAGGAGGAATTGGTATATCATCGGTGAGGCGACGACCAGCACCATGCCGAATATGAGCTTGAGGAACATGCTCCTCGCCCTGGCCCTGCCTCGCGGCGTGCCGGCCTTGATGAGGAAGAAGAGCGCGGTGAACAGGAGCGCGATGACGTAGAATGGCACCAGGAGGCTTGACCATATATGCATAAGGATGTCGATGCCGGGGGATACGGTACAGGCACCGGGGGGGCAGTAGACGCGGGGGTTGTCCTCCAGCCCCTCCAGGACGGAACCGAAAAGGAGGAGGTTGGTTTCCTGCGCGGGCTTGATGAGCTCGTTCTTTATCTGGGTTATGGCGCCCGCATCCTTCTTTGCCTGGGCCTGCGCAAAGAGGGGAGAAAACGCCAGGCCGGCAAGGGCCAGCGCCAATAGTGCGATGCATATCCTACTTTTTCTCATCTCTTCCCCCCGTTAGATTCGACCCCGCCCTTTTATCGGGCTCCTGGGGCGCTGGCATCGCCTGCCGGCGCCTCTTGACCTTTAGCTCATCCAAGGCCTCCGCCACCGCAGCCTCGTATATCATGCTAACCCTGCGGCTGTCGTATCCCACATTGGCCATTTTTTCCCGGACAACGTCATCTTCTTCGCGGATCGCCATCTTGCGCCTGTACTCCTCTACGGCCTTATCGTAGACTGCAAGGGGTATGCGCAGCCCGCATTTCCCGCAGCTGTAGGATTTTTCCCCGAGTGTTATGGTGTCTGCGCATTCCGGGCAGCGGCCTACGCCGAAGACCCGGTCCCAGTCAACCGGAATCATGGGGTCCCTCGCGCCCGGCCCGTACCTGTGCGCCACCATCAGCTGATATACCTCATCCTCTGAGCTGTCCTCCGCGGCCGACAGATACTCCCTCTTGAAATGCTCGAAGGCCTCCCGCTCCAATGTCTCGTCAGTTCCCATGTCCTATGCGCCTCCCATTACCTTTGCTTTTACATGTGCTTTAATCGGTTCGTAGTTGTCTAGGACTTTCCGCATAGTCGATACGTAGGGGTCCGTCACATTCATGCAACTCAATTTGACTTCATCGCTTGCCGGAACAAGGCGGTAGTTCTCCTGCAGGTCTCCCTTTCCGTCGCCATACCTGATAGTGAAGGCTGGCTGTACCATTGGCGCCATCGCCTCCGCCAGCGCCGCTTTGACGGAATCGACCTTGTCCCCCCCTGCGCCGATGTCATTGGCGAGGTTTTTCGGGAGGAATTTATCCGCCGCTTTGCTGTCTACGCCGCCAAGCCCCTCAGTCAATGTCAGATCGATCAGGTGTATCATGTCAAGCGTCTGCCCCGCCCCAATTAGAGCCTGCCGGAACCAAGTCTTCTGCCAGTCCCGGACGCTGATATATAACCCCATGGTGTCGTCGTTTTCGAGGTGCTTTATCCTGTAGGCCACATCGTCTCCGAAGGTGTAGACCTCCCGTTGCGCATGGGTGCCGCTGACGCTGAGGGCGACCTTTGCTTCTTGCGCCTGTTTTTCCAGCTGCCTATAGACGGCTCCTCCCCCGCTGTTGTCGTACCATTCCTTCCATTTCGCGTCTTTATCCGTGGGCCTGTTTTTGAGTCGTTCCATAAGATCAGCCAATTGTGCGGGCTCCAGTTTCTTCGCCTCTTTTGCCATTGTTACCTCACCTTGTTTTACTTGAACCGTTATCATGTCCTATCATCGACTGTCTCGAACGACAGTGGAAGCTCCTTTGTCGGGTCTGCTGCGTCGACGACGCGGATTTTTATCGTCTTGCCGCCGACCCTGTTGCTCCTGTTGGCCTCATAGGCCCTCCAAACCTGGTAGCCTCCGAGACCGACGTCTATATCACCGCTCGTGCCGTCCTTATAGCTCCTTTTCTCAGTTACCACCTTTTGGTTGTATTCTTCGTACTTGGCGCGGTCTACGCTGATTGTAAGGGTGTCTCCCTTGAGCTGGACGTCCTTGACGGGCTCGCATCCCCCGAAGTGGCGTATGGATTCGCTGTTTTGCCTCCTGCCGAAGTCCTTGACCATCGCTGGGTCTATGCCCCTTTTCTCTAGGCCTTCGACGGCTTCGGGGGTCATAATTTCCTCCACGATCCCCTTCTTGTATTGTGATATTACATGGGTTATCGCATCTGCCCCAACCCGCTCCGAGAAGTCCAGTCCCGAATAGTGCTCTATTACGGCGCGGTTACCTTCGTCGGAGATTATACCGTCCAGCAGCTTCTGGGCTTCTTCACCCTTCTTCGCGGCATCCTCCGGTTTCCCGTCTTTTTTAAGTTTCCCGCATTCCTTATCCAGACGCTCGACCTGCTCCATCTGCGCTAGGATATTGCCTCTTGGGTTGTCGTCTGTGCCTGCGAATGCCCGGTATATCTGCTTGAATGGCTCGCTCCTCTGAAGCTCCGAGAATCGCTTCTCGGTCATGTCCATGTTGTCTGCGACGCGGATGGCGAAGGTAAACGGCTGCTCTTTCGCGTCCACCTCCTGGAATTCCAGGCCTAACAATCCGTCCTTTTCTCCTTTAAGGTCTACCTTCCGCCCTTTGAACTTCGTCCCCGAGGCCTCCGGCGTCTCGAACACTATCCCCTCGGCATTCTCCTTCTTCTCCTCCAGCGCCGCGAGTATCTGTTTTTTAGCGTCTTCAGAACAAATTATCCGGATTGGTTCTTCTTTTTCTGTCTTGCCGGCCTCTATGTCCGCCTGTGCCCTCCGCTTGAACTCGGAAACGACGGTCACCACATCTTTCGCCCTATCGGCTTCTGACCTGCCTTCCGCATGTGCGCCCGCGAGGAATTCCCCGTGGGTTATCTGTATCTTGGCGTCGTAGTAGGTCTCGACCTTGTCTGCGGAATGGAACAGGATGGCGTCCCTGAAGTCCCTCTGCACGGCCTGCAGGTCCGACTCGCTCAGGTTCCCGAGGTTGTCCCGAAGGATCTGCTTGAATTCTTGGGAATCCGCTATCTTCGCCCCCGTCACCGCATGCAACGCCTTCCCCAGCGGTCCGACCTCGGGGTAGCCGAAGTCGTGGTATATCGCGACCAGGCCGAGCATCCCTTTTGCCTGTTCGTCCGTCAGCTTGTATTTATCCTTTATCGCTTTCAGGAGTTCCGGGTTGTTCTTGCCCACTTCGTCGATGTATTTCTTCACGTTGATGGAGTGGTCGAAGCCGTGCGAGACGTACTGTTCGGGGTTGTCGACCTGCTGTTCGAGGGCATGCGAGTTGATGTGCCGCTTCAGCTTCTCCCTGGCTTCCCCGGAGCCGCCAAGCAGGGATGCCGCATCGTCCACGTGCTGCTGCAGGAGCGGGTCGAAGACCTGTTGTGCCGCCCGCTCATACCTCGCCCTCGTATCGGCCGTGATCTTTGCAACCTCTGCGGTCGTAATCGGTTTGTATATGGTTTTAGTCTCCTCCGCAGCCCTCTGGCGTTTTCTTGTCTCGGCTTCTACCGCCCTCTTCACAGCATCAGGCATGGCATCTTCTACCAGCTGCTTCCCTGCCTCCACTGAGAGCGTCTTCTCGATGCCGTATTCCGTCAACGCCTGCGCGCCGTCGACTTCCCCGGCCACCACCCAGTTCTTGCGGTACCAAGCCTCTATCTCCGTTTTATGGTTGGGGTCCATGTTCGCCCACTGGCCCCTCAGTTCCGCCTCCCTTCCCTCGTATTCGGCGTGCAGCTTCTCGTGCCTGATGATGTGCCGCGCATCCCAGCTCGTCCTGCTCTTGTTGACCAGATTGAGGTTCTCCACATCCCCAACGGCTTTCTTGAATTCTTCGGCCTCATCCTTCGTCATCTGGCCGGTTTTGACCATGTGTTCCGCGATCCTTACTGCGACCGCTTCCTTCTCCGGGCCGATAAGGTGCCTGCCCGCGCCTTCGCCGAGGCCCACGGCCCCGAAGTCTACTGCCAGGGTCTTGGATGCCGGCATCTGCCCCTCTTTTCGCATCCTCATGAGGCGCCTGACCCCCGCCACAGCCGCAGCATCGTAATGCCCCGACGCCTTCGCCCGCTCCAATGCCGGGCTGGCATGTCCGCGATCGTGGAGCCTGCCCCCGACATCCGCCTCACCCGCCGCCCCCTGGCTTCCCGCGCCGGTGGCCCCGACCATCGAGGGCGCACCCATCATGACCCGCCTAAGCTGGCTTTGGCTGAAGTTCGACTCGAAGAATCCTATGATCTGCCGCTTGGATATTGGCACATAGCCAGGATCCGTCACAGGCGCTGGCGCGATATTCGCCTTCCCGGTTGCAAGCTGTGGGTCCTTGTCGAGGAATTCCTGCATTTCGTCGAAGTGCGCCTTGGCAAGCGCATATTGGTTGTATTCGCCGGTGTGTTTCCCGGCGGCAGCGTCGTATCCTTTGACCTTCGACATTACAGTCCTTTCAAGCTCATCGTGGACATTGACCTTCACCATTATCACGTTGCCTTTTGAGTCTTCCTCAAATGTGCCGTCCGATTTTCTTTTGGCTATCATAGCCTCCAAGCCGCCGCGTTTTTCCGCAATGGCGGAGATTCTGCCAGCGTTGAAGAGATCGCCCAAGCCTATATGCCTCATACCCTGCAGTTGTTCTAGGACGCTTCCGTAAAGGATGCCGAGAGACTTATCCTCTTTCACAAACTGGTCCGATATCATCTCCTTCGAGGCTCTCTCAAGGTAACGGTCATTCAGCCTACCATCAGGTTTGACGGCCTCCATTATCCGGCCTACGTTTTCGTCAGCGAACGTGTGGCCCGCAAGCTCGTGGGGCAGGTAGTGGGCCGCGGCACGCTTTAGATATTGGCCGGGGTTCTCGGCCGCCATGTGGGCGAGGTTCACGTACAGGTGCGTGCCGCCTCTGTCCCCGGACCGCATCATCGGGTTTATCTCGGTTGGGTCTGAATAGAGGGTGACGCTGTGGACGGTCACCCCCGATTCCCGGGCCTGCTTGCTCACCAGGCCCTTCACTGCCTGCAGATGGACAGGGCTCAATCCAAGGTCCTTCAGGAGGGTCGATTCCCTCTCTGAGACGTGGAACTGAAGGTCCGACGACTCGATAGATTTAAGGAGTTCGTCAGCCTTGCCAAGACCCAGGAGCTCAAGGCCGGCGGCGGCGTCAATATTAGTCTTGCTCCGGTATCGTCTGGCTTCGTCCTCCTCGTACTTTTTAAACTGATTTGCCTTATCATCGAAGATTTGGATGAATTTCTTTCGAAGCTCCTTCTGGCTCATGCCGCCGACGGATCCTGCAAGGGACGGGTCAATCTCTATCAGGGCTCCGGCCAGCTCCTCCCTGCCCATGTTCATGGCCTCAAGCCTGCCGGGCAGCCCGTATTTGAGCGCGACCATCGCATCCCGTCCGGCTAGGAGGGGCGAACAAAGGTAGGTCTGCCCAGGGACCGCCCCGCCGGAGTCCACTTCGCCGTGATGCCTCCAGTCCGCATCGATCCAGAAGTTCACATTTCCACGGGAGTCAAGATGGGCGGAGACAATCTCCCTCATCCTGCCGCCGCTTTTGACATCTGGGTCTTCGACCATGTATCTCGTCAGGTCGGCGGTGCCCGCCGTTATCTGCGCCTTCAGCACCTCCAGTTCGGCGCCGACCACCGCCCTGCCGCCTTTCACTGACATGTCCATTAGCCCTGCTGAGCCGACCTCATGTTCCTCCCTGACGATGAGCATCTGGTTGCCGTCGTGGAGGAACATGCTGTCGCCGTAGCGGATGAGGGGTTCCGGCGGTTTGCCGCGCCTGGAAGGCGTGTATATCGCGACCGAACCGGACTTCTCCGCCTCGGAGACCGTGATCGCCATGGCTTCCGTGACCCTCACGTTCCTCGATTCTCCCGGAGCCGTCCGGGTCCGGGTCAGCCTCGGCTTACCTAACACAACTCCGGCGCCCCGGACTGCGTTCATGGCCCAGTCGTCGCGCTCCATCATGGACGTCAGATACCGCATGTCGTATCCGGACATGTATATTGCACCGCCGGCGTCCTGGTCGAGCCTGAGGTTCATCGCCCTCGACTTCTCAAGGGCTACCTCCTCCGAAACACCCTCCCGCAGGAGAGTCTGATAATAGTCGGTCTGATAGACGTATTCCATCTTGCGGGCGGCTTCGCCGAACTTCCCTGGAAGCTTCATCATCCTACGCCTCGTGAGCTTTCCCCCAACCCAGCTGAAAAGCTCGCCGCTTTCCGTCATGTTCGCGTCAAGGATAAGCTTCTGCCCCGCGGTGTCCTTCACGCCGAGGGAGCGCAGGTAGCCCACGGAGTAAAGCTGCCGCTGGAACTCGCCCAACTTTGTCCGGTATTTTTCGTTGACCTGTTCCCGTTGGGCCGGCGTCCTGGCTGCCTGATACTCTGAAGCCCAGGCCGCGAGACCCGTGTCTTTGAAATGCGAGACCGCCTGGGTGACCGACTCGTTGAAATCCTTCCTCGCGTCGGGATCGGCGAGCTTCCCCGCCTGGAACGCGGTCCAACCCTTTTCTACCCCGCCCATGAGAGGGTCCCTCGGCTTTCCAGCGACGTCCAGGTCGCTATGCCTGGATTTTCGCAGATACGCGTCGTAGAGGTTGTGCTTTAGGGAAGGATCCTTGCTCTTCTGCTGCCAATCCCTCGAATCCCGCAGGGAATTCATGTGACCCTGATATGCATGAAAGTCTCCCGGATTCTCCGGAAGGACCGACGCAAGAGGCGAAAACCCGAAGCCCATATTGTCCATGACGCCGACGACCCGGTCCTCGATTCCCGACATCTCGGCGCGGATTCCATCGGCTTTCGGATTTTCCCCGGCGGTAATGACGCCTCCAGCAGCCCCCTCCAAGGTGGCGAGCTCACGGGCCAATGCCGCATGCCTTGCCTTATAGTAGCCCATCTGGGTCGACCACTTACCCCTGGACGCTATCTGCCTGAAACCAAGGCCCATCATCTTTCGCCCCATCCAGACGGTATACGGCTGCATGAACCCGGGCAGATGGGACGGGCTTACGGAGGTGAGCATCCGCCCAAGCATCCTCACCGGCAGGAAGGGGCTGAGCGGAATGAACGAGAGGGCAAGCTTTCCGACGCCTGCGACCAGCTTCCCGAGCCCCGAACCGATATTCCTACCCTCGCCCCTTCTGAACATGAGCATGAATCCCTGACCCAGGTCGTTGAAGCCCCTGAACGCGTTGTCGAGTCGGTCCATGACATTCAATGAAGGGAGGATCGTCGCATAATTCTCCTTAGATGTGAAGACCGCCCCCTGGCCGCGCATGGTGTATTTGTCCCTGTCGGCGGTTATCGGCTTCAACTTGTCGGCCTCCCCCTCAGCGTAGTCGCTCGACTCCTGGGAAGTGTCCAGGCCCTGAGCCATCGACTTCTGGGCGTGAGTCTGCCTGGCGGCGGCACCCGGAACCATCGGACCTTCCCCCGCCGAACCGGATGCGCCCGAACCCGGCTGGCCGCCGACCCCCGCAGGCGATGACGAACCCTGGCTTCCTTGTGGCGCGGAGGAGCCGCCGGCCCCCTTCTGAGCCCAAATCTTCGTAGCCTCAGCCTCGTTCGGATTCGTGAAGACACCCCCTAGGTTCTCCATAAAACCCCTGCCGGTCGGGGCATATGCCCCGCTTTGGCCTCCGCCTCCGGAGCCGCCCCCAAAGATGTTCGGCCAGATGCTCTCTCCGTCGATGATTGCCTGCCTGTTCATGTACGCGGCGGTCGATGCGGCGTTAACCATGCTTGTTGGGCCCTGCCCCATCATCATCCCCCCCGCCGAAGACCATCCCCATGTTCTTCCAGCGCTCAACCCTCGAACCGCCCGAGGTCAGACCCACCATACCCGACGCAGCCATCGCACCGCCCACCCATTTCAGAAGCTCGCCCATTATGAGGGGGACGGCGACGAGCGCCATAAGGCCCGATAGGAACATTCCCAAAGCCATGAACCTGGAACCGAGCCCGTTCTGCCACGGGACTCCCGTCAGGGTCAATGGCGTTCCAGCAGGCGGCGTCGCGCCATTGCCGAGGGCGTTCGCTATTGCGCTATTTACGGGATTTGAAGTGTCCAGCATGCTGATGACCGCCAAGATCGTGATGCAAAGTATCAGCGCCATGACCGGAGCCATCGACAACCAAAGCAGCGTCTTCATCAAAAGGTTTCCGCCCATGTTGCGGGTGTAATCAAGCGGGGAAAAGTACAGAAACAGCGTGAAGGGGAAGATGATATAGAAGAACACGATCATGGCCCACCTTATGAAGACGATCAGTATCGCCAAAAGCAGGAACAACGCCACATACCACAGCATGGAGATGATGATGCCGGCCCCCATGGCAAATGTCAGGATCCCTACGAACATGGCGCCTATCGCCTGCTGCGACGGAACGGCACCCATTGGAGTCCCAAGAAGGGAATTCGCCTTATCGAATATCGCCACAGTCAGCCCACCCACTATCAGATCGTAAAGCATGATGTAGATCGGCTTCGATACCGAGATGAGTATCAGGGCGGTTATCAGCTTAACAAGCGAATCCTTGGCCTTGCTCCTCTTCTGGGGATTGATCGCGGAAAAAATAAGCAGCCCTCCGACGTAGACGATCTGCAGCATCAAAAAGGGGAGGAGTACCATGAGGATTATGGCAATAAGCCCGTCATAGTCGTTCCACCCCGGGTTATAGACGAGGCCGGTCTGCAGCCAATAAACCAGCGTGCTGATCAGGGAACCGAACGACTTTGCGATCCAGGAAAGGATCATCTCGTACCCGACCTTCCCGAACTCCTTCACTAAAGCCAGCTCGGCACATTTTACACTTCCCCCAGTACTGAACCACCCCAACTTTCCGGCGACGGTCGGCGTGTCATTCCACTCCCTGACGTTGCAGTTGACAACCTCCTTCCCGAATCCGACGACATGCCTTCCTGCGGCTTTCGCAACGCCCCACGTCCAACCTGCCGCATTCTTAAGGCCGCCCCATGCGGTGCCGAAAACATTGGCATCGGCTAGGGGGGGCATCAAAGATAAGAGGACTAGCGTCACCAAAGCCAATACTAACAGTTTACGGCAATCCATTTTATGATAATGGGCGTAGGATATATTGGATTTCTCCGAAGAAAAAGGGTGGGAAACACGCCCCGACGCAGTATTTATTAATCCAGTCCATTTCTGAATGAATGAAACTTATCAAACCGGGACTCAACCACTCCTGCGCGATGTGCGGCGGATGCTGCCGGGAAAAATGGAAAATCCAGGTCGACAAAAAGGACATGGAAAGCCTGAAAAAGGCCGACTGGAGCAAAGACCTGCCGAAAGGCAAGAAACTCTTCAAAAAACGCTGGAACATGTGGGTGATGGAGACAGAAGGCAACGAAGGATGCGTGCTCATGAGAGACAACAAATGCCTAGTCCACGCCAGACTAGGCATATGGGGTAAAGCCGCGTCCTGCATCATATTCCCCTACATCTTCACGGAAACGCCGGACGGAACATACCTCGGCCTCTCATACGCATGCCCAGAGGCGGCGTCAAACAGGGGCAAAGCACTCCAAGAACAGGATTTCGAAAGAATCGCCAGACTGTCTTCGGAGCATGGAAGGACGATAAAATCCCGCCTGAGCCTGCACGACAGGCAGATAAGCTGGGACACCTACAAGCTCCTTGAGGAAAAACTTGCCCAGATACTGAAGGTGAAGGCGCCCCTAAGACACAGGCTCCTATACTGCCACATTCTGATTGAGGAGACGGAAGACAAGGTCGAAAAACTCGACGAATACCTCCGGACTCTCGACATCGAAGGACTAATCAAGGCGACCGACAAGAAAAACCCAGCCCCGGAGAAGAGGAAGGCGCTCTTGGCGACCGCCATCACGCTCCTTTCCCACCAGAGGGACCAAAACCCGCTTAAGGCGATAGCCACATACATCAGGTACATACAGGACAAGGACGACGGACTGTCAACCGCCGTCTGGGAGGACAATGAGCCGGCCGAAAGATACTTCGCCCACATAATCGAGCGAAAATCCCTGGTAAGGGGAGGCGACATAACAGACAACGCCAACATGCTGATACTCGCCTATTCGTCCCTCGAATGGCTCAGCGTGAAGAACGCGCAAAAAGGTGGCAGAAAGAGGCCGAGCATCGAGGATGTGACCGATGCCATAGCCGCAGTGGAGAAGAGCATCTTCACCCACGACATGACCTACATGATCATGATGAAATCGCAGCTGACGAACATGCTGATGGCGCACTTCTTCAACGACCCGGACTACGCCAGGATAATGCTCGGAGACTAGAAAAAGAATTAAAAGATGCTAGGGAAAAACCCCTAGCATCAGGGCTTAGATCAGAACCAGCCGCG
>JAZDMS010000042.1:0-20030 GCA_043800705.1 Candidatus Altarchaeota archaeon
TGGCTTTCACGATCTGCTCGTAGTTTTCCCGAAGCTGCTCCTTCATACTCTCCCTGTCCGTGACGTCCCTGAAGATGTAGATGGCCTCATTGACAGTCCTGTCGGCGACGACGGGGAATGCCTTCACCTCGTGATATCTCCTTCCGTCGTCGTATTGGTGGTTGTGGATGGACTCCGATGTCCTGCCGCTTCTGAACACCTCCCTTACCACGCAATTGCGGCATGCGGATTTGGCGTCGTGGATTATGTCAAAGCACTTCTTCCCGAGGCAGTTCAGGTTGGGCCTGCCCACCCACCGCTGGAAGGCCTTGTTGTAGCTGACTATGTTGTATCTGCGGTCCAGGACGACTATGGATTCGCTTATGCCGTCGAGGACCGTCTCCAGGTGGGTTTTCACGTCGAGGATCTCCTTCTGGGCGGTTTTCCGGTCCGTTATGTCGCGGAAAATGTCCAGGAATCCGTCCTCGCCCCTGTACTTCAGCGGCATGGACACCACGTCGACGTCGACGTGGGATCCGTCCTTGCGCAGGAGCATCTCCTCCACCCGGGGGGCTATCGTACCCTTTCTTCTCATCATGCTGATGCGGTCGTTGACGATCTTTCTGGATTCCGGATGTACTCCTTCCAGGAACGATTTCCCGATGGGCTCGTTCATGTCCTTAAAGCCCGTAATCTTCGCTGCGGCCTTGTTCATGTAGACGACCCTGCCTCCGGAATGGATTGCTATCCCATCCGGCGCGTTTTCGACGAGCATCCTGTACCTCTCCTCGCTATCTCTCAAGGCCTCCTCTCCGATTTTTTTATCAGTGACGTCATTGATGACTGTCACGACCCTCACGACCATATCCCCCTCGAATACGGGCAGCTTCCTTGTTTCCGTGTACATGACCCTTCCATTGACCGTGTTCACGTCAAATGTTGTGATGGCCTTCCCCGTCTTGAACACCCTCTCGTATTCGTCTCCGACACTCTTGGGGAGGAATGGGAACACCTCATATATGCTCCTTCCTATGACTTCTGTGGTCAGGC
This sequence comes from Candidatus Altarchaeota archaeon, assembly GCA_043800705.1. Taxonomy (GTDB): domain Archaea; phylum Altiarchaeota; class Altiarchaeia; order IMC4; family SCGC-AAA252-I15; genus JAHIYG01. The sequence continues at coordinate 1,030 of JAZDMS010000042.1, forward strand.
CGGCGCCCTTATTGAATTGGACGAGCTCATCATTGCATATCAGGATCCGCATTTCCCTGTCGACAAGGTGTATGAAGGCCTTCATGGCGTTGATCGTCGTGCGGTACCTTATCTCGTTCTCCTTGAGGGCCTCTTCGGCAGTCTTCCGTTCCGTGATGTCTTCGATCATGGCTATATACCATCGTAGTCCCCCATCCTTGTCGTGTATCCCGGATATCGTCGACGACGCCCAGAAGACCCCCCCATCCTTCCTCATGTACCTCTTCTCGGTCTTGTAGACGGGGGCCTTCCCCCTGGCCATGCTCATTATGCCCTCCCAGTCCTTGGCTACGTGGTCAGGGTGGGTGATGTCCTTGAACGTCTTTGCAGTCAGTTCCCTCTCGCTGTAGCCCGTCATCCTGCAGAACACCTCGTTTGCCTTGGTGAACCTTATCGTCTCCGCGTCTGTCATCGCCATCCCGAGGGGGCCGGTCTCGAAGACCTTCCTGAAGCGCTCCTCGCTCTCCCTTAGGGCTTCCTCGGCCTTCTTCCGTGCCGTTATGTTCCTCGACATGCCGAGGACAGATTTCACCCTGCCTGCTTCGTCTTTGAGGGGGATAAGCCACGTGTCCAGGGTCAGGGTCCCCAGGAGCGGGAAGCTGGTGATATTCTCGATGTAGGTAGCCTCGCCGGTCTGGAACACATTCTGGATGGATTTGGCCTGCCTGGCATGCTCCTTCGGGAAGAGCTCCCCTATACGCTTTCCGACCATCTCTTCGGAGGGGCGCCCGAAGGCCTTCGCGCTGATCCTGTTGGCGTAGCTGACGAGGCCCTCGCGGCTGATTATAAATATGAAATCCTGGGAGGATTCGGAGAGCGCCCTGTATTTTTCCTCGCTCTCCCGAAGCGCCTCTTCGGACTTCTTCCGCTCGCTTATGTCCCATGCGGTTATGATGATGCCCTTGATGCTCGGGTGCGAGAGCATGTTCTGGCCGATGGCCTCAAGGGACACCCAGTGCCCGTCCCTGTGCCTGAAGCGGAACTGAGTAGGGATGTATTTGTTCACCGCGTCGACCACTTCTCCAAAGTCCTTTTTCACGAGTTCAAGGTCCTCCCTGTGGATGAAGTCGAAACCCCTTTTTCCGATGAGGTGTTCCTGCTCAAATCCGAGGACCCTCGCAGTCGAGGGTGTCGCGTACTTTATCCGGGTGTCCGTGTCGAGGATGAACACGACCTCCGAGAGGTGCTGGACGATGGACCTCCAGCGCTCCTCGCTGTCCCTGAGCGCTTTTTCGGCCTGCAGCCTCTCGACCTGCGCCCCGAGCTCCCAACCGATGGATGTGAGCACCTTGCGCTCTTCGCTGCTGACGGTGTGCTTCTTCCTGCTCACGAGGTTCATCGTCCCGATGACGCGCGTGCCTGCCATTATCGGTATGATTATTATGGACTCGAATCCGTAGGATGCGCGTTCCGGGGAAAAATTCCGGTAGTCGTCTGTGGCCATCACCTCCCCGTGCCGCAGGGCGTCGGCGTACTTAGACGTGTCGGGCTTCATTACCCCGGCAGTTTTTAAGAAATCTTCAGGGATGTTTTGGTGGCATATCAGCCTCGCCATGCCATCCCCCTCGTCGAAGAGGTAGACCCCTCCGGCATCGAATTCCATGAGCCTAATCGTCTGTTCGAGGGCGAGTTTCATGAATTTGGGGAGATTTTCGGCCTGGATTGAGGATGTGACAATATCGTTAAGGGTCTCGAGCATCTTCGCCCTCGACGACAGCTCCACGGTCCTCTCCCTTACCTTCTCCTCTAGGCCGTCCCGGACTATGCGGAGCTCCTCCTCTATCTTGTTGCGTTCGGTGAAATCCCGTATTATCCCCACTATGTACTTTTTGCCGTCCTTGCTGGTGTAAAGGGTCTTCTTGGTGACGATGGTCCTGGTGACTCCTTTTGCGTCGGTGAACCGCTCCTCGTTGACGTTCTCCCCGCCCGTGGTGAACACGAGCTCATCCTTCTCCCAGAAAACGTCGGCTTCGCCCTTGGGGAAGAATTCGTAGTCGGATCTGCCGATAAGCATCTCCCTGGGGTGGCCCATGAAGATGCATAACGCGTCGTTCAGGAGGACCCACCTGTGCTCCCGGTCCTTGACGAATACGGGGTCAGCGATGGAGTTTACTATGTTTATTAACGTATCCTCGGATATGGCGATTACCGCTTCAGTCTGAGCGTCCTTTGGTCCACCTTCAGGCGGGCTTTCCGTCATGCTAGCGCCTTTTTAACGTGCTTGATGAGCTTCTCCCTGTCGAACGGCTTGGTTATGTAGTCCGAGACGACGTCCTGGAGCCCGAATATCTCCACCCCCGGGCCCTTCTCGACAGTCAGGATGATCACCCTGGTCTTGTCGGTCACCCTGTTCTCCTTGAGTTTTTTCAGCGTAGTCCACCCGTCCATCTGCGGCATGCGGATGTCGAGGATTATGAGGTCGAACTCCTCCCTCGACGTCTTCTCCAGGCATTCTTTGCCGCTTGCGGCGCTCGACAGGGTAAATCCGGCCTGAGCGAGCACCAGCCTGAGTATGTCGACCATGTCAGGCTCGTCGTCCACAACCAATATCCTATTCTTCTTCATTCTCCTCACCACCCTTTACGCTCGCTGGGCTTGTCACGATCGCCTTGCCCTTGTCGGTCACCTCGAGGAACTTGTACCTGCCCTCGTTCAGTATCCTCAAGAGGCCCTTGCTTTCCAGCTCGTAGATCCTCTTACGGGCCGTGGTCTTCGTGATCAAGAACTTCTTCGTGATGCTCTTGAACGACGGAGTCCTCCTCCTGAGGTTTTCCGCTGAAACAAATAGGAGAACTGAATATAAAGGTTCGCCCAGGGTGATCTTGTCGGCGTTGGTGAGGTCTTCGAGCTCCTGGGTGAGGAGGGCCAGCTTCTCCCGGCTCAGGGTCGACGGGTCCAGCGAAATGAGCAGCATGCACCTCGATGCCATTATGATGTCGTTCAGGTTGTGTATGAACTTCAGGACCGTGTTGAAGTCGTTCTCCGTGATGAGATAGTCCAGGCGCTGGATGAGGATGATCGAGTCTATGTCGAACCTGATGAAATCCTTAATGATGAAGGCAATCCTATCCAGGTCCGTCGGCTTGACAGTCTTCTCGTCGGTCTTTGCGTTCGTCATCCAGAGCACAGGCGTCGTCCTCAAGCCGAAGCTTTGCCGCACTCGGGAGGGTTGCGTCCTTGTGAGCATGAGTCCGTGGTGGTTGTGTGTGACGAATTCCGTGAATATCTCCATGCTCTGGGTCGGGGTCTCCTCCAGGATGAGGTAACAGTACCCCTTCTTCAGCCGGTATTTCTGCGGCTTCTTGTCTTTTTTCTCGCCGAGGGGTATCAGGTGGACTCCCCGCGCCTGGGCCTCGAGTATGAGCATGACCACCGTTACCAGGAGGAGGAGTACGGCAAAACACTGCGTCAGCACCCCGACGAGGCGTATGACGTATTTGGCTCCTGAGCCTATCCCGTAGACGTATACGTAGTTGACGAGCACCGGGTCGACGATGAGGAGCATGGACCCGAGCCTTGCGCTGGAATAGGCCAGGAGCCTGTACCTGGGTATGTAGTTCTGCGTCAGCTTGCCGATCGCAAGGAAGACGAGCACCATGGACGTGACCGAGAGGTTGTAGGCGATCAGATGCCATGCCGTCGCATCGTTCGTGTAACCCGCAAAGAAGGAGATGATGGGTATGACGATGCCTATCAACGCGAGCCCCTTCACCGTGTTCTGTGTCCTGTCGAGGCTTATCTTCTGGAAGTTCAGAAGCTGCAGCGACGCAAACGCGGCGATTATCGTCCCCAGAAGCAGGATCGTGCTGGCTATGAGCTGGCTCTCCGAGGTCGTGTCGCCGTAGACGCTGATGTAGTAGGATGTGATGGCGGGATACGCGGTCGCCAGAACCATGGCGACGATATACGCCCTCCACTGGGTCTTGAAGCGCGTGTAATGTTCTATGCAGTATGATAAGATGGCAAGCGACAGCAGCGGGATAACCCACGTCACCAGGCTCAAAATGTTTGCTACGGTGTTAACCAAAAACCATTCCCCTTGTGCGGGCATGTACCAACCACCGGTAACTAATTAGAAGCCGTATAAAAATACCACTATGTTGTCACTATCCCTTTTCTGGCACTGAGGTAGAGTCAATGAACCGTTTTCTTTTCCTCGATGTACAGCCTTAGATAATCCGTTCTGCCAGCCTGTTGGGCCTTTTCCCTGTATCCCCCCCTCCTTGCGATCCTGTCGAGGGCCTTGTTGGTTCCGCTGCCGTATTGTGCGGCCTTTTTCACCCTGTCTGCGACATAATCCGGGACGCCCATCCTCCTGGCAAGCATTTTGAGAGCGTATTTTCTGATGAATCTACGCCCACGGATCACATCGGACGAAAGGTCCTCGGTATTCGGTTCTCGGTTTTCGGTTCTCAGTTCTCGGTTTTCGGTTCTCAGTTCTCGGTTTTCGGTTCTCAGTTCTCGGTTTTCGGTTCTCAGTTCTCGGTTTTCCGTTTTCGGTTTTCGGTTTTCCGTCAAGACTGAATACTGAGGACTGGAAACTGCAGACTGGGAACTGGAAACTGAAAACTGAGGACCGTAGACTTCGCGTATCTTCAGATCCAGCGGCATCCCCCTGGCGTAGTTCGAGAATCCCCTATCCAGGTATGGGAACCTCAGTTCGCATCCGTTGGCCTTGTTCATCGCGATGTCCCGCTCAAGGTTGTCCTCATACGCGTTTTCCCAGTCTTTCTCCATCCACAGAGCCACGGCTTCCGGCCCCTTCTCGAGCATGCATTCGAGGTATCTCCAGTATCCTCCGAACAGTTCGTCGCCGCCCTGTCCGCAGAGCATCACATCCATTCCATCCTCTTTGGCGGCCTTCGAAGCCGCGTAGAACGGGATCCCGACGCCGACGTCGATGGGGTCCGGCTCATCCAGGAGCGACAGGACCGTCGGGACGAGACGCTCGACGTCCTCTTGCCCGAGTATGACGTGCCTGATCCTGAACGGGGCGGATTCCTCCAGCATTTTCGCGAATTTCGTGTCTTCCGCGCCTTCTACGCCGACGTGGTATGCGGTGACTTTCGCATGTTTCGCGGCCGTGTATGCGACCAGGGCTGAATCGACGCCCGCGGAGAATACTATCCCCACTTCCGGTTCAGAGACGGATTTTACGGCGCCGTCGAACAGCCTCTCGAGGTCTGTCAGCCAGTCCATGTCTGATGATTAGGCGCATCCCGCATATAAGACTTTTTGCCGGATGAGGCCGCGGCCAGGACCGCCCCTTTACCGCTCCCACAGCATTTGAGGCCAATTCCTTCTTATATGTAGCTACTCCCTATCTGTAGAAACATGAAACTTACCTTTCTCGGCGGCGCGATGGAGGTCGGAAAGTCCTCCGTACTCCTTGAGACTGACGGCCTGAAGGTCGTCTTCGACTCGGGAATCAAGCTGACGGAGCCTCCGACCACCCCGATCGGCGCAGAAGACGTCGACGCCGCTTTCCTGTCGCACGCCCACCTCGACCACTGCGGCAACCTCCCTGCGCTGCACAGGGTCAACAGGATGCCCGTGTACGGGACTCCCATAACGTTCGAACTGTCGCACATGATACAGGCGGACAGCATCAAGATAAACAAGCTCAAGGGGTATCCGCTGACGTATTCCGAGAAGGACATAGCGAGGATGGTCGAGGGGGAGATACACGTCCAGTATGAACGGCAGTACCGCTTCCACGACAAGGTCGACTTCAGGTTCATCGACGCGGGGCACATCCCAGGCAGCGCGGGGATATTGGTGGAGTCTTCGGAGAAGTCGGTCTTCTACACCGGAGACACGCATTCGACCGATACGCGCCTGATGAAGAAGGCCCAGTTTCCGGAACACGCCGACGTCGTGATCTCGGAATCGACGTATGGCAACCGGATGCACCCGCCCCGCAAAGAGGTCGAAAAACAGCTATTGGACGAGGTCGACGAAGTCCTCGGCCGCGAAGGTGTCGCCCTGCTGCCTGTTTTCGCAATAGGCCGCACCCAGGAAATCCTCCTCCTGCTCAAGGACCTGGAGTGGCCGGTCTACCTGGACGGCATGTCAAAGAAGGCTTCCCAGGTCATAATGAAACACCCGGATATGGTGAAGAACTCCATGCAGCTGCAGGAGGCGGTCGACAACACCCTCTGGATCAAGGACTCCAATCAGCGAAAGCGGATATGCAAGGAGCCTTGCATCATAGTGACAACTGCCGGGATGCTGGAAGGCGGCCCGGTGATGGACTATATCAGGTACCTGCACAAGGACGCGAACAGCAACATAATACTAACCGGCTACCAGGTCGAGGACACCAACGGCCACCTCCTGATGGAGAAGGGGTACATCCTCGACCAGCTTTCGAACAACAAGTTCAAGGTGGCGATGAAGGTCAGCCAGTACGACTTCAGCGCCCACAGCGACCGCGACGAGCTGGAGCGGACCATAAAGGCCATGAACCCCGAGCACGTGGTGCTAATGCACGGCGCGAGGGAGTCGATAGAGGACCTGAAGACGAGGTTCGAGGGGATAACCGTCCACACCCCGGAGCTGGGGCAGGAGATAGAGCTCTAGCAATCCTCTTCTCGTTCGGAGGCATACCTAGGCGGTCGGTATATATTCGACGTTCTTCTTGTCCTTGAAGTGCTGGTCTGATGTCACGATCAAAGCCTTATGTCGTCTGGCCGTTGCATAGATTATCGCATCCGCCATGCCAAGCTCTTCGGCGACGCTGATGTCAGCCGCATCCAATGCAAGGGCTTCATCCAGATTGATGACAGTTGTGTAGTGGGTTATGTAGGCGTGGGCTTCGATAGCCTTGTCCCGGCCCACAGAAGATTTCAGCCGTTTGTAGACTTCATAAATGACGACGGAGGGTGTGAAGTACTGGTTTTTATCCGCCTTATCTATATGGGCAGCGTAACGGTGGGCTAGTCTTCCGTCGCAGAAGTATTCGATCCAGCCGTAGCTGTCAATCAAAACGTTCACTTTCGTCCCTCAGGCCTTCGAATGAGACCCCCTTGACAAAACCGCGCATCGATTTCATCCCACGCAACGGAACCAGATGTATGAGGCCTTCGCTTTCCACGACCGCCAGCTTCTCCCCCGGCCGGATGGACATATGCTCCCTGACCTCCTTCGGGACCACGATCTGGAATTTCGACGAAACCGTCACAAAAGACATAAGCACACCTTCGTAAAACATATATGGCATCGATAATATAAATGCTTTACTATTAGACTATCGATGGTATTTTCGACTCGCAGGGGACGCCACACTGGCAGAGGCCGCATGCGGCCGTCTTGAGGCCGTATCTTTCCAGCGCATATTCTGATGCGGCCCCGTTGACATATTCCCTGCATTTCACTTTGTCGTGGCCTTTTTCCGTTATAGCCCCTGCGGGGCATCTTCCTGCGCAGGCGACGCATTTTTCGGCCTGGAAAAATAGGCAATTCTCCCTGTGGTCCTTGAAGCGCCGCCCATTAGGCTTAAGCTTCATGTCGGTGATGGCGCTGCCGATCCTCACCGCTATCCCCTTCTCGGTTATGAAGCCGTCGCTCAGGCTGAACGTCCCCAAGCCCGCGGCATAGGCGGCATGCCGTTCGCTCCAGTTGGAGGCTCTGCCGACATTGTCGTCGAAAAGCGTCTCGAACCTGTCGGAGGCGGCGGATGCTACTGCCTTGAATCCGTCGCGCGTAAGCAGCTTCACCACCCGATGCCTCAACAGTTGGTTGAATCTCTCGCCATACAGTTTGGTCAGCGCCCACCGCCGGGACGGATACCCCATCTCCTCGCGGTTGCTTATCCTCGTCGCCTCGGTTATGGGCAGAGCCCAGCATATTACCGAACCGCTGTCGAATCTTTCGCCAGGATATGTTTTTCCAAGCCACTCGAGTGGGGTGGAGTGGAAGCCGCCGATTATTCGCTTATAGTCCTGGAATATCCCGTCTCTTGCGTCTGCGAAGCCGATGACCGGCTCGTCAAAGATGCGCTCGCCCTGGAAACCGGGCATCATATTGCCTGCATCACCTGCAACAAAAGCCGTTATCTCAGCTCTAAGTTCACGTTCGTCCACGCCGGACAACCTCGCAAGATTAAACCACTTTTCCTCCCTGGTATTTTCCGTCGTAGAGCGCGGTTTCTCCCGACACTTCCTCGAACACTATCTGCGCGATCCTCGCTCCGCGTTCGATGGTGAAGTCCCGCATGGAGAGGTTCTTGAGGCCGAATGTGAGGGTTCCCCTGAATCCTGGGTCTACGACGGCGTTGAAGAGGCTGCATCCGCATCTGAAGAGCGTAGAGCGGTTGAGGACCCTGGCCATGACGTCCGGGGGCATCTTGACCTTCTCCAGCGTCTCGACGAGGACGTATTCGCCCGGCGGGATAGCGTATTTCTCGAACATGATCTCCTGCACGTCCGGGGTCTTCCTGTCATTTACCCCCAGGCGGCTGTCGGATTCGAGGGAATATATCCTGTCGACCCTGAGGTCGTATCCGGCGCCGCCGAGGCAGTCTATGGTGAAGTTCTCGATGAGGCCGCCTTCGACGAGGCGCAGGATCCTCTGCCTGCCCAATATCATGGGATTTATTCTGGCTGATGATAATATATACCATGCGGTCGAGGGTTTTCGCGTCGTCCATAGCTCTGCTAATACTTCTTGGCACATGCGCCTGCGCCCAGGACTACATGGGCCTCCTCTGGAACCAGACCGTGAAGGAGATACTCTCCGACATCGACGTCGGAGACGTCAACGGCGACGGGAGACTGGAGGTCGCGGTGTCCGGGTCGTCCGACGGCCTCGTCTACCTCTTCGACTCCGCAGGAAACGCCCTGTGGAAGAGGGACGTAGCATCCTACATAAACGCAGTCAAGGTGGCCGACCTGGACGGCGACGGGAGGGCCGAAGTCGTCACAGGCCACGCCGACATGTATGTGTTCAACAGCACGGGCTCGAGGGTCGGCCAGTTCAGCACCCAGAACGGAGTGTTTCAGATCAAGGCAGCGGACGTCAGCGGAGACGGGAAGAACGACATAATCCTCGCATCATACGACAAGGGGTCCTGCGATAACGGCTTCATCTACGCCCTCGACTGCAGCGGCAACTCCGCGGGCGTGCCGTGCAGGCAGCTTTGGAAATACGACGTCGGAAAAAGCATCCCCTTCGACTTCGACGTGGCTGACTACGACGGCGACGGAAGGAAGGAGATCGCGGTCGGGCTCGTCTATCGCGCATCCGGATCTAACAAGATGAGCGGGTGCGAGAAGGTTTTCAACAAGCCCTCCGCAGTCCAGGTGCTAAAAAGCGACGGCACGCTGCTCTGGCAGTATCAGACGGCCTCCGGGATAATGGCGGTGGGCTCGGGGGACATAAGGGGCGACGGAAAGAAGGCGATTGTCGCAGGGGGGTACCCGGACCTGTATGTCATCTCATCAGACGGCAAGCTCCTGTGGAGCGACTCCAAGACCGCATTGAGCTATGTGCAGTCGGTCGCGGTCGCGGACCTGTACGGCGACAACAGGAGCGAGGTGTTGGCGGGCTCGAACAAGCTCACCGTCTACGACGACCAGGGGAAGATGCTCTGGAGCGGCGACACAGACTCCCGCGTATATTCCCTGGCAGCCGGGGACATCGACCATACGGGAATCCCCTCGATAATCGTCGGCTCATCATCCATATTCGTGTTCGACGGGAAGGGGGCTCAGCGGTGGAAGAGCCCGTCCCACACGTCATACGGCTTCGTGAGGGTGGCTGACATCGACGGGAACGGGTACGGGGACGTCATATCCGGGTCGGTCAAGGGCGTATACGCCTTCCAGACCATGGAATACGCGAAAAGGGTCAGAGCAGACGAGCTTTACAAACAGGCCATAATACTGGCAACCACGAATCCGACCCTGGCTGTCGAGAAGATGAGGGAGGCCCGCAACCTGTACGGGGAGCTGAACATGATGGACAAGGTCTCGGACACCATCAACCAGATCGCCAGGCTCACGGACACCACTGGAAAGGCAGGCGACCTCATGGCCGGGGCGGAATCCGACCTCAACATGTCCAAGGCCCTACTGGCGGCCGGAGACCACATCAACGCCTCCAAATATGCGATGTCCGCGCGCGACATGTACAATGCTCCGCAGGTGAACAACAAGGTGAAGGCCGCCGAGGCGGATGAAATAATCGCGCTGGCGAAGGTCGTCCTCGCAGGCAACGCCTCCGACGAGCTGATGCTGGCTAACGAGTCCTATCATATGCGCGACTACAACGCATCATTGGCCCACGCACTGAAGGCGCAGGAGTATTTCGACTTCATAGGCGACATGGAGCGCAGGCAGAAGGCGGCGGAGGTCGCATACGGCCTGAGGGAGCTGATGGGGCTGAACCCGAAAAACCAGACCACGGACCTAATCCTTAACGACCTTTACGGCCTGCCTCAGAAGCTGAAGGGCCTAAGCCCCATGCTCCTCGTGCTGGTCATTCTAGCGGCGGCCATCGTCGTTATGATGTTCGCAGTGACGCTCTACTTCTGGCGCCTGTCCCGCAGGAAGACGCTCAATCTGGAAAATCTCCACAAGACCCGCTACCCCAAGGACGAGGAAATCCCGAAGGCCCAGGAAGAACCGCTCTCCCATAGACGGGAGCTTCAAACGAAGGTCGAAAAATACAGGACCACGCAGGAGGACGAATACAAATCCATGTTTCCCCCGTCTTCAAGGGGGGAACCGAGCCTCAGGCGGATACCGCCGGCGGAGAGGCATAAGCCGGCAGACGCGGAAAAAAAGCCAGCCAAACCGCTGCCGGAAGAGGCTTCCAGGCCCGCCTTGCAGGGAAGGCCCGCAGACATGCCGCGGCCCGCAAGGACGTTCGAACCTCCGGTCCGGGTCCCGGAGAAAAAACAGCAACAGGCTCCAGAAGCCCAAACTCCGCTTGCGCCCAACAAGGGCATAGTGAAGATGCGCATCTGCAGGCGGGGGCTGTGCCTGAAGACGAAGCCTATAAGAAAGTCCGTCCGCGGCTTTTAAACGGCGAAGACCAATATTGCAAGGGAGTGATAAACCGTGAATTTCACCAGAATCCTGGCCGTCCTGCCGCTGATAGCGTATCCGGCAGCCGCTGAATCGGTGCCCCTGTTTGCGGGAATCGAAGCCCACATAGGCCTGATACTGCTCATAGTCTCCGTCGTGATCATACTCCTGTTGATACTGATGATCCTATACCTCCACAGCATAGCCGAACACCTCAACTGGATACGGCGGATACGATAGCGCCTCCGGATCCGGATTATCTTTTCCCATCGTCGGCATTTTTATTCTCTTTTGCGTATACTTATTCTCGGTGGTTGTGTTGGTTGTCAGAAAGGTTTTAACTTGTGAGACTAGGCTTGAGCGCGCCGGCAAGAGGCAGACCGTCTACGACATAATCCACGGCCTGCACGAGCTTAACACCACCAGTCTCAGGGCGGAAGCGCAGCGGCGGAAGATCGAATCGGTCGAACTCAAGGAGATAATCGTCGAACTGAGGCAGAAAGGCCTGATATATTCCCCGAAGCCGGGGATGTTCACCTGCGTCGACTAGAGCGAGCTCAGCTTCGTCGTCGGCTTCTCATCATCCCCCTTTTCCTCGCCCCTTCTCAGTATCGCGATGATCCTCCTGGCCGCGGTATCCAGGAAGTAGAGACACAATGCGAGGGCGCCGAAGTATGCCCAGAGGTCCTGCGGATCCCTTATCTCCAGCGTGGACGTCTCCTTCAGCCTTGAGATGATGTCATCGGCCATCGCGGTCGCTTCGGCCTCGGTGTACACCCTTGAGCCCGTGGTTGCTGCAATGCGCCTGAGGGTGTCTTCGTCTATCCCAAGGGGGGAATATTCCCCCGGGTAGTTGACTGCCACGGCGTCGAGGTCCTGTTTCGGCTCGAGCCTGGCTATTATTCCGTAGAAGCCGAGGTCCTTCGGCATGAACGATCCGGTGTAGCTGTTCAGGGACGTCCTCGTCAGCAGCACCAGCGGCGCGTCGCCGGTCGCTGCGTTCTTGGCTTCCGCATGCGGCAAAGCAGGCGCCTTGACCTGTAGTAAGACCGGGTTTCCGAGGCTTGCGTCCTGGGAGCTGATCCTGATGGCTTTGCCTTTCTCCAGGTCCCCGATGATCCAGTTCGTCATCGCCGATACGACTTTGCCTGAGTCGACTGATATGAGGTCCTGCCCCCATTGTAGGCCGTTGTCGGAGGTGAGAGCCGCGACCCTGCCGAGGCCGAAGTTCCATACCGTCAGTATGGGTTTTCCGCCCTTGGTGGAAAGCAGCATCTGTGCGACGCTCTTTTCGTGGACCTTGTTGAATCCGCTCACAGCCGTCCCCTTCTCCTGAAGATCGGGCAGGCTGCGGGTTATGTAGTGGTAGTCGTCGGTCATCACGACCGGTGTCGTGTCCTTGGTCTTGTCGTCCGCCTGGTCGCCGAAGACGATCTTCAGCCTGTTGTCCGGGTTTGATTTAAGGCTGAAGTACTGTCCCCCCCCGGCGCGTGCCATATCGTCCATGAATTGTTCGTCGGTGTCGAAGCCGACCCCCACCGTGAACGTCTTTATGCCTTCGTCCTTCATCTGCCCGACCCTGTCGATCGCCATCTGCATCCTCGTGCTCCTGATGACTCCGTCGGATATGATTATGAGGTACTTGTCCACGGTCTTTCCCCTGAGGTCGGATTCCGCGGCCTCGATGGCCGACTGTATGTCGGTGCCTCCGCCGAACCTGAGCTCCCTTATGGTCTGCCATGTGTCGTCGAACTTCGGGCCGAGCGGGGTGAGGGGTGTCACGACGTAGGGGTTCGTGTTGAATGCGTAGACGCCGACTGAGTCGTTCGCGTTCAGGGCGGAGAGCATCCTGAGCGCCACCGCCTTTTCGACGTCTATCTTGGAGTCCGCTCCGGTGCCGTATTCCGTGCTCTCCGACACGTCTATGAGGAAGACGATCGCGAAGTCCCTCCTGCGCTCGACGGGCTTGTCCGTGCTCTTCACAGGCAGTATGTTCTCGACGAAGCTGTTGTTGTAGCCTCCGTATTCGAAGCTGTTCCTGCCGCCTATGAAGGCGACGCCGTTGCCCTCCTCCATCACGTACTTCCTTATCCTGTTCACGATGTTCCGATCGAAGTCCTTTTCGTTGATGTTGTCGAATATGAGCCCCGCATACTTGCCGTAGTCGTTATCCACCTGCCTGGTGACCTCGACCTCGTAGAGCTTCTTGAGGGCGTCTAGCATCGGCGAGGACGAGTTCCCGGTCACATACAGGATCTTCGGCTTTTCGACGACCTTGACGGTCTTGTAGTAGACGTCGTTCTCTGGAAAACCCCTGCCGCCGGTGTCCAGTTCGACTTTTATCTCGTGCACCCCGATGTCCTTGATGCTCAGGATCAGCGGAATGTCCTTGAGGGGTTCGGCCTGCTTGTAGGGTTGCTGGTTGTAGAACCTCCGTATGCCGTCGACGTATACGTTGATGTCGTATGAGACCTCGCGATCCGCGGTGCTGGCGATCCTTAAAAGGAGGTCGTATTTCGTGTTCGCCGGGATCTTTTTGTCGCCCACCGCGGCCTGGATGTAGATGTCGTCCGCCTTTTTGGCGGGTTTCAAGGAGTATATCGTGGAATTGGTCTGTGCAAGGACCTTGGCCATGTCCACCGGATTCCTGCCGTGGTTGTTCTGTCCGTCGGAGATGACGACCATAGTCATGGGCTGCCCCCCATACTGGACCATATTGTGGTATATCGCGTCCCCAATGGCGGTCCTGTTGCCGTCGGAGACGTACTCTATCTTGACATTCTGGGTGCTCCCAGTCAGGTTCCCGACCTGGGTCTTGATCCTGTCGTATATCGCGTATCCGGTGTTCGGGGCGTCGGGGTACAGGCGCATGCTCGGCGAGGAGTCCAGGAGCACGGTTATGGGGTGTGCGTCGTCGACGGTCTTGTGCGTCTTGTAATAGAGGGGGGACGCCAGCGCCATGGCCACCAGCAGGATTATCACCGACCGGACCAGGAGGAAGCCGATCCTTGTTTTGGTCGCTTTGCCCCTGAGGAGGTAGGCCGCGAAAAAGGCGAGAAGCGGCAGGAGTATGAGCAGGTACTCGGGGTACATGAAGCCCGCAGGCGTGCCGAAGAGGTCGAACTCTATCTTTGCCGCGGCGATCGACTCGTTCATCATAGTAAGCCCCTTTTGCGGTACAGGATCAGCTCGACGACGAGCCCTGCCAGCATTATCAGAAGCAGGTACCTGAAGACCTCGACCTTCACGTCTACTTCGTTGCGTCTGACCTCGTATTCCCCGCCGGCTGCCGCCTCGCCGATCGAGCCCGTGATGTTGGATTCCGCGGAATCGAGCAGGTTCACGGTGACGTGATCGGTCCTGTCGGGGTATGCTACCTCATAGACTCCCGCCTTGTCGAGGAAGAGGCTAGAGGACCGTATGGTCAGCCCGGGCGGCGTCTGGATGTCCAAGCTCTGGGGGAGCTGGAGATATTCTCCGGTCTGGAGGGTGGTCGCCTGGGCGGAGCCCTTGTTCCGGGTCAGGTATGCGACCATCCTGGACCAGAATATCGGAAACGAGGAGCTGTAGTAGAAGTTGCTCCAATCGGGGTCGGTGTTGATGCCTATGTATACTACGGTCCCTTCGCCGTACGGCCTATAGGTTATGAGCGGGGTGTTGAACTCCGATGCGACTATGGTCTTGGTCAGGTTGTCCCTCTCCCTCGAGTTGTAGTACCTCTTCACGACGACGTTTTCGAAGGCCACGTCCATCAGCATGTCGTGCTCCTGTGCGACCTGGACCTTGGCCTCCCTCGTGCTGATGTCGGCCCTCTCCACGGGCATCATCTGCCACAGGTAGCCGTCATCTTTCACGTCGTTTAGGCTCCCCGAGCCCATGACGACGAGGTTCGTCCCCTTCTGGACCTGGCTCGATATGTACCTGAACGTGTCGGGGGTTATGTCCCTGCGCATGGTCCCGAGGACGATTATGTCAAAGTTGTTGTTGACGCTCAGGGGCGAGATGCTGGTGTCGTATAAGACCGGCTGCCTGACGTTCCGAAGCGATTCGAGCATCCGCTGGAGATAATAGTCCTGGCCCGAGGACATTAGCACCAGGATGCTTGACTGCCTGACCGCGGGGATGAATGTATAGGCCGTGTCGTCAGCTGATAAACCGTCATCCCCCCCCTCGAGGCCGACCTTTATCAGGTTTTCCCCGCTTGAGATATTGGGTTTGAAGTAGAAGAATCCCTCGCCGCCGGCGTCCACGGACTTTTTCTGGGAGCTCAGGTATGCGCCGCCGGAGTAGACCGTCATGTTCACTTCCGAGGCCTCCTGCCCGAAGTTCCTGACCGAGGCGGTCATGAAAAGCTCCCCCTCGTTGGCGCTGGATCGTTTGGCGTCGAGGCTGACGATGCCGACGTTCGCGCCGCCGGAGCCGAACTTCAGGAACTCGACCTCGACCTGGGACACCATGGCGACGCGTTTGGCGATCTGCGGGTCCAGGCCCCCTCCCTGGGCGAAATCGGACAGTACATACATGACCTTCATGCGGGTCGAGCCTGTCAGAATGTCGCGGCCGAGCATCATCGCGTCCCCGACGTTCGTGGGAGTGTCGGATACGTTGAGTTTCCCGAGCATCCCGTAGGCGGCCTCGGGAGAAGCCTTCGTCGCGACGAGGGCCGGTATGTTCTCCGCGACGACTATGGATACCTCGTCGTTCTTGTTGAATCCCCTGATGAGTTCCCTCGCCTTGGAGACCGCTGCCTGGAACCTGGTCGGGCTCTCGTCGGTGGCCTGCATGCTGGCCGAGGCGTCGATGACGACGACTATCGACTGTTCTGGCCTTATGTCCTCTTTCGAGTCGTAGTACGGCGCCGCGAGGGCGGCGACCAGGAGGGTTATGATGAGCAGCTGCATCAGCAGGAGCGGGTCGTGTATGAACCTCTGCAGGAAGCTCGTGAACCTCTTGTTCTTTTCCATGAACCTGATGAACATGGTCGACGGGAACAGGACGATCTTCGGCTTCGGGCGAAGGAGATACAGGAGCACAATCGGGACTATGAGGGCGAGCCCTGCGAGTGCCATGGGATTGACGAAGATTGAGGATAACGGCAGTATCTCAGCCACGTTTCCTGCCTCCCCCCACAGCCTTCACGAAGGCGTCGAATATCGGCATGTCGGTGGTGATGGTCGTGAAGTCTATCCCGAGGCCCTTGCATATCTCCTGGAGCTTGGCGTTGTGGTCCCTTATCCTCTGCGAGTATTCCCGCTTGAAGCTCGGAGAGACGAACGTCTGCTTCAGCTCCGACGTCTCCAGGTCCTGGAACTTTATGTCGTCGCGCCATCCCAGGTCCAGCTCCCAGGGGTCGAGCACCTGGACGAGCATCATCTCCTTCGAGTGCTTCGCCATCCTGTAGATCCCCTCCTGGACCGATTCCGGGTTCTCGATGAAGTCGCTGATGACGATGCTGAACGCCTTGCTCTTGATGAGCTTCCCGTACTGCGCGGCGGAGACGCCGAAGTCCGTGGTGCCCTTCAGTTCGGTGGTGTTGAGCATGTCTATCACGTTGAACAGGTGGTTCTGGCTCTTCTTCGGCTGGGTCAGCTCCCTGAGCGCGTTAGCGTAGAGGGCGAGCGCGAACTTCTCGTGGTTGTGGACCGCGAGGTAGCCGAACCCCACAGCGAGGCTCCCCGCATAGTCGAACTTCGTCATCCCCCCAGTCTTGAAGTTCATGCTGGAGCTCGCATCGACCAGGATATGGACCGTCAGCTCCTTCTCCTCCTCGAACCTCCTGATGTACAGCTTCTCGGTCCTGCCGTAGACCCTCCAGTCTATAAGCCTGAAGTCGTCGCCGGGGATGTACTCCCTGTAGTCGATGACCTCGATGCCCCTGCCATGCTTTATGGAGGGGCGGCCTCCGGCGTATACGCTGGAGACCTTCTTGCTTATCACTAGGTCCAGCTCCTTCAGCTGGTCGAGGAAGGAGGGGTCTATCATCCCCTTCAGACCTCCTTGAGTATCTGGCCTATCACGTCGTCGGTACTCATGCCCTTCCTCTCGCTCTCGAAGTTCAGGATTATCCTGTGTCTCATCACCGGGTACGCCATCGCCTTGATGTCGTCCTTGCTTACGTAGTTGCGGCCGTTCAGGAGCGCCCTCGCCTTGGAGGCCAGGACTATGCCGATGCTCGCCCTGGGCGATGCCCCGTAGTCCAAAAACTGCGAGGCGGTGTTCTTCGCGTGCGGCCTCGATGCGGCGACGACCCTGAGGGCGTAGTCCCTGACATCCGCGGATATGGGCATCTTCTTGGTCAGGTCCTGGATGGCCAGGACGTGCTCGCGTCGGAGCACCTTGTTTACCGTGGGTGTGAATTCGCTGGAGTACATCTCGACTATCCTGTCCTCCTCCTTGAGGCTGGGGTAGCCGACCATTATCTTCAGCAGGAACCTGTCCACCTGCGCCTCAGGCAGGGGATACGTTCCCTCCATCTCAATCGGGTTCTGTGTCGCGAGGACGAAAAAAGGCCGCTCGAGCTTGTGCGTCGTGGTCCCCATGGTGACCTGCCTCTCCTGCATGGCCTCCAGCAGCGACGACTGCGACTTGGGCGTAGCCCTGTTTATCTCGTCCGCGAGGAGTATGTTGGTGAACACGGGGCCTTCTTCGAAGCGGAACCTCTTCTTGCCGCCGACGTCCTCTTCCACGATGTACGTTCCCGTGACGTCGGAGGGCATGAGGTCCGGAGTGCACTGGATCCTCCTGAACTTCAGGTCCATGATGCTCGCCATCGTCCTGACCATCATGGTCTTTCCGAGGCCGGGGAATCCTTCCAGCAGCGCGTGGCTGTCGGTGAAAATGGCGACCAGGAGCTGTTCAAGGACGTCGTCCTGGCCTATGATCACGCGCGCGACTTCGCGGCGTACGTCCGCATACGTGTTCTTCATCTGGCCGTAGACCTTCCTCAGGTCGACGGACTCCACGTCCCGTTCCGCCCTCGTCGGGCTGCTTCCTGGCCTCTCGTCCACGCTGTCCCACAGGCTCCTGCCCCCGGTGTTTTCGCTTGCCATAGATACCACTTAATAATCCGTTTATGTATTAAAGTTAGCCTGCCGGCAGGATTTTCTCGAAGTATTTCCTGACCATCTCCTCGTGTTCGGGGCCGACGGTGCAGTCCTGGCATTCGTCCACGGACAGCACCTCCTCGGTCGAGGGTGCGCGGACCTGCTTCTGGGTCCCGGTCTCCCTTATCTCGATGTCCCCCCCGTATTCCGGATGCAGCTTGAAGTCGACGTCCTGGCCTGCGATGTTCGCCGACTTCGCGTCGCCGTAGATGTTCTTCTTCGCCGTGTCGCCGGTGCCGCTGCCCTTGCCCGGAACCGGCCCCTGGCTGACTCCCGGATTGGTCCCGCCGGGTTTTGCGCCCAGCTTGTCCTGGCTCTTGTCTGTCGAGAAGTTGCTGGCCTCCCACCGGTCGCCTGTCACGACCTCAAACCCGGTGCCCGCCATCCCCGCCAGATCCTTGACGCCATCCCTGAGGTTGGCGGTGTCCATGAGGTAGTTGAGGGAGTCGAACGCCACGGAGCGCAGGTTCAGGACGGTGACCGTCAAGAGGATGAACGACAGGACGACGATGGTCATTATCCTCCTTGACAGCTCCTTCGAGTTCAGGAAAGTGGACGTCTCTACGGCGTCCATCCGCTTGGTGACGTCGGACATCAGGTCTTCGACTATGATGTTCTTCGTCCCCTGGTATTCCATCGCGGTCTGAAGCCTCTGGTCGAGGTTGTCCTCCCTGCCTTGGAAGGCCTTGACGACGCTGCTGTTCACGCACTGCCTGCCGAGCTGGACTGCGGCATAGAAGACCGCAGGCAACAGGGCCATGGCCAGATTTACTCCCGCCATCTCGCAGGCGAGGGCGCTGAACATGAACGCGACGATGAAGTCCAATGC
>JAZDMS010000002.1:0-18137 GCA_043800705.1 Candidatus Altarchaeota archaeon
GCCAGACGTCAAACCCGCGCCAAGAAAACGGAAAAAGAAAACTTAACCTGCACATTTAATAGAAGAATAGCTTGGGCGGAATTGAGTTTAACAACGGTTAAACGCACTTTATGCGTTTAATCATCTTTTTGGGTGGGTTAAACGCACTTTTGGCTGTTATTTTTCCGGTGCTCTATGGTCTGTTTTTTAGGGGTGGCCTTCCGATTATTCTTTATGGATTCGGCTTGTGCGTTGGCGTCTTTAGATGATGAGTTGAAGCTGAGAGGGTATTCGCAGCAGACAAGGAAGACGTATGGGAGTTTCGTGGGCAGATACCTCGGCTCCGGCCTAGGTGCGAGGGAATTCCTCCTATCCAACGCCGAAAAGAGCGGTTCCACGCTGAGGACGGCCTATTTCGCGTTGAGGTTCTACCATAATAGGGTTGAAAAAGACGGGTTCAGCCAGGATATTCCTTTGGCGAAGAGGCCGGGTAAACTTCCCGTCGTCCTCAACAGGTCGGAGGTTCAGGAATTGTTCAAGGCGACTGATAACATAAAGCATAGGCTCATCCTCATGTTGTTGTACTATGGCGGCCTCCGGTTAGGCGAGGCTAGGAATCTGAGGTGGGAGGATGTCGACTTCGAGAGGGGCCTGATTCATTTGAAGTCCTGTAAGGGCGGCCGGGACAGGGTCGTTTTCCTTCATGGGCGGGTTGCGAGGACGATGTGGGAGTGCGGCCTACACAGGGTCGGCCCAGTCTTACTATCCGGTAGGGGTGTGAAGTACTGTCCTAGGACTATTGAGTTGATAGTCGTGAAGGCGGCGGAGAAGGCCGGGATAGGCCGCGAAGTCTCTGCTCATTCTCTTAGGCATAGTTTCGCGACGCACCTCTTGGAGGCGGGGGCGGGCATCAGGTATATTCAGAGGCTCCTGGGTCATGCTGACGTGAGGACGACGCAGGTTTATACGCATGTGGCCAATGGCGGCATTCAGCGGTTGGCCTGTCTGCTTTAGGCCTTTTTAGACACTTGTATCGCGGCGCCCATGGTAAGGCTCATTATGGGCATGGCGAGGTATCTCATCCCGATCTCGGCGTAGTATTGTCCGAAGGCCATCCCCGACATGGGCAAGAGGACGATGACGTCCAGGAGTATGTTCATGACGAACCAGATGACGCCGATGGTGAAGCCTTCCTGTATCTGTTCCTTTTTCACGTCTTTGAAGATGTCTATCAGCAGGAGGCCTGCGCTCAGGCTTCCGACGATGATCATTATCGACTTGAACAGGTGTTCGTCGACGATCAGCCTCCCTTCTGCGGAGAAGAAGGGAATCGACAGGAGGAACGGTATCAGCCATGCGACGAATCCGTATACTGCTATCTTTGCGAAGACTTTCATGATGTTGTATTTTGGTTTCGTGTTTATAATACCCCTTTCACGAGGTCCATGAGGGCGGCCCTCGGGTCCTTCGCCTTGGTCACGCCCGAGGCGAGTAATACTCCGTCCGTGCCGAGCTTCAGCGCGTCTTTGACGTGGGCTCCGGTCTTCACGCCGGCCCCGGTCAATACTCCGACGGAGGGATTGGCTTTTTTCACGGCGTCCACTACGGCCGTTATCAGTTCGGGCCGTGTAGTCACGGAGACGTCTCCGCCTATGAGTTCCGGCGGTTCGGCTGCGATGTAGTCGGGGCCGAGCATGGCGATCTTCGTCGATTCGGTTATCGTCTCCTCGTTGGTTTTCATCCCAGAGCATATTATGGTCGCGAGGCCGGTTTCTTTGGCTCGGATTATTCTCGGTCCGATTTCGTCGATTGTCAGCTTTCTTTCTGAGTGGTTTATTAAAGTCCCTGATGCTCCGGCTTCGACTACGGCTTCGGGGAGTATCCATCCGGTTGCGCTGCCGTATTTGACGGGGTCTATGTGTTGGCAGAATACGGGTATGTTTACTCCTTCGTGGACGATTCTGACGTCTGCGGCCTGTACTGCGACGATGATGTTGGCTCCGGTCTCTTTGGCTATGTCGTCGCAGGCGTGTGCGAGTTTGACGGCGTTCCTTCCTGTCGCTTCCTGGTAGGTTTTGAAGTTCACTACGATGCTTTTTCTGAGGTCGGCTTTCATGTTTCAGCTATTGGATTGGGGATATTTTAAGGCTTTTATGGGGCCTGTTTGGCGGCCTTTATCGCTTCGATGGCTGTGTTTATTCCGTATGCTGTGAGGTGGCCTTTCTGGTCTGCGTAGCCGATCAGTATTATCCTGTTTAGGGCTTTTTCCGCGTCTGATTGGGCGATGTTGAGGGATTTCGCGATTTCTCTCTTGTCTGTGCTGTTGTATAGGGATATGAGGATGCGGGTTTCGATGGGGTTGAGCCTCCTGTATTCGCCGCGCATGACGGAGACGACGCGCATGAAGTCGCGCATTGTCTCCTTCTTCGCGACGATGATGATGCAGGACATCCCGGAGGCCTTTATCTGGTAGTCTATGGCCCTGGATTCGCCTCTTATGCTTTCTGGGGAGTAGCCGATGTATATTTCCCTGTCTACTGTGGCTATGGCGGGGTAAGGTATCTCCTCCTGGCCGTCGGCTTTTTTGAAGGAGACTTTTTGGCTGGTGACGGTGACGGTGTTTGGGTCTATTTTTCTCATGCGAAATTCGGTGGTGTTGAAGCCGAAGAGGTCGTCCAGTATGGCGTATTGGAGGTTGTATCTGGCTATGGGGACTTCGAGGGCCATGTCCCTTATCTGGTCGCGGCAGCCTTGCATCACCTTCAGTATCGTCTGTTTGAGGGGGGTCCAGGTCTCGTTGACGCCGTATTGGTTTTCGAATGCTTCGGCGACGGACATGAGGGTGTAGTATATTATGGGTCGGTGCTTCTCCTCTGCGTCGGTTATCCTCAGGGTCCCGTTCTCAACGGCGTATTTTACGCCTTCGGAATCGAGCGTTTTAGTGTTCCAGTCGAGGGCGGCCTTGGTCAGCTTCGGGTTCACCCTGCTCAGGTGGGCTGTGGCGGCGGCAAGCATGACGGCATATATACTGGCCCCGGGCTCCATGTTTCGTTATTCGACGTCGCCGAACATTTGCGCATCTGGCGAGATCATCATCCCGTCGGAGGTTATCTTGAACGGGCACAGTCTCGTCGAGTGGTTGGTGTCTCGCATCTTGATTATCTCGAGGACCCTCAGTCTGTCCCTCTCCTTTGGTATGAGGTACATGTTTATCACGCCGTCGGCGACGAACTCCTCCATGTCGAATTTGGCGTCCGACCGCTTGTTCGCGGATTTTTCGAGCGCCAGCAGCGTCGTGCAGTCGAGGTCTCCGAGGTATGTGAGGAGTTCGTAAAGGTTGTTGCGGTATGCGTCGTCGCCCCTGAAGTACAGGCGCAGGAGCGTCAGGCTGTCGAGGACGACCCTTTTGACTCCGTGTTCTTCGACGTAGTTGCCTATTATGTCCTGCAGGTGGTTGAAGTCGTCGATCTTCACCCTCGTGACTGCGATGTGTGTGCTGAGGTATTTTTCCCAGTCCCATGATCCGAATAGCGCCTTGGCGCCTTTCACGACCCTTTCGGGGCTTTGTTCGAGGGATATGAAGAGCCCTTTGTCGTTGTATTGCGCCGCTCCGCGGTAGAGGAATTCGTACAGGAGCGTAGTCTTTCCGCTTCCTGGGCCGCCGCAGATTATGACGTGCCTTCTTTTCACGAATCCGCCGCCTAACAAGTCGTCAAGTCCGGGTATGCCTGTGGGGACGCGTTCAACCATCATATCACCTAGAGAGTTTATGTTATGTATTTCCCTGGCTGATTATAAACGGCTCATCAGGCCCTTACCATCGTGAAACTGCCGTATTCGGACTTTGTCAGCCTCTCGCCGGGGGCTATCCTTATGAGGTATAGTTCCGGGGTCTGCGCAACCCTTATGATGCCGAATGTCGTGATCGGCGGTGCGATGCTCACGTGTATCGGCCTGTTTGTGAAGAAGTGGGGATTCAGGGGAATCTCGTATATGGCGATGCCGAATAGGACGAGCGAATACCTGTCCGTCAGTGAGGCGGATTTGAGAAGCCTGTCCTGTTCTGCCTTCGGCAGTTTTTCGATTTTGATCTCGGAGCGGTGCAGCAGGACGTATACGGTCCTGTTGTAGTCGACGGGGAGCGTTTCCCCCACCGATGCGTCGATCCTGTCGATGTTGACTATCTCCGCGGCGGGGTTGTAGTACCTGAGTCCGTCTATGTAGTTGCCTGCGATGAGTTCGTCTATGAGTATCACGGGCTTCGCGCCGCTGTCGTATAGCTGAGGCAGCCGCCTGTATTCGTCGTATCCGTATTTGTTTCCGCAGAGCATGAGGACGCTGTAGAATGCGCCGGATATGGCCAGTAGCGCGGCCGCCGCCGCGAAGAGCTTTTCCTTTTTGATGTTCGATAGGAGCCTTGCTGATATGAGCGCTGCGAAGGGCGCGAGGGGGAGGAGGTAGTAGCTGTGTTTGTTGTATGCGAGGAAGAAGGCGATGAATAGGGCGCAGAATGCTATGGGTAGGGTGTCCTCTTTCCTCCTCCTGTATGCCGCATAGAGCATCCCTAAGGTAAAAACCGCCGCGATGAGCGGTGAGAGGCCCCAGAACGCCTCGTTCAGGAGGATCTGCGGGTCTTTGAGGCCTCCTCCTTCCTCCGAGACCGGTAGCATTATCCTGCTGGCCTGTCCGCCGATGAATCTGTCGCCGTTTTGGAGGATGTTGTAGGCCGCGTAGGGCGAGCTCGCCAGCGCGAACCCCAGGGAGAGCGTCAATACGTTCCGCCATCTCCCTTTCATGAGCTCCAATGCGGCTAATCCGATTAGGAAGAGGACGGCCGGCTGTTTCGCTGTGAATGCTGCCCCGAGGATGAGTCCCGTCGCCATGAATCCGCCTGCGAGGTAGAGGTATACTCCCGCGAGCCCGAGGGCCATGAATAAGGGGTCGGTCTGGACGTTTCTGCCGACTATCACGTTCATGGGGGTGAACGCGAGGATGGCTGCGGCCGCGAGGCCGGTCCGCTTGTCGTATATCCTGCGTCCGATCGTGTAGATGAGCGCCGTTGATGCGAGGCTGAAGATTATGGGCACGATCCTCGCCGAGGCTTCGCTTTCGCCGAATGCCATGAAGGAGAATCCGAGCAGGTAGGCGGTGAGGGGGGGTATGTTGTTGTCGATTATGCCGCTTTCAAGGTGCGGGTAGGAGAGCGGGTTTTTCGCGATCGACCTGCCCAGTTCCGCGTAGAACGCCTCGTTCGTGGCGCCGTGGAATCCGCCGAAGGCGTCACCGATGCGGTTGGTGTAGAGGATGAGGCTTGCCGCCAGTATCACGGCCAGGACGTGCCATCCGCGCATTCTCTTTTTCTTCCCGGTTTTTCGCCTGCTTTTTGCCACCTTAGAGCAACAATCCGATCACGTAGTCGAATGCGTAGAACATGAGGAGGGTCAGCGGCATCAGGAGCATGAGGTATTGCACGAGATACTTGTCTTTGCCGTGCCTTATTATCGCGATGAGCCAGCTTGCTATGAGTACCGTGATGCTCATGTTCCAGAACGATATTGACTCCAGGAATTCCGGTGTGAGTGTGAGCCTTCCGAATGTTATTCCTCCGACGTTCTCGACTTCGGGCATATCGGTCAATAACTCCTCCGTGATGGTCCTTATGGTCTTTATGAAATGGATCGAGACCGCGGAAAGGAGCGGCGCCCCGACGACCACGATGAAGGTGATGAACAGGACGTAGCTTTTGCTGCGGGTGATGATCTCCCTCCTGAGGTCCATGTCCTCCATGATGTCCTTCGCCATGTCGGAAAGGAGCGTGGCGAGGGGGCCTCAGGTCCTCATCCCCTCTATGAAGAGTTCTATGGCGTTTTTGAAGGCCTGGGACCTGACCCTCGTCGTCATGTCCCTCAGGGCTTCGTTGAATTGCATCGTGCTGAGGGACAGGGCGACGGCCCTGTCTATCTCGTACTTGAGTATCCCGAATTCAGGCCTTGAGCTCTCATTGACCGCCTGGAAGGGTGTCATGCCGGAGTTGAGGTTGGCTGCGACAAGTTGCAGGAAGTTGGGGAGGACCTTCTCGACCGCCCGTCCCCTGCTTTCGGCCCTGAAGAATAGCGTGAGGTATGTCGCGACGTGGAAGATGAGGATGGCGACCAAGAGGACGAGCATCGTGGCGATGAAGTTCTGGACTGTGAAGAAGAGGGCGGCCGCCGAGACTGGGAGCACCACTGCGCTGATGACGAAGGCGCGCCCGAGCCAGTAGTCGGCGGACATGGCGCTGCCGCAGGAAAGGAGCAGGGCGGAGACCTTTTCCCTGATGGTCTTCGGAAAGAACCGGGATGTGACGTAGAAAGCCCTATCCATGCCTTTATGTATTACCCTATCACATTATTATTAAGCACGGTCAATATGTATCTGGGGCTTTTATGGAAGAGCGGATAAAGACGGGGATCAGCGGATATGATAACCTTCTTGGCGGCGGCTTCGTACCGCATAGCGTCAACCTCATATGCGGCTGCAGCGGCTCGGGGAAGACCCTTTTCACCATGTCCTACCTGTACAACGGCGTCCAGCAGTTCGGCCAGAGGGGGGTCTACATCACCCTCGAGGAGATGAAGGACAACATCATAAGGGATTCGAAGGCTGTGGGCATGGACGTCGGTGCCGTCGATGACGAGAAGCTGATGATCTACGACATGTCGAGCCTGAGGCTGAATGCGGTCCAGACCAGCGACGAGATCGACTCGAACGAGAGCCCGCTGCGCCTTGACAACCTCCTTGAGTTCATCAGGCTAAACTACAGCGACGTAGCCCGTCTCGGCCTCGACAGCATAGTCCCGATAGCGATAGCCTACCACGACGAGCACGTCTTTAGGGCGGAGCTGTTCAGGTTCATGATGTCGCTGAAGCAGATGGGCATCACCGTCGTGTTCACGACCGAGATCGCCCTGTCATCCAACGACACGAGCAGGTTCGGGATGGAGGACTTCCTCGCGGACTCCGTCACCCTCCTTAGGGTGAGGGAGGAGTGGGGCCGCCAGATCAAGGTCCACAAGATACGCGGCTCGAATCACATGAGGAACTTCGTCGACTACGACATCTCCTCTTCTGGCATTAAGGTAATGTACAAGTGATACCATGTCAAA
Source organism: Candidatus Altarchaeota archaeon (assembly GCA_043800705.1). GTDB lineage: Archaea > Altiarchaeota > Altiarchaeia > IMC4 > SCGC-AAA252-I15 > JAHIYG01. Next base: position 7,125 of record JAZDMS010000002.1, read on the forward strand.
GCTGGGTTCCGACCTCTTGACGTTTATGGTCAAGTGGTCCGGCAAGTCGGGGGGGCTCATATTAGTCAACGAGCTGAAGAAGCTGGGCATAGTCAACATAGATTCTATGTCCGACGAACAGAAGGAGAAGCTTATGACGGGGCTTACGCAGGACTATCTTTGCGTGTTCCTCGGCCATAGCAGGTTCCTCATGGCGAGGGCGGAGCTGGTGGGGATACTCGGCATTAATCCCGACTCCTACAGGGTCAACGACAGGGGTTACGGGCATGTGCCGCGGTCTCCGAACCTCATGGGCAAGCCGACCGGTTGAATTTTTTCTATGCCGAGTAGATGAGGGGTCTTCTGCTTTTTATCAGGCCTACAAGCCCTATCTGTATGCTTATGCATATCGCTAAGACGAATGTGTAGCTGGTCTCGTTTATGCCGGTTCCCATGAGCGACGTCAGGACGACAAGCACCGTGGTTATGATGGTGGGGATTGCGACCGCGAACAGCATGTATACCATGCTCAGGACGTTCAGCTCCTGTATGTAGTTTTGGATTTTCATCTTCTGATCCCTTATGAGGGCCTGGATGAGGCCGGAGAGGGCCTCTTTGATGCTGGTGCCTGACTTTACGGCGTTGACGATCTGCCATATGGCGTTTCTCATGTAGTCGCTGGAGGTCCTGAGGGCGAGGGTTTCGAGGGCTTCGTCGAGGGGGGCGCCCTGGTTAGTTTCCTCGATCACCTGCCTGAGGTCCCTGGATACGAGGCCGTGGTCTGATTCCGAGACCCTTTTGATGCTGTCGAAGAGCGATAGTCCCGCGCTTATGTTAAGTAGCAGGTCCTTGAGTGCGTATATGAGGTCTTTGTCCACGAGTTCCGCCCTTTTGAGGGCGAGGATCCTGGGATACCTGAGAAGTATGAAGAAGTCGAGGATGAGGATGATTGCTGCGGGTATTGCCGCCAATTGGAATTCCTGGCCTGGGGCGAGTTCGAGGGCTGCGAGGGGGACGTATGTGAATGCGAACAGGAGCATGCCGAGGGTGATTGCTGAGAATATGGATGTTATGACGTATTCTTCGGCTGACATGTCGATGTTGGCCATGACGACGTCGCTTTTGAGCTCGGGGACGAATTCGGTCAGGTATTCGCCCTGTTTTTGGAAGGTCTGCGCCAGCCTTTTGCCCGTTCGTTGGGGGATGACCATGGCTATGACGCGCATTCAGATCCCCTCCATGCCTTTTTTCTTGTTCACCGTCGCCAGGAGGTCGTCTTTGGCGGTGTAGTAGGTGTTCATGACCATGCCGATGTCGTCTATTTTGTTTATCTTGTTGCCTACGAGCCAGTCGAGTATCTGCTTCTTCTGCCTCATGTCCTCCTCTATCTCCTTGACGCTCATCCCTGTGTAGAGGTTGAGGTCGTTGAAGACCCTGGTGCTCCTATCTATGTCTTCGAAGGAGTCCGTCTTCACCCTCCACCTGTAGAGGTATTTCAGCTCGAGGCGCCGCTCGGTCGTACCGGGCAGTATCTCCGCGACCTCGAAGGTCCTTCTGATGCCGTGGAGCCTGTCCCTGTACTGGGTCATTATCACCTGGAGGGATTCGAGCTCGGCTTCGGGTATGTGGATGGGGGGTTCGGTGACGCGGCGGCGCACCTGCTGGCAGGTATCGGCGTGCATGGTCGAGTATACGGAGTGTCCGGTGTGCATCGCCTCGAACAGGACCTCGGCCTCGCTTCGGTCCCTTATCTCGCCTACGATGACCCTGTCGGGCCTCATCCTGAGGGAGGATATGATGAGATCTAGCATGCTGACCCCCCCCAGGTTGTCGGCGTTGGGATTCCTGGTCGTCAGCTGTATCCAGTTGAGTTTCAGGTGGGGCGGCAGCTGTATCTCCCTAGTGTCTTCGATGCTTATGACCCTCTGACCCGGCGGTATAAAGGCGCAGAGGCTGTTTAGCATGCTCGTCTTCCCGGAGGCTGTTCCGCCTGCGACCAGGACGGAAAGCTCGTATTGGATGCACAGCCACATGAACGCCCCGATCTCGGTGGATATGGTGTGGTGTGTGAGGCCCATGAAGTCGACTATGGTCCACGGCTCCCTCGCGAACTTCCTGATGGTTATGGTGTTGCCCTGCGACGATATCGGGAACATGGAAGCCATGACCCTGTCCCCTGTTATGAGCCTCGCGTCCATGAGGGGGTTGAGGTTGGTGATGTCCTTGCCTATCCTCCTGCCTATCTGGGCTGCGTAGTCGAAGACGTCGTCTTCGCTCTGGATGACGATGTTCGTCTTCAGCCACCCGTATCTCCTGTGGTAGATGATGATAGGCGAACCGCCGGAGTTGATGCATATCTCCTCTATGAGGTCGTCTCCGAGCATCAGTTCCAGGTCCCCGAGGCCGTATATCCTGTGGAGGGCGAGGCCGGAGAGTATGTCGGCCTGGTCTTCGGTGACCGGCATCTCGGCGAGTATCTTCTTCCTTGCGTCTTCCTTGAACTTCTTCTTCATCTCCTCGACCTTGTGGGGGTCGGAGACCTCCTCGGTCCTCGTCGAGATCTTGCCTGCGAGATCCTTGATGACTGCGGATAGGAGCGTGGCGGTCGCCTGCCCGAGGACGGGCAGGGTTATGCAATATGTGCGCATGATGTCGCCTTTCACGTCGTGGATGCCTATCTCCGCCGGGACGCCGTTGACCTTTATCGAGTATTTTTCGAGCTGTTTTCCGCCTATGTCGAGGCATATGCTGGCCCTGTGCAGCTTCTTCAGGGGCCGCCTCTTGACGGTCGGCTTCTTTAGGACATTCAGGGAATAGTTCACTTCAAGGATGCCGTCCAGCCTCCTGATCCAGCCGTCGGCGGCCTTCAGGTCGACGCCCGCGTCCTTGGCGGCCTGGGTCAGGTCCGTATCCTGGTCGTATTTTATGGCATCCAAGAGCGTGTCGGCCTGCGTCCTGATCTCAACCATACAAGAATACAATTAGCCGCCCGTTATATATAATCCGGCGCGGTATTTCCTATCCTCTGGCGAGCCACAACTCGCTTGTCCTCATGATGGGGTCGTCCTTGCGGAGCGAGCAGCCTGAGCCGGCATACACGGGTTCGGCATCGAAAGGAAACGTTGCAGTGGCGTTCACTGTGCCTCTGCTGGAATTGGTTTCGTTGTTGATCTCAAGGAGCATGCTGCCGGGGGTCGGCTCTTGCCCGAAGACTATCCTGATCCAGTCTCCGTCGTCGAAGGTGATGTTCCATCCCGTTCTGGCGGACACGCTCGCCTTCGATGTGGTGAATGTGTAGTTTGCGTTCGCGAACTCGGCCCGTATGCCGAGGGCGAGGCCGCCGCTGCTCGTGTTCTGCATCTCGAAGGGGTCTGGGGGTGGTGAGATCGGCGGCTCGTTGGGCGGGTCCAGGTACCTTGTGCTCAGAAGCACGACGTCTACGGATTCGGTGCCGGAGGACGGGTCGGGTATGATTTTGACGGTCTTTTGGCCTGCGGTCATGTTGAACACGACAAGGGTGTCGTTGAACCACCTGTAGTAGGGTCCTGTCGCCTCCCAGTCCCTGAGGTCAAAGCGGGTGGAGTTTACGCCCCCTATCTCGACGGTGAAGTTCTTGCTTGCGTTGTCGTTGTAGACGCGGACCCAAAGGGTGTAGTTGAGGGGTAGCGGCACGTCGACCACCCTTTGAAGGAGGCTGAAGTCAGACATGTATGTCCCCTCCGAGGCGTCGGCTTCGTCCGTCGCCGTGCCTCCGTCGGCGAGGAAGTCCTCGGCTTCGAGCCAGATGAAGTCGCTTATCGAATCGTCGCCGAAGCCGAGGATGAGGTTGAATTCCGCAAGCCCGTAGCCTGTGCTCATGTTCCGAAACCACAGAGTCCTCTTGCTGGAGTTGCCCCACCCCCACGAGTAGTTCAGCGGGTAGACTGGGTGTCCGAGCTCGGCAGACGGGTCGGTTAGGTTGCCGCAGTCCAGCGCAAGCTGGGAGCCGGATTCGGCGGAATAGGTGGAGTTGACGAATTTAGCGTATCCCGCGGCCGCTGCCGGGATGTCCCATGCCGCGGGGACCCTGTCGAAGAAGGAGACCTTCGTCTGCCCCCCCGTTTTTTCGACCGATGCCTTGAGGTCCTGGATCCCTGCGACGTCGCCTGCGGCGTCGTCGAACATGGTCGCCGTCTTCGCGGCCTTGATGTCGGATCTAGCGATCGAGACGGACTTCCCGGAGAAATAGTATGTCATCATGAAGAGCGACAGGAACATCAGGACCGTTAGGGTGGTGAACAGGTATCCTTTCATCTGTACCACACCCTCGCCGAGGCCACGTAGATCCTCGTGTTGTTGACTATGGTCCTCCTGGAGACGACGTACCTGTCCGGCGCCCCGCAGCCTGTTTCCGCGCCGAAGACCCTGCCTCCGAGCGCGTCGTCGACGGTGATGTTGACGCAGATGTTGTCCGGCAGGTATGCGATGGAGTCCGCCAGCGGCGAGCCGTCGCCTTCCAGGGCCGTCAATATGCTGCCGTCAACGTCTGAGACTGCCAGGAAGTCCCCCCCTGCCAGGTAGAGGTATTCTTCCGTCTCCAGCCTGGGCGCGTTGAGGTAGTACATTATCACGGCGATGAAGACGGTTGCGGCTATGAGCGCCAGCATGGCATCAATCGTGAGTACGAATCCCTTTTTCATCTTTTCTCGTAGTATGCCTCCAGCTTCAACTCGACCCTTGTCCCGTTCATCAGGGCATATCTCCTCACTATCCTGCGCTCGGATGCGTCCAGGACGGCGCCCTTGGAGTAGAGGACCTCCGGGGTGCCGCCGTAGTCCCGGCTGACCGTTATGCTGAAATTCTCGCTCCCGAGGCCCATGATCTCCCTCAGGCTCTGGTAGTTTGCGGATTCCAGGGCCGTCAGCTTCTCCTCGGACAGGACGTTCTCCGCGGATGCGAGGCCGAGCGCATAGACCCTGTCTGGGGTGACTTGGCCGTTTTGCCAGTCCGCCGGGTTTCCGGGGGTTTTTACGAGCGCGGAGGAGATGTCCAGGAGCCTGCTTTGCCTGGATGACGAGTCCCTGTATGCGTCCATCCTGGCGTATGCGGTGCCCCACAGCCACATCATGCTGACTATGATCACGAGGAATATGAACAGTGCCGCGATGAGGTCCATAGTGAACACCGCCCCCCTCCCGCGCGTTTTTTTGCTCATTTTTTTCCTCAGACGTATGTGACGTCGTAGTATAGGATGTCGATGCGGCATTGTTTGTTGTTCTGGTCGTGTTTGGCATACTGTCTGGCGTATGCGCCGTCCGCCGACGCTCCGAAGAAGTCGGAGCAGCTCCATCCGGCGGAGGCTGTGACATCCACGCATGTGAGCCCGGGATTGGCGGCAGCGTGGCAGACGATGTCCGCAGGCTCCCATGCTGCGCCGTCCTTCGAGACGCCGACGTGGCAGTCAGACGGGGTCCTGGACATGCTCCACCATTCGAAGCATATGGTGACTGCCTTTATCGTATTGCAGTCCGCAACGCTCGTGTTCCTATACGTCAACATGACGCCGCAGTACTCGCCGGCGTCTGCCCTATGGGCTTCAAGCTGGTTGTCGTCGCATGTGACGCGGTCTCCTGGGCAGGCTCCGGGATAAAGGCCCTCACACTGGTCGGGGAAGGAACCGGCAGTTGCCTCCTGGATCGCGGCATTGCAAGACTGCGGGGACACCCGTGCCATTACTCCCTGTACGATTGTTGTCGTGGTCGAAGTTGACGTCGTCGTGGTCGTTGTAGTGAGGCAGCAGCATGTGTCTGTGTTTTTTCCTGTTGCGCAATGTCCGTCTCCCCCCGCCTCGTGGACTTCACCGTTTTGGGGGCATTTGCTTGGATTCTGCCTGCATGTTCCCCCCGAATACTCCTGGATGCCCCTGCAATAGCCGTCGCATGTTGTCGGGGGGAGTGTCGTCGTGGTGCTCGTCGTCGACGTGGTCGTCGTGGAGGTTGCGAAAGATACGGCTCTCACGGTGCCGTTGTCGTTTGTGAGCGTCACGATCCCGCCGGTGTAAATGGGGAAGGGGGGCTTCGAGCCCGCGACTTGGCCGTTGATGAACTTCCGCTCGAACTCCGCCCCGTATGCGGGCACTTTCACCGTGACGAGCCTGCTGTCCACGGTCACGGTATAGTTGACCCCCCCGACGAGCCTTACGGGGAGCGTCATGTTGAGCCTCGAGCCGCTTCCTGCTAGATAGACGCTGTTGTAGTTGTCGGATATCTCCTGCGCCCGGTTCTGGGCGTCGATGGACCACAGGCTCTGCGCCGCGCTACGCTGCCCCTGGGCTATGAAGTTTATCGACACCAGAAAGATCAGGGTAGCGAGAGAGAGGCTTAACATGAACTCCACAGTCACCTGTCCCCTAGTCATCTTCAACACGACCCGTCCGCCCTGCCGAGCTCGACCCCCAGCCCGGAATATTCGACGTCGACACAGTAGCCCCCGGAGACCTGCGGAACGCTGCCTGTGAGGTTGGCGTCGGTGTAGACGTCGAAGATCTCCTGTTTGCCGCTGACCATGGCGACCGCCTGGATCCGGCCCCCGCCGGCCTGCATGGTGGATATGCTGATGTTGGTCGAATCCGGCACCGCGACGTACACCCTTGTCCTGGCGTCCCTTCCCTGGCTGTAGACGAAGTCGCATGCCTGCTTCAGGTCGTTGAGGGCGGCCTTGGCCTTGCCGACCTTGATGTTGTCATTGAAGAACCGCATATTGTCCTCGTTCATGGACAGCATGACCGCCAGGATCAGTATGGCGACTGAGAGTATCACTATCCATTCTACCGCGGCCTGACCCTTCATCGGCGTAAAGTATTAAACCCGTAAAATATAAGCTCCCTCGCAATTAAGATAAGGTGCCCAATCCCAAACTGGAGGACCTACGGAAGAAGGCATTCCTTCTGTACGCCGGCCCGAAGGGGCCGGAGCTCGTGAACAAGGAGATCAAAAAGTTAGGCATCAAGGAGGACAAGCTGAACGAATACCAGCTGAAGATACTCCTCAACAACGTTATCAAGACCGTCTTCATCGACTTCGTCGGCCTGGAGGCCACGAAAAAAGCCCTCGCACAGGACGTCACCCACGTTCCCGGCTATCATACGTTCATCGAGGAGGAGAGCGAGCCTATACACATATTAGAGCGTTTCCGCTTCATGCGGTGGGTTGTCGCTTTTTTGGCCCTGTCGATAGTAGGTGTATTGTTCCTGGGGGGCTATTATATGCTCTCATTCGACAGGGAAGGGCTCTGCGACAACAAGAAGGACGTCGACGGCCGCGACGCCTGCTATCTTTCCCTGGCCTCCTCGCGCGGGAACGTCTCTTTCTGCGACAGCCTAAGCGTCTCGAACAGGCGATACAACTGCTATTCCCTCATAGGGCGGAAGCTCAACGACACCCTCATATGCGACAGGATACCCGGCAACGACGTGGGCCTCATAGTCATGCACGACAACTGCCTGATGTGCGTGGCCGTATCCCTAAAGAACGGTAGCATGTGCAAATCTTTCCATAATCCGATCACCGTGGACGAGTGCCTGAGCCAGATGGACAGGGCGATATCGCTGTCATGCTAAGGCATTTTAATCCTTCCAATCCAAGGTTTATACGATGAGGCGGTTCTTCGCGGTCCTGGTGGCGGCGCTCATGTTGGGTTGCATCAGCCCGGACGACGGCCAGATGACCTCAACTTCCGTCACGGCGGGTCAGCAGACGTCGACCACTACATTGGCCTCCAAGGTCGTCCAGACGAGGGAGGAGGCGTCTGAGGGGTCTGTTGCCGACTGCACGAAGTCGGCGGACGAGAGGCTCAGGAACATATGCTGGCGGGATCAGGCCGTCCGCTCAGGCAATCCTGCGGGTTGCGAGAAGATAAGCCAAGACGGGGCGAAGGATGAGTGCCTCTATAAAGTAGCGGTAAAATCTGGCGGCAAGGCCGTCTGCGGAAGGATAGCAGACGCCGGGATACGGGCTGTCTGCGAGTCGAAGACCTGACCTATCTTGGATTCAGAGAAGGTCCCTGAGTTTACCTAGGGGGTGAATGCTATAACCGCTGAATACGAGATATAGACTGCCATAACCGCTGAATACGAGATATAATATCAAAATCGCATGAAACGATTTTGATGATCTTATTCGGTGGGCTGTATGTTGAACTGGTTGGAGGCCTTCAGCTCCGACAGGATGAGTTTCGGGTCGCTGTGGTACCTCTGGAAGAACTTAATGACCTTCGAGTTCTCCCTGATGCCTTTTGCCATCATGTATTGGAGTACCTTCTCCCTGATCAGGAGCTCCGTCGTGAGCCTCTTCTTTGTGATGCCGCACTCGCGGGCGATCTTCTCTGTGAGCAGGATGGGGTATTCGGTCCTCTTTATGATGTCGTTGGCTATGTCGTAGGTGTATATTTCCCCGAGCTGGACCAGGTCGCCTTCTATTCCGGACACCTCAGACACCTGGGTTATCCGCCTCATCATCCCCCTCTTGCGGTCGTATATCCTGTTCATGACGACGATGAGGTTCAGAAGGGGCATCATCCTTAGGGGAACGTTCATTGGGGGTTCCATGAGGCGGATCGTGGTCTCGCGGGCGTTGTTGGCGTGCAAGGTCCCCATGCTGCCGTCGAGGCCGATGTCCATAGCGACGAAGAGCGTCTCGGCCTCGTTGCCCCTGACCTCTCCGACGATGACCCTGTCGGGCCTCATACGAAGCGAGTTCTTGAGCAGGTTGGGCATGCTTATGTGGTGTGTCATGTCGACTGTAGTCGCGGACGACGCCTCCAGTGGCACCCAGTTGTCTATGAAGTCGAAGTTCAGCTCCAGAGTGTCCTCTACAGTTATGACCCGTTCGGTCTTCGGGATGAACATGGCCATGGCGTTCATCAGGGTCGTCTTCCCGGAGCCGGCTCCGCCGGCTATTATCAAGTCGATTGGCGAGAGGCCGAATCCTTCGACGCAGACCCAGAGGAACGCGGCAAGCTCGTATGTGGCGCTCCCCTTCTCGATGAGGTCCAGCATGTTGTACGGGACCCTCTTGAACTTCCTTATCGTGACCGCCGGCCCGTACGGGGCCGCGGGTGAGATGGCTACGTTGGCCCTTGAGCCGTCCGGCATATGGGCGTCCAGTAGGGGGTTTAACTCGTTGAGCTCCCTTCCGACGTAGTGAGCGAGCCAGTGTATGAGGTCGTTGACGGCCTCGTAGCGGTCGAAGAGGATGTTCGTGACACACATCCCGTATTTGCGGTGGACCACGAATACGGGCGTGTTTATCCCGTTGACCATTATCTCCTCCAATAGCTCGTCCCTCATGAGGGGGCCGAGGCGGCCGTAGCCGAGGAAAAGGTCGTCTATGATTGAGGAAACGATGTATTCGAGGTTTTCCGGGTTCGTCTTGGTCTCGTCTATCTTGGACCTAATGAAGCTTCGGAGGTAGTCCTCCTTCCCGTTGCTGTTGTGGATCTCGTCGAGTTTGGTTTTGACTTCCTTATAGTTGCCGATGAGGCCCCTAGCGTCGCTTATTATCCGCTTCTCGACGTCGCTGAGTTCGGGGGATAGGTAGATGTAGTAGGGTATCTGGCCGACTTCCCCCTCCATTATCTTCACGTTGCCGTAAGATTCCAGCAGCTCCGGCATCGGTTATGTATTGTTGGCGGAAGATATAAAGCTATCCGGGCTTCGGGGGCGACAGCATCGTCCTCAGTTCGGCCTGCATCTCGTTCAGTTTTTCGACGAGCTTCTTCTCCTGCTTCTCCAGGACCTTGATCTTGGCGTCGGCCATGTCGTGCTCGTCTGTGACGTATTTCATCCCCGCGTCCTTGCCGGTTTCGATGAGGATCGGGCCGACCATCCTGTAGACTTTGCCCTGGGTGAGGGATTCCAGCTCCTTTTTGGCGTTGTCGAGGTCGGTGTTCTGGAGCATGAGCTGCTGCTTCTGCATGGAGAGCATCTGGACCTGGTTCTGCAGCGTCTGGAACTGTGCGAGCTTGTCCTGAACCTGTTTCGGTACGTCCATGGCTTCAATACATACGAATTAGGGCTATAAAAGCTGGCCCCTATTTCGCGAGTTTCAGGCACATGTCGAGCCATCTGATGTATGTGTTGGCTGCGGCGCGCATGGCGTGTAGGTCTTTGGCTTCTATGCGCAGGATGAGTTCCTTGTCGTATGTGAGGCTGATGTCGGTGCGTTCGTGTATGTCGGCGTCTATCTCGGGCTTTATGGATTTGAGGACTGCGTCGGCGGCTTCTTTCGGGACTTTGAGGCTGACTGTGAGCTCGTTCATCAGAAAAAGAATGGTAAAGCCAGAATTTATCTGGCTATGATCTTCTTCGTCAGCTCTGTGGGCCGCTTCTTGACCCAGATGTTGGATCTCTTCTCCGTGCATGAGTTGCACTTCATCTTGCTGCGCATGAGGTCTTCGTACTGGTATTCCGCGCCGCATTCTATGCAGATATAGGTCATTGTGCTGGCACCTCCTCTTCTGCGACGACTCTCCTGACCACCGGCATGTGGGTCCCGCCTGTGAAGGTGTAGGAGCATGTGCGGCATCTCCATATTCCCGCCCCCTCCCGTTTGAGCCCTCCTTTGCTGCATTTGGGGCAGATTCTCGCGGCCTTGGATTCGATCTCTACCTTCAATGCTTCGTATCGCATCTTTCGGCCTATCCTTGGACCGTACCTTCCGAGGCTTCCCACCTTCTTTGTGTGACTGTACATCGTGCCTATATTGTAGGGTGTGGGGGTTTATAAACCCCCGCAATTATCCCTCTACTATCGCCCTTACGCCCCTGGCTTTCCTGAACGCCTTGTCGACGCAGGCTTTGGCTTCATCTACGGTGAAGCTGCCTATGCCGCCTTTTTGCATTGCGTTCAATGTGTCTGTCGTCGTCACCGTCAGCCTCGCGTTTGTCGCGTATTCCTCGTCGATGGTGGCGTCCATGATTATCTTGGAGCCTATCTTCGCGAAGGTGAACGGTATCGGGGTGCATGTTATCGGCATCTTGCCGGCCCATTCGCCCCTG
>JAZDMS010000021.1:0-85526 GCA_043800705.1 Candidatus Altarchaeota archaeon
CCCTCCGGGTTTGCGCGCATCAGCTTGCTCACTCACTCCACATAACACTCACCGCGAAATGGGCGCCGATGCCATAACGAGACTTCATCTCGCAAGGCATCGTCTTTGCTCGCTTCGCTCACAAAGCCGATGTAGCTCAGACTGGTTAGAGCGCCAGACTCATAAGCCCCGACCCCCAAAAGGCCGGCCAATGAGGCGCCCCAAGACCAAAAAGCTTGGAGCTTACACGATAATTCCCGCTGAGTTATCTGGAAGCCGCGTGTTCAAGTCACGCCATCGGCATAGAACAAATATTCTCCGTGTTTTAGTTGCTTATGGTTGTTAATTTCGGGTTCTGTAATCTGCCCCTCAGGTGACTTGAACACTGTGTTCGGATTTTTTCTTTAAGCATAACGCCTAGGAGATGATATTTAACCCACCAATGCGTATTTATATATACTTATATAATTGATAATATGGTCAACGCTTATCCAGTATTGCATTATCCGCGGTTAGATACTGTGTTGATGATAGAGGATGCTATCAAGAATGCGGATGGCTACAAGACCAAGACACAGATTTGGAGGAGCCTGCCGAAGAAAGTCATGTACCAGACGTTCCAGCTTACGCTAAGTTACCTTGAGAAATCCAACAAGGTAGTAATCGACAAGGACGGCAAAGTCGTATGGGTATTCGCCGACAATCAAAAACTTAAGAAAACGCTTCTGGAAAGCGTCAAGGTGAGGTAACCCTAATGAACAACGTGAGCCTTACTGGAAAATTCAATGAAGAGTATGTCAAACTTAACAAGAGAGCCGATTGCGGGGACGGCGAGTCAGAATATCTACTCAAACTGGTCGACAAAGGCATCGCCAAGTTGGCCGAGGATTTGACCTGCGGAGTGAAAATTCCAAAACGGCTCTGGCCCAAGGAGTATGTGACAGAGTACGGGATCAATAACCTGTGGAAACTCAACCTCGACAGCTACTGGCGCATGATCTACACGATAGTCGGCGACCAAGCCCAACTAATCGGGATAATCCTTGAAGTCCTAGACCACAAGAAGTACGACCGAAAATTTGGATACAAGACGAGCTAAGGTGAACATTGTACGCTAGCCGTGATTTTTAAAACCTGCCTGAAACATCGAAATTCATGGGTCTCTGCCTACCGTCCAACAAAAGTATGCTTTTGCGAACACTTTGTTCGAGGCCCGCCATCGGCATACAAGAAACGGATTCAAGACGCTACAGTGGTTGTTTTTTCATTTCATTGGCGACTTCATCCAACTCGCCTCGTTCCATTTGATGAAATGCTCGGCAGCACCATATTTGAAACCGAACACATCACTTGTATCCCGAGAGATATGGATGACTTAATGCTCGGCCGCCTCACCATCTTGGAAAGATGGACTATCAAGGGTTCGATAGGGATGCATGGGCAAGGATGCGACATGCATAATAAATTGCCCGGAATCACTGATTAGTTAAAGCAAGACATGTATGGTCTACGCATTTACAAAGAGGGCATTGGTCTGATTTGTAAATACCACATGGGTAGTATCCATGTCTAGTACACATTTTCTGAAAATATTCTACCTGCCATTCCCTATTTGCGCACTCCTTCCATTTTCCATTTTGGGAACAACCCAAACCACCTGGAACACAATCACTGCCCAGTTCGCAATATTTATCAGGTAAATCCTGATTGAAAGAAGTAGTCGCCTTCGACGTGCAGGCACAGTCCATATAAATCTCACAAAGCCAGTTATCGCCATTTTTACACTTTTCGGGATTGGCACAGATGACTTCGCAGTACCCATATCTTTTTCTCAAATCCTCGCATTTTGTACAGTCTAACGCTATGATGCAAACGTTTTCCTCGCATGAAGCGATGGTATCGTTTACTTCCGGGTACGGCGTGTGACCGGGCGGTCCGGTTTCTATTTTGCCTTCCCATTCCAAGCATTCTTGGTCGTCATTGCGACAGGACCGTATCTTACCATAGTTGTTCGAGCGAATGATACAATCTGAATCCGCAACGCATCTGTTTTTCAATTGGTAATTGGATGTTGTGCTTGTAGGCGTGTCCCTCCTGCATTCCTCTATCTGCCGAGTCATGTAGCTTTGGAGGCTCTGCGCGTTGTCGAGTATTTGCCCCTCGCAGTAGGCTTCTTGGCCGCTTTTGCATTGGCGGCGCGTCTGGGCTGCAAACTCTTTTATCTGTCGGTCTATGTTTTGGGCTATCATCTCGCAGATTCCTAGGTCGTTCTTCGCCTGCGCCACTTTCATGTAGCACCTGAGGTTGGATGCGTCGTCGCATATGTGCGGGTCGTCATGGCTTAGGGCCTCCTTCACCATGCAGTCAAGGTCTGTGAACAAGCAGGTATGTTTGTCCATCCTGCACATCCGCTTCTCCTCATCATCCAACACAATGCCCTTCGGCATCTGCTGAAGGACGCTGAAGCAGCAGTCCCTGCGCGCCCACTCGAGCCCTGGCCGCATGCACAGCCGTATCTCCTTCTTCTCGGCAGCGACCTTGTCGATGCATTCGTCCACATAACGCATCTCCCATGTGCGGTAGTGTTCGCATATGGTCTCGTTTTTCTTGGCGACAGCCACGGCGTCGTAGCAGCCGCTGTAGTGAGACATCCTGCAGACTGTGGGGTCATCTTCGTTTATGGCCCGCTCGATGAGACAGCCAAGGTCAGACTCAAGGCAACCTTTGTGGTCGAGGAACAATGCGGCGTCGGCGACAGTCAATCCGGCCAGAACCAGCAGGGCCGCCGTGCGGACCCTCCTCTCAGAGGACAGGTATGTCAGCCAGCCGACGATGGCTGAGACTAACGACGTAATCACGGGGTATGCGAGGAGGAAGACGCTTATCAGGAGCGCACTGCCAGCCATCGTCCCCAACACCCCCAGATAGCTCTTTGTGCGTGATTCGCTCAATGCGAAGGCCAGAGGGGACATGAGGAGCCCATACGCGAGTATGCACAACGATACGAGCGCCCAAAGCAGGAGCATGACACCCGCGACCTTAAGCGGCGTTCGAAATCTCAGCGACTCCCGCCCAGCGTTGAGGCTGATGAGGCAAGATAGGGTCATGGTGGCCAGAAACGGAGACGTGACCAGCAGGATGTCCGACGGTCGCCCTATCCCTGATCCGAGGAGTTCGAGAACCCATAGGGATGCTACGGCCAGGCCCCATGTCATCGCACCCCAAAGGAACGCCATTGGAGCCTTCGCCAACCAGCTTAGCTTTGATATGGGGGATGACGTGTCCATCAATGGAGTTATTCGGTTTTGTTATTTATTAGGGTGCATACTTGGGATGTGCAGTCCGTTGTTGAGGTCAATCTCACTGGTTTAGATGGGGAGCTTTTTGGTGTTGCAGTCTCAGAAGTCACTGATATCGAATGCGCCGACACCCGGCGCCCTTAGCCTGCGTTTATCTGGCATCCTCTTGGCTACGACGTCGTAGGTCACCCCTCCCCCAAGCCCCGGAACATGTTCCATATTTTGTCGGAGGTTCCGTACCCCTGTACTCTCGAGACCTATCCAATTTGAACAGTTTTCTAATATACTTCTAATCCCATTAATATCTGGAAGCGAGCCTTTTCAAGGCTGGTTGCGAATTGAACACAATACTGAGATGCCCGCCATCGGCATCCTACGTCTAGTTCAAGTCACTGACAGCGGCATGCCAAAGTCGGTTTTTAATCACTCAAAGTGATAACATATTAGGTCTTGAATTTGATAAAAATATTCTCAAACAACAAATACTTGGCGATTATTGCACTACTAGCACTACTACTTCTTAAATTCTTGTGGGGTTTTTTTGGTAAGATTGATGATTGGAGTTATTCTTACACTCCAATGGGCACGTATCTACTCTATGGCGGCATCGCCTTTGCAATTTTGTTTATTTGGGGCATATACTCATCTAGAAAAAATATCAAGCGGCTTGTGATTGTTTTGTTCCTGCTAATTGTGCCTTTGTTTCTTATTGGGGGCATATTCTGGCAGCTGGGAATATTCAACATGAATAGTGCCAGCTCAGGTAATATGGGTTTTAGCACTGGGGGTGCAAAGGATATAAATAATTTCAGGAGAAACATTGAAAACAATTATCTCCCCTTGCAAACTGACATAACCTATGAGGGATTGTTCTATGAATACTTTTTTGACACAGGTGAGAAGAAACCCTGCGAGAAGCTTTTCTGTCCATCATATGATTATGCCATATCAAAAGACCCGATCTCAGGGAAGGATGACCAATATCTCTCAGTTGGGTTAAATTCAGGGATAAAGGAAAAGGACTTTAAGCGGAAAAAACTCAACTTAGTAGTTGTATTGGATATGTCCGGGTCCATGAGCTCCCCCTTCAATAGGTACTACTACGACCAGTTTGGACATAGTACGAATGTTAATTGGAGCAGTGATACAGATGCCGATAAAAGCAAGATGGAGGTTGCGAATAGGGCAGTAGTGAGTCTGCTTGACCATTTGAATAGTGATGACCGGTTTGGAATGGTCCTCTACGATGACCAGGCATACTTGGCTAAACCACTAAGAGAAGTAAAAGACACGGACATGGATGCTATTAAGGGGCATGTATTAGAGATTCAACCACGTGGCGGAACATATTTTGAGGCTGGATATCGGATGGGCAGTGGATTATTCGACGATTGCATAGGTGTAGACCAAGACGAATATGAGAACAGGATAATATTCCTGACAGATGCACAACCCAACATGGGTATGCTCAATGAGGACAGTCTTTTAGGGCTTACGAAAATGAATTCAGAGAAGAAAGTACACACAACCTTCATTGGTATCGGAGTTGACTTCAATACAGAACTCGTGGAGCATATCACTAAAATCAGGGGTTCGAACTACTATAGTGTTAACTCCCCTGCGGAGTTCAAAACCAGGATGGATAACGAATTTGAGTACATGGTAACTCCTTTAGTCTTTAACTTAACTCTTAAACTTGACTCAAAAGGCTACAAGATAGAAAAGGTCTACGGCAGCCCAGAAGCTAACGAGTCAACTGGTGACGTGATGAGGGTTAACACCCTCTTCCCGTCCAAAAAGGATGAGAGGGGGACTAAAGGCGGTATTGTGATTCTAAAACTGACAAAGCTGTCGCCTGATGCGGGTATGAAACTCAAGGTTAGCTACGAAGATAGGCAGGGTAAAACTGATGGGGACGAAATGGCAGTAGTGATTAGCGATAGACGAGCAGATTATTATGAGAACAATGGTGTCCGAAAGGGAGTTCTGCTTTCTAAGTACGCAGACCTCATGAAAAACTGGATAAATGATGAGCGAACGGGTTACTTGACAAAGCAGCCTACGAGATCGTCTGTGACTAATGAAAGTGGCATAATTGTCCCTCAATTCAGCAAATGGGAAAGACAATCGATACCCCTCCATGTTTCGGGCGAGTATAAAGCCCTCTTTATCAGATTCCGGGACTACCTACAAGAAGAGATGAATGAAATAGGGGACCAGACACTATCCAAGGAAGTTGATATTTTTAACAAGCTCACACGAAATTGAACGTATCCCTTTGATAGGTCGTCTTGCATAGGTTTTATTCCCCGAATCTGAGGAGTATGCAAGGGACTTGAACTACAACTTCATGTCACGCCATCGGCATGAAAAGGCAGTATAAGGCACTTATAGTTCATATAATCACAGTTTACGATTTTGCTTGAGACTCGAACACTGAGTTTAATTGATGGTTTAGGTAGAACTACAGAGATGATCGTTATTTATATAGTATATCTATCGTATATATAATGGATATACGATGAAAATGATTACTTTGAAGTTGGAAGATGGGCTGTTGGCTCAGATGGATAATGTGTCTCACGACTTTGGTTTCTCAAGCCGTACGGAGTTCATAAGGAACGCTCTGAGGGACAAAGTCGAGGAATATCATCTAAAGCAGGCCATATTGAAGCTCGAGAAGGGCAAAGGCGCATTCAAGGGAAAAGGAGCAGCGAGCAAGGATTATGAGGCAGCTCGTGATGCGGCATTCGAGAAAATAACGGCAAAGCTCAGATGATCTCTTCCGGCTTGCTAGAATTAACGATACCCTTCAATAGTTCAAAGTGATTGTCTCGGGTAACGAGTAATGCATTGTTGTCTCTGGCTAACACTGCATGGAGGGCATCACCTCTTGGAACATTTTGCGCATGTGAAATTCCCCTAGCTTCTTCGATCTGCAGGTCACTAATCAAAACTTTTTCCAGTAATCTCATGCCCTTCAATGACTCGAAACAATATTCCCTCAATCTCCTGCACTTTGTACTCTATTTTCAGCTCCTCCAACACCAACTCAGAATAGAGAACAGTATGCTTGCAGGTCATAGCGTACTTCAAGAACTGGAAGGCGAACTCCCCTAACGGCTTCAGGTTATCCTCACGAGCCTCAAGAAAGTCTCTCCAGATACACGCATCAACATAGTATCTCATCAAATGGATATGATAACTCCAGCCTAAAAGAAACATCCAGTGTCCGGACCACAGCAACAAAGGCAGCCGCTTACAGACAGCACCAGCACCATCGCCAAAGAGGCTAGAACAAGCTTTCCCGTAGTAGTGATTATTTTTAATAGAATAATAACGCGACGGCATACATACTTTGATAAAATAGGACTATGAGAGACTGACCCCGGGTCCCTTGGCACGATTGGAACTTAGCCCCTGCTTTTCGTGAATTTTTTAGGGTTTTGCTCACATGGTTTAAGTTAATGATCTTAGCGCGTAATGTATTTCATGTCTGAGCAGAAGTTGACCAAATCCAAGATTGCAATACTATTATCTTTGTTCGTTATGGTGGGGGCGGGTTTTGTTGGGATACTGCTCGCCTTTTTCGTAAATAAAACACTGGGGATAGTGGCGATATTCTTTGGATTATTCCTCGGAGTCGTGGGGATAGCGGGGGGAGTGACACTCGATAAGGTCTGGAAGAAGTAGCTGCAGCATCAGATGTTTAGTCCTCGTTATCGGCAAACGTTTCATGCGAATTTGCTGTCGTCGCACTCGTATGCGCCGATGATTTTTCCGCCGCCCGCGACTATCCCCCAATAGAGTCTCGCCTGAGCCCAGCAGGAGGTTGTGGAAACCCTATTCCATCCCCCGACAACATAACCGACCGGGTTGTACCATGCCCGCTGCTCGTTTATCGTCTGGATCCTGTCGAGCTCCTCGTTGCATGCGTCGTCCATGAGGCTTTTGAATTCGTCGTCGCATGTTTTTTGGGGTGTGAACGTCTGCCCGCATTCTGCGTAGCATTTGTCGTGGCGGTAGCATGCGAAGTTGAAGCTCGCCTGCGATACCAGGTGTTTGTTGGGGCCGCTGAACTTCCCCTCCGGGCCGCAGTAGTTCTTGCTCGCGTTGTACGGTTCGAATGTGCCTGCGTCCTTCGGGGGTTTCTTCTTCGGGCCTATTCCCTTGGTGTCCAGGGGTTGTTCTTTGCCGCCGAATGTTCCGCTCACGACTACGCCGCGGGTGCCGGCGTTGTAGTTCCCGACTTCGTTTATTGTGAAGCCGCCTGACGTGGCGCCCGGCGGTATGTCGACTGAGACTGAGAAGTCTTTCGACCAGGGCGCGTTGCCCTCTGCGGAAAATGTCTTCTGGTTGTCGCCTGCTGACACGGAAACGGAGACTGAGCCGCTGTAGCCGTTGTTCGCCTTCACGCTACCTGCGACTGTCAGCTTACTTCCTGTCAGGGTCCCGTTGTGCCTTCTGGAGCAGGTGAAGCTATATGCGTCGACCGGCGCCTGAAGCGTGGCCCCGGATACCGTGTAGGATACCTGCAGACCGTTGAACGGGTCGGTGGGGAACGTCTCGGCGTAGACTATGCCGAGGAGAGCGTAGGTAAGAAGTAGGGTCGCCAATAATATCTTCATGATAAGTTTTAATAATGCACTGGGAGGATAAAAACGTCTGATTACAAGTCAGGTAAACCCATAAAAGCCAGCCTTATACGGACGGATAATCAGCGAGTCCTTAGTTGGGTGCAGGGCTTGTGTTTTTACCCTATATGTTGAATATAACACATGGTTTTTGGTTGGGCCTTGAGAGGTTTATTGGCTTTTGCAATTGCTTTGTTGGTTTATCTGGTGGTCGCTTCAGTTGCGGCTCAGACGGGGGACGCTCATTGGGATGATTTTTTCAAGCATCCCCCCGGCTATTGGTCGCTTAAGGGGGTCTCACATAACCCGCAACCGCAGCCAAACAACGAGTATAGAACTAATACCTTCAAGTCGGAGAACGGCAAAATCGAGGGCACCTCGAAAGACCCTGGACACCGCATCGGGAACCAGCAACCAGGTTCTGCCTCAGCCACGCTGACTTGGACGCCACTTCCCAAGAGGATTGAGGATAATCAGAAGTTTGATATCAACATATCAGTCGAAGGGAAGAAGGAAGGCGAGATACTCATCATAGACCGAAACACCATCAGGGGGGACGGTTCAGTCGCTGGGGCGTGCCAGAGCTTTCAGGACGCATCCCCCCTCAGTATCCCTCCATTCAGATGGAACGGCATGCCTGGCGAAAAGGTCACGAAGACCATCAAATTCCCATCTTTCGCGAAGATCTACAGCTGCTACACCATAATAGACCGCACGTCCGACTCAGCGGACGCTATGAGAAAGGCTTCGCTGGTGGCTGGCAAGTACGAGTTCAACTATACGCTACAGACTGAACTCGACGAAGGCCAAGACAACTATACCTACACTTATGTTTGGGTGCCAACAGGGAAGGGCGGCGCAACAGCATTAGGGAAGGAGACGGGAGGCTCAGACGTGTCAGCATCAGGGAAGGAAACGGCAGACAAGTCAGATGGTAATAAGGTGTGCGGACTCATCCCCCTATTGACTCTTGTCACTGCGGGACTCACAGCATTAGTGGGGAAGACAATAATGCCCTGATCGAGAGATAACCTACGAGAAGTTCTATGAGCACATTGACGGCCCGGGCTTGAGTGAGTACATCTACCAGAAATCGCCTAATCCCCAGAATCCGCATCTTTTCCTCTAAAAGTCGCCATTTGATGGTAGACAAGCCAAAATCCCAATAATCTTCCGATATATCGAATATCCTAAAAGCATGCTTTTCCGAACAGATAGTTCGAGGCACGCCATCGGCAAGGGGCTGAAAAGGCATTATAATGCCTTTCCACAACCCATAAAGCGATTTTACGATTTTGTTTGTGACTTGAACACGCACGCCAATTAGGTCATTCCTGGGGGTATAGATTTTCCAGGACGTATTTCAAGTTGGCCTTGTAGTTTTCGTCGTTGCCGACATATTCTACTCTCTTGGCGCGGGATTTTATCATCTGCTTTGTCAGCTTATGCTTCTGTATGCAGGAGTGTATATCACTTATGTCTCTGTCATTCAGGCGTCCAATCTTCGAGACCACAATATCCAAGGGGTGCAGGGCGTATAGTCGGATGTTCTTGAATCCATGCTTTATGGGAATCCTCATAGTCGTCCAATCAGCAGGGAGCTGTTGGCTGAAGACCATGCCGCCGTGGAATAGGTCGATTTTATACCCATGACTGATGCTCTCCAAGGTCTTCCTGAATCGCTCCAGGTGCTTGGTTTCGACGTCGAAGTCTATATCCATGGTCGAATCCTTCAGCCCAAGAAGCGTCATGGCAGTGCCCCCGACTGCTGTAAGCTCCACAGGTTCCTTAAGCTCTTTGTCCACTACAGCCAGGAATTCAATTAGTTTGTCAGCTTCAAGCGGCATCGTATTTCCTCAACGTTTCAAGAAGGTCTTGGGCTGATGTCCGGGTATCAATGCCCCACCTTCCTGAAGTCGTATTAGATTTCAATTGTGTGTAGAAGACATTGAATATGATAAGACCTTGACTTAAAGCGGTCTGTTTCTTATCGTCTTGAGTAAGCTCCTTGACGGAGTCTATGAGGTAGCCTAACATGCTGAGTTTATTGTGTTTCAATCCTAGATACAGGAGCAGACGAATGTTTATTTTGTTCTTGCCTATCAAGACTGCTGCCGCCTCTGTGAGTCTCGCGTCGTCTTTCAAGAGGCATGCCATTATAGTGGTTTCAATATTCAGGTCTGCGGTCTTCTCTGACGATATTTTAGTGAAGGCTGTATAACCGAATCTCTCCAGATTCCAATAAAGCTCCTGTTCGCTGATTTTCCTGGGTTCAATTTCTTCGGCTGGCGATGTCGGCGGGGTTTGGGAGACAATCCTCCAGAAGCCGGACTGATTCTCCAAGACAACCTTGTCCGTTAGTATCTCCTTTGCTTGATTGTAGCCTTCGCTCTGAAGCATCGTCTTAAACTCCTCCTCGGTGAGAATCAAGGAGTAAACCTTTAGGTTGTTTTTCTTGGAAATCTCTTGAATACGTCTACAAAGCCCTTCAGCTGCTAAATCAGAGTCTATCAGGAATAAAATCTCGGCAGTGTTCAGTTTTGCGTTTTTCTCAGGCCGGATGATAGCGGTCGCCTTTAGGTTAATGTCTCGAATGGATTCTATGTCTCTGAGCAGCTGCTCCTCGCCCTTGTTCTTCTCAAGGAACTCCTTTTTCCCCCTCAGCTCCATGGATGCAAGTTCGTCAATCGTCCCTGGGTTGGTCAACCTCAGATAAAGCAGCGAAGTCATGCCGGTCTTCTCAATCTTTATGATTCCCTCATCTTTGAGCTTCTGGCATTTGTCGTATATGTTCTTGTAGTATGCCGTATACCCTAACTCCCGTATGCGCCTAACTAACTCGCTTATGGACTGCCCCCTGTCAAGCCTTCTGGAAAGGGCATACAACACCCTATAAGTTGTAGAATCCATGTTATTTCCCATAGATAGTATTATTACTATAACATTATAGTTTAAATACTATAACTTCTCCCGTAGGGCTAATAGGCTATCCCTTGTTTGTTTCATCCAACAGTAATTATATGGATCCCTCTTTGTTTGTCTCTGAAAATGTTAGCGACAGGGAGGGACAAATGAGCCAACTCACGAGAAAAAGGTTTGTCTTCTGGAGGATTGCGTAAGGATATAAAAGTACAATGGAGAAGGATCAACACGGCTCAACTTCCCTAAAATTTTATTTATTACGATAAGATACTATCTGATTACAGGAAAGCGCACGGGATCTTACGCGAATAGTGGTTTAGTATAACGCATATCCTGTTGCCCGCCATCGACAAATTTTGTGTTGTTCAGACGCAGTATCCGTTGTGGCATGTTTCGTAGCCGTTGCAGCTGAGGTCGCTAACGCATTCATCCCCTTTTGGCTCGTGGTTTATGAAATTTTCTGCTTGGCCTATGCTCGAACCTCCACCGGGGCTCCGCAACCGCAACAAAGGCAGCCGCTGACCAGGAGGACACAGATGAAGAAGGCCATAATCGTTGTCGTCATCGCTGCAATCGCCTACCGGATGCGGAGAGCAGGAAAGTAGCTCCAGATTATTGGGGGGAATGATGCCGCTGAATCTGTCGGAGGGTATAAGTCTTCAGATGTGATGCCATTAGGGATTACTGCGCTGAAGGCCAGCCAAGATGCAGGGAATTCGAGGCCGGCGGCACAATCCCGTCCCTGGCGACCACGACCCTGCCAGCCTTGCCTGCCAAGTGCTCCTCCAAAAGCGACTGCCCGCCGGACCGGGTAGAATTCGACTGCGGCCCGGAGGGGAACGTTGTGGAAAAGTCCACCAAATATTTCTGCGCCCTCTATTCCGGGTCGCGTTGCATCGGCAGCAACATGACCAAGGACGCGGACAGATGCGGTCATGAGGAGTCCTGCATCAGGGGCCGAAAGACATGCCAGCTAAAGGAGGCTGGAGACTGAATGCAATAGGCACTCTATCACAGATGAGACCGCCTTTCCGGTTACCGCCGGGGAAGGGGGGGATTTTTATCCGACCACAACCTATTAACGATCGTTAAGTACGGTGTGTTTATGGACTTTAGGATAGGCCAGGGAAGCCTCGTCGCCCTCTTCGTCGTTGCGGCCCTTACGATGTTTCTTTCAGTGTGGCAGAACTCGTCCGATGCGCTCAAGTACGGTCTGATAGCCCGGGTCTTCGATCCGCTTGTGGCTGTCAGCTCCTTTGTACTGGGCATACTGGTCTCGCTCCTTTTCCAGTGGGGCATCCATGCCGCGCACTTCGAGAAGATCATGAGGCTCCTGCCGGTCGGGCAGCAGAAGGTCCTTGAGGTACTGTGCAGGAGCAGGTCGGTCACGATGGAATACCTATGCTATGCGTCGAGGCTGCCGAAGAACACGGTGTCGAAGGCCCTTTCCTTGCTGCAGACGAAGGACTTCATCAAAAAAGCCCGTGACAGCAATCAGGGCCTGGTGGAGTCACGCATCTTCGTGATGCAGCACGCTACCGACACGCTGAAGAGGCTCTCCGGGATAACGGAGGGGCGGCTTTTCATCGCATTGGCTGCGGTCTTCGTATTCGGCATGGCTTTCTCAATGCTGAACAGCTACCATACGATGGTCCTTCAGCACCCCTTCAAGCCCACGGCATATGTGCTTTCCGGTGAGTTCATCGTCTTGGGCGGGCTTTCCTCCATCCTTGCCAGGAGATTCATAACCAACCGCCATTTCCAGAAGGCGATCTCCGTGCTTCCGGACGACGAGCAGAAGCTTTTGAGGCATATTTTCACCGCAAAATCCGTCACCCAGCATGAACTCGTCCTCAGGACCGGCATGTACAAGATGAAGGTGTCGAGAATCCTGAGGAAGTTTCAGGAGAAGGGCCTCATAGACCGGATGCCGTACGGATATACTAATCTGATAATATCCAGGATTTAGGGACTTGGGTTGGCGGGGTTTCTTGAAAAGGATGCCGGGACGTCTCCCGGTCCTCTTGCATTCATGCCTATGATGCGGAGGTCACCTTCGGCTGTCCTTTGGCCTGGACTTTGGTCTGGATTTGGGCCTGCTGTCTCGCCTCCTGCAGACGCGTCAGTTGTTCTGCTAATGCTGTCTCTTTTGGTTTGACATATGCTGCCTGGATTTTAACGGCCTCGTTCACGCCGTCGGATACAGAGGCTGCCTGGACCTTTGCGGGCCCTGAAGAGACGGCCTCCCGCATGAGCCTGACCTTTTCCTGCTCGAGGGCGAGTTGGGCCTGCATGTCCGCCTGGGCGGCCTCCAGCTGCGTCTTCTGGCCTTCAAGCTGCCGGTATCGCTTGATGAAGAGCGCTATGTCCCTGTCCAGGGCGTCTATCTTCTTGCCGTAGGCGTCGTCCAGGTATGCGGTCCCGAGGGCATATGACAGGACGAGGCCGCATATCGCGGCAGCCATCGCAGTTTTCAGGAGTTTTCCCATTTTTTGTCCTCCGGTGCTATGATGCCCCCGTCACTATCGTCGTGGTCGTCGGCTGCGTCGTAGTCGGCGCTTGTGTGGTCGTGGTCTGCGTCGGAGCCGTTGTCGATGTCGGGGGCGGGCTCGTCGTCGTTGTCTGCGGTTGCGTCGTCGTTGTCTGCCTTAGGGTGGTCGTAGTCTGCGAGGCCGATGTTATCAGCGTCGTCGACGTCGACGTGGTTGAACCCCTTTCCGGGGGCGAGCCGGATGCGCTAGTGACCCGGGTGGGCGAAGTCGACGAATCATACTCGTTGGAGACGGTTTCGTACGCTCCGGGTCCCTGTTTCCTGATATCGACTAGCCGCCCTACAAGGGATGCTATCCCTTCCGGCGGGTTTTCGATGGGTTCGGCCTCCATGAGGCTGATGCCAGTTGTCTTGTACGCGGCAGGATACGGCGCCATTGAGGCCTGTATGGCCTCGAGGTAGCTCATCTTATCCCTTTCAGCCTCGATCTTTTTAGCCAACGCCGGCATATCGGATGCGATGGCCTCGTTGTCCTGGGTGAGCTTTCTGTTTCTGGAATCGTACAGTTTTACGTCTCGTTCCAGGATGTCGACCTTTTTCTTGTATGAGTCGTCCATGTAGGATGCGAGACCCAGGGTAAATGCTGCCATTACCGCGACGGTCGCGATTGCAAACGCCGATTTTACGTATTTGTTCATATCTCACCTCTTATACGGACTGCTATGGTCTTTCCCCAATGCCTTATGTCATTTGACGATCCCCAAGATGGCGAAAAACCTGATGAACCACGGCCTTTCATCCTTTGAGGCTGCAGTTTCCGTTTTCACGGGTATCGTTTCCGCCGCCGGCATTTCGAGAGCAGGTTCGAGCCCCGAAGGCGCGGAACCTCCCAGGGTCGTGTTGGCCGCCGGTTCCCCGCCGTACACATTAGTGTATGCGGCCTTCTCTATCATGTCCTTCTTGGCGGCGTTTTGTTCCTTGAACTCCTGCGATGCGGCCAGATAGGCCTCCCTGGACTTGAGCGCCTTGAGCTCCTCCAGTATCGCCTGCATGTTGGCGTCCTGCCTCTCCTGCTGCGCCTTCAGGGACATCAGCTCTGCCAGCAGGCCGTCCAGGAACTCCACGACTTTCGGGTCGGTGGTCGCGTTCTGCATCAGCATTATTCTCTGCGTCGGAAGCACCCGTACGATCGGCTCCCCCGACGTAGGCGATGATGCTGCGCTTCCGCCGCCGTCGTCTTTCACGCTTGATGAGGACCTGTCTTCGTCGTCGCTTTCGCGGGCTTCCGGGGCCTTCGGCGTTTCCCTTGGCCGCACACCATCCGACGGGCGTTCATCATCGTCATCGTCTTCGTCCTCGTCCTCGGCGTAGACGGCGTGTATGGCATTCATTATCAGCAAACCCGCCACCAGCATCGCCGGCAGCCACGTTTTTTTTCCGAATACTTTATTCTTTCCCATTTTCATCCATGCGCCGGGTCTTGCGGATTCGGCGCATGCGTTCACCTCCTTTGTTTCAGCGCAGGCGCTGCGCCGTTGTGATGTCATTAGCCTGTTACCGAGGATGTCCTCGACCGTTACAGCCGCGTATTTGGCGTTACCGGACCGGTTTAGGGTGTTACCGCGAGTGGCTCATATGAAGAGCTCCTGCGGGGGGAGGAGGGTGTCCAGGCGCTCCCATATCCCGAGGGCGTGCGAGGCGAAGAGGATGAACACAAGGAACATGAGGACGAACAATGCGGCTGCCATCCAGACCTCGGCCTGGTCGGATAGGATGTTGAATGCGCCGTTCAGCGCCCGGGCCATAAGGAGGCCTGAGATTGTACACAGGGATAGGACCATTAGGGGGGAGAACATCCAGCTTAGGGAGGATGCCTTCATGTCGGTGCCGAGGTTGACTGCGTGCGCGTATCCCATATAGTATGCGACATAGCCGAGGAGGTGCGTCAGCTTCCACCGGGGGAATCCGATGAACCGGATGGTCCTCGGACCCGATGTCGCAGCCACGGCCGCCATAAGGTAGAATGCGAGTGTGCCGAGCGAGAGGAATACGAGCCATTTGTCCGAGAACGAGAACCCGAGGTATTGTGTGATGTTAAGGTGGGGGCCCCACTTGTAGTTGTCCAGTACGCCGGCGATGAAGTGGGCGAATGTTGTCACTACCGCCGCCACCGCGACAGGCTTGTGGAAACGGAACAGCGGGAACTGGGATTTGCCCTTTGTTAGGATCCTCCATTCCCCGCTGCCGACCGCTAGGAAGAGGAGCAGATAGGCGCCAATGCCGAAGGCCCTCGTCTCATACCATATTATCGCGGTGTCCCTGACAAAAAGCGAGAATAGGAGAAACACAAACAATGCAGCGGTCCCGCCGACGCCCAAAACCAGAGCCTTAGCCTCCATGGCATGCCTCCTGCACGAGAATCTTCCTGAAGCCGTTGTAGCTGTATTCGTTCAGGCTCCTGTCGATTGCGTAGGCCTTTACTTCGGGATGCAGGTGGAGGAACTTCGCGGCCTGCGCGGACCCGAGGAAGTAGACGCATGACGCGATCGCGTCGGCGTCCGCGAGCAGGTCGCCGACGACGGTGACGGAGCAGAAGTCGCTTTCCCCGACCAGGTGGCTCGTCTCGTATGAGCCGTAGTATTGGTTGTAGTCGCCGGATGTGGCCACGGACGCATCCCTCAGCAGGAACGGGTTGATCGTCCTTTGCCGGTCCCTCGGATGCTGGATGGCTACCGTCTCCGTCCTAGGCCCGAAGACCCTCATGTCGCCCCTGGCGTCGACCAGCCCTCCTTCTATCCCCAATCCGGCCATATAGTCGATTATCCTGTCTGCGGCGTATCCTTTTGCGATGCTGCCTAGGTCCAGGAGCGCGTCCGGGTGCAGGAGGGATATCCTCCGGCCTGAGACTTTGACGTCATGGTATGTGGAAGTGATGTCTGGCAATTCTTTCCCCTGCTTTCTGGCCAGTGTCCTCCTTCCGATAGTGATGTCGTATCTTCCTTCAGTCTCGGAGGAGTAGGATAGGCCTTTCCCTATGACTTCTGCAAGCTCCTTCGAGGCCTTGATGTCTCGTTCCCTGTTGAGCTTAGCTAGCTCGCTTCCGGGGTCGAAGAAGTCGAATATCCCCTGGATGCGCCGGCCTTCCTTTTCCAGGTCGTCGAATATGTCGGAGAAGAAGGCTTCGGCGGACGGGTGGTCGACGTCGTGGACCGCGACGACGACCTTACCGCCCATTAGGGGCATAGTCCTGATCATATCCGTCATTTTCGGCGCCTCCCCGAGGGTCGCATAACATCCGGCAACATAGAAAATAACAATCGTTAACTACCGAGTAATGGTGTGGACGCGATTATAAACACCGGCGTTACCTCAACGTAAGCGGGTACTTTTCAGCCAAAAACACCCATTGGACGCAGAATTAGGGGATTAGCCCTTGAAGAGGCCGCGGGATGGGAGAGCCTTATCACGGATGCGAACGGCCGACACTCATTTATTGATGTGCACTACCTTCGCAGGCGGGAATCCGTTGAAGAACGTCGAGGACGCGTGCGAGTAGGCTCCGATGTTCTCGGCGTATACGAGGTCGCCTATCTCGAGTTCGGGCAGCTCTGCGCTCAGCGTTATTGTGTCGAATGCGTCGCATGTGGGTCCGAAGACCGCTGACACCTGCGTCTGCCCCTCCTTGAACGCATGAACCGGATAGTTGCAGTGGTCGAACACCTGACCGGAGAATGTGTGGTAGACGCCGTCGTTGATGTAGTAGCACGGCTTTCCGTCGCGGAAGGCCTTGCCGATGACCTTTGCGACGAGCGTGCACGCGTTGGCGACCATGAACCTGCCCGGCTCCGCGAGGATCTCTATATCGGGGGTGAATATCCTCTTGGCCTCGGTGTTCAGCCTCTTGGCCAGGGCCTTGAACGACTTTACCGTAGGGTTGTATTTGACCGGGAATCCGCCGCCTATGTCGAGTATCTTGATCCTCTGCCCCGCCCTGGATTCCGCCTCCTTGATGATGTTGGATGAAAGCTGCAGCGCCTGGACGTAGTTGTCGAAGTTGGTGCACTGGCTGCCGACGTGGAAGCTTAGGCCTTCGACGACGAGGCCGGTCCCGAAGGCCTCCATTATCAGGTCCACCGCCTCGCCGGGGTCTGCGCCGAACTTGGAGGAGAGCTCGACCATCGATCCGGTGTTCGGGACGCGTATCCTCAGGACCAGGCCCGCGTTGGGGGCATGCTGCCTGATCTTCCGAAGCTCGTCGATATTGTCGAATGTGACGAGGGGCTTGTATTTGTCGAGTGCCACGAGCGTGTCTATCGGCTTAATGGTGTTGGCGTAGATGATCTTGTCCCATATCCAGTCCTGCCGTTCCTTGTCGGGCATGTCCTTGATGTTCTCGTGGACGGCCATGAACTCCGGCATGGATGCGACGTCGAAGCTCGCCCCAAGCAGGAAGAGCGTCCTGATAATCTCGGGGTTGGAGTTGGCCTTGACGGCGTAATAGGCCTGGACGTCGGGGAGGTGTTCCTTGAATTCGCGGTAGTTCTGCCTGATCTTCTCGTGGTCGATGACGAAGATGGGGGTGCCGTGCTCCTTTGCGAGCTCCTGCAGGAGGCCCTTCTGCGCCTCGTCCACCCTGGGGACCCCGTTGCCCTTTTTCGCGTCCTTCCTGGGTTCTTCGTCCATTTCTATTGCACGAACACGAAGTTCTTGAACTGCCAGACGTCCTCTTTGTCGTAGTCGTTGGCGGGGTTCTCCCTGAAATACACCTGCCGGTTCTTCAATGGCGTCCAGTCCGACGGCCCGGAGTGGAATTCGCCGAGGTACGGCTTCGCTATGTCCAGCACGAAGTCGTGGGGCAGGTCGTCCGGGAGGCAGAAGCCCTTCTTGGGGTTCTTTATCATCCAAATCGCCGCGGCTATGACGCCCAACGCGACCTGGAGGGTGGTGGCGTTCTCGCCGGGGGCCAGGCGCCTTGCCTCTTCGATTGACAGTATGCTGCCGGTCCACCATGAATTGTACGGGTGCCCCATCAGGAGGGCTCCGAGTGTGTCGGAGCCGGATATGATGTCCGTGTCGCCCATGATCCTCAGATTGGACTGCATCTCGTAGTTCCTGCACCTCAGCTCGTGCAGGGAAACTATGGTCGCGTCGCACGGCATGTAGGCGTAATGAACAGTAGGCCTGTAGACGGCCTTGCCGCCCTCCCATACGGTCCACCTGTCCGAGAGGCTGAACGCCTCACCGTGGCGTATCACCATCCCCACTATCTCATGGTTGGGGATCCAGGAACGGACATATGTGTTCATCCCCATCTGGGCGAGCATTATCTGGTTCTTCGGTCCCTTCTGGGGCGCATATGCCAGGGGCGGCAGCTTTTTCTCATGGGTCCCCCATCCCATCTCGGCGGGGGCGGTCCCCTCCTCCCTGAGGCCTTCGATGCTCCAGGTGCCGACGAATTCGTCTACCTCCTTCGGCTTGTTCGAGATCTGCGTGTCCCGCTCGGAGCAGTGTATGACCTTTATGCCGACGGCCCGCGCCAGCTCCGGGAACCTCCGACCGTCCATCAGCCCCCTCAGACTCTTCGGATCCTTTGCCTTCCCGTCCGCGATCATACGCTCAGCGATGTCGATGAGCCCCTGCTTCGCGAAGTGCGAGATGAGGCCGGGATTGGCTCCGTGGTCGACGACGAATGTCGTTGCGTCCTTCCAGTCCTTCGTGAGCTCTCTCAGCCTCATCTGCCGGAGGTATAGGGATTTCTCGTATGGGGTCGCCGTGAACCGCTCTGTGTAGGAGTCCCAGACCTCGACGGACGTGTTGACGTACAGGACCTCGCGGTCGTGGCACCATTTGACTATGTCGCAGCAGTCGATGTTCCATGCCAGGTCGATGAGGAGGCCGCCCTGCTCTAGGTGCTCGGAGAGGATTTGACCCATATCCCCGGGGGTTATCTTCTGGCGCAGGTACCTGAGTCCCTTGTCGGTCCAGGGCTTCAGCGCCTCCTGCTTGTCTTCGAAGTCTATTATCGTGACCTTTTCCGGCGGGACATTCACATGGCCCAGGAATATAGGCAGTGCGCACTTGGAGACCGCGCCGTAGCCGATGATTAGGACCTTGTGGTTGAACTCGATGCCGGTCTTTGCAGAAGAATTTTTCCGTGGTTTGGGCGGTTCGATCATTTGCTTATTGTCTGTAGATAGAGGTATATGTTATCGACAATCTGGTTTAAATATCGTCGGGGGATGGGGAATGCGCCCCCCTGTTTCATCCAGGCTGGCATCGGAGGATTTTCTCGCGATGTCGGGACGGATTTATACGACCGTGCCATTATACGATTACATGAACGTCGACGGCAGGCGAATGAGGAGCATATGGGCGAAAAAGGGCGATGATTCCGTGATACAGGCGATCGATCAGCGGCATCTGCCGCATAATCTCGTCATTGAGGATCTCAGGACATCCGCCGACGTCGTTGCCGCAATAAGGGACATGCACGTCCGAGGCGCCCCGCTCATCGGAGCCACCGCAGCCTATGGGATGTATCTGGCGGCCCTTGAAGCCCCAAAAGACGGATTCGACGGATACGTCGCCGACGCCGCAGGTAGGCTGAAGGCGGCGCGGCCCACTGCGGTCAACCTCCAATGGGCGGTAGGCAGACAATTGACTGCTATGAGGGGTTCAGGCTCTGCTGATGACAAGATCGCGGCCGCATTCGCTGGCGCCAACGCCATGGCCGACGAGGACGCCGCCAACTGCAGACTTATCGGCGAACACGGGCTGAAGCTGTTAGAGGATATCAGCCGCCGCAAAAAAGGCGGCACCGTCAACATCCTGACACACTGCAACGCCGGCTGGCTGGCGTGCGTCGACTACGGCACGGCCACTGCTCCGATGTATGCGGCCTATGACAGGGGAATCCCCATACACGTCTGGGTCGACGAGACGAGGCCGAGGAACCAGGGAGCGAACCTCACAGCATGGGAGCTTGGAAGACACGGCGTGCCCCACACGGTGATAGTCGATAACGCCGGTGGCCACCTCATGCAGCACGGGAGGGTCGACATGGTCATCGTCGGCTCCGACAGGACGACGTATACGGGATATGTCGCAAACAAGATCGGGACCTACCTGAAGGCGCTGGCTGCTAAGGACAACGGAATCCCTTTCTATGTCGCTTTGCCTTCCTCGACCTTCGACTGGCGGATGAGGGACGGGCTGAAGGAGATCCCTATCGAGGAGAGGGACCCGGACGAGGTAAGATACGTGAGAGGCCTCTGCGATGACGGGATCAAGGACGTCCTTATAACCCCCAAGGAGAGCAGGGCCGCGAACTTCGCCTTCGACGTCACGCCTCCCGGGCTTGTGAGCGGCCTCATCACCGAGAGGGGGGTCTGCGCAGCGAACGAGAAGGGGATAAGGGGAATGTTCCCGGAAAAAAGCTGAAGCGCGGCCGGGGTTTTATTCGCCTGCCAACATATTAGTTACATGGTCTTCGTTGAGCTGTTCACGCTTGTCATTTTCACAGTCATTCTCGCAAGGTCTTCTTCGGTCGTGGTGGACAATGCGATTACCCTGGCGACCCACTTCGGGGTGAGCCAGCTGGCTATAGGGATCCTGCTTGTCGCGGTGTCGACGTCCCTGCCTGAGCTTTCCGTTTCTGTTTCCTCGTCTGTCGCTAAAGAGGGGGCGATAGCGGCGGGCAACGTATTCGGCTCCAACATCGCCAACATCCTGCTCATCCTCGGCATCGGCGCCTACAGCTTCGGTTTCAGGGTCGACAGGGAGAGCCTCAAGGACATAGCGCTTATCCTTCTGCTTACGACCATCATCTCGGTCTATATCATAATCCACTCGCAGATGTGGGGCAACGCCCTCGGCTTCTTGGAGGGGTTAGTACTCCTTATCATCGCCATCCTGTACGCCAGCCACATGCTCCACCACAAGTCCCGCGGGGCGTTCGATGAGGGGCCCCATGTCAGCCGCCGCATCGCGTTCAGGTCGTTCCTCCTCTTCTTCGCTGGGATAGTCGCTGTCATCATCAGCTCAAGCCTAGTCGTCGACTCGGCGGTGAAGCTGGCGAATCTGCTGGGGCTTTCGAAGAGCTTCATAGGCGCCACGCTGATCGCGGTCGGCACGTCCCTTCCAGAACTCACCGTCGACCTTCAGGCCATCAGGAAGAGGCACTACAGCCTGGCCTTGGGCGACGCCATCGGAAGCAACATGGTGAACATAACCCTCGTCCTCGGGGCTGCGGCGCTCATCAGCCCCATAACGGTGAATCTCCAGATATTCAATGCCGCGCTGCTTTTCGCGGTGGTCGCGAACATGCTCTTCTTCTACATAGCAGTCGTCAAAAGGCAGTTCGACAGAAGGAGCGGGATGATAATGCTGGCAACATACGCATTCTACCTGATACTGATATTCGGCCTACAGTCCTCGGAGCTGCTCCCGGCCTGAGCCGGGGAGGCCTACGTGACCGTTGCGGAAAGCTCGTCTATGCTCGCCATCTCATCCGAGGACAGCCTGAGGCCCATCGCCTTCGCGCTCTCCTGTGCCTGGGAGGCTTTGCTCGCTCCCGGGATGGCGACTATGGTTTCGCCGTGGAAGCCGACGGTCCATGCCAGGGCGACCTGCGATACGGACGCTTCATGCGACTTCGCCACCGCATCCAGCGCCTCGACAAGCGGCCTTGAGCCCTCGATCTCCTTCTTCAGCCTCATCCGCCTCATGAGCGGGATCCTCCCAAGCAGGCCTGGGTCCTTGTGGAACTTGCCGGTCAGAAGGCCCATCTCGAGGGGCGAGTATGCGATGATCGTAGTGCCTAATTCCACTGCGGCATCGAGCACGCCGTTGCCCTCGATGCTGCGGTCCAGGAGGCTGTATCGGACCTGGTTGGATGCGAGCGGGTAGCCCCTCGTCTCCAAAGCAGCGTGCGCCTTCCTCATCTGGGGCGCGCTGAAGTTGCTGACACCGACCGCCCGGATCTTGTGCGCATCGAGCAGGTCCGCCATCGCGTCCATCTCCGCCTTCCTCGACGACAGGGATGCGGGGAAATGTATCTGGTGGAGGTCGAGGTGATAGGGCGAGAGGTTCGATATCCTGGAGCCTATCGTCTTCCTGATCGACGACGCGGTCCGCAGGAAGGGGCTCCACTTGGTTGCTATAACCGCATGCCCCACCGAGACGCCCGCAGCCTGGAGGCCGTGGGACAGCGCTCGCTCGGAGCGGCCGAAGCCGTACATCTCGGCGGTGTCGAACCAGTTGATGCCCCCATCCGATGCGGCCTTGACTATCTCGTCCGTCTCCTTTTGGGCGATGGCCGCCCACATCCCGGTCGCCCCGCCTTTTCCTTCGGAGAACTGCCAGGTCCCTAGGCCGATGGGAGTCACTTCTATGCCGGATTTGCCGAGGCGACGCATCTTCGCAGCCATGTAGGAGATTGGAACCCGGAATATTAATACGCGCCAACCAACTTCTTCCGGAAGCCGGACAGGGACATGAAACGCTAGAACCTCATCCGCTTGAAGGCGTATATGCCGGCCATCACAGTGACAACCGCGAACCCGGAGAGGACTGCAAAATCAAAAGCCATAGGGAATGTCGACGACCCTATCAGCGCGGCCCTGAGGCCGTCGACGGAGTACGTGACAGGGTCTATGAGCACGAACGGCGCGAGCCACCCGGGCAGCTGGTCGATGGGGAAAAGCGCCCCGGAGAGGAAGAACATCGGGAATATGAGGAAGCTCGAC
This sequence comes from Candidatus Altarchaeota archaeon, assembly GCA_043800705.1. Lineage (GTDB taxonomy): Archaea > Altiarchaeota > Altiarchaeia > IMC4 > SCGC-AAA252-I15 > JAHIYG01. The sequence continues at coordinate 23,072 of JAZDMS010000021.1, forward strand.
ACCATCTGGAAGCCCTCCGGGCTCTCCATCTGTGAGCCTATGATGAGGCCGACGCTGACGAGACCAACGGTGGTGACGGCGAGGAATGCCAGAGAAATGGCCAGTGTGGCGGGAGTCAAGATGAGGCCGTCCATCAGGCCCGCCGCCGAGAACGCGTAGCCTATTGCTAGGAGTATGAGTATCTGGAGCATGGTGTCCGTGGAGCCCCCGACGACCTTGCCGAGGAACATTACGCTCCGGGAGACCGGGGACACCAGCACCTCCTTGAGGAAGTCGATCTTCTTGTCCCAGACGATGTAGACGCCGAAGAAGACCGACGTGAAAAGGACCGCCTGCACGAGCACTCCGGGGAATATGAACGTCTGGTAGTTGACGCCGCTTATCGAGACCGAGGACCCGAGGCCGCCGCCGATTATCACGAACCAGAGTATGGGGTTGACTATGGATGCGACGACCCTGGAGCGCTCCCTCATGAAGACCTTCATCTCCCTGTACCACATCGCGTAGATGCCCGTCAACGCGCTCATTTTCTGCCCCTCGCAGCCATCGCCTTTTCAGCCCACCCGCCTTCCGGGGAGTCCTCCCTGATAGCCCTGCCGGTGTAGTGTATGAACACGTCCTCGAGGGACGGCGAGCGGACTTCGACGGACTTTATCTTTCCGCAGATGCCCAGTATCTCCTGCAGGTGGATGCTGGCGTCTTCGACGGTCAGGCATACTTCGCCTTCGAACCGCTGGACCTTCCTGACGTAGCTGAGCCCTTGAAGCGCCTTGATATCCGGCCGAGCTGCCTTCAGGCGTATGATGTCCCCGCCGAGTTCCTTCTTCAGCTTTTTGGGGGCGCCCATGACGACGATCTTCCCGCGGTCTATCACGGCAAGCCTGTCGCACAGGCGGTCGGCCTCCTCCATGTAATGGGTCGTGATGATGATCGTGATCCTCTCCTCCTTCGCCATCCGCTTGATGTACTCCCAGATGTGGCCGCGCGACTGCGGGTCGAGGCCGAGAGTCGGCTCGTCGAGGAAAAGGACCTTGGGGTGGTGCATGAGGCCCCTTCCTATCTCGAGCCTCCGTCTCATCCCTCCGGAGTAGTTTTTCACCCGGTCGTCCTTGCGGTCCGTGAGGTCGACGAGGGCCAGGACCTCCCTGATCCGCTTCTCCCTCAGGTCGGAGGGCATGTCGTAGAGCCAGCCGTGGAGCTTGAGGTTCTCGTAGCCTGTCAGTATCTCGTCAGAGCTCGGGTCCTGGAACACGATGCCTATGGATTTCCTCACCTTCTCCGGCTGCCTGACGATGTCGTGGCCCCCGACCTTCGCGGACCCCGACGTCGGCTCCTTCAGGGTCGTCAGCATCATCAGTATCGTGGTCTTGCCCGCGCCGTTTGGGCCCAGGAGGCCGAATATCTCCCCCTCCCTGATCCGGAGGTTGAGAGCGTCGACTGCGACGAGCGTCCCATACTCCTTCGTCAGGTCCTTGGTCTCAATGACGTGCATGATATGTTCCCTCCTTCGCCGAGATATGAATTAAGGGCATCGCGAGTATAAGCATTCGCGTTACCGACGCTATACCTTGCCGCGTGTACCGGCTTTTCCTAGCCATCCCAGGCGGGATTTCAAAGTTATCGCCTTGTGGGGGCACAGCTCATGGCAGCAGTAGCATCGTATGCACCTTCCCAGGTCCATGCGGGCCTTGTCGGAGACCGTTATCGCCTTTGCAGGGCAGTTCTGGGCGCATATCCCGCATCTGACGCAGTTTTTTCCCGCGACGGGGTAGGGGACGAGCAGCGCCAGCGCAAAGGACCGTAGAGCCTTCGAGGACATTACCCTGCCGACGATCCCTTTCGCCCCCGATGCCGGCTTGAAGGGGACCATGACGTCGGCTATCTTCGCGCCGACGACTTCGATGTCCGAGACCTCTTGGGAACACAGTCCGCGGGCCATCGCCTGCCTCAGGATCACCACGTCCGCCGCGTTCATTCCGATCACTGATGTGGCGACGACGTCCAACGCGACGCTGTCCCCGCTCGCAAGTATTACTCCGGCCTTCTTCGGGCTCCCCTGCGCGCCGGGACCGTCCCCCTCCAATCCGACGACGCCGTCCATTATGCTGAGTGCCGGCTTCACGTGGCAGAGGATGTCAAGGAGCATGTCCGAGAACATCGCCGGGTCCGGGAACCTTAGGTGATATGTCGGCTTGATGAGTCCTGGGACGAGCCCGAACAGTATCTTCGTCGCTCCCGTGAACTGGGTCAGTGTGTGTGTCTTCATCTTGGGGAGCGTGATGACAAGCTCGACATCGTCGAGGACTGCGATGAGATCCATGCGTTTGAGCAGTTTGGCCCCCGGTATGGACCTCACGACCGCCGCCGTATCATAGTTCAGCATTGCGCCAGTCTCGTCTGCGACGGCCCTGTAGCCGCATCGTTCGTAGGCCGCATCCAGGGCCTTCCTGTTGAACGGGCCGCCGGGGCTGTCGGCTATTATCGGGATCCCGCCGGCGGACTGCACCTGGCGGACCACGGCCTTTACCACTTCCGGATGCGTGGCTATGGACTGTTCCGGGGACGATGCCGCCAGCATGTTCACCTTCAGAAGCACCCTGTCCCCCTTTTTCACGAACCTGCCCATCCCGCCAAGAAGGGACAGAGCCTGTGCCACGGATGATTCCACTTCCTGTGCGCCGTATGTGGCGCACCGCACGATGGCAACCAGGGGAGCCATAGGGCAGTATGATGGAGCATGGGATTAAATGCAAGGAGGGGGGTCCAAAACTGGCGTTTTCGCCGAGGTTTCCCAGAGGATATTTTTAAGTTCATGTGCGGATAGTTAATTCTGATGCTTTTTTATGACAGATAATCCAACGGGCATGGCTTCGAGCTCGAAGACCCTTCGTTCGATCACACTGAAGGAGCCTTTGGTCGTGAATCCCCAGATGTCCATCTTCGAAGCTACGAAACTCATGGCAGCCAAGAACATCGACTCGGTCATCGTCGTCGGTTTGACTGGAAACCCGGACACGCCCCCGTCGCTTAGGAAGCCCCAGATACACGGAATCGTCACAGTCAAGGACGTCTCGAGCAGGGTCATCGCCAAAGGCCTCGACCCCGCCAGGGTGACGGTTGCACAGGTGATGACCTCTCCGATTCAGTCGGTCTCCATCGACACGACGCTATACAAGGTCGTCATGATGATGAACCAGAACAACTTCAGGCAGGTGCCGGTCGTGGAAGGCGACAAGGTGGTCGGGCTGGTGACGGCCACGATGCTCAACACATCCATAATCAACGACATAGTGGATGACATCCGCCTGCTCACGACCATATTCAGGTGAGGGCCTAACCGAACGCTAATCCTGATATGACAGGCAGCACCAGGTATATCAGCAGCACCGTCAGGAACACATAGGATACCACGCTGATCACGATCGTCTGCATCTGGGAGCGGACGTCTTCCGCCCTGCAGGCGCCCCCCGACCTCCTTCTGACCGTCAGATACAGGGAGAGAGCAAGGAACAGCGTGCCTGCCATGACGAAGAACCACTTGTATCGCGGCAGCTTCAGGGCGGCGGCCGCGCTTCCAGCACCCAATGCGGAAAAAAAAAGGACAAACGCTATGGGGAAGCTGCAGCAGCTCGATGCTACGATCGCCGCCTTCATCCCGAGCCAGAACCCCTTCAGGCCCGCATCAGAATCCCGCATGATCCCCCGACCCAGCCGCCAACGGCGGCAGCTGAATCCGGCTAATTAGGCCGGATCCGACGACGCAGTACATATGATCTGATCAACAAAAAAAGTCATCAAATACTCATTTCCGCACCGTATTCAGTGGCAGCGTCCGCAACCTGGGCCCATGTGTTCACCTCTCATTTTTAATGTCCGAATACTACATAAGTTACCTGCGTATTTATAGCATCCAGTAACTTCGATGATACCATGAAAGCAAAAGCCAGGAAGCTGAACATCGCGCTGAGTCCGGAGGAGTTCTGCCCGACGAGGCAGTCGATACGGATACTGGGCAAGCAGTGGACCCTTTTGATCATCAAGGAGCTGTACTTCGCTAGGTATCAGCGCCTTGCGTTCATGGAAATCAGCAAGAAGCTCAAGGACGCATCCAGCAAGGTCCTTTCCGAGAGGCTGAAGGAGATGGTCCAGGACGGCATAGTCAAAAGGAGGGAGATGCCGGATGCGAAGCCGCCGAGGGTTTACTATTCCATCACACCCAAGGGCAGGGACGCCTGCAGGATAATCGGGGAGTTCAAGAAGTACGGGATTAAATGGGGCAATAAGACCGAGACGTTCGACTGCAAAAATTACGAGTGCGAACTGTGCACGAAGCAACTGGAAAACGGGGGAATCCCCGCCCATCACCAGAAACTGGCGGAAAAGATAGGCGCATCGATACAGGTTTAAAAAAAAAATCAGGGACATATGGGGTTGACCCCATATGCCATCCTTACTTCTGGCTCCAGAGGATGATTGCGATCACTGCCACCGTCACCGCCCCGTACACGACCAGCACGTACTTCAGCGGGATGACGTCGGAAACTATCAGCATCACGCCGATTATCAGCGCCAACAGGCCAGTCGTCAGGAAGATCGCCTCGACAATGGTCCTGAACACGGCCTTCTTCAGCGCGATTCCGGTCTTTATGGCTTCGGCCTTTATCTCCCCCGCCTTCTGTTTGGCGTCCTCCTTGACCTGCTCGATCTTATCCTCGAGCCGATACCTGTCTAGGAAATACTTGAAGAACACCCCCCCGAGGGAGTCGACGACGTCCATCGCGATCCCGAAGGGGACTCCGCCGAGGATCCCCGGCGCCTTGGCGGTTTTTTTTCTGGCTGCGTCGGCTTTCTGCGCCATCTTATCTCTTTTTCAGCCTGGACATTATTATGGCGCCCGCCACGGCCCCGAGCACTGCCGCCGCGACTGCGGCGCCGGCCGGGTTCTTCCTGACTTCGACTTCGATCCGCTTCCTGGCCTTGCCGATGTTCTTCTTCAGCTTCTTGGTCTCCTTGACGACTGTCTTGCCGGATCCTTTGGAGATGCTCTTGTAGTTGTTCAAGAGCTTCGTCTCTACATCGCTTAGCGCCTTCTGGATGCGCTTCTTCTGTTCTGCACTGACTATCGGTTTTTTTAGAGCATTTGCCTTCTTTTTTGCGGCCATTTTTTTTCACCTCGAGATTGTAGGTTATAGATTTGTGCAAGGATATATAAACGGTGCGTTAAACGGGTGATGCCCGCATCATCTCAGGATTTGTCAAGCAGGTATTCCCATCTCCATTGCGTGTCCTTCAGCACCGCCTTGAGGTGGACCTTCAGCGTATCGCCCTTTTCGACGGCCGTCCTGCCGCCGCTTTGGAGGAACATGTGCTTCCAGTGCGTCAGGGGCTTCTTGGGGTCCGTCGACAGCGTGACGTTCTCGGAGAGCCTCGCCTCCCAGTACATGACGAAGCCGTGGAACTCCCCTTCCGATTCCATCACGAACTCGCCGGAATAATCTAGTTTCCGGTTCTCGGTTTCCGGTTCACGGTTTACGGTTTCCGGTTTGCGGTTTGCAGTTCTCTGTTCCCGGCCAAAACTGAAAACCGAAGACTGAGAACTGAGGACTGAATGCTGTATGCCATTTTCCAAGTCTATCGTAAAGACTTTGACCGGTTTCGCCAGGTATCTGCACCTGCCCATGTCGCAGTTCCTCACCTCCTTGGGGAACCTCCCGACAGACGAGTAGTCGATGCCGTGGATGCTGCCGAAGAATCCCAGCCCTACGTCCTTCGACTCGACAGGCACGAGATAGACGTCTATGCGCTCCGGCATTATCCTCCCGCCGGGCTTCAGGAGGCGCCTGGCGTTGGCCACCTTGTAGGTGAGGCCCTCGTCGGTGAGGCGCATGCCGATGAGTTCGCAGATGATGCAGTCGACGGGGGGCATCTTCAGGTCGCGTATGTCGGCCCTGACGAATTCGACGTTGCTTAGGCCGTTATTTTTCGCGACGCTTCGCGCGACTTCGATGATTTCCGCGGGCTCGACACCTATGACCGAGCCTGCGCCAGCCTTTGCCGCGAGCATCGCCAGTATGCCGGTCCCTGTGCCCACATCCAGCACCCGGTCGCCTGGCTTCACGGACTCCCTGATAGCGGCCTCGAACGCCCGCATCCTTACCTCGTCCTTGAGGAGGGTCTGGTGGACCTCGATCTTCGACCACGTGTACTGGTATGCGGTGTCGGTGAAGAAGTATGCGGCCATGAGCCCGTCGAGAGCCAGAGTGGCGTCCGACAGGCGCATTATAAGGTCCCGCCATAGGATGCGGGGGGATGCTGACAGTCGTGGCAGTTGCATTTTTACCGGGTCATTATGTAGGCGCCGTCCTTTCCGCCGTCGATCTCCTTCAGCTTCACCCTGATCTCCTCGCTGACGGATGTAGGGATCTTCGCCCCGACAAAGTCGGCTGTTATGGGAAGCTCCCTGTGTCCGCGGTCTATCAGCACGGCGGTCTTGATGCTCCTTGGCCTGCCCTGGCCCATGACGGCATCCAATGCGGCCCGGATCGTCCTACCCGTGGACATTACGTCGTCTACGAGGATCACGTCCTTGTCGGTTATGCTGAAGGGTATGTCGGAACGGTCCTCGGTGCTTTCGGATTTCAGGTCGTCCCTGTGGGGGCGGGCGTCAAGGGAGCCTACCTTGACCCCCTTGCCGAGGTCCTTCGCGATCCTTCTGGCGAGGTTGTCCCCCCGTGTGATTATTCCAAGGACGACCATGTTCTTCGTGTCGGGGTACTCTGCGAGTATGGCCTTCGCGATCTTCGCGAGATTCCAGCCGATCTCCCCGTCGTCCATCACCTGTTTGACGCTCATATTCTGGACCTCCTTATGAGGCTGCGGACGATCTCGATTGCCCCAAGCGAGTCCTTCTTGCTCACTATGAGAAAGGTGCTTTCGTAGCTTGATGACACTTCGACGACGTTGATCGACGCGCCCCCCAGCGCCATCATCAGCTGCGCGATGACGCCGGGCGTCTGCACGATCTCCGCAGGGCTCGTTATTATTATCGCCGAAAGGTCGCTTATTGTCTTTAGTAGCTCCCCCTTTTTATAGTCCAACAGTTCGATCGATGCGTCGTCAACGAAGACCGTCGACGTGTCGATGCCCTGGACCTTGACGTAGAAGGCCGGCTGCCTCGCCGGCTGCGTCATTATCTGCGGCTTGCCCCTCATGTAGAGGATTGTGATGTCATCCATCAGCTGCAGCCTGCTTCTCCCCAGGATGCTCGAATACCTGGCTTCCGTGTCGGCCTTCACCCTGAGCCCGATGCGCTGGAGGGTGACTGCTATGGTGGATATGCCCGCCTTCTGCCCTGCGGCCTTGGATACCTCGGGCTGTATCCGCTGAGCCAGGCGACGATTGTTAACGATCCCCATCCGCATGGCGTCGAGTATCCTCAGGTCGGAATGGATGACCTCATCGACCGCCTTGGATATCGGCTTCATTGATACACCTTTGTAATGATTATAACAACCTGGTTATAAATGTATCAAATACACGCAGGGGTTATATCCTTGTTACATCATATCATGTTACGGTGGTTTACCCATGGACGACAAGAGCATCGACGTAAGGGACATAATAAAGAAGATTGACGCAACACCTAAGCCGAAGGTGAAGAGGGCATGCCTGGCTTACTCGGGCGGCCTGGACTCGACCCTTGGCGTAGAGTTCCTGAGGAAGGTCTACAAATGCGACGACATCGTCGCTGTCACGCTCGACGTGGGCCAGGGGGAGGACGAGATAAAGGACTCGGAGATGAAGGCGAAGAAGTGCGGAATCAAGCCGATAATGGTGGACGTGAAGGACGAGTTCACCGAGGTATGGCTGAAGAATGCGATCCGCGCCAACTCCAGCTACAACGGATACCCGGTAGCCACGTCGATGACAAGGCAGCTTGTCGCCGAGAAGGTGGCTTTAGAGGCCGTCAGGAACGGCTGCGACGCCATATTGGAGGGATGCACGGGCAAGGGCAACGACCAGTACAGGATGCACAACGTCATCACATACTTCGCACCCGGGATCGAGATCCTCCAGCCGGTGAGGGACTTCGACCTGACCCGCTACGAGGAGGAGGCATTGGTCAAGCTGTGGAACGTCCCGGTCAGCGAGGGGATAACCGGAGGAGACGACAAGACCATGTGGTGCCGCTCCATAGCATCAGGCGCAGTCGACCTCAACCAGGAGCTCCCGGACGACATATGGATGTGGCTGGTGCCAGCAGAGAAGGCTCCGGACAAGGCGACGACCATAGAGATCGAATTCGAGGAAGGCGTCCCCGTCGCCATGAACGGCAGGAGGATGAAGCTCGGCGAACTTGTCATGCAGCTGAACGTAGTCGCGGGCAGGAACGGCATAGGGAAGATCGACATGTTCGAGGACGGCATCATGAACATGAAGAGCAGGGAGATCTACGAGGCCCCCGCAGCCGCAGTCATCCTGAAGTTGCACAGCGACCTGGAGCAGTGGTGCCTGACCAAGGACGAGATACAGTTCAAGAAGACCGTCGATGCCAGGTGGGCATATATGGTCTACCACGGCGAATGGTATCACCCCCTCAAGGAGGACCTCGACGCGTTCATAGAGAAGAGCCAGGAGTTCTGCAGCGCCAAATACAAGGTGACGCTCTACAAGGGCAACGTCGACATCGTCTCCAGGGAATCGGACACAGGCCTGTTCAACAGGGAGATGAGGTCGATCAAGACCCGCGGCTTCAACCAGCAATGGGCGATCGGCTCCACGAAGGTCGCGTCCCTGCAATGGCTGATAATGGCAAAAGCAGGCCGCGCAAAGTCCAGGCAGAAGAAGCCGGCAGCGAAGCCGAAGCCGCAGGCGGCGTAGACGGGATAAAGTCTTCGGTCCCCGGTCTTCGGCCCGCAGTCTTGGCCGAAGACCCACTTTTATTCTTAAAAAAGGGTTCACATATATGGAAGTCCACGGTTTTCGGTCCTCGGTCTTGAAGACGGGGGACTGAGAACTGAAAACCGGAGACGGCAGACACCATCAATTCGGATAAAACAAAGGTAAAAAGGGAATAAGGTCAAGAAAATGGCAAAACTGTGGGGAGGACGGTTCCAGAAGGAGTTCGCGAAGGGCGTCGAAGACTTCGTGCAGTCGGTCGAGGTCGACCGCGAGATGGTATCGGAGGACATCTGGGGAAGCGAAGCCCATGCGATAATGCTCGCCAAATGCGGCATCATATCCGGCCACGACCTGAAGAAGATCCTCCACTGGCTGGAGAAGGCGAGGCAGGACTTCGAATCCGGTAAGCTCACACTCGACAAGGCCGACGAGGACGTACACATGAACGTGGAGAAGTACGTCACAGGCGGCGCGGGCATTGAGTACGGCGGGAAGCTGCACACCGCCCGAAGCCGCAACGACCAGGTCCTCGTGGACGCGAAGCTCCACATCAGGTTCAAGATCATAGACGTGAAGCGCAGGATAATCGGTCTACAGAGGGTCTTTCTCAGGATTGCGGAGGAGAACATCGAGACGCCCGTGCCGGGATACACCCACACCCAGGACGCGCAACCGATCACGCTCGCCTACTGGGCGACGGCCTACGTGAGCATGCTCATGAGGGACCTGGAGAGGCTCGACCACGCCTACCTGTCCGTCGACACCAACCCCCTGGGCTCGTGCGCCCTCGCGGGGACGAGCTTCCCCATCGACAGGAGGATGACTACGAGGCTCCTTGGGTTCCGCGACGTCCACAGGCACAGCCTCGACGCCATATCATCGAGGGACTTCATAGCGGAGACCATGTGCGCGCTCGCGATACTCATGAGCAACCTCAGCAAGCTCTCCGAGGAGATGGTCTACTGGAGCACATACGAGTTCCACATACTCGAGCTGGACGACAGCTACACCGCAGGCTCGTCGATCATGCCGCAGAAGAAGAACCCATGCGTCGCTGAGCTCGTCCGCGGCAGGACAGGGCGCATATACGGCAGCCTAATGCAGCTTCTGACCATGATGAAGGGCATCCCGATGGGCTACAACAGGGACCTGCAGGAGGACAAGCCCCCCCTGTGGAACTCCCTCAAGGTCATGGAAGCCACCCTCGAAGTCGTCACCGGCATGGTTGACACGATGAAGATCAACAAGGAGCGCCTGGCGCACCTGTCCGGCGCTAACTTCACGACCGCAACGGAGCTGGCCAATCACCTCGTCCGCGAGCGCGGCCTGAGCTTCCGCGAATGCCACCACATAGTCGGCTCCCTGGTCGGCGAACTCAGCCGCAAGGGGAAGAACTTCATGGACTTCGACGAGGTGCACGCGATACTCAAGAAACAGGGCGTCGAAGTGGGCTTCGACGAGATGAGGCAGATCTTCGACCCGAGGAACAACATCAGGACCTATAAGAGCCTCGGCAGCACATCGCCGAAGGAGGTGTCCGCCATGATCGCAGACTTCAAGAAGCAGACGGCAAAGAACGTGAAGATCGCGGACGCGCAAGAGGAGCGCATAGCCTCGGCCCGCAACCGCACGGTGAAGATCATAAAAGACGTCCTTTCCGGGAAGGACATAAAAGGCATAAAGGTTTAGGTCGGATAAAATGGCAAAAAATATTGTTTTGGCTTATTCGGGAGGTTTGGACACGAGCGTGATACTGAAGTGGCTCATCGACAAAGGATACGACGTCGTAGCATACGTCGCCGACGTCGGCCAAGGCGACGATTTCGAGAAGGTCAGGCAGAAGGCCCTCAAGGTCGGGGCGAAGAAGGTCTACGTCGAGGACATGAAGGAGGAGTTCGTGACCGGCTTCGTCTGGCGCGCGCTGAAATCCAACGCCATATACGAGGGCAAATACCTCCTAGGGACGTCGATTGCGAGGCCTATCATCGCGAAGAGGCAGATCGAGATTGCGAGGAGGGAGAAGATTTCCGCGGTATCGCACGGTGCGACCGGCAAGGGCAACGACCAGGTCCGCTTCGAGGTGACGTACATGACCCTGATGCCCGAATGCGAGATAATCGCCCCCTGGAAGGACGAGGAGTTCCTTACGCAGTTCCAGGGCAGGGAGGACATGCTCGATTACGCGGCGAAGAACGGGATACAGGTGGATGCGACGAAGAAGAAGCCGTACTCCAGCGACGAGAACATCATGCACAAGAGCTTCGAGGCCGGAGTCCTCGAGGACCCGGGCGCGGCGCCGCCTCCTGACATGTTCACGAAGACGGTGTCGCCGAAGGCTGCGCCGGACAGGGAGACGAAGGTGTCGGTCACGTTCGAGAAGGGCGTCCCTGTCAGGGTCGAATCAGGCGGGACCGTGAAGACGAAGCCGGTTGAGATCCTCACCTTCCTGAACAAATTGGGCGGCGAGAACGGCATCGGCCGCATAGACCTCGTCGAGAACCGCTATGTGGGGATGAAGAGCCGCGGAGTCTACGAGACGCCGGGTTACACGATTCTGCGGGTGGCGCACCTTGACATTGAGGGCCTTACGATGGACAGGGAGGTGCAGCACCTGAGGGACATGCTGTCTCCGAAGATCGCAGAACTCATGTATAACGGCTTCTGGTACGCGCCTGAGATGGAGTTTTTGATGGCCGCGGTCGACGAGAGCCAGAAATACGTCTCCGGCACGGTGAACCTGACCCTCTATAAGGGCAACGTGACCGTGAACGGGAGGACGTCAGAGAACAGCCTCTACGACGCGAACATAGCCAGCATGGATGTCCATGGAAAATACAATCAAATGGACAGCGTAGGGTTCATAAAATTGAACGCGCTGCGTCTGAGGTTGTGGGCCAGCAAACACGGGAAGTAGATTTCGTCAGTGCTGCCGAAAGTTAGCACATGTTTCTTTCTTTTTCGCCAGCGTTTTTCTTTCTTTGGCAAAGAAAGAAAAAGGCTGCAGATACATCCAGATGGACTCGGTAGGGTTTATCAAGTTGAACGCGCTGCGTCTGAGGTTGTGGGCCAGCAAACACGGGAAGTAGATTTCGTCAGTGCTGCCGAAGGTGGCACACTTTTTCTTTCTTTTTTCGTCAACATTAGACAGAGGACCGAATACTGTAGACCGCAGACAGAAGACAGAGGACCGAAGACTGTAGACCGCAGACAGGGGATCGTTTAGTCGTCGGGTGCCTGTTCGTTGAGTACGCATCCCTGGCCTTTGACGCATCTCATGTTGTTCTGGCAGGTTTCGAGCTTCGTGTATACGGCCTCGTACTGGCAGCATTTCTCCCCTGTCTTCTTGTCCTGCTCGCAGAGGGGGTTCAGGAGGTCCTTGTATACCTCGTCGTTCTTGCATTTGAAGTCGCTGTAGCTGGAGACCCCGCAGTCGCTGTTTGCTGTGCATGCTTTGCAGACCGGCGGCGGAGTCATCGTGGTCGTCGTGGGTATTATCATGATGCCTGCGCAGTTCTGGGCGCACTGCCAGCATTCGGTGTATTTAGAGGGAGTTGGCATAGTCGAGCCGGTAGTCGAGTCGCTTTGGCATACGGGGCAGGTCTGGCACTTCGGGCATTCGACGACTTTGCCGTCTGTCGATGTTGATATCGCAGGGCACTGGTTTTGGGCGTCTTTGACGCTTCCGTCGGAGCAGACGTATTTTGTGACCGTGTTCGTCTGTGTTCCGCCTTCGGCCGGCTTCAGGAACCATATGCTCGATCCGCCGAACAGTATCCCCAGGAGGAGGGCTATCGCCATTAGGACGGCGGTTAACACGATCTCTATTCTCTCCATTGACCTACTTATGGTGATTAAGCCTTAAAAATGTTGCATCGGCGCCCTTAGGACCGCCCGTATTTCCCGATAAGCTGCGTTTTGGCCAATATCCGGCCTTCCATGGCCTTCAGGAGTTCTGCTTTTCCAGCCGTCTTCGGCAGGCCCAGTTTTCGGTCGAGCGCATATGCCTTGAATACGTACCTGTGCACGCCGCTTGGCGGGCACGGTCCGCCGTATCCGGTGGTTCCGAAGCTGGTCCTCCCTTCCGTGCCCCACATTGGCGAACCCTCCCCGATGGAGGGATTGCGGGGGTCTATGTCCCAGAGCACCCAGTGGACCCAGTCTCCGGCCGGGGCGTCGGGGTCGTCTACGATCAACGCGACCGAGGCTGTTCCCGGCGGCTGGCCTTCCAGTCGCAGGGGCGGATTCACGTCTGCTCCGTCGCAGGTGTATTTTTTCGGTATCGTCCCGCCGTCTTCGAATGCCGCGCTTGTCAGCTTCATAGCCTCCACCTCCTTTGGATTATCCTGCCCGGCTGCCACTGCCTCATCGGTCGGCCCGGGCCCGTCATCGCCTTGTCCTCCGATGCAGCCTGCCAGGAGCAACGCCCCCAATAGGGGGACCATCCGCTTCACGAATGATTATTCGTCAGCGTGTAAAAAAGCGGTTGGTTCGGTCCCGGCCGAAGAAAAACGTGTGTTTTTATCTGGGTCTGCGGCGGATTATCCTAACGTGAAAGCATACGTCCAGATTGGGATCCTCACGTGCCTCCTCTTTTTTTCCTTTGCGGCGGGGGCCTATGTCCTGAAATCCGATGATGTAGTCGCATCAGGCATCGAAAATGTCACATGGGCCGGCCTGAGGGGTATAACGAACCATAGCTTCGTGACGCCGACCACTATAGCGGCCCGTTCGGGGAACGGGAAGGCCGACGACTGGGCGTATGATCCCGGATCGGTTTCAGCGGACGGGATAATGGCGGCTTCCGCATCGGGGGGCATCCTGAACGGGCTAAGCCAGGGTTTGTTGATGAAATCCGCCCCACGGATGATGGCGGAGTCTGCGGCCTCTGATACCATCGGCTTCTCTGCCGGCGGGGCCAAGGACGTCAACAGCTTCAGGGAAAACATCAGAAACGGTTTCCTCCCGTTGGAATCCGACATAACCTATGAAGGCCTGTTCTACGATTACTCGTTCGACACCGGGCGGCAGAAGGCGTGTTCGAAGCTCTTTTGTCCGTCGTACTCTTACGCGGTCTCCAAGGATCCGCTCTCCGGGAGGGATGACGTCTATCTTTCCGTGGGCCTCGATTCCGGGATGAGGCAGGAGGACTTCGAGAGGAAGAGGCTCAATCTCGTGATCGTGCTGGACGTTTCGGGTTCTATGGGCTCGCAGTTTGACAGGTACTACTATGACAGGGCCGGTGGGAGGGCATCCTCCGAGCCGGACGCCGATGCCGGAAGGTCGAAGATGGAGGTGGCGACGAAGTCCGTCAACGCCCTCCTGGACCGGCTTGACGAAGGAGACCGTGTGGGAATCGTCCTCTTCGACCAGTCTTCGTATCTGGCCAAGCCGATGAACAGGGTCGGAGACACGGACATGGATGCGATAAAGGCCCACGTCCTGTCCATCCGCCCGAGGGGTTCGACGAACATGGAGGCCGGGATGCGAATGGGGACCGAGTTGTTCGGAGAATACCTGGAAGCGGACCCGTCAGAGTACGAGAACAGGGTCATCTTCCTCACGGACGCGATGCCCAACACGGGCCAGACAGGCGAGGAAAGCCTGCTTGGCCAGCTTCGGAGGAATGCCGACAAGGGCATATACGCCACATTCATCGGCATCGGCGTCGACTTCAACACGGAACTTGCCGGGGGGATAACGAAGGTGCGGGGCGCCAACTACTACAGCGTCCATTCCCCGAAGGAGTTCGAGGAGAGGATGGCTGACGGATTCGACTACATGGTGAGCCCGCTCGTATTCGACCTCAGGCTATCGCTCGACTCCCCCGGATATGAGATATTGAAAGTCTACGGTTCGCCGGAGGCCGACGAGGCAACGGGAGACATAATGAGGATAAACACGCTCTTCCCGTCAAAAAACGATGCCGGAGAAGTCAAGGGCGGGATCGTCCTACTGAAGCTCAGGAAAACCTCCGATGACGGCACCTTGCGCCTTAAGGTCTCCTACGAGGACAGAAACGGCAGAAGGGAATACGTGAAGGAGGATGTCGAGGTCGAAGATGTTCGACCGGACGATTACCCAAACAGCGGCATACGCAAGGGCATACTCCTGGCAAGGTACGCAGACCTCATGAAGAGCTGGATAATCGACGAACGGGAGGGGGCTGCGATCCAGGCCCCGGTCAGCCCATATGTGAACGAGGATGTCGGCATAAGGTGTCCGCGCCCCATCCCGCCAAGGCTCGGCCGGTGGGAGAGGCAGTCTATGCCCCTGATTGTGAGCGGGGGATATCCGCGGACGTTCGGAAGGTTCGAAACATATTTCCGTTACGAGATGGCGGAGATAGGCGACGATTCCCTCGGCAGGGAGGTCGAAGTCCTCGGCATGCTCGGCCCGAGTGCCCGGAAATACGGGGGGAAGGTTGACGACTGGGCAGGTACCGGTTAGTTACCGCCCGGTTTATATCTTCCTCCGTCATTTCTTACCCGATGAAAGCCCTTCCCGGGACATTGGTCCTGTTTCTCGCGCTCTCAGGGTGCTTGAGCGGCAGCAACGTTACGCCGCTTTCCGGCGTGGAGGTCAGGGAGTACAATGGGGAGAGGCTGTCCTCGGTCGGAGACTTCAGGGAGAACTCGATTAAAGGCCCGCAGTATGTGAACATCAGCGCATACAGGCTGGAGGTCGACGGACTGGTTGATAGTCCGCGCAGATACGCATATGAGGAGGTCCTCGCCCGCGACAGATACTCCAAGGCCGTCCGCCTGGACTGCGTCGAAGGCTGGAGCGTCGACATCCTCTGGGAGGGAGTGCTGGTGAGGGACCTTCTGGATGATGCTAGGCCGAAGCCGGAGGCCAACACGGTCATACTCTATGCCGCCGACGGATATTCGACGTCGTTCCCATTGTCATACTTCGCCGACAGGGACATCCTCTTGGCGTACGGGATGAACAACGTCACGATCCCGCCGGAGAGGGGCTTCCCGTTCCATCTGGTGGCGGAGGACAAATGGGGGTACAAGTGGATAAAATGGGTGACGAGGATAGAGCTCTCGGACGACCCCGAACACCAGGGTTACTGGGAGACCAGGGGGTACAGCAATTCTGGAGACAGGGATAAGCCGTTTTAAATGCCGGATTGGATAGCTAACAATGGCTAAATGGAAATGCATCCCGTGCGGATTCATATACGACGAAGAAAAAGGGATCCCTGGATCCGGGATAAAGGCGGGAACGAGATTCAAGGACCTTCCCGCAGACTGGGTGTGTCCCGTATGCGGAGCGACCAAGGACCTTTTTGAAGAGATGAGGTAGCGGGGATTAATCCGCGGTTTTTTCGTTATCGCGAGGATTTCGCCTCTTCCCCCATTGCAGTTTCCAAATCCCTTAACTCTTTCGGGATATGCCCGTTTTTCTGGGGATAATGGCCTATCATGGATTTTAGGAATTCTTCCTTTCTGCCCGAATTCTTCGGCCGGTATATGACCCGGATGGATGATTCGCCGATAATGCCTTTGATGCTGAAGAAGTATTCTTTGTCGAGGGTGAAGAACGGCTTTCTTATGTCATCCAGTACCGTGACTTCCCCGAAGGCGCGAAGGTATTTCACGAATCCTTCCGTGACGGGGCAGTCAAGGAGGTATTCCATGATGAGGCCGCCGTCGAAGCAGTTCTCCGAATCGGCTTCCTTGAGGATTCTCATCTTTTTCCCTTGCCTGGGCTTCGGGCGATCTCTCTGACCGCGTCTTGCGCATTCCGGCATTCTTTTTCGGTGTTCAGACATGACGGGCTCAGCCGGACGCATCCTTTGCCGCCGTCTATCCTGAGGTGGGCGAGGGGGGCGCAGTGGAGGCCGGGCCGCGAGACGATGCCGTATTCGTGCAGGAGGATATAGGACACGTCGGCGTTGTCGAGGCCTTGTATGTTGAATGATATTATCGGCAGGTCGGGCTTTCCGTTGTAGAGGGTTATGTTGCCTTCCTTTGCCAGCGCCCTGATTATGGAATCCGCCAGTGACATTGTTTTTTTCCTGACCTTCGCCTGGCCTCTTCTTTCGATATACCTTAGGCCGGCGCATAGGGAGGCGATTCCGGGGTAGTTGGGGGTCCCCGCCTCGAAGCGGTAAGGCATCTGGATGGGATGCGCCTCCTGCCCCGATCGTATCCCGGTTCCGCCCTGCCTTATGGGCTCTATGGATTCCGGGTCGCGTATGTGGAATCCTCCCACGCCGGGGAGGCTGAAGAGGTACTTGTGGCCGGTGAATACGAAGGCGTCCGCTCCGAGGATGGTGAGGTCGATGTCGGTTAGCCCTGCCGTCTGGGCTGCGTCGACCACGAGGTAGACTCCCCGCTCATGCAGGATTCGGGACATGCGCGGGATGTCCTGGACGCTCCCCATGACGTTGCTTCCATGGGTCAGCACCGCCAAGGCTGTTTCGTCCCGTATGGCCTCTCCGACTGCTGCAGGATCAACATGCCCCCTGTCGTCGAACGGGACGACCGACAGGTCGATCCGTCCCTTCCTCCGGAGCTCATAAAGGGGCCGAAGCACCGAATTATGTTCGAGTTCCGTCGTTATGGCATGGAATCTGCCGTCTTTTTTAGCGGCGAAGCCGTGGATGAGCGTGTTCAACGCGTCGGTCGCGTTGGCTGAGAAGGCGAAGTTTTCCGGATTTTCGGCATGATAGAGCCCCGCCAATGCCTGCCTTGCGAGGGTGGGATAGTCTTTGGATCCGTTGGTCATTCCCCGCCCGGACTCATAGTAGGGGCGTTTGAAGGATTCGTCGGCCGCCTTTAGGACTGACGACGGCTTCGGCCAGGTCGTCGCGGCATTGTTGAGGTATGTCAGCTTCCGTGCCATTGTTTATTCCTCAGCCCATACGCCTTAATTACATTGGGGGCATAATAAAGTGCGCCAGCATGGACAGTTCCACAGTGATTTTGGGCACCGCAGCCTCCATAGGATTTATCCACACGATTCTTGGCCCCGACCATTATGTGCCCTTCGTCGCTATGGCGAAGGCCCGCGGGTGGAGCCTGGGCAGGACGATGCTGATCACCTTCCTGTGCGGCCTCGGCCATGTGGCCAGTTCGGTCGTCCTTGGATTCATCGGATTGGGCTTCGGCGTGGCGGTCTTGCATCTTGAGGGGGTCGAATCTTTCAGGGGGGAGGTTGCAGGATGGCTGCTCATAATGTTCGGCCTAGTCTACGCCGTCTGGGGTGTTCGAAAGGCGTTGTCTTCAAGGAAGCATGCCCACGTGCATCATCACGGCAGCGTCGCTCATTCTCATGGTCACGGCCACGGAGGGGGCCATTCCCACATCCACGGCCAGGAATCCAACATAACGCCATGGATCCTCTTCACCATCTTCGTGTTCGGCCCGTGCGAGCCGCTCATACCGCTTTTGATATATCCTGCGGCGAATGGCGGCATTGCGCTCGCTGCCATGGCGGCATTCGTGTTCTCTGCGGCAACCGTATCGACGATGTTGGCGATAGTCTTTGCAGTATCTGTCGGGATCGCCAATGTCAGTGCCAGGGCGCTTCAGCCGTGGTCGCATGCGCTGGCTGGCACATCGATATTCCTCTGCGGAGCCGGCATCAGGCTTCTCGGGCTGTAGGCTTTTTAGGGCCCTAATTGTAGTATGTTTGTGTACAGGTTCACTGTGAGGGGCGTTGTCCAGGGCGTCGGCTTCAGGCCGTACATCTACCGGAAGGCCAGGGAACGGGGCCTGGTCGGATACGTGAAGAACGCCGGGGGCTGTGTCGAGATCGTCGTCGACGACAGAGACTTCATCGGGAGGTTGACGGACCTGCCGCCTCTGGCCAGGATCACGGAACACTCGGTCGGATCATACGGCGGGGGGGAGACGTTCAGGGGATTCACGATACGCGGGAGCTCCCCCTCCGAGGGGCAGACGCAGATGCCCCCCGACATCTTCATGTGCGGCGACTGCCTCAGGGAGCTGAGGGACCCCGGTGATCGCCGCCACGGCTACTACTTCATAACATGCACGAACTGCGGCCCCAGGTTCTCCATGACATATGACAGCCCATACGACCGGCCGAACACCGCCATGGGGGAGTTCAGGATGTGCCAGTCATGCAGGAGGGAATACGAAGACCCGGCGGACCGAAGATACCACGCACAGACGATAGCATGCGGGGACTGCGGCCCCAGGCTTCTTCTGAAAAAGGGCAGGAGGGACATTAGCTGCGGGACGGACAGGGAGACAATACGCAAAGCCGTGGATGTGATCCGTTCAGGGCAGCCTGTCGCCATCAAAGGCGTCGGCGGGTTCCACATGTGCTCGCTCACGGACGATAAAAACGTGAAAATGGTAAGGAAGGCCCTCGGAAGGCCGAATAAGCCGTTCGCCATCATGGTGCGGGACTTGGACATGCTTAAGGAGACGGCAAGGTTCTCCCCATACGAGGCTGAGCTGATCGCAGGCCCTCAAAGGCCGATCCTCGTATTGGCGAAGAAAAATCAGTCCGACTTCGGCCTCGTATCCGAACTTGACACGATAGGGGTGATGCTGCCGTATACGGCGCTTCATTATCTCCTCTTTGACTGCCTGGATGAGCCTCTCCTGATGACCTCCTGCAACATCCCGGGGGAGCCGGTCGCCGTCTCCGAGAGGCTGGCGGAGTATTACCTCACCCACGAGAGGAGGATCGTCAACAGGTGCGACGATTCAGTCCTTAAGTCCGTCGGCGGAAGCGCTCTATATCTGAGGAGGTCGAGAGGGTATGCCCCCTTGTCGGTCCCGCTCCCCATCGTGGTGGAGGACACCATCGCATTGGGGGCCGAATCGAACAACGCCGTCTTGGCCGCCAAGGGGAGGGAGTGTAGTCTTTCCCAGCACATAGGCGAGTGCTCGAAGCTTGAGACTTTCGAGTTCATGAAGGAGGCGGTCCGGAACCTCGTCAGGCTCGGCGGCCTGAAGCCCGGGATCGTGGCCTGCGACATGCATCCGGGATACAATTCCACGGCATATGCCCTGGAGCTGGCGGATGAATTCGATGCGAGGCTCGTCAGGGTCCAGCATCATAAGGCCCATGTGGCCTCCGTCGCGGCGGAGCACGGGTTCACCGGCTACGTCGGGATAGCGATGGACGGGATGGGCTACGGGGAGGACGGGACGGTCTGGGGAGGGGAGGTGTTCGACGTCGAGGGAGGGGGCGACTTCACACGGATCGGGAGCCTGCAGGAGCAGCCCCAGCTTGGAGGCGACTTTGCAGTCCTTCATCCGAGGAGGATGCTCTTCGGGATATTGGCTGGAATCCTTGACGAGCGGGAGCTGGCGATGCTGAAGCTCTTCAACGGGAAGGACAGCAGGCTCTACCGCAATCTACTTGACAGCCGCTTCAACACGCCCATGACCTCGAGCGCGGGACGCATCCTCGACGCAGTCGCCGCCCTCCTTCGCGTCTGCGACGACAGGACATACGACGGCAGGCCTGCGATGATGCTGGAGGGCGTCGCGAGTAAGCCGCTGAGGCTCGAGCCCGTCGTCGAGCGCCTAGACGGCAGGGAGGTCCTGTCCACTGACGCCTTGTTCAGGTTCCTCCTTGAAAACAGAGGACTGAAGACAGGGAACCTCGCGGCCACGGCCCAGATGTACCTTGCCCAGGGACTCTATAGTATAGCCTCGGAGGCCGCAGAACGCGGCTGCAAACCCATTGTGCTGTCCGGGGGGGTGGCGTATAACCGGATGATAACCGGGTACATGCTCGGTAGGGGGGTTTCCATCAACAGGGACATACCCTGCGGAGACGGGGGGATATGCTACGGCCAGGCGTACCTTGCGAACGTCAGGGGTCAGTGACGGTGGTGTCCTCCGATCATGCGCTCTCTTGCGCGCTGCAGGAAGCGGGCGGCCTGCATGAATCCTTTCCCGTCCTTGATTGATGCCTTCACCACAGTCGCCTGCGGGTTGATGCCGCTAAGATCATGGAGGTAGGCCGTCTCATTGAAGCCGACGTGTTTCTTCAGGTCGTACTTGGAGATGATTATCATGTCGGCGTCCCGGAATATGATCGGGTATTTCCTCGGCTTGTCGGACCCCTCCGTCGTCGAGCTGACCACGACGTTCACATGCTGTCCGACGTTGACCCCGGCGGGGCAGACGAGGTTGCCGACGTTCTCTATGAACAGGAACCGTTTGCCTTCCAGGCGCAGCTCCTTCAGGGCTTTTTCCACCATCGCCGCGTTGAGGTGGCATCCGCTGTGGGTGTTTATCTGGGCCGTGTCTATCCCCAATGCGTTCAGGCGTCTCTTGTCCACGTCGGATTCGAGGTCGCCTTGGATTACGGCGACGTCCTTCCGGGGTATGCTCCTGCAGAGGTTCCCTATCACGGTCGTCTTTCCCGAGCCGGGGGCCCCCATGAAATTGACGGACAGCATCCCCAGGTGGAGGAGGTCGTGCGCCAGCTGCGAGGCGAGCCGGTCGTTGGCTTCGGTTACCGACCGTCCGACGATTATGGTCTTCTCAAGGCATGGTCTATGCCCTTTTTCAGTTCCCTTGTGTCCGCATCCGCATTCCCTGCACATCTCATTCACCCGTTATCTTCGCAATCTTGAACTCCCTGCCCCGGATTATCTCCACGTCAGTCGATTCGCATTTCGTGCAGTATAGGAGGATCCCGTCCTTGAGGCTGCCTTTCTTCCCGCATCTTCGGCACTTTACCATGCCTTTAACGACCTTTATGTGCAGCCTGGCCTTCGGCCAGCCCTCGTCGTCCCTCAGCGTCTCGAAGTAGAATGCTACGCATTCCTTGACGTAGGGGGTCAGCTGCCCCAGCTCCAAGCATATGTCATGCGGAGCCTTTATGCCGCCCTTCTCGCACTCCGACCGCACTATCTCGATCATCCCCATCGTCGCCGCCAGTTCGTGCATTTTTCGACCCGGTTTTTCCTTAGCATATCCGTGGCACTATCCGTCCCGTCGGCCATGGCATTATCCTCCTGCCCAGCATCGTGTCGACCACGACCTTGTCTCCTTTCGTTATCTGGCCGATTATGGCCGCGTCGGGATTGTATCTTTTTAGCCTTTTTTCGACGGTTTTTGCGTTCTTCCTTGCCGCTATCGCTATGAATCTTCCCTCGGATGCGAGCTCGTAGAGGTCTATTCCGAGCATCTCAGTCACCGTCCTGGCCTCCTTCTTGGCGGGGATCGTTTCCTCCTCGAGAAGCATACCGACCCCGTATTTTCCGCATATCTCGTTGAGGACGGACGCCATGCCGCCGCGGGTCGGGTCCTTCGCCAGCTTGAGGAGGCCTTTGACGGCTGCAATCTCATCCAGGAGGGGTTTGGAGTCGGTGACTATGCCGGTCTCGTAGTCGAACCGCTTCGACAACAGGGCGACGGCGTGTTCTCCGAGGCCTCCGGACAGGATGATCCTGTCGCCGGATACCGGCTTCTTCGTCAGAAGCTCGCCCTTGCCCGCGATGCCGACTGCGGAGGAGTTGATTATCATCTTGTCGAGCTTCCCGCGGTCCATCACCTTCGTGTCCCCGGTGGCTATCGGGACGCCTGTCTCGGCGGAGATCCTGCCGATGGACTCCACTATCCGTCTCAGGTCCTTCTTCGGGAAACCCTCCTCTATGACGAAGCCGAGGGAGAGGCCGAGCGGCCTTCCTCCCATGACTGCGATGTCGTTTATGGTGCCGCATGCCGCGAGCTGGCCTATGTCGCCGCCTGGGAAGAACAGGGGGTCGATGACGAACGAGTCCGTGGTGAACAGGAGGGCCCGGCCGTCTCTAAGGTCGAATGTCGACGAGTCGCAATCGACGTTCCTCCATCGTCCCCGGCTGCCGAATCCGTAGGATGCTATCAGCTTCGACATCTCCATTCCGCCCGAGCCTTCCGATAGGCTGACTATTTCCTCGTCCATTTCATTTTCCAAAGCGGTAGTATATGGCGCAGCTTCCCTCCTCTGAAACCATGCAAGCGCCTTTAGGATGCTCCGGGCTGCAAGCCCTCCGGTAGAGCGGGCACCCGGTCGGCTGTATGAGGCCTTTCAGGATTTCGCCGCAGCGGCAGCCGGTCTTCTTCGGGGCCGGGACCCTGTCCAGGAGCGCCTTGTGGACGGCCTTCGCATCCAATGAGCCGTCCCTGACCTCGAGGCCCGACTTTGGAATCGTCCCCAGGCCCCTCCACTCGCAGTCTGAATGCGTGAAATGCCGCTCAAGGAGCCTCCGGGCCTTTCTGTTGCCTTCTTCCTTCACCGCCTCCGGGTATCCGTTGACGACGATGTCTCTGCCGTCCCGGATGAGTTCGAGAAGTAGCATTATCCCGCGCAGGATCCGCTCCGGCGTGAACCCTGATATGACCTGAGGGACTTTTATGCGCCGGTACGGCTTTACCCCGATGATCGTCGACACGTGGCCCGGGTCGATGAAACCGTCCACCCTGACCTCCCCCGCCATTAGGGCCTCAAGGGCTGGGGGGACGAGCCTGTGGGAGGAGTATACAGAGACGCCGTTTTCCAGAAGGTATGCCGTCATGGGCGCCGTCGTCTCGAAGCCTATCCCGAAAAAGGCGGTATCTGGGTGTGCCTTCTTCAGTGTGACGGCCTCCGTCGCCGAGTAGACCTCGAAGACCCTGCCGCCCCGGGCCCTTGCCTGTTCGAGGCTGTGCCTGGACCCCGGGACCCGCATCATGTCGCCGTATGTCGCGACCGGTATTCCGCACATCGCCAGCTCTATCACGCAGTCTATGTCCCTTTGGGGGGTGACGCATACGGGGCAGCCCGGGCCTGAGATGAGCCTCACGTTCTTCGGGAGGATGTCGCGGATGCCATACCGCATTATGACGTTGGTGTGGCCGCCGCATATCTCCATGATGGTGATGTCGGCTCCGATATCAGCGGCGGTCTCGCCTATCCTTCGGAGGTGGGTGTCGATGGCCTTCCGTTCATCCATCGTTGGCATCCTCCGCCCTCGCGAGTTCGGCGTATTCCCTGATGAGGCTGAGCGACTCTTCCGCATCCTTTGGGGCGAGCTTCTCGATGGCGAACCCCGCGTGGACGAGGACGTAGTCCCCCCTCTTGGGGGAGTCTATCATCGAGACGTTCGTCTTCTTCCGGAGGCCGCCGTAGTCGACAGTCGCGATTTCGCCCGTTAGTCCGATTATCTTCGCAGGTATCGCGTAGCACATATCCTTGTCCTCGACTCCCCCTAAGCCGCCCCGGGGGGAGCGCATCCATCACTATGATAGGGGGATTGTTTTTAAGTACCTCGGGCAGGCATTGCCGGGCCTGATCAGGGGAATATTGCATAGGTGACTTTTTAGGCTTCCACGGCCGTATCATGCCGGGGGCTTCTTTGCGGTGGCATCTATGGTCTTCCTCTTCAGGTGTCCCTTGTTCCGGATGGGCGGGTATTCGTTCGTTTTCACCTCTACGTCCGTGAAGGCATCCAGTAGCGCATGCACTTCCTCCTCTTCGAAGAAGTGGCATATGAGGCCGCTCTTCTTCAGGTGCGTGTTTCGTTCGAGGACGATGCGGATGTTGGCCGTAGCCTGCCTGAAGTCGCCGACCGAGAAGTCCGAGAAGTATAATGCGCCTCCCGGCTTCAGCACCCGGAAGACCTCCCTGACCGCTTCTTTCCTGCCTCCCTCCTGCAGGTTATCGAGGATGAAGTGGACGACTGCCGCGTCGAATCCGGAGTCCCTGTATGGCAGGGCGCGGATGTCCGCCTTTTCAAGCGCAATTCTCGGGTCCTTGAACCCTTCCCGGCAGAGTTTCAACGCCTCCTGTGAATGGTCGAATGCGTGAACGCTCCTGGGCTCCCGTCTCAGAATGGCCTTCAGGGTTTTTCCGTTTCCGACTCCAGCCTCCAGGACGACCCCCCCGCAGAGGCCGTGGGGGAGGTCTTTGCGCTCCTTGGACCAGATGCGGCCTCTGAGTCGGTAGTCCCTGTCCCAGACTTTTTGCTGGTTTTTTACCAGGTTCTCCGGCAGGTTGAAGGATGGATGGACTTTCTTGGTCATATGCCCTGCTCTTGGTCCGCCGCAATGTCCGAGAGGTCTTGGATCGTCTGCACGGCAGCGATGACCGTGTTTTCCCGGTCGTATATCGGGGCTGCGGTCATCAGGACCTGTTTTTTCCCGCCCATCATCCAGCTCCTGACGTAGTATGCTCCGGGTATGAGGGGGGAGGGTTTTACGGCATCGTATTCTCCCAGTATCGCGGCTTCTTTCCCGTCGATTACCGTGTCGGCGAGAGTTGGCCTCTTTTCGTCGTAGAATGCCTTCCACTGGTCTTTGGTCCCTAGGATGTTCGCTTGCCTGAGGCCAGTGAGCCCCTCCATGGCCCGGTTCCATAAGACGACGCGGTGTTCGGGGTCTATGACGAACAGGGGAACGCTTGTGCCGTCTATTATCAGCTTAAGCTCCGACTCGACCTTCTTCTTGTCTGTGACGTCCTCTATCAGCAGGAGGAGGGACTTGACGTCTCCCGCCTCGTCCTTTAGCGGCACGCCATGATAGTGCCGGATCGTCTTCTTCCCGCTGGTGTGGGAAGTGTATGCTATGTCGTCCACGTCGAAGGGCTTTCCCGCAAGCCCCATGCTAAAGTATCCGAAAAGGCCCGATTCGCGCGTTGACTGCAGGTCGAGGACGCTCAGTCCGATGAGGTCTTCTTCGGTCCTCACGCCCGCTATGTACCGCATCGACGGGCTGGCATACTCTATCACGCCCTCATTTGAGACCATCAGCATTCCCAGGGGGGAGTTGTCGACTATGTCCTTTTTCAGGCTCATGGAATCCTTGAGCTCCCGTGTGCGCTCCGCCACGGTGGCCTCGAGCCGGGTCTCATATCTCGAATACGCCAGCAGGGCGATGGTCGCATACGCGGTTATGATGATGATGCTAAGGTTCGCAAGAACCTTGTTGCGGAAATCAAGCCCCATATCCGTCCTGATTTCGATGGCTATGAGGGACAGTATCAGGATGAGCGCCGTCAGGGTTATGAACAGCAGGTTGGCGAGCGCCCGGAAACCTAGCTTCTTGTCTTTTTGTGCGGGAGTGTCCATAATCTGTCCGGACTGGATATTTAGCCCTGATGCATTAAAGCGAAACTGCCATTATCCTTGGCCTTTTTAGGGTATAATAGCACGGTTGTGGGGGAGTATTGGCCGGTAAGGTTTAAGGACGTATCTTGAAGGGTGTTACCGCATCCAGTCTAGGAAAAAATGGTGAAAAAATAGCCTAAGGTAGCCAAAAAAAATCATAATTTGGCTACCTTGTCTGCCTTGGGTCCCCTGTCGCCTTCGACTACTTCGAAGCTGACCCTGTCGCCTTCGTTGAGCTGGACGCCTTCCTGCACTCCGCTCTGGTGGACGAAGTAGTCCTTCTTGTCGTCTCCGGTGATGAAGCCGAAACGCTTCATCCTGTTGTAGAACTTCACAGTTCCTTCTGTCATTTTTGTATACCTCCTGTATTGTTGATTAGAGTAACCTTATGCTGTCCAGGTTCTTCGGGGCCGAGGACTCGAATCCGAACATCTCGTAGAGCGTCATGGACAGGTTAAGGGTCTTGCTCGCCTCCCCGTGCATGGTGATAGCCCTCTTCGGCTTCGGCGATATCTTCTTCGCGTATCCGAGAAGCTGCCTGCGGTCCGCGTGCCCGCTGAATCCGTCGACGGTCTTTACGCCGATCTTCACCTTCACGGCCCTCGTCTTCCCGTTCTCTTCGTGGGTGTATTCGTTGAGGCCGTTCTGGATCCTCCTGCCGAGGCTGCCTTCGCTCTGGTATCCGACGAACGTGATCGTGTTCTTCTCGTCGTGGGCGAGGGCCTTGAAGTATTCGACGCTCGGGCCGCCGGTCATCATCCCCGACGTCGCGAGTATGACGCATGGGTCGGGGCTTTCGACGATGCCCTGCCTCTTCTTGTGCTCGACCCGCTCGAACGCGTCGACGAGGAACGGGTTGTAGCCGTTGAATATCCTGTGCTTTATGTGCTTCTTCAGGTATTCTGGGTATGATGTGTGGATCGCCGTGGCCTCCCATATCATGCCGTCGAGGTAGACCGGGACGTCGAGTTCGCCGAAGCGGAACGCGTTCTCGAGGACCATCATGACCTCCTGGCTCCTTCCGACGCTGAACACCGGGATGACGACCTTGCCCTTGTTGGCGATGGTCCGCTTGATTGTGTCGATGAGTATGACTTCCGCGTCGCGCCTCTTCGGCTGCGCGTCGTACCTCCCGCCGTACGTGGACTCCATGATGAGGGTCTCGCAGCGGGGGAAGTCGTAGTGCGCGGCCTCAAGGAGCCTCGTGTCGCCGAACTTGAAGTCGCCGGTGTAGACCATGTTGTGGAGGCCTTCGCCGATGTGGAAGTGGCAGATGCTGGAGCCGAGGATGTGGCCCGCGTTGTAGAGCGTCAGGTGTATGTCTGGGGTGATGTCCGCGACCTCCATGTATTCGAGGGGGATGGTGTGCTTTATCATCTCCCTGACCTCTTTGGAGCCGAACGGCAGCTCATTCTGCCCCTTGGCGCCGATCTCGACGGCGTCGAGGACCAAGAGGGCCATGAGGTCCCTTGTTGGTTCCGTGCAGTATAGGGGGCCTTCGTAGCCGTATTTGTAGAGGTAGGGGACGAATCCGCAGTGGTCCAGGTGCGCGTGCGATATGACGACCGCGTCCAGGTCGCTTGTCGCAAGGTTCATGGCCCTGAGGTCCGGGTACCGGTCCGTGTCCTGTGCGGCCACGTTTATTCCGCAGTCGAGGAGGATGTTGCTTGCCGGCGTCTGCATGAGTACGCACGATCTGCCGACCTGCTGCGCCCCTCCGAGGGGCGTGACCCGGATGTAGTCGCATTCGGCCCTCGGCTTGCGGTAGATGTTCTTGCCGACGGTCTTGAGAATCTTCTGCCTCTCCTTCCCGTTGTCGAAGAGCGTCTTCCTTATCGAGCGGACGGTCTCCGACTGTATGGGCGGCTTTCTAAGGAGCTTCGGCGTCCACCTTATGCGTCTTGTGATCTCATCCAGCGTGTCGCCGTGTTTGCCGATGACCAGGCCGAGCTTCTCGGCCTCGATCCTGACCTCCTGGAAGTTCTCGTCGAATTCTATGTCGACGATGTTCGCTTCGGGGGGGATTATCTCCTGGATGATCTTCTTCGCCTCGATGGGGTCCATGACGGACTCTGCGGTGCTCCTGACGATTATCCTCTTCTTCAGGGAGGTCGCGAGGTTCCTCACCTCGTTGCCGTGCTCGACGAAATATGGAAGGTCGTGGGTGTACAATATCACCTTGGGGCCTTCGACGTCGACGCGCACGATCTTGCCGGCAGGCGCCGTCTCTTCGACTATGCGCTGTATCTCCTTAAACTCCATCGTAATATTCCACAGTAAGCAAACTACTGTCCAGTCATAGGATTGGTTTGATCCTTATTTTGCGCCCAGATACGGCTTCATCTCATCCTCGGTGTAGCTCTTGTAGCCGTCCTTCGTGATGGTCACAAGCTCCATGCCGTCGCCGGTGTGAGAATCCCTCGCAAGCGCGCTCCTGAGCGCCTTAATCGCCACGGGAATGTTCTCCTGGACGGTCCTGTTCTCGCTGTAGTCCTGGTCCAGGACGCCGTATGCCATCGGGCTGCCGGAGCCTGTAGAGGCCATCTGCTCCTCTATGAGGCCCCCTATCGGGTCGAGCGTGAATATCTTCGACTCTCCCCGCACGTATCCGCCGATTATCAGCTGGACCATGTAGGGGAAGTATTTGCTGCCTTGGAGTATGTTAGCCATCAGGACGCTCACGGATTGGGTGCTCATCTTCTCCCCGTTGTTCATCTCGTAGAGCCTGGCCTCCGCCTGGATGAGCCGCATCAGGGATTCAGCATCGCCGACGCTGCCTGCGACGGTCGAGCCCACGCAGTCGTTTATGTTGAAGCTCTTCTTGGCCTTCTTGCTGGCTATGAAGCCGCCCCAGCTGGCCCTCTTGTCGGTCGCGAATACGACCCCGTCGCTGCACGTCAATCCGATGGTTGTAGTACCTTCCAAAATTTTAGATTCCAAAGAAACCGCCTCCAATAGAAGTAAGGCTTTAAAATTATTGTAGAAACTATATGGCATCATGCCTATATAAATGAACCGGTATTCCGCGACTTTGCTCCTAAATACTGTTTTGCTCCTTTTTATTTGGGGTTGCTCCTTTTTAACGAAAACTGCTCCTTTACTATTGGTTTGAACGGTCTATATCATCTATTTTATCGTTTTTTGTGATTATGGTCATTTTTCTTTCGCTGAGATTTATTGAGGATAACATAGGCTCATATAACTCAAAAAATTTCTCAAGGTCAAACCATTGGTCATCTAGTCCTTGAATAATCTTTCCATTTCTACAAGAGAGTATTCCTTCTGCAAAGGGGCCCCAATTAGTATATCTCCACCACATTGCCCCTCTCTTTAGAGTTGATTCATAAGGAAAATTAGGTCGTGCAAAAATTGTATGATATAAGCCAGTACATTGCCCTATGCGTTCATAAAATCTAGGCAGTGCGTAATAAATTATTCCATTAAATTTATTTTGAAGAAGGTTATGCTGTTCTTTATCTAACTCCCAATAGATAGTCCTGCCATTACACTTGGCAGCCTTGAATTGTAAACCAAAAATTTTGTTACCAACTCTAAAAAGTTCATCTGCTGGGAACCTGGATTCTTGTTTAGGGCTTAGGCTTATCCATTCAACAGCAAAACCCCGCCTTCTAAAATATTCTTCGATACAGGGTACGATTCGTATTGTATACTCCCTTTCTATGAGTCGGGGATATGTTATTTTAATCACCCATTTTGTAGTGCCTAACTTACTAATATCTCGTGAACATCCGTCATAATTTTTTTAACTTCCGGTTTTGTATGTTCTTTTGCTTCGACATATGGAAGATATGTTTTTTTAGTGTCTGAATTAACAATCTTTTTTGAGAGTTCCTTTAGTTCATAATAGAAGGTGTGCATCTTATGAACCTTAAGTCCAGGTAACACATGTTGGGGAGTATAAATCTCTTCTAGTGAATACTTTTTACATGTCGGACAAGTACAATGGGGGTCTTTTTTTATTATCTCATTTTTTCTGTATGCTCCATAGTCGTCTGTTAGCATATACCTACATTTTTCTGGTACTAGTGGTCCTCCCCCCCAAATTACGTTTGATATTGTGTCTATCCCATACGCATGGACAAGAACATCGGTAGCTGGTGATATGCCTTTCGTGGATTTCCTATTTGTGGCGACATTGAAAGCATGTAGGTAATATTTTTCGTTTTTTTCGCTATTACCTTTAATTTTCAACGAATTGCGGATAGTACGGATAACTGCTCTTAAGAGGGCAGAAGGATAAGATGAACCACTAAAATCTACTCCGAATATCCTACATTCCTTGTCCTGCCTCAAATATTCTTTTACTATATCTGCCGCCAAGCTCACATCATCTAAACGAGGGATATATGCCATCATTGGCTTTTCGTAATTAAACGTTTGGATTTCGTTTATAGTTCGTTCAATTACCTTTCCCACTATCTTTCTACTACTTACCCCGCCGGGTATGGGCGTAACCACTATATCCGTGCCAGTTTCAAGTTCGGCTCCAACGATACTAGACGCTTGTAAATCAGTTATCGTGTGATGCGGATAGATTACTCCATCGACATCGTAAGTATTTGGTATTCTCGGATACACTATGTTTATGGTTTTTCTAGGGTTGAGTAGCCTAGCAGAAAGCCTATTTTGTAAATCGGTTATAGCTGATGCGGACGTCCCAATCTGGCTAAAGGTATCATACCCTAGATTTTCACCTGCAATATTGATGGTCGAATCAGGGTACTCATAGCCAGCTATCTTAGCGTATATCTCAGCATCCCTGCTGGTTATCCCATGAATAGGCCCAATGGCCTTTTTACCGTTAATCTCAAGACTTAAGCTCCTAGCAAGGCTTACACTGTCTTGTCCTATCACTTCTAATTCAAAAGAGGTCATAGATAGTATATAGTTGCTTGGATTTAAAAGGTTATCGGTTGGTTACACCATTTTGTTTCCTAAGTTCATGTAGAATTGCCGTCTCAACAAATTTGCCTATTGTAAGGTCTAAATCTATCGATTTCTTCTTTGCTTCCTTCCATACCTCTTTGTCTAGCCTTAGACTAACTGTAGTTCTTTCTGTCATATTTATCACATTATATTATGTAATATTGCATTCAAATATTTAAATAAAAGTGTAAACAATAATGTAATAATGTAATAATTTTAACCCTAGTTACCTTAATATGCCGTAAATGTTGGATTTACCCCTAATTCATGCATTTCCTGTATCAGTACGCAGATATTGTGGCAGATGAACTTGCATAGTAGCTCGTTCACCTGCGCCTTGTATTTCTTCGATTTCAGTTTGTCGCCGAACTTCGCCTTAACCATATTCATCGTGGATTCTACGTTGCTTCTTTGGTGGTAGTGCTGTAGGAACTCCTCTCGGTTCAGTTGAAAGTAGTGGTACATTCTCGTCCACGTTAATGAACCTCTGCTTTTACCGGTGTCATTTTTCTTGAACGGCAGGTAAGCAGTCGCCCCTATCTTGTTCGCCAAGTTGTAGTTATCTCTGCTCGTGTATGCTTTATCGGCAGTTATCTCCTTGATTTCAAAACCGCCCTCGTAAGCTTCTGTTATCAATGGAGCGAACTGCGGGCAGTCTGCTCCGTTCTCTGGCGTGATTTTTGCGGAGGCTATCACGTTGGTTTTCGTGCCGACAAGAACGTGCGCCTTAACCCAATGATGCTGTCGTCTCGTATTGTGTTTCTCGACGCAGTATTGGTTGAATTGTGTGCTTCGGAATCCTGTGCTGTCAGGCCCGAATGTCGTCTCGACGCTTTTCAACGGCAGGGCAGATACCGTAAGGAGCTTGTGCAGTATCGGCGTTATGTCCTCCCTCGGCAGGAACTTGTTGATTGCGTTGAAGTTCGGAGTCTTGCTAACCTGCTCCCTCTCCTGGGCGTTCCGGTATAGTGTGTGCGCTCTCCTGCTCGACAGACCTGAGTAGACCTTCTGGATAGAGCAGAACAAATCATCTCTCAGGCTTATCGGCTTGCGCCCTACAAGGTTAGGGTCACGCTGTGGCTCGTCCACGTTGTCCACTAAGTCCCGCAGGAGCTTGTCGAAAAATGTTATCTCCTGCGTCTGTGCCTTGTTATAAGCCGTCCAGTCCTGTTTGTATGTGACTTTCTTGGTTTCAGTCACGGTGGTTGTTCCGTTCTTTTCAACGGTCTTGCTGATGGTGTGCATCACTGCGTAGCTGTGCTTGCAGGTCACACCCCTAGTCTGGCAGTCTGGGCAGTCGCATACGTAGCGTCCTTCTTTGCGCTGGACGAAGTATGCGCCGCTCCCGCCTTGTGCTGGCACTATCCACCCATGCTTTGTCTGTTCTAAGCCGCCTTTTTCAGCGATTTGTATTCCTCTCATTTCCCGTGCATCCATTTACATCACCTACTATATACCTATATAGTATATTACTCCATAGGTATATAAATACTTATCGGTGATGGGATATGTTTATTGGAGTATATACTTGGTATTTATATACCTGAAAATAATATACTACCTGATAAAGATGGCGTCGAAGGTTGAAATCAAAGTTATGGGCTATCATTGCGAACGATGCGGATACGAATGGGTGCCAAGGAACGATAAAGTCTCTCCGAGAGTGTGCCCAAAATGTAAAAGCCCCTACTGGGACAAACCGAGGAAAAAACAAGCTCAAGGAGGAATAAGTTAAATATTTTTCTATCGCTCTCTTTGTACACCTATTTAAGCTAAGCTAGTTTAGATAGTAATTGCATGATGAAGTAGATATGGCAACTGAGGTTAGGGATTATTTCATCTTAGATGTAGAGACTAGTCCTATTGATTTTGAAGCATATGATACTCTCTCTGAAGAGGAAAAATTAAAAAAGCTGAATCCAATTGATTCAAGGATAGTAGCAATTGGTATTCGGTATCGTGGTGTAGACACTATATTTTCTCAGGAGGATGAAAAAGAATTATTAGATGAATTTTGGTTACATTGGAAAACAATAATTAAAGGTGGTAATCTAATCAAAGTTGTTGGATTCAATATAAATAATTTTGATTTACCATTCATTATTACTAGAAGTTATTTCCATGGAGTCGAAATATCCCCTTTTGTATTGAAAGATTTTATTATTGACATACGAGATAAAATTTCCGCTTATAGATACGGTCCTTGTAGAGGTACCTTAAAAGATTTTGGGCCTTGTGCAGGAGCAACAGTAATGGATATTGATGGAAGTGCTGTTCCTAAGCTCTACCATGAGGGCAAGACTGAGGAAATAATTAAATATCTAAAAAATGACTTACTAATGACAGATAAGGTTTTTCAGAGAATACGTGATACCAAAATAGTTTATATTGATAGGTGGTAACTTATGGATAAACTTCCCGCATCCAAAAAAGTAGAGGACGATGCTAATGACTCTGAAAATAAGTACGCTACAGTAAGCCTACAAGTCAACAATAAGCTGAAAGAAGCTATATTCTACATCGTCTCAAAATGCAATGAAAAACCAAGTTTTGGAAGAGTAAACTTATGGAAACTATTGTATTTCTCAGATTTTAATTTCTATAAGAAGCACTATGTCTCGATAACGGGGGAAGAATATAGAAAGTTGGACCTGGGCCCAGGACCAGTTCATTTTGATACTACTATAAATGCCCTTACCTCTGAAGGGTTTATTGAAGAAAAGAAGCGGGGAGGAGCAAAATATGACCCTTATGTGTATACTATAAAAAAAGATATGAAGATTACCCATCTGGCCCCACAAGAATTAAGGCAAATTGACAACGTTATTCATAAGTTAGGTGATTGTTCAGCTACTAAAATTAGCGAAATATCTCATAAGGATACCCCGTGGAAAGTTACTGACGATAAAGAGATAATAGATTATGACCTCGTTTTTTATAGGCATGACGCGGTTGCGGCTCAAGTAGAATAAAATGGACTCCGATTATGTGGAGGAATTTTATCCCCCCTTCAATAGTCATTTTAAAGCGTGCTTAAAAAACTTTAGACATACGTTTGAGGAAGATTTTGGGCGGCTTAGAAAAGTTGTTTTAATTGAAAGGGAATCTGCAAGCTGCACTGATAAAATCGCTAATCTAGGTAGTGAGGTATCGTTACCAGTATATAAAATCCATATGCACGTTAAACAAGCAAGTGGAAAAATTGGCCGTGTTATATTCATACTAGACAAACCACAAAAAAGGATAGTGTACGTTGATATTTACACAAAAAACAAACAATCAAACCACGATTCTAAGTGGATAAGAGAAGCATATACGTGGTATGTGGAATATATTAGTAAAGTACCTCCTTATTAACAATACATCAGGACCAGGACCATGAGCTACATTTGCTCCTTTTTACCCCCGGCTGCTCCTAAATGGTTTTAGATGCTCCTTTATGCTGCTCCTATTTGAAGTTAAGGAGCAAAGCCGGTATTCCGCCGGTTGCCGTGGTTCTCCCTTTTTTATCGGGCAATCCAAGTATATTTGATGTCCCGCCTCTTCAAGAGCCGGAATAAGAAGCTCGGCATGCCGCCCGGGACGCCGGTCTTCGTCGGCGATGCGAAGAGCGCCCCCACCAGGATCACCGTGATCGACTACGACGTGAACAGGTATGAGGAGCGGGAGATCGCCTCCGTGGACGAGTGCGCGGTATTCAAGGAGTCCCCGTCTGTCACGTGGATGAACATCGTGGGGGTCCAGGACGTCCCGGTCATTCAGAAGATCGGCGAATGCTTCAAATTCCATCCCCTGCTCATAGAGGACATAGTCAACACGGACCACCGCCCCAAGATAGAGGATTTCGGGGACTACATCTTCATAGTCCTGAAGATGCTGCAGTACGACAAGGCGAAGAAGGCGGTAAAGGTCGAGCACTCGTGCCTCGTCGTGGGCGCCAACTTCGTCCTTCTCTTCCAGGAGGACGCCGGCGACGTCTTCGACCCGATCCGCGAGCGCATCAAGGCCGGCAAGAGCCAGCTGAGAAGGAGCGGGCCGGACTACCTCACCTACAGGCTGATCGACGCGATCGTCGACAACTACTTCACGGTTTTGGAGGAGATCGGGGAGGATATAGAGTCCCTGGAGGATGAGGTCGTGGGCAAGCCTAGCGTCGGGACACTGGAGGCCATCCACCGGCTGAAGAAGGAGATGATATTCCTCAGGAGGTCCGTCTGGCCGCTGAGGGAGGCGATCCTGGCCATGGAAAGGAGCGAGAACCCCCTGATCAGGAAGACGACGAAGGTCTACCTCCGCGACGTCTACGACCATACGGTCCACATCATAGATACACTGGAGACGTTCAGGGACATCGTCTCCGGGATGCTGGACATCTACCTGTCGAGCATCAACAACAAGCTCAACGAGGTGATGAGGGTCCTTACCGTCATCGCCACATTCTTCATGCCCCTCACGTTCCTGGCCGGGGTCTACGGGATGAACTTCCACGTCGAGAAGAGCCCCTTTAACATGCCTGAGCTGACCTGGTACTTCGGATACCCCCTCTTCTGGACCGCCTGCATCCTGATATCGGCAGTGATGTGGTTGTATTTCAGAGGGAAAAAGTGGATGTGAAGGGGATTCTGAAAAGCAGGGGCGCATTTGCGGGGGCCGCGTACGCGGCCGTCTCTTACGCCGTGATCGCGGCCCTCAGCTACGGGAGTCCTTTTGTCATTTCCGGCTCTTGGGCCTTTCTGTTCGTCGCCCCCATCTACCTGACACATGCCATCCTGATATTCGTCGTCTGACTCCCTTTCGCACTCCTTGGAATGCGCTTTTATGACCTTGGAATGCGCTTTGATGACCTGGCTATGCCGGTCCTGACTCTCGCCAATATTATCCTGTGGGCTTTCCTTGGCGCATACATCCAGCATTTGAAACTGTTGTCTTTGAAAAAACGAAATATTCCATTCTACTTTTCAGTTGCGGTCATCCTGTACAACCTGCTCACAGTCGGCTGTATCGGCTGCAATTACGGCACCGTCCTATTGTCGCTCGTCCTTGTTTTTGCGGCATGGATTATCTGGGCTGACCTTACGATGCCGGTCTTAATAGCCCATCTCCTGGTGTTTTTCATGATCTCCCAGCTCGGAGGCTTCTGCCCCTGCGGCCCGATGGGGCCGACGGCGACGGGCTTCGCGAAGCTGAAGCCGCAGCTTGCGGGCACATACGTCACAGGCCATTTAGGCACTACGAATTTCATCTTCACCAACGGGGCTGCCGGGACGATACGGGTGCAGAGCGTCGCGGTAGAGGACCTGGTCTCGCCGGTCGCATCGCCTTGCGCCGGCGCCAATGCGCTTCAGTCGAATTCGGCGGACCTGGTCGGCGAGAATGCAGACTCGAGGACTGTCGTGGTCCCATACGGCGAGAACCTCAGGATCTCCAACCAGGGCTGCCTCTCGGCCATGGAGACGGGGGAGGTCTACAACGCGAGGGTCCGGATCACATACGCGATAGACGTGAACGGAAAAAGAACCCTCGCGACGGAAACGGGGACGATAAGGGGGCCGGCGGAATGATGTTGGACCTTCTGAGACGCAGGGGCGCTTTCGCTGGGGCGGCTTATGCGGTCTTCGGGGTTCTGGCTCAGGCTGCCCTAGCCTACGGCCATCCCCCGGGGCTGGACATCTCGTCTGCTTTCATTCTCATCTTTGCGCCGCTAAACCTTACGATGGCCGTCTTAATGTTCGCGTTGACTTTGCCGTTCCGATTTGTTGGATTAGACAGAGTTGCGGAAATGCTGTTTCCCGCCGTTTACCCTGCGAACTTCATCTTATGGGCGGTTATCGGGGACTTCTTTGAACGCAAGACATCTCTGAAAATATCCCGACGTATCATACCATTCATCGTCTCGGCTTTGGCCATATCCTACAATGTCGGGTCAGGCTGCGTTTCATGCCATTATAACGTCTTTCTTGGGTCGTTTTTCGTGGCGCTGGCGGCATGGGTCATCTGGTCCGAATTGACGGTGCCGGTGGTGTTCTTCCATCTGATGATTTTCCTGGTCATATCCCAGCTTGGGATATTCGGCTGCTCTTGCGGACCTATGATAGCAAATTCTTATGGGTTTGTTAAAATCAAGCCTGTATTGCCGGCGACTGGTATGAACAGTGGAGGGAACATCTCTGTGATCATGACAAACGGTGTCGGGGGGAATGTCTCGATCGATGCTGAGGGGATAGTATTGGCTGATCTTGTCAGCGGCGGAAACTGCTCCGGGGTCCGGTTGACTGTGTCTGAAGGACGGGAGGATGCTATACCGCCGGGCACCAACGTTGGGATAGATGCAAAATGCCCGCCATTGCCGGCAGGTGACATCTACAAAATTAGATTTACAATCCCATACGAGGCCGCAATCAACGGGAAGACGGAGAAAAGAACGGAATCCGGGACTATAAGTGGGCCGGTGGAGTGAGCTATTTTTTCCCCTTCCTCTGCGTTTTCAGATCGTCGTAGAGTTCCTTTCCCTTGTCTGCGGAAAGGGGTATCAGCTCGTCCATGCCGAGTGTTAGTTTGTGTTTCGATCCCTGCTTCGCCCCCCTTGCCGTCAGGGTCTTCTCCACCATGGGGGTGACGATGTTCCTGTAGGTGTTCCATTCGGGGGCGAACTTCATCTCGAGGCCGCAGTCCTTAGAGAGCCTTTGTATGAGGACGTATGGGCTGAGGTGTTCTAGGAAGTCCGAGACCAGGTTCACGTATTCGTCGAATCCGAGGCTCTTGTAGGCGCCGGTCTGCCACATGTTGGCGAGGCGGGTGTCCTTCATGACGACGAGGGGGTAGAGCTTTATCGCGTCTACTCCGATCGCGGATATTATCCTCGCGGTCTCCATCATCTCGTCTTGGGATTCCCCCGGCATGCCGAGTATTATGAAGGCGAGCAGGGGGATGTCCCTTGCGTGGCATTCGTCGGTTGCCCTTATGAGCTCGGCGAGGCCGTGCTGCCTGTTGGTCTCCCTGAGGGTGTGCTGGTGGACGGTCTGCTGGCCTGCCTCGACCCAGACCTCGTACCCTGATTTTTTGTATTCGGCGAGCAGGTCCAGGACTTCGTCGGGGAGGCAGTCCGGCCTGGTGCCCACAGTGAATCCGAGAATGTCCTTGTTTGCCTTGACGGTCTCGTCGAATATCCTCCTTAGCTTGTCCAACGGGGCGTATGTGTTCGTCCCGAACGCTATGTATACGAGGCCTTTCTCCCCTGCGCCCATCTCCTGATAGTGGGCTACCATCGCGTTAATCTGTTCGGTGAATCCCTTGTCTATGACCTCCCTGAAGGCCGGATACGTGAACTGTTTAGCCTGGCTGGGGCAGAATATGCACCCGTTCTCTGAGAGGCGGCCGTCCCAGTTGGGGCAGACGAAGGCCGCATTCAGCGGAACCTTGAATATCCTGTAACCGTGAATCTTACGCTCATACTGGCCGTATGCGCTGTACAGTAGGCCCTCACGATAGAGGCCGTCGACGACGGATTTGTCGATTATCTGCTTGATCATCGGATTAGGTACTAGCTCTTTGTCGTTTATATTCCCCACCAACCAGATAATACCCGATATTGAGTAGAACATCATTTTTAAGTAGTAAGTCTTATAGTTGTCTGATGTTGGACGCGGCCTTGGAGGAACTCAGGAAAGGCAGGATGATTTTACTGCACGATTCCAGCGACAGGGAGAACGAGGTGGATATAGTCATCAACGGCCCGTTTACGACCCCTGAGACCATCCGGACGATGAGGAAGGACGCCGGCGGCCTCATATGCCTGGCAATCAGCAGGGAGAACGCATCCAGGCTCTCCCTCCCATACATGACGGACCTGATGTCGGCGTCCAACGATACAGTCCGAAGGCTCATCCCGGAGCGCACGGCCTACGGCGACAAGCCCGCGTTCTCGCTGTCCATCAACCATAGAAAGACATACACGGGCATCACCGACAACGACAGGGCCCTGACAATCACGGAGTTCGCGAAGACCGAAAACCGAAAACTGCTGACTGAAAACTTTTATGCGCCGGGCCACGTCCACCTGCTCATCGCAAAGACGCTGAAGGAGCGCAAGGGCCACACTGAACTGTCCATCGAGCTGGCGAAGAGGGGGGGACTCAACGAGACGATGGTGCTCTGCGAGATGATGGCCGAC
The DNA here is from genome assembly GCA_043800705.1 of Candidatus Altarchaeota archaeon. Lineage (GTDB taxonomy): Archaea > Altiarchaeota > Altiarchaeia > IMC4 > SCGC-AAA252-I15 > JAHIYG01. The sequence goes on from JAZDMS010000021.1 coordinate 62,167, forward strand.
GACCACAATGCGCTCTCGTTCGATGGGGCAAAGGCGTACGCGAAAAAGCACGGCCTGCTCATGGTCGACGGAGGGGAGCTGTGAGGATCGGCGTCGTCGACACGACGTTCGCGAGGGCGGACATGGGGAAAATAGTCGTCAACGAGATACGGGACAGCTTCGGCGACATCGTCGTCGTGAGGAGGACAGTGCCGGGAGTAAAGGACCTGCCCGTCGAATGCCTGAACCTCCTATCGGAATGCGACATAGTCGTCGCATGCGGGATGCCCGGCGCTCAGGAGATGGACAAGGTCTGCGCCCACGAGGCCTCGACCGGCCTCATACAGGCGCAGCTGATGACAGGCAAGCACATCATAGAGGCCTTCGTCCATGAGGATGAGGAGACCGAAGACAGAGGACTGAAGACCTTGGTTGAGGACAGGTGCCGAAAGCACGCCAGGAACGCGGTGATGCTCCTCAAGGATCCGGCCTGGTTCACGAGGAACGCGGGCAGGGGGATGAGGCAGGGAAGGGACGACGCAGGATCATTATATCTTTGAAAGAGGTGCAACGTATATGGACAAAGTGAGGTTGGGCTTCGTGGTCGGCGAATTCAACGCAGACATAACGCAGCTGATGATGGAAAGGGCTAAGGCGCATGCGGATTTCCTCGAGTGCGAGGTGACCCACATAGTCAGGGTCCCGGGGGCATTCGACATCCCGTACGCAATCAAGGGGCTGATGGAACGCGACGACGTCGACGCAGTGGTCGCATTGGGGGCCGTCTTGGAGGGGGACACCGACCATGACCAGGTCGTCGCACAGCATGCGGCGAGGAAGATGATGGACCTGTCGCTGGAATACGGCAAGGCCGTGGGCCTGGGGATCTCAGGACCGGGTATGAGCCGGGCGCAGGGACAGGCCAGGATAGACGACTACGCCCGCCGGGGCGTGGAGTCGGCTGTCAAGCTGACCAGGAGGATGCATGAGCTCAGGAAGAAGAACGCACCCCAGGTGATAGGGTGAGGAAGAAGGCCAAGAAAGCCGACGCCTCGTGCAGAGGGCATGTGATGTCCCGGCCTGCGGCTAGGATAGTCGCATCTTCGCAGGATGCGGCGCTTCCGACGATGTTCGGCAGCTTCAGTGCGAAGGCCTTCCGGGACCAGGACGGCAGGGAGCATCTGGCAGTCTACAAGGGCGACATCGCCTCGAAGGACGTGCCAGTCAGGCTGCATTCGCAGTGCACGACGGGGGACATATTCCACAGCCTGCGCTGCGACTGCGGGCAGCAGCTGGAAATGGCCTTGAACCACATCGAACGCAAAGGCAAGGGAGCGGTCATCTACCTGGCGCAGGAGGGCCGCGGCATAGGCCTCCTGAACAAGATCAACGCCTACGTGCTGCAGGAGAGGGGCCTTGACACCGTCGAAGCCAACGAGATGCTCGGCTTCGCGTCCGACGGCCGCGGCTACGCCGAAGCCGCTGAGATCCTGAGGATCCTCGGAATCAGGTCGGTTAGGCTGATGACCAACAACCCGCAGAAGATCAATGACCTTTCGTGCCACGGCATCGAAGTCGCCGGCCGCATACCCGTTAGGGTCAAGCCCAACAGGGTCAACAGGAGGTACATGCAGACGAAGAAGACGAAGATGAACCATTTCCTATGAAAGACGAGGATTATATGAGGCGTGCGCTCGAGCTCTCACTCCGGGGCAACCCCTCGCCCAACCCCTACGTCGGCGCTGTCATCGTCAAGGACGGGGAGATCATATCCGAAGGGTATCACCATATGGCCGGGATGGCCCACGCCGAAGTCGAGGCCATGAGGGGGGCCGACGCAAAAGGCGCCACGCTCTACGCCACATTGGAGCCGTGCAGCCACTTCGGCCGCACGCCGCCGTGCACGAAGGCCATAATCGCCGCAGGGCTCGCCGAGGTCGTATACGCCGTCGACGACCCGACGGAGAAGGTGAAGGGGAGGGAGGAGCTGGAGGCCGCGGGGGTGAAGGTCAGGAGCGGGCTCCTGGCGAAGGAGTGCGAACGAGTCAACGAGGTCTTCTTCCACTATTCCAGGACCGGCAGGCCGTTCGTCCTATTGAAGGCCGCGATGTCCGCGGACGGGCAGATAGCCTCTAAGACGGGACAGAGCAAGTGGGTGACAGGCGACGAGACGAGGAAGCTGGTCCATGTCATCCGCAGCAGGTACGACGCCATACTCGTCGGGATAAACACCGTATTGAAGGACGACCCGGAATTGACGGCAAGGGTCGTAGGCGGAAGGGACCCTTTGAGGGTGATACTTGACAGCATGCTCAGGACCCCGGAAGACGCCAAGGTCCTCCGGGACAACAACGTGATAATCGCCACGACGGACGGGGCCGACACCTCGCGCCTCGAGGCCCTTGAGAGGAAGGCCACAGTCTGGGCGGTCGGAAGGCAGGAGGTAGACCTCGTCAGACTGATGGAGAAGCTCGGGAAGAAGGGCGTGACGTCTGTGCTCATCGAAGGCGGGGCGACGGTGAACTATGCCGCCGTCAAGGCCGGCATAGTCGACAAGTTCATGCTCTGCATGGCGCCGAAGCTGATGCTCGGGGAGAACACGCCGGCGTTCAGGGGAGAGGGGATAGAGGCGCTGGATAATGCCTTGAAGCTAAGGTTCGAGTCAGTGACCAAAGTCGGCGACGACCTTGTGATAGAGGCCTATCCGTTTATACATGGATGATATATTGTCCATATCAGGTGATTTCATGGATGTTGAGTCTGTCAGATTGGGCGAGCGCGGCCAGGTGGTCATACCCCAGGATTTCCGCAGGGAGTTGAGGCTGCGTGGCGGGGATAAGATGCTGGCTGTGCTTGCCGACAACAAGATTGTGCTGGAGGCCATGAGGGATGTCAAGTCGGAGTCGATGGGACAGCTCAAGGAGGACGTGGCGGACCTCAAGGTCTGCGCTAGTTTCTGGGAGGATGTGAAAGCCGGCAGGGTCATCAGGCAAAGCGGGGAGGAATTCCTGCGCGAGCTCGAGAAATTGTAGAGATAGTGCGGAAGCCGGCATTCGAACAGGGTATACGACAGAAAATAGATTGGAGGAAACGTTTCTGGCAACGAATGAACTCCTTGGGCGGGATGCGCCGAAGTCATGCGGATCCGCTCTGGTCTCGTGAGGTGACAGGACCGCTCATTGACGCACCCCGCCGGGGTTTGGGGTTTATTCACTGTCTCTTCCCCCCCTGGTTGGTGTGATGGATAATAATTCTGCCAGGCGGCACATAAGGTTTCCTACCTGGTTTTTGCATCCGATGTGGCAGGCTTTTTTTAACATAAGACGTATTCGATAGTGGATGACCCGCGCAGGCACGCATCACAGGCGCCACAGAAAGGACATAGGCAAGGACGTCATACTCGTCCTCGGCATGGCGGCCGTATTGGTCGTCCTCGTATGGATCATCGCCAAGTCCGCAGGCGGCAAAGACATCGCCAAGGCAAACGTCTCCGGATCCTCGGCGGCCAACGCCACCGCCAGGCAGCCCGCGGTCGCAGGCCAGTTCTACCCGTCGGACAAGGAGGAGCTTTCGGCAACGGTCGAGTCGCTCCTGAAGGAGGCTCCCGACTACCCCGACGTCTGGGGGGTCAGGGGGCTCATCGCACCCCACGCCGGATACCAGTATTCAGGCTCCACTGCGGCCTACGGATACAGGCAGCTTAGGATGAGCAGGTACGGGACCGTCATCGTGATGGGCCCAAGCCATAGGGTCTACCTCGACAAAGCCTACATACCGGACGCAGACTACTACGAGACCCCCCTAGGGAGGGTTCCCATCTCCCCGAAGGCGAAGGAGATGATGAAGGAGGGCATCTTCGCATCGAAGCCCGACGGACAGGACTCCAGGGAACACAGCATCGAAGTGCAGGTGCCGTTCCTCCAGAAGGTCCTCCCCCCGTTTCAGATCATCCCCATCATGGTCGGCGACGTCGACCCTGACAGGCTGGCGGACGTCCTTGACAGATACGCGGACGACGACACCCTCATCGTCGCGTCATCGGACCTGTCGCATTATCTGACCTACGATGAGTGCGCAAAGAGGGACAGGGCAACGGTCGGCGCCATGCTGGAGATGGAACCGGACAGGATCGGCCAAGGCGACGCATGCGGGCAGATACCGGTCCAAGCCCTCCTGATGCTGGCGAAGAAGAGGGGTTGGAGGAGCCGCCCGTTCGACATGACAAACAGCGGAGACACGACGGGAGACAACGGCAGCGTCGTCGGCTACGCCTCGATAGGCTTCTATGACGGTCTGACCCCTGCGGAGGATCAGATGCTCCTGGATATCGCCCAAAAGACGCTCGAAAGCAGATTCGCCGGAGGGCATCTGACCGTAGACGAGGGGAAGCTGCCTCCGAAGCTGCTCGAGAAAAGGGGCTGCTTCGTTACGCTGAACAAGGGCGGACAGCTTAGAGGATGCGTCGGCAGCCTGAGCGCGCAGGACAAGCTGTACAGGTGCGTGCAGTCGAACGCGGTCAACGCAGCCCTCAACGACGGCAGATTCGACCCGGTAGTGAATGATGAGCTTCGCGACATAAGGATCGAGGTGTCGGTGCTGACGGAGCCGCTGCCGCTTGCGCATTCGAGCCCCGAGGACCTGAAGGCGAAACTCATCCCCAAGGTCGACGGAGTCATCCTGCGAAGCGGGGAGAGGCAGTCCACGTATCTGCCAGTGGTCTGGGAACAGCTGCCGGAAAAGGAGGATTTCCTGAGCCAGCTGTGCCTGAAGCAGGGCAGCCCCGGGGACTGCTGGAAGAGCGCGGAAATATACACGTATCAGGCGCAGGAGTTCCACCAGGACGGATTCAGATAACGCTCACTGTCGGGGGATATAGTCTTTTCCCCTTGCGAAATCCTTCAGGTTGTTCATGTACACAGTCGTGGCAGAACTCGATGACATGGGGCGGACGAACGACTCCATCGTGACCAATGTGAGTGTCTTTTCCGGCAGGCCGGATTCCGCCAACGCCTTCAGAACCCTAAAGACCGGCTGTGACCCGTCCGTGGCGTCGGCGCCCAGCACGCCGCTCTGTGGAGAGTGCACGTAAAGAAGCGTCACATCCGCTCCCGCCTTAGCCAGGTAGCCTATGACCAGGCCATATTGGTCCGTTTCCCCCTGAATCGCCTCTTTAGGATTCTGGTCGGTTGCCGCCACAGACCTGGCCTTCCCTGTCGAACGGTCCAGGACGAACTTTACTTTGCCGGAGTCGACTGCCAGGGCCTGCTGAACAGCAGCCTTGACGTTCGCCCTGAAATCTTCAGCGGCCAGCAGGCCAGGGACCGGATGCTCGGCCTGTGCCCGCCTCTGAGAATATGGCATGTAAGGTATAAGGCGGCCTGTGGATTTATATGGCTGCGTCCTTGGATCCCCCCTGTGTCGGCAGCAGCACATGCAGGCCCAGGGGGTCCGCTTTGTCCCGGCTCAGGTTACGCATGCAGCGGGGGCGTCGCCCGGGACCGATGTGAGGTTCGTTTCGCATCCTGCGAAACCCGGATTGTAGGCGCAGTAACCGGCCTTGACAGCCTCCGCAGTTACGGCGTTGAAGGGGTATTTGTTGTTGACGTACCATGTCGGGCTGCCTGCGACCTTCAGGTCCTTGGCCAGTTTGAGGTTCCTCTGAAGGAGGCCTTTGCCTTCTTCGCCTTCGGCGCATTTTCCAACCAGGTCCGCGTCCATTCCGCTGGCTGTGGCGCAATTTCGCCAGTCTCCGTCCATGTCGGCGTTTCTGCACCATATGTAGTCCATGTACTTGTGGTTGTCCGGGTAGTTCTTGAAGGCGCAGATGCCCCGGAGGTCGTCGTCGACCTCATCCTGTCCGTGGAGGCTGGAGAATCCGCCGACGTAGTCGGCGATGTAGTTCACCCTGAAATCCACCCCTTCGAGGGCCGGCAGGACTTCCTTCATAGCATCCAGCGCCATGATGCCGTATGGGCAGCGGCTCATCACGAACAGCTCAAGCCGGCCTTTCATCTCCCGTCTGCAGCTCGGGCGGCCGTAGCACCTTTCCTCTATGCAGTGCAGGTATGTGGCGTCGCAGTACGGGTCCCATGAGGATTCGACATTCAGGCTCAGATAGGGGCCGGCCTCGGAGAGGTATCTTTCCAGGACGGAATGATTCTTATGCGCCTTTATCCCGGGCTCGAAGAGTACGGCGGGCAGGTACCTGACCCCCGACGCGTTGTATAGCCCATCGCCGTCCGGGGAGTCGACGTCGAGCCTTAGAAATGACGCGCCAGGCAGGATCTCCAGAAGCGGCTGCTCGAACCTGCGCGTGTCGCATGCGAGGCACCTGCGGTCGTTGAGGATGATGACGGGTATGCGTGGGGGCGCTGCCGTGGACGACGAGGCCGGATCAGGATGGGCGGCCGGCAGGCCCTCCTCGATGGACTCGGGAGCGCCCAGCCAGATTATCAGGGACGAGATGATGATGATGCCCAGGACGAGTATGATGTGTACGTTGATATTCTCGGGCGCCGGGTCTGCAGCGTCGTTCGTCTGTGCCCCGCATGCCTTGCAGTATGATGCGGCAAGGCTGATTTCGGCTCCGCATCGGAGGCAGGCTGGCATCGGATAAATACAGGCAGCACCGCTATATAACGTCTTTCGGCCCCGCCCGCATCCTGTTCGCTAATTCTCCGAATTGTCTGGCCAGTTCCGGCAGCTTCTCGGGGCCGAATAGCAGGAATGCCGCCGCCAGCACCGCCATGATCTCCGTGTTTCCGAGCATCTTTTAGCCTCCTGCGATCTTCGAAGTGATTATGCCGGTCTCGTAAAGCAGCATCATCGGCGCTGACAGGATGAGCTGGGGGATTATCGTCGGGTCAGGGGTGATTATTCCGGCTGCGAGGATGATGAACACGATCGAGTGCCGCCTGTACTGCGAAAGGGTGCCGGCCTTCAAGAACCCCAGCCTGCCCAATACGGCGGTGATGAGCGGCCACTGGAACAGGAATCCAAGCGCGAGAAGGATGGTGGTCACGAAAGAAATCGTAGAAGCAAGCGACAGCATCGGCGTGGCCAGGGGCTCCGAGCTGTCAAGGAGGAATCTCAGCGCCGTCGGGACAAGGATGAAGTATCCGAACGCCACTCCGGCGAGGAAGAGGGAGACTGACGGAACGATAAGGAAGAGCATCATCTTCCTCTCCTGCCGCCTCAATGCGGGATCGAGGAACGCCCACATGTGGTAGACGGTGGCGGGGAGCGCGAGGATGAATCCCATAAGGAGCGAGACGTTCACGTAGGCTGTGACGGCCTCGGCGGGGTCGATGATGACGAGGGATGCGTCAGGGAGCATGTCGGACTTGATCTTCAGGAGCATCGGCTGCGCCAGGGGGTACGAGGCGACCGACGCGATGAGGAACACTATGAGCGCCGATACGGTCCTTCGCCTGAGCTCGATGAGGTGGTCCGTGAATGAATCCGTCACTTTCCGTCTTCCTTCTGCGTCTTCTTGAAGGCATTCAACGATTCCCCGACCGCCCTCGCAAGTTCCGGGAGCTTCCTGCCGCCGAAGAAAAGGAGCGCCAAAAACAGGACGATCAAAAGCTCCTGCGTGCCTAAAGCCATGATGAGAATATCGCATTACCCCTTAAAATGCGTATCTGACGCCCGAAAAAACCGCCAACGCCTCGACGCCTTCTGCGCCGGCGTCCCGGGTGCTGGTCCAGAGTATCCCCGCCTGGGGGTTCGTCTTAGCCGCTATCTGATCCAGCGCCTCCTGGAGGCCTTCCTGCAGAGGGGTGTTGGCTGTGAAGTTGATGAGCACGTTTTTGGCCTCCCTTATGTCCGCTCCGATGAGGGCGGAGCCCAGGCACGCGTCCACTGCCTTTCTCAGGCTGGGGCCGACGCCGTGGCCGATCGTCCCGTAGCCGTTCAGCATCGGCTTGACGTTATCGACGCCGGAGTCCGCTGTCAGTTTCGCCATCCCCTGGACGGCTTCGAGTAGTATGTGGTTGACTTTCGTGAACGCGTCCCGCAGGGACATGTTCGGGACCATCTGCAGGAACCGGTCGTTCTCTACGACGATTATCAGGTCGCAGTACGGCCTCAGCCCCTGCAGGCCCTTCTCCGAGTTTGACTGGCAGATCTTCCCCTCCGCGGTGAACGGCAGGTTAACGAACGCGACAACGGTCGAGCCGAGGCTCTTGGCCGCTTCGGCGACCACGGGAGCGGCGCCGGCGCCGGTGCCTCCGCCGAGGCCCGCTATCAGGAAGGTGAGCTTCGATCCAGCGAGTGCGGACTTGATCTTGTCTAGGTCCGCGACCGCGGCCTCCTGGCCTAGTTTCAGGTTGTTTCCGGTGCTCCTGCCTTTTGTGACCTTCAACCCGATAAGGACCTTGTTCTCGACCTTTCGTTCCAGAAGCGATGCGGCGTCGGTGTTTATGGCGACCAGTCTGCAGCCTTCGCATCCGCCCATCCGCTCCACGGCAGCGCATCCGGACCCCCCGACTCCGACGACTTTGAAGGGCATCTTAGGCTGCGCTCGAGTACTCCGGACTGTAAGCGTCCTTTCCCGCTGGCAGGCCGTCGTCCGGCTTTGGCTTCTCCGTCAGCATGTCCTCAAGCCGTTGGATGATGTCGGGGCGCTTTTGCACCCTGGGGTTCTGCATCAGCTCCATGAGAAGCATGCCGGAGTAGTAGTTGCCGTCCTTCGTTTTCACAGCCTCCGCCGACTGCTCCAGGATCGCTGCGGAGCTGGGCTTCTCGCCCTCCTCGCCCATTAGCCGCTGGGACGCCTTCGACGCCGCGTCTATGAGGTCGGCGTTGCCGAACCCTTCGATTTTGCCCAGGGGGGTCTGTTTCATGAGCTGGTCGGCGGACTCCAGCGCCCTCCGCTGTTCTGCAGCGCCCATATGGCTCTGCCAAAGTGATTTCTGAACCCGCTCGGCATCCTCAGAAGCCGCGTTCGCCGAGTCATCGATTACCGTTGCGGCTTCTTCGACTCCGGAGACGTCGCCTGCGGACGCTGACGATGACAGGTCGGTCAAACCTTCGGCAGCCTTCGCCTCAAGCCTGGAGATCCGTGATTTGTTCACCAAATCTTTGGGGTCGACCGAGTCGGCAGCAGATGATATCTCATCCCCCTGCGGCTGGGTTAGGCGCCCGCCTTCGCCGAGGACCGTGCTCGCCAGCTCGGCGGCCTCCTTGGCGATGTCGCCCTCGCGTGCGGCCAGTTTTTCCGAAGCCTGCTTGGCTGCCTGGTCGGCGTCTATGATGCTTGGCGATTTTCCCGCCGTCTCGTCAACCGGCATGCCGGGCCCTATCGAGCTCGCATCCGCGATGGCCGGATTCTCATCGACGTCCGACTGCCGCAGTTGGCGTTTCAATGTCCGGCCGTCCGGCCTCTTCTCGATGACCTTGCCGTCCGATGCGATTGCGGCTTCATCATCCTGTCCGAGGGCCGGCCCGTCAATGGGTTTAGGCTTCGGGCCCATATGGTTCGTTTCGACGACGTCGAGGTCATTCTGCAGGTCGGCCATCAGGATCCGTCTGGCGTGGGGGGACAGGCTGGATTCTAGCGCCTTCGCCCGCTTCTCGTCGTTCGCCGTCACCGTTTTCAGGGCGGGGTCGCGGTTCTTCACCATGTCCGCAAGCTCCGTCGGGCTCAGTCCTGCCTCCAGGGCTTTATCCTTTATCGCCGGCTTGAGCCTCACGCGAACCTCTCGGTCCATGGTTAATCACGGGCAGTCTGGATTTAAATCCGTTTAAATGCGGCAGTTCTAATGTGTCTTTGATGCAGAATGAGCTTCGGAGGGATTATTTCCTCGACAGGCAGGTGATAATCGCCGTCGGCAGGGGGAAGAGGCCCACCGACTTCAAGCACGCATGCGCGAACGAATCTGACACCAAAGCCGGCTGCTTCTTCTGCCCAGGCAGCGAATCCTCCACGCCCCCGGAGATCATGAGGGTCGGAGAGGGGGGGAAGTGGGCCATACGGGTCTTCCCGAACAAGTTCCCGGCCGTCACAGTGGAGGAGGGGGGATCTGACGAGCAGATGATGCCGGCATACGGCAGGCACGAGATCGTCGTCGAAACCCCGGACCACGACAGGACCGTCGCAGACCTGAGCCCGGAGGAGATATCGAAGGTCATCGGGATCTATTCGCAGAGAGTGCAGGACATGCTCCGGGACCCGAGGGTGAAATACGCCCTGGTGTTCAAAAACCACGGAAGGATCGCTGGCGCCTCGCTCGCACACTCGCACACCCAGATAGTCAGCCTCCCGGTAGTCCCGAAACTGGTCAGGGAGGAGGCGAAAGCAGCCGGAGAATACAGCCAGAAACACGGCTCATGCCCCATCTGCGACGCCATGAAAAATGAGATGAACGGCCCGAGAAGGATCTGGGATGACGAATACGCCTGCGCCTTCGCCCCGTACGCATCGAGGAGCCCCCTGGAGGCGTGGGTGATGCCGAAACGGCACATAAGGTCGCTTAAGGAACTCACGGACCAGGAATGCCTCAGCTTCGCAAAAGGCATGAAAACCATCCTATCCAGGCTGAAAAGCCTGGAAGACGCCCCCTACAACATGTATTTCCACCTCAGCCCAGAGGGCGGAGACCTGCACCTGCACCTGGAAGTGCTCCCGAGACTGTCGATATTCGCCGGATTCGAACTTGGCTCGGATGTCATAATCAACACGATGACTCCGGAGGCAGCTTCCGAATTTTACCGCTCGGGATAGGTTTATAATCGCATAACCGTAATATTTCCCGATATGAGACATTTTTTGGCGGTCCTAGTCCTGATGCTTGTGCTGAGCGCCCCCGTAAGCGCGCAGGAGACGAGCCTAAGCCCATACTTCGACGACAGGGTCCTGCCTAACATCAACGAGAGGGTCACGGTGTTGAAGACCTGGATGGCGGACATCAACGACGACGGCAAGGAGGAGCTGATGGTGGTCACATCCGGCGGCGACAACAGCTACAACACCGCCAACAAGAACCAGATAAACGTATACGGCGAAAACGGGACGAAGATCTGGAAATACGGCGTCGACGACAGGATAAGGTCCATCATAATTTACGACATCAACAACGACCGCATGCTCGAGACCATAGTCGCATCGGGCCAGACCCTGAACAAGATCCAGAGGGGGACCATAAGGATCCTCGGCGCCGACGGGAAGCTCGACAGAAGCTACGACTCGACAGCCATAATGTTCGACATAGGCCTTGGAGACATCGAGGGCGACAGGTACTACGACATCGCAGGCGGGTCTGAGAAGAGGGTTTTCCTTTTTCGCGCCTTCGGGGAGAGGATCTGGATGTATCCGCCCCACCAGGCCGTGCTCCTGAACGAGTCCGTGACCGCAGTCGTCCTGGACGACGTGGACAAGGACGGGAAACAGGAGGTCGTCGCCGCTTCGGATTATATATATTACCTGGACGGGGTTGACGGGACCGAGATATATAAGCTGGACCTGGAGCCCGATCTCCCGCTGAAAAAGAAGGGCTACAAGTTCCTGAAGACCGCAAACCTCGGGGGGATATACAGGGACACCATCGCGGTCACCTCAGCGGACAGGATCGTGGCTGTGAGGATAAAGGAGGTGAAAACCGACACTCTCGGGAGAAAGTACACCTTTGAGAACGAATGGGAGGCGAAGCTCGGCTGCGGGGTGAAGGACATCCTCCTGAGCATGGCTAACGACAAATACGACAATATCCTTGTGGCATGCTCGGACAACAAGATATACATGATCAACCGCAACGGCGGCATCGCATGGAGCTATCTCCTGGACGGGGAGCCGACGAGCATATACCTGGAGGACGTGGACTCGGACGGGAACGATGACATCCTCGCATCGGTTTCCAGCGGCTCCATCTACGCATTGGATCTCTCGGGGTACTTCATGTGGAGGTACTCTACAGCCGCCCCCCTTCTGAAAGTGGCGGCAGGAGACATGGCAGGCGACGGAAACAAGGTCATCGTGGCGGTCTCTGGCGAGCCGAAGGTGATGGCGTACAGGATCAACGAATCGTACACGGAAAGGAGAAAGGCCAACACGCTGTTCTACCTCGGAAGGGACGAGTTCCTGGCATCCAAGAACATCATCCAATCCCTCGGACACCTCAAGGAGGCGAAGGCCATCTTTGACAGGCTGGGGGACGAACAGATGGCCCAGACAGCCCAGACATACATCACCAAGATCGAGAACCTGCTGAGCAAGAACCATGAAAAGGAGGCGGACATATTGTACGCCAGGGCCGACGAATACTACCAGACAGGCGACTATGAAAACGCCCTGACGTTCCTTGACAAGGCGACCAGGCTCTACCAGGAATACAACAACAACGACGGCCTTGTGAAATGCGAACTTATGAGGATGCAAATCGAGCTGATAAGGAAGACGCCGCCGACCGCGACGCTGCCCCCGACCACATCGACGACGATCCCGGAAGAGGCCGCGGACAACACCCAGGCGCTGGTCATCCTGGGCGCCTTCGTCTTGGCAGCGGCCGCCATCGTCGCCCTCAAGGTCAGGTCCGCCAGGGCCAATCAGGCAGCCGAAGACGACGGCTTCGGCGGCTCGAAGGACATGTGGGAGAAGGAGAGGACGGAGGAAGATGGCAAAATCAACGGAGGAGATAAAACATGAGGACACGCGCAAAGGTTTACGCTTTTTTGGCGCTCTATCTGGCTGCATTCGCGGTTGCGGCGGCGCCCAGCCAGTTCGAGGCGGACGTATTTTACAATTCCGCCCAGGGATACATCCGCGACGGAGACTATGAGAACGCCCTCATGAGCATCTACAGGTCCAGGGAGATATACGTCAGCCTGAACAACACCCTGGCGATCAAGCGCTGCGACACGTCCATAGAACAGATCGGGTCCCTCCTTTCACCCCCGCAGCTTGCGGAGAAATACTACAACATCGCGGGAACCTACTTCACCCAGGGCACCGACGACGCCGAGGTCCTGCAGAGGTCCATCCTCATGGCGACGAAGGCCAAGGAGATATATGAGACCAGCGGGGGCTCTACGAGCAGCCAATTGAAGACCGAAGACCTCATCGAGAGCGCAAGGAAGAGGGTGTCGGAGCTGGTGAACCAGTGCGTGCGGGACGGCGACGGACTGTATGAGAAGGCGCAGAACGCCTTCTTCGCGAACTACTTCATCGAGGCGCGGGATTTCGCGCTGAACGCCAGCGAGAAATACACGGGATGCAGATACACCCGCGGCATAGAGGCGGCCGGGACCCTGATGGGGTCCATCAACGCCAGAATGAACGACATCAGGGTGCAGGCGAAGGCCGGCTACGATTCCGCGCTGCAGTACTATACGAAGAACACCCCGGACGACAACCTGAAATGCATCCTCCTGGCAAACAGCTCGCAGGTGCTCTACAAGCAGATAAACGACCAGGAAGGCTACCAGGCCTCCCAGACCCTCATCTCAAGGTGCAGGGGGGGGATAAACGAATTCGAGGAGCAGAGGAAGAAGGAGGCGAGGGACTACATGGACGAGGCCAGGCGTTTGTACATCCTCATGGACTGCGTGAATTCCACCGAGAACGCCAACAAGGCCAAGGGGATATACAACACGTTCCTGAAGGCGGCAGCCGAGGAGGAGGCGTACAAGCCATCCACTGAGAGGGTGAAGTCCGCCTATTTCGGGTCGCTCATCAACGACGTCAATTCCCTCCTGTCCAGGATCACGAAAAGCTGCCAGGCTGACCAGATGCTCAGGACCGCGGAGGAGTTCTACAAGAAAAGCCAGGAGTACTACCTCTCCAACAACCTCAACGAGGCCCTGGCCTATGTGAACAACGCCAAGATCATCTTCACCAACTTCAACAACTACGTCGGCATATCCAAATGCAACACCATCATCGAAGCGATCAACACGAGGATCAACAACCACAACGAAGCCAGCGTCTACATGGCCAATGCTGAGATGTACCTCGCGTTCGCGGAATTCGACAGGGCGCAGCTTGAGGCGTCCAACGCCAAGGCGATATACGTCCAGGTCTACGACCGCGAGAACGAGGAGAAGGCGGTCAAGTTCCTGGCGACGGTGGATGAGGGCAGAGCCAACCTATCCAAGGCGAACAAGCTCTACGGGAGCGCCCAGAAGTTCTTCGACGCGAAGGACTGCACGAGCGCCATACCCGAGAGCGAGAATGCGCTGGCCCTTTTCAAGGCGATAAACTACACCCTGGGCATCGAGAGGTCGGCCAACATCATAGCCACCTGCCAGAAGAGGCAGCAGCAGGAATGGGACGACCTCGTGAAGAACTCGACGATCGTCGGCGTCCTGGTCATCCTGTCCGCAGCCCTCATTTACCAGTTCACGGTGCGCAGAAAGGCTCTGGACAGGGATTACGTCCAGAGGAAGAACATTGCCGAGGAGGGCATCAGGAGGAAGGAGGAGGAGATGACGATCAGGACCGAGGAGACGACCAAGTCGATGGTCGACGACGAGCTTAGGAAGCTGATCGACGCGGAGAGGGAGAAGCTGGATGGCAACTGAGGCGCTGGATCGGATCACGGACATCTCGAAGAGGAGGGGGATCGTCTACCCCTCGTTCGAGATATACGGGGGCGTCGGCGGGTTCATAGACTACGGGCCCATCGGCTCGAGGATCAAGCAGAACGTCGAAGACCTCTTCAGGAGGCACTACGTCGTCGCCGACGGATGCTTCGAGGTCCAATGCCCGACGGTCAGCCCCGAAGACGTCTGGATAGCGTCGGGCCACGTCAAGGGCTTCGCAGACCTCCTCGTGGAATGCCAGAAATGCTCCGAAGGCTACAGGGCGGACAAGCTCCTGTCCGAGAAGGGCGTCGAAGCCGAGGGCAAGCCCGCGGACGCCGTGGAGGCCCTCATAGCCGAGAAGGGCGTCGTATGCCCCGAATGCGGCGGCAGGCTCTCCAAGCCCTACAGCTACAACCTCATGTTCGGGACCACGGTCGGGACCGGAAGCAGGAAGAGGACCGCCTACCTCAGGCCGGAGACGGCGCAGACGACGTATCTCGCCTTCAGGAGGCTGTGGGAGTTCGCAAGGCGAAAGCTGCCTTTCGGCGTCATCCAGATAGGCCACTCCTTCCGCAACGAGATATCCCCGAGGCAGGGGATGATAAGGCTCAGGGAGTTCAACCAGGCCGAGATACAGTACTTCATGGACCCGGATGACAAGAAGGCCCCGAGGTTCCAGGAGGTCGCAGGCAGGAGCGTGAAGATAACCGACAAGGACGGGAAGGCCTGGGAGACGACCATCGGCGAAGCCCATGAGAGGGGCATAATCCCGATACAGTTCATAGCGTACCAGCTTGGGAAGGCCATGGGCGTCTTCGAGGACATGGGGATAGACGGTACGAAGCTCCAGCTGAGGCAGCACAGGGAGGACGAGAGGGCCTTCTACTCCTCGGACACATGGGACGTGGAATACGTCAGCGGCGCATACGGGCGCGTGGAGCTCGTCGGCATAGCCGACCGCACCGACTACGACCTTAGCCAGCACATGAAACAGAGCAGGGAGGACATGAACGTCAACATCGACGGCAGGAAATTCATACCCCACGTCGTCGAAGTCGCCTACGGCATCGACAGGCCGATCTACTGCATACTCGAAAGCTGCTACAGGGAGGAGGGCGAACGCGCCTACTTCAGCTTCCCCAGGAAGGTCGCCCCCTACATCGCGGGCGTCTTCTCGCTCGTGAAGAAGGACGGCATAGACGGGAAGGCGGAGCAGGTCTTCCAATCCCTGAGGGAAAAGGGGCTCTACGTCTTCCTCGACCACGCCGGAAGCATCGGCAAACGCTATGCGAGGACCGACGAAGTCGGCGTCCCCTACTCGATAACCGTCGACTACGACAGCATCAAGGACGAGTCGGTGACTGTCAGGTCGAGGGACGACAAAAGCCAGAAAAGGGTGAAAATATCGGATTTGCGGCCCTTCCTCACAGGTAACCCGTAGGCCGGACGGCGTTGAGGAGATGGTTTATCCAGTCGTTTGTGGCCTCCACCATCCTGTGCCTGATGACTTTTCGGTCCATGTGGGCGCATTCCCGCTTTAGGTCCTGGAACAGCGAGGAAAGCTGCGTGTCGGAGACGACCTGATTCAGCCACGGCTGGAAGTCGTTCACGTCCGAACGCAGATGGTAGTCGAGGCTGGACAGCTCGACATGCTTCAGGACGTTGGCGAATTCCAGCAGGCTCAGCGCCCTGAGCCCTGTGAAGGAGACCCTGTTGCCTTCGAGCTTGTTGAAGTAGAAGCCCTCGTCGGGGCTTACAGTCCTGAGGCTGAAGCGCGGGTCGTCGCGGACCTCATGCAGCTGGATGAACCGCTTCAGCGTCCCGCTCACCAGGGAATTCACGGATATGCCGATGTTTGGCCATATCCTGGAGCCGTTGATGACTGAGACGTTGTTCTCCAAGAGGCAGTTGCCTCCGATCATGACGTCTGACTGTATGGTGCCGCCTGAGCCTATCCTGCAGCCTTCCGCGATGAGGCTGGATGAGACGTCCTCGCCGGAGCCGACTTCTATGTTCTCGAAAAGGACTGCGCCGTTGATGACGGAATACTCTCTGACGGTCACTCCGGAGCCGAGGACCGTGTAGGGGCCGATGACGCAGCCCTTGTCGATGGTCACGCCGTCTCCGATGAGGACGGGGCCGAATATCTGGCTGTGCACGCCCAGCTGGACGTTCTTTCCGAATGCGACGGCGCCTTCGATCTTCCCGTCTATGATGGTGCAGTCGGGTATCTCGGCAGCGAGCCTGTTCAAAAGCCACTTCTTGGCTGCGTTGTAGCCTTCCGGCCTGCCGACGTCTACCCAGAAGGCGTCGACCATCTGTGCGAAGAGGCTCTGGCGCTCCAGGAGTATGGGGAAGAGGTCCTTCGCGAAGTCGTAAAACGTCCCCGAAGGGATGTGCTCTAGGGCCTGCGGCTCCAGCACGTATATGCCGGTGTTCGCCAGGTCGGTGGTGCACTCGTTCATCAGGGGCTTCTCGTGGAATCTCCTGACTCGGCCGTCGTCTGCGACGTCGATGACGCCGTAGTTCCACGGGTCCGGCACCCTCAAGGCGGCGATGGTCGCCAGGCCGGCGTGGTATTTGTGCTGCCTGATCAGGTCTGTGAGGTCGACGTCCGTTATCAGGTCGCCCTGCATCACGATGAACGTGTCGTCGAAGTAGCCTTTGATGTTCTTCACGCAGCCGGCGGTCCCCAGGGGCTTCTCCTCGGCGGGGTAGGTGAGCTTCATGCCCTTGTATTCGCCTCCGAAGCAGTCGACTATATGCTCACGGAGGTAGTTGGTGGTGATGGCGACCTCCGTCACCCCGTGCAGATGCAGGTGGTCGAGGATGTGTTCGGTGACCGGGACATTCAATAGAGGCAGAAGAGGCTTAGGACGCGACAGCGTAAGCGGCCTCATGCGCGTGCCGAACCCTCCCGCTAACACGACCGCCTTCATTAGATGCACCTCAGATCCCCCTCCACCCCCAGGAAGCAGACCGAGTATGTAACCCTTTGGAAGAAGCCGTATATATATGCGGCGGTAACTTTTGGAAATCGGCACCGGATGCGACGCATTCGCAGAAGAAGAAAACCTCCCCCCAATATTAAAAAATCATCGTGGATTCTTTTGGGACTTTAGTGAGCAATATCCTATTTTTATTTTTTCCGCATTTCTTTTGAGCATTGTAAAAGACTGCCTTAGGATCATCTCCCTCGGACAATATCTGATTATTGCATATTGCTATCCACTTTCCAACATGCGCACTTAAGTCTGCTCCCATATAATACTCGTGATTTATTGACATATGGCCACCACAAACAAACAATTCATGCACATTGTACGATATTTTACCTGTTAACATTTAACATTAATGGATTTTGCGTATAAATGCGGTAGGGTTTGGTTTTTGGTTATCCTCATTCCGAAGACGCCGCTTTAGGGGATGCCGTTCATAGCCGTCTGCCGGTTATCTTCTCGTATGCTTCGACGTACTTCCTGGAGGTCTCCTTTACCACATCGTCCGGCAGCTTCGGCGCCGGCGGCTCCTTGTCCCACTTGATCCGCTCTAGATAGTCCCTGACGTACTGCTTGTCGTAGCTTCGCTGCGGGCCGCCCGGCCTGTATTGGTCCATGGGCCAGAACCTGGAGGAGTCGGGGGTGAGGGCTTCGTCGATTAGTAGGAGTTCCCCGTCCTTGAGGCCGAACTCGAATTTCGTGTCTGCGATGATTATGCCCTTGCCTTCGACGCTCTTTCGGGCGCTCTCGTACAGCTCCAGGGTGTGTTCCCTTATCTTGTGGGCGTTCTCGCCGCCGATGAGCCTTACGACGTCTTCGAATGTTATGTTCAGGTCGTGGCCGGTTTCGGCCTTGGTCGTCGGCGTGAATATCGGCTCAGGCAGCCTGTCCGATTCGACCAGTCCCCCGGGGAGCCTGATCCCACATATCCGGCCGCTTCTTTGGTATTCCTTCCACCCCGACCCGGACAGGTATCCTCTGGCGACGCACTCGACCGGAAGAGGCCTCGCCCTTTCCACCAGCATGCTCCTTCCTTCGAGGATGGCTTTGTGCCGTTGCAGTTCCTCTGGCAGGGCGTCGACGTCTATCGACAGCATGTGGTTTTCGACGATTCCCTTCGTGCTCTGGAACCAGTATGCGGAGAGCTTGTTGAGGACTTCCCCCTTGAGGGGTATTCCGTTGGGGAGTATGCTGTCGAATGCGCTTATGCGGTCGGTAGCCACGATGAGCAGGTGGTCGCTCAGGTCGTAGACGTCCCTGACCTTCCCCCTGCTTTTGAGCTTCGCGGGCAACGCGGTCTCCAATACTACGGCCATCCAAGGTAATAGAGAATTGGGTTATAAAAGTGCCTGTTTATTATCGCAGGGTCGCATAGATATGGGCGGGTTGGCTTCTTTCAGTGGTAATCGTGGGCCGTAAATGCGAGTACTGCGGCGACGCCATGGGGGACGTGCTTGTCGAAATAGGCAACCACCTCCTCCTGTGCGGTAAGGCGCCGTTTCGGGACATTGATGACGACATGCTCAGGAGAAACGCCGTCCAGTCCCACATCCTCCGCTCCCTCCTGAGGAAGTGAACCGCCCCTAGAGACGCCCAAGACCCGGCGTCTTCGGCCTCCTGCATGGTTTCATTAGGATGTAGAAGTATGCGCCCATTATCAGGGTAAGGGCCGCGAGCAGGCCGGACAGGTCGGGGATGGACTCCTTTGCTGGGGCGACCTGCCGTATCGTCGACGTTGTCGAAGAGGATGTCGTCGTGGTCGACGTCGAGGACGTCGTTGACGAGGTCGCGGTTTCGGTCGCGGGTACGGCGCCGAGGGTGCTCGTCGTCGTAGTCGACGTCGTCGTGACGCCGAAGAGGTACAGTCCGCCGTCGTAGGAGCCTGCCGCGAACTCGAGTAGGCCGTCGGCGTTGACGTCGCCGACGGCGGGGGATGAGCGTACGAGCCCCCCGGTCTTGTATTCGAATTCCTTCCAGCCGGAGGCGTTGAGTACGTATACTTTTCCGTCGTCGGAGCCTAAGATCAGCTCGGGGCAGCCGTCGCCGTCGAGGTCTGCTGCGGCGGGCGACGACCTGATCGGCCCCCCGACCGTCGACTTCATGAGCCTGTCTCCCGTCGAGTTGATGGCGTAGACGCTGCCTGCCGCCGTGCAGGCGAATATCTCGTCGCGGCCGTCGCGGTCGACGTCGACGATGGCGGGCGACGACTCGAATGGGCCGTCTGCGGTAAAGTTCCATCTCATCCCGAGCCTGGACTTGGATATGGCTTCGATTGCGCAGCCTTCGGGTCCGCAGACCCGCTCCCCTTCGTCGGAGGCCATCAATCCGTAGTTTATGTCGTAGATGTTCCCGTCCGACGACGGGGCGATGACGTCCTTCGTCCTCTGCGAGTAGGTGTGCGCCGCCTTGGGGGTGTCGACGTCTCCGTTGGCCTGGAACATCCACACCTTGTATGGGGGGGTCCTCATGATGTAGAGTATGTTGTCGGTCGAGCCGACCATCACCTCCTTTTTCCCGTCGCCGTCTATGTCGTATGCGCTGGGGGAGGAGACTATCGCATCCGAGGTCTGATACGTCCACATGAGCTTCCCGCCATGGTCTAGGGCGTATATTTTCCCGTCCTTGGAGCCGAATATCAGCTCCTTCCCGGGGGATGTGTCTATGTCCAGTTCTATGGGCGACGAAAGGACCGCGCCCCCCGTCTGATACGACCAAATGACGTCTCCCTTCGGGCCTATTTCCACGAGCCTTCCGTCGGCGGTGCCTGCGAGGATGCCGACAATCCCGTCACCGTCGGGGTCGGCTGCGGACACCATCGTGACGCTCGAGTTCAGGTCGGCCTTCCAGGCGAGATTGCCGTCTGATGAAAGGGCGTATACGCCGCCGTCGTATGAGCCGAATATAATGTCCAGTCTGCCGTCCCCCCGCCGGCCCAGGTCCGCCAACACCGGAGACGAAGACACCATGTCGCCTGTGTTATAGTCCCATAGGAGGCCGTAATCTTTTAATTTTTGCGGGCTCTGCCCCGCTATCCCGCCATTCTGCCGGTATCCTTTGAGACGCGCCAGGTCTTCGAGGGAGTAGTTGCTGGCGTATCTGGGGGTGCATGACCACGCGTCGAGGAGGTTGTAGGGGGTCACGTTCAATCCGGTTCTCAGCCTGCAGGCCCACGACACCTCCGCGTCCGCTATCGGGAGCTCCAGGTTCCCGGACGCGCCGCATTTGAGGCGGACGGTGAAGTCCGTCAGGTTGAACGGGTACTCGACCGAGTTCCGCCTCACGGAGAGATTGTATGCGGACTCGTTGAATGTGGCGTTGTACTGCCATATCGAACGGATGCCCTTCTCGGGCATCGTGGAGTTGTACGGGCTGCAGGACCAAGTCGAGTTCTGCCGGCCAGTCGGGTATCCCCGGGCAGAAGAGGCGGAGCATTGGAGCCTGAGCTCCAGGTCCTTCAGGGCGAGCCCAGGGTCGGACGCATACGCGGCCCAAAGGGGCTTCAGGTCCGCCATGGACCTGTTGGTCTGGTTGAGGCTGCAGCTCCAAGAGGGGGTCATGTTCCGTGCCGTGTACCGCTCCCTGAGGTCGAGCCATCCGGTCCGGTCCCCGTCGTGTTGGAAGGTCGGCCACTCCTCGAAGGCGAAGAACACCATACCCATCCGGCCGTTCCCCTTATCGGATTCCACGAGCCTCCCGCCCTCGTCGAGGTAGGCCTCCACAAGGTGCCGCCCATAGGAGACGGTGATGTTCGCAAACACCATCCTCGTCTGCCCCGGCTCCAACGCCACCTGCGAACGCGAGACGTTCACCCTGTCGACGTATAATGCGACGTCGAAGTCGGCTGCGACGGCGTCGCCCCTGTTCTTCACTGCGACCGTCACGATCGCACGCCGGCCGGCAGCCACCGACGCAGGCGAGAGGGAAATATCCGCCACCGCCACATCCATCGCCTTCCCATATGCCCTGATGACCGAGCCCGCAGCGACGACGGGAGCGCCCGTCAAGCACGACGGCCCGTACTTCACGGGATAGGAGACGTTAACGGCCCAAAGCTCCGCCCCCGACGATGCATCAAGGGCGCGGAAGCCCGCCCCGGCCCCCACATACACGACGCCGCATACGGACACAGGCGACTGCACGCTCTCGTTCAACGCCGCCACCCACTTCCTTTCGCCGAAATATGCGCTGACGGAATATATGTTTTTATCCGAAGAGGAGAAGACGACGTTGTCGCCCGAGACTACGGGGGGGCCGTAGACGGTCCCGTTCGCGGAGACGTTCCAGAGGACCTTCCCGTCGGCCTTGTCCAACGCCAGGACCCTCCTGTCGGCCGCGACCAGCAGTATATCCCCATACGAGCCCGGAGGGGAGGACATGACGCCCAACGTCCTGTTCCACAAAGGCTTCCCGGTGAGATTGCTGAACGCCCAGATGCGCCGGTCCGCCGAGACGAAGAAGACCTTCCAATTCTCCGCCAAAGGAGCCGCCGACACCGGCGAACCGACGTTGAATGACCAAAGCCTCTTCCCCGAAGACTCCGAGACCGCGTACACGCGTCCGTCGTCGGAGCCGAAATAGACGGAGCCGCTGTCGGCCCTCGGAGAAGACCTCACCCTCGCACCCGTCATGAAAGACCAGGTCCTGTTGCCGGTGCTTCTGTTGACCGAATACACTATCCCGTTGTCGGAGCCGAATATGACCCTGTCTCCTGCGAGAAGAGGCGCCGAATAGATGCCGGCCGTCGACGTATAGTTCACCAGTTGCCTGCCGGTGGACCTGTTCAGGCCGAAAAGCCTCCCCGATGAGGTCCCGACGTAGACGGAGTCTCCATCAGATATGATATCCGTCGATGCGGAGCCCGTGAGCCGGTACTCCCACGCCAAATGAGGCGAAGCCGATGCTGAAGCTGCCAAAAGCATCAACGCCAACAATACGGACCTCATAGGAGAATATTACGGAATGCTCCGAATAAAAAAGGGGGAAATAATGGGGGATTAACCCCCATTATATGGGTTATTTTCTGCCTTTTCTGCGCTCGAAGTCCGCCCGCTTCATCAGCTGCGTGTCCCTCGCCCAGACGGCATATCCTGCGATCAGGACCAGCAGGACCAGTAGGTTCCTGAATCCGCCATTCTGGAAGCTGAAATCTCCCAGCGGAGACACCGCGTAACCGATGACTAGAGGCTCGCCCTCATCGACCTGCGCCTGCACTACAGGCAGGCTGCCGCCTGTCTGCGTCACCGGTGCGATGGTCGTCGGGGGCGAAGACGTCTGCGGAACCGGAGGCTGAGTCGTCGACGGAGCCGGAGGCTGAGTCGTCGGCGGAGCCGGAGGCTGAGTCGTCGACACAGGCGGAATCGTCGCCGGAGGAGCAGGCTGAGTCGTCGCAGTCGGGTGATACTGCTCCCTCTGGATGGTGATGCTCACGGAATCGGTATTAGGCTCCACGGCCGGTGCCGCAGCCAACGCAGCCAACGCAACCAACGCATCATCTGGCGGACATATCACACTAGCCCCCCCTAACGAGGCCGTTATCGTAAACGTGCCGATGCCCGGGTAGGTGTGCATGATCGACCCGCCCCTTGAGGAGGGAGTCGTGCATACCGTGCTCGCGGCCGTTGCGCCGTCGCCGAAGTCCCAGGCCACGTCGTAGCAGCCGATGCTGGTCCCGGGCAGGTTAAAGTTGACGGTCACGTCGACCGGCGCGCTCATGTGCGTGTAGACAGTCCCGCTAAGGGGTGTGACGATCTCAAACGTACCAGGCAACTGGCACATGCATGCGTCGATCTCCTGGTTCAAGGCGCAGTAACCCGCGCCGCCGCCTTCAACGACACAGTCGCTGTTGGACTGGCAGAAATTCAA
>JAZDMS010000027.1:0-36535 GCA_043800705.1 Candidatus Altarchaeota archaeon
TGAATCAAAGGATGTGGCCAGCTGCCTTCACTCCACCTATATGCCTCTTTGCCGAAAAATGCTATTTTAGCGCTTTTATCACAACGGCTGCATTTTCCATTTATCGAACCGAGCGACTTTTCGATAAGTCGTATATTTCTCTCCTTATCTATTTTGTTATCGTATCCTGGTAAATGCTCAAAGTCCTTTCGTAATGCATACCAGTATTGATATGATGCGGCATTTTCCCCAATATTTGGATGGAATACGACCGCTTTTTTATCAAATGATACGAATGCCTTCTTGAGCTCCTCGAGCATATGGTCCCTGCACAACCAGCTGTCTTTATTCAAAGACATAAGATTGTCAGATGCTTTGACACCGCAGACTTGGCATTTTTTACCGAATAGATTAGAGAATAGCCCCATAAACTGTATTTAGATCCCTATCTAATTAATACGGAGAGGTTTGGTGCGCACCCTTTTTTGCCTCGCACAGAAACGCTGAAGCGTTTCTCGTGAAAGCACGTCCGGGAAAATTTAACCCGACCTGGTCGCCATCAAACCAGGATTATTTAACTCGGAAACGCATGGGTTAATCGATGGCCTCCATCCGACGGGTCCTATCGTTTACTGCGGCCATTATCCTCTTGACGTCGTTTTCCTGCGCGGAAGCGAACTACTACTGCCAGTGGAGCTGGCCGCAGAAGATAACGGACAAGGCATCAGGCGCCATACTGTGGACATGCAACGGCGCCAGACCATACTGTAAGGCCGGCACGGCCCAGTGCTGTAAATATGATCCAACCAATAAACAACACTACGACTGTGTGGTTATGGGCGGTTCAGGCGGCGGAG
Source organism: Candidatus Altarchaeota archaeon (assembly GCA_043800705.1). GTDB lineage: Archaea > Altiarchaeota > Altiarchaeia > IMC4 > SCGC-AAA252-I15 > JAHIYG01. The sequence goes on from JAZDMS010000027.1 coordinate 837, forward strand.
CATCGTCGACTACAGTTCACACGACAGTGACCACCACGACAATGCGGGCTACGACCACCACGCGCGCGACGGTAACCACATCCACTATCCGGACGACGACCACGACGACCGTGCCATCCGTATACGGCTGCCAGTGGAGTTGGCCGCAGAAGATAACGGACAAGGGCTCCGGTGCTGTGCTGTGGACATGCAGCGATGCCAGACCATACTGTAAGGCCGGCACAACACAGTGCTGTAAGTACGATTCTGGCACAACACAATACTCAGACTGCATCGACGCACGCACGACACAGACGACAACCTCGACCGTGATATCAATCTCAACTACGAGGTCGACGACGTCCACCCTTCCACCCCGGTACGGCTGCAACTGGAGCTGGCCGCAGGAGGTGACAAACGAGGGCACAGGGAGGGTGCTGGGGGCATGCACGACTGCCCGGCCATACTGCAAGAAAGGCACGACACAGTGCTGCAAATACGACAACGTGACGAAGCAATACTCCGACTGCATCAACATACTCACGACACCGACGACCACGACGACCCTCCCGACCTGTACGGACAGCGACGCGGACGGCTACGCCCATACGAGAATCGGCGAAGTCGTCGTTAAAAATGCCCAGGGAACGTCGACATACACAGACTACTGCAGTGGCTACAGCGTCCTGCACGAATGCTACTGCGGCGACGGCAAGGACGTGGAATGGTTGACGTACGACTGCGGGGAACTAGGCTGCTTTGGCGGCAGATGCAACACATACACCTGCTACGACACCGACGGGGGCGACAAACCATCCAAGGCAGGCTACACCGTGAAGATGCTGACCCCGACCGCCCAACAGAAGGACTACGACACATGCACCGGCAATAAGGTGGAGGAGGCCTACTGCGACATGGGCGGAACTCAGAAGACATACGAGTTCACCTGCCCCAACGGCTGTTTAAATGGTGCCTGCCTGATTACGACGACCACGACCACGCTACCTTGCTACGACAGCGACGGTGGGAAAACCTATTACCGGAAGGGATATGCGGTGAACAAGTACAACGTCGTGCTCGATGACTTCTGCCAGACCAACAACCCGAACCGGCTGAGCGAATACTACTGCGGCGGAGACCAACTCGCACTACAGGACCCATACGACTGTCCGGCGGGCTGCTTCGAAGGAGCATGCAAGGCCACGTCGACAACGACCTATACGACAACGACGACCGGCACGACCACGACCGCAACAACGACGTCCACGCTCCCACCGGGATGCTACGACCACGACGGATTGGACGATGGCAACGTGAACAGCTACATCGAATACGTCGAAAATGGGCGCATGGTCAAGCTATATGACGAATGCAGCGAACCCATCAGTCGTATTTTCGAGGCAGTCTGCGATGGAAACAGGGGCACAACGACGATGATAAACTGCCTAAACGGCTGCTTCAACGGGACCTGCAACGTATCATTCTGCAGGGACACCGACGGAGGAAACTACCCCTATGTCTGGGGTGATGTCATGGATGGCTGGGGCGGCCATACAGACGAGTGCATGGGCACGATGGTGGTTGAGCAGATTTGCAGCGGGGGACGGCACAGCTATGTCCTCTTCAACTGCTCCGCAGGCTGCAGCGAACACAGATGCAACCCCTCAACCACGACGACTACATCGACCCTATCATTGATGGCAAAGGAAAGGGCGAGCATACGCAGCTTCTTAGACACAGTACGGCGGACACTATCCTTCTGAAAGACACCGCCTCCGAAGCTCAGACACCTGCCCGAATAGGAGGCTCGCATGTGCAACGCGCACGAAAAAGAAAGAATTTTTTGGGGCCAGGGACCAATATCCTACAGGTTCAACATCCCTCTGAGTTATTGGTTTCTTAAAAAATGGTTATATCCTATCTTTCTAAGATATTTACCTCCTAATGAAACAAAAGATTCTCAACGATAAGCAAAGACACAATCTGGGGATTAACTATTACATTAATGTCTTTTTGGATATTGTTCCCGCATCCTATTTTTTTGTGATTTTCCTGTGGCCAAGGTATTTCGCCATACAATATGCTACGCTGGTTGTCTTCGTCATTATTGAGGTATTCATCGTTTTTGGTTTCATTTTTGTCGTGAACTTATCTGAAGCATATAAATTATCTAAAGGAAAGGGTAATCTTGTTGCCCTAATAATAGGGCTGTCGATATATTCTGCCCCTTATTTGTCTCTCCTAAATGATATAAGCAAAGCTATAGGTTCGTCCCTCATTTTCTTCTACTACTTTAAGCCAATGTTGAATAACCTTCTTGGAATGCTCAGCAAGGATTATGACGAACATATAAATCTCCTAACAAACTGGACTTTATCATTCGCGTCGTTGTGCGTAGGTTTCATCATAAGTCTCATCCTGAATCGCCTGATTATAAACGATCTGTCAAATTTTCCCGAATGCATAACCGGATGCCCCTTCATAAACAGGTCTCATTGGGCAGCATGGCTTGGTTCCTACTATCTCACCCTCTTCCTCCTAAAATTACTTCTATGGAAGCCGTTGAACTTGTACATTGCCCAAAGGGTGAGCAATCGGAATTAAAGAAAGAAAAAGGTTTGGGGCCAGGGGGATTTGAACCCCCATCGGTCGGTCACTTCGAACCTTTTATCCTTGTACTGTTGGCTGCCGTCATCCACCTTTTTGGGTGTTTGGCTGACCAATGTTTTGTCGTCATCGCCCCCTCCTCGGAGGCTCAGCGCTCCAGATGACTGAACAGGCTGACGATCGTCAACCGGTTCGCTGGAGCCGACTAGGATGCCGGGTTACCCCATAGCCCCATTTTACGCCTTCGATGCGCATAATGCGCATAGCGGCCTATATTTCTAAGTAGGCGGGTAATATAAACCATGGACAGGTTCATGTCTGCGGCCTTGAGGGAGGCCAGGAAGGGCATGGCTGAGGGTGGGATCCCCATCGGCTGCGTACTGGTCGTCGGGGGGAAGATTATCGGCCGCGGCCATAATCGCCGCGTCCAGGATGGGAGCGTCATAAGGCATGCGGAGATGGATTGCCTTGAGAATGCGGGGCGGAAGGACGCATCGATCTATAAGAAGGCCACCTTGTACACCTCCCTCTCTCCGTGCGACATGTGCAGCGGCGCTATCATCCTTTATGGCATCCCTCACGTCGTCATCGGCGAGAATGTCAACTTCGACGGTCCGGAGGGGTATCTTAGGAAGCGGGGGGTTAGGGTGCGTGTTCTGAACGATTCCAGCATAATCAGGATGATGAGGGAGTTCATCCACGGGAATCAGAATCTGTGGTTTGAGGATATAGGCAAGAAACACATGGGGACGCCGGGATTCAAGAAGAGGCATCCGACGCCTAAGGAGCAGAAGAGGCTTGTAACGGGCTTTGAGAAGGAGCATATGTCATGTGTGGAGGTGACGAAGAATAGGGTATCGGGGGTCTATGACGATTGCCGCATATCCTACCCCGTACGGGAGGTCCCGCACATGAAGAACATCGGCAACTGGCGCCACAGCGGAAGGGACAATACGGTCGTAATAGACATGCATGTGCGGCCGAAGGAGAGGGCCGCGGTCCTGGTTCACGAGGCGGTGGAGCAGTACCTGCAGAAGAACTATGGCCTGCCTTACTGGAAGGCGCACTATCTCGCAACCCTCGCAGAGCGGCATTATGTCGAATCCCATGGGGGGAACTGGAGAAGCCACGAGATTACCGTGTTCAAGACGAAGATATGAGCAGCTCTTCCAGCCCGCCTGCGAGGATCACCAGCAGCAGGAGCATGTTGACTGCGAAGACGGTGGGCAGGAACGGGTAGGCTCCTCCTTCCCCGTATTTTGACAATAGCGGCTTCAGGAATTCGTTAACCAGGACCATCAGCGGGAGGGTCAGGATGATGTATGTGGGATTCAGGGTGGCCAGCAGTGCTGCGACCGCCGTAACGTCCATTGTGCTGATGGAGAAGATCCCGCTGCCAGAATTCACCGCCACGAAAAGGGCTATGAGGGCCCACTTTATCACGAACGGGGCGATGCCGAGTTGTGCTGTGAGGCCGAGGTATATGTCGGTGAGGAACATGAACGCCGTGAATGCTCCCCAGACCTCAGCGAAGTCCGCCTGGGCCGCCATCCTCCTGAGGTCGGAGAGGCTCGAAACAGAGAGGCTGCCCAAGAGAAAGACGAGCGCATGAAACTGGATCGGGTTCTGGGCGGGGAACAGAAAATATGCTAAGTCCATTCTTGTCGTATACCATACGTTCTTTTGTATATTAACGGGCTTCGGCATTTGTGCCGTCGGCTCAGGCAACCCCCGGTTTTATAATAGGCTGCCGAATAATTATGATACCAAAATGCATTACGTCAAGCAGTTGTTTCAGGGAAAACCGGAGGAATGGGTGCATCTTCAGTTCACAAGGTACGGCCGCGGGCTGTTCGACGGCCCGTATGTCGAGGTGGATGCGGGGAAGGACATAAAGTTCAAAGGCAGCGTCGAGTATTCGACCGTCTTGGGCCAGCTTGCCGCGTCGGGCGGCGGCGACTTCAAGGTCGAGGGGGCGATATATGCGAAGAAGGACTTCAGGGACGATCTGAGGGGTCTTGGCGTCGAATTCGACGATAAGAGCAAGGTGAAGCGGAGCTTCTTCGTAGCCGAATTGAGCGGCGATTTTCCATCGGCAGTCCTCGTCGACATTTATTCGAAAGTCCCGCATGCGACGGTCCTGCTGAACTTCGCCGGAGCGGGTGGGAAGTTCAAATGCAAGAAGAAGCCTCCAAAACCTGGCGGGGAAAAAGTTAACGATTTCTGCTCGGGCAGCATGGCATTGTCCGCCCTGCCGAAGCTGAAGGGGGAGGTACTATTCGACGTCGGCGACTTCAAGAAGGCCGTCGTAGACAACAAGTTCCAGATAGAGTCCCTGACGATACCGCCCGGCATGAGCTCTGCTGACGCCAGGTTGTACGCGAAGCGCAAGGGCAAAGTACTCCGGACCGTCACAGTAGACGGAGTCGATAAAAAAAGCGAAGTACCATTCGAAGTTTAGGTGTGCTATGGGGCTCGTGACTCGTCAGAGGTTTGCGCTCCCTCTGATCAGAGGCTCATCAGTGCTCGACATCGGCTGCGCAGGCGGCCTCCTTCTTCGAGAGCTAAAAAATAGGGGGATAAGTGTCAAGGGCGTCGAAATCGACTCCGCCTCCGCCGGGAAATGCTCGGCGAAGGGTTTCGAAGTCGTGGCCGGAAACATCGAAGAGTTGGATGTTAAAAGTATTGGTTCATTTGACACAGTGGTCATGACCGACGTAATCGAACACCTGCATGATCCCGTGGCCGCACTGGTGAAGCTGAAGGCAGCGATTAAGCCCGGCGGACGGCTGGTGCTTACGACCCCCAACGTTGACTGGCTCTTCTGGCACCTCTATCACACGGCAGGGGGCACGCCTCACGCTTGGATCAACCCGGAGCACATCCAATTCTACAATCGAAAGACCATCGGCGAGGTGTTGGCCAAGGCCGGCTACGAATTAGTTGGCGAGAACTCCTACGGGAAAGTCCCCCTGACGGGCATACATTTCCGCAGCCCCTGGGCTTTCCTCTCATGCAACCTGGTCGTGGCGGCATCGCCTAAGGATTAGGGTGGTTGTCGCCCCCTATTTAACCCCTTGGCTCATCGATCGACTAACGTCTTCTGTTCTCGCCGAAGGTAACCCTCGAACGGGGGCGTGATAGTATAACAGCAGGGGAGGCTAATAACCGCGCACACCGGGTATTTTTCCCCATCTGTCCAAATTCTATCATATGAGCGGGCAGAAGGGGCCTGTAGAGCCTAAGAAGGAGAGCTACGGGCCAGCGCTTCTGGAGACCATGTATACCGTCTCCTGCGAGAGAGGGGGAGACAAGCCCCCCAAGCAGGTTTTCATGCAGCAGTTCCTCGGAGGGATGAATGAGGAGCTTAGGGTCACGCTGGGTTGCGTATCGACCAACAAGGTCGAGTATCTGGAGAAGGCCTCCTCCTGGTGGGACAAAAGACAGGCCCTCGGGCCTCCGGCGCTGCCTGAGATCGTCCGGACCCTGGGCATGGTGAGCTTCGAGGACGAGTTCTCCCCCGACTCCCTGAGGCGGATGCTCGGCTCTATCCATCCGTCGTTGTCGAAGCTCGGCCTGGACGTGCGTCCCGTCGCCGATCGAAGCGGCCGAAGGAACGCCAACCTTGCCGTCGTCTCATCCGATTTTATCGTGCCCCCGAGCGAGGGGGACCTTGTGAAAATCTCCTCATGTGTCGCCGGCGGATTCGTCGAAGGCGTCTCATCCATGATGCCCCACGAACGGGACCATATAGTCCCCTGGCAGATGATACTCCCGAGAAGGAGCCTGAAAATCGAAGCGGCCTGCGGAGAACCGTCCTATTACATCGGGAAAGGCTTCAGGTTCGACCCGGCCTCTAGGAGGGAATTCGACAACGAATCCGAGGGGGCGAGGCTCAGGGGGGAAAAGCCCAAGAGGGGAAGCAACATGTATGAGGTCTTCGACGAGGCAGGCATAAGGCATGCCGTCGAGAGGCCTTTGGCGATGTATATGGGGATGAACTGCCAGAACGCGGCCGGCGAGATAGGCGGCATGGCGTTGGCCATTATGCGGGGGATACGGGATCGGACCAAGCCGCAGGACCCGATACATATCAGGGTCGACGATCCGATAGCGATAGTCAGGTTCGACTCAGTGCGTTCGCCGGCCGGCGTAGTCCAGGGCGGGACGATAACGCGGGCCAGCGATGAGGGTCCCAGGGGCGACGAGCTCATGAACCTGATAAACAGGCGATACATAGGCCGGCTGATGTGCGAGAATCAGAGTGTCAGGGATTTCGTCGTAGACGGCAGCCTGAGGCCGATCGAACATGTGCTTTCTCAATTGCGGGGGCCCATCCCCGCCAGGCTGCCTCCGGGCATGAGGAGGGAGGACCTTGTCAGGTTCAGGGATACGCTGGCCGGTTTCCAAAAGGAGGTTTCTGCATGTGAAAAATCCATGGGCCTGGACAAGGCGGTGAGGGTCGTGGCGATCGGCGAAGTCCTTGACACTCTGAAGATTCCATCGGTGCAGTACCCCGAGCTTTTCAGGCCCGGAATCATCCCCGGCAGCATGTCGAACGCCTGGCGCAGCGAGCTTGAGAGCATCTATCGGCTTGCCGGCCTCGCGAACAGGCATGTCTTGGAGCATGGGATGATCCACTGGCAGACGTACTCGGGAAACCTGAGGTATCATGAGCGGGAAGGGGGAGTCGACCTCACAATCTGCGACTGGGACCGCTCAAGGGATGTCGTCGGCATGACCTACAAGCAGACTATAGGGTTCGTCCTCCAATCGATGGACAACATGCTAGGCCTGGCAAAAAGCAGCCAGGAAAGGGGCATTGTCGGCCTGGTGAAACCGGATTTCGTGCGTGCTTGCCTTGAAGGCTTCCAGATGAAGGTCCCCGGGTGGGGGGAGAAGTCTGAGCCTGTGCCCAGGGAGCTGATGGAAGCTGCCGTGAGCGCCGCTTCCTCGATCCCGCCGGAATACGGCGGAGGCGTCCATCAGACCGAACTCAGTCTCCTCGTCGACGCATCGGTGCATCATCCCGCTGCTGACATAGGCCACCCGTTCGTCGAATTTGTCAGAAGCGTCTATACTCCGGAAAAACACGGGCGAATACAGAAAGGCTGACGGTATTCCCAGTTTTTAAGCCTCTTTCACATATTTGAAGTGCTTTTCAGGTGAATTGTATGAAGATTAAGTCGGTCAAGGCAAGGGAAGTATTGGACTCAAGGGGTAACCCGACGGTTGAGGTGGATTTAGAGACGGTTGAAGGCATGTTCAGGGCGATGGTCCCATCCGGGGCGTCGACCGGATCCCACGAGGCCGTGGAACTGCGCGACGGCGACAAGTCCCGCTACAATGGCAAGGGCGTCCTGAAGGCCGTCGGCAACGTGAACAATATCATCGCCCCGAAGGTTAAGGGATTCGACGTCACCGACCAGAAGGGGCTTGACAAGCTGCTCATCGAATTGGACGGGACCCCCAACAAGGGGATGCTCGGAGCCAACGCGATACTCGCAGTCAGCATGGCAGCATGCAAGGCAGCCTCCGACGCACTCGGCATGCCGCTTTACCGGCATATCGCTAAGCTCTCCAAGAGGGAGGGTGTGACTCTTCCAGTCCCTCAGCTGAACGTCATCAACGGCGGCAAGCACGCGGGGAAGGAGAACGACATACAGGAGAACATGTACATGCCGATCGGCGCGAAGACGTTCACCGAAGGGATCAGGATGGGGGCCGAGACATATCACACACTGAAAAAGATGCTCAAGGAAAAGTACGGCGTCCACGCGGTCCAGCTCGGCGACGAGGGCGGATTCGTCCCCCCCATCGACACCCCGCAGGAGCGCCTCGAGTTCATGATGAAGGCTGCGGAAGCCGCAGGCTACGGCAATGACATGGGGATCGCGTTGGATCCCGCCTCGTCGGAGTTCTACTACAAGGACGGCGGATATTACATGATCGGGCAGAAGAAGTATTCCCCTGCCGAGATGGTCGACTTCTACGCCGACCTGTGCGGCACGTTCCCCATCGTGTCCATCGAGGACGGGATGGCGGAAGACGACTGGGACGGCTGGGTGCTCATGACAGAGAAGCTCGGCGGAAAGATCCAGATCACGGGCGACGACCTTCTGGTCACGAATGTGGAGCGGATCAAGATAGCGATAGAGAAGAACGCATGCAACGCCCTCCTTTTGAAGGTTAACCAGATCGGTTCAGTCACCGAATCGATAGACTCCGCGAACATGATGTACAAGAATGGAGGTTGCGTGACGGTCAGCCACAGATCGGGCGAGACCGAGGACAGCTTCATAGCCGACGTTGCAGTGGGTCTCGACACTGGCCAGATAAAGACCGGAGCCCCGGCCAGGAGCGAGAGGCTCGCAAAATACAACCAGCTTATCCGGATCGAGCAGGAGCTTGGCGGCAAGGCAGTCTACCCCGGCAGAGACTTCAGAAAAGCGGGCAAATAGCGTCTCAGGAGGCGGTTTTTATCCGCCTCTACCATATTTTTCTTAGTTGACGCGGAATGCTATGAGGGCCTTTGTCCTCCACGATGTGGCGAATAGTTTGGAGTCCTCCAGGCTCTTAAGGTTTTTCGCGAATCCCTTCTGGCATTCCGCCTCCGTCCTGTTGGCCTCCATGTAGCAGTGCCTTATGCAGCTGGAGTCGAAGAGCGCCCACTCATATCCCCTGCTCTTCAGGAGTGTGTGCAGTTTTTTCGGATCGATGTCGTACCCGATCTTTCTGGAATCGACGATCTCCTTGTCCCATGGGAGGCTGGAGCGGTCCAACCCTATGACGAACTTGTCAGGGAGGCAGTACGTGTACACCTGCGTATTTTGGGGGACGCCCAGGACCCTGAGGTAGTCTATGTAATTCTCCCCAAGCTCGGCCTGCAGGTCTGTCGGCCAGACGCTCAGCTGCACCTGGGCCTTGGGGACGAGGGAGAACAGGACGAGGCCGCCCAGGAATGCGGCGACGACGTATTTGGCGTGTTTTTTCCGGATCCATCTCAGGTCGCCGACGTGGGCGAGCATGTATCCGGAGACGATGGCGAGGGGTATCGCGACGATGCCCCAGAACCTGGTGGGGTGTATTGAGAAGCTCATGTTCCCGGAAAGGAGTGCGAACGAGGTGATGATCAGCCAGCCGAAGGCGGCTGCCAGGAACGGGTTGTCCTTTGCGAACCTCAAGGCGCCCCTTCTGAGCGCCAGGTCCATGCAAAGGAGCGCCAGGATGACGGCGAAGATGCCAAGGCCTTCGTGCATGAACAGGTCTCCGTGCGACTCTGGGAAAAGGATTTGTGCCATAGTCGGCAGCTTCAGGGGGTCAACTCCAACCTTTGTGGAGCCTTCGAGGATGCTCTTGCCTATGTCCGCCATCTCGCTGTCATGGTTCTCGGATTCCAGGAGGACAGGGACCCAGTAGACCATAGAAAGCGCCAGTCCGGCTGCGCCGACCGCTACGAGCGTTTTTATCTCCCTCCTGTCGGCGTAGGCTCTGGCTAGGAGGAAGACCGCGTAGAAGATGCCCATGATAGCGGACATCAGAGGCTGTATGAGGAGGCTCGATGCGAGGATTATCGCTGTAAGCACTCCCCAGGACCTGTCCTCCCTTATCCTGTCTGCGGCATAGAAAACGGGGAACAGGACGAGCGCGGAAAGGGTGTGGGCCCATATGCTGTGGCTTCCGAATGACGGTAGCATGAATAGTATAGCCGCAGCCAGGATTCCCGCCTTGGCGTCGCCTGTCACCCTTTTTACTGTGAAGTAGGCGAACAGGTAGGTCAGTCCGACAAGCAGGCTGTTGAAGGCCTTAAGGGTCCATGAGACCGAGCCGTTAAGCTGGTTTATCAGGCCAAGGAGGGCGTCGTATGCCGGGGGGTAGGGCTTCAGGTAATGCGCCACATAGACTCCCTGGGGCGGGGTGTAGGTCCCCTGGGTCGAGACGTATTTGACTCCCGCCGCATGTTCCCACGGGTCGCCGTCTTCCAGGTATGCGTACCTGTATGAGCCGACCAAGGCTAGGGAGAATGCAATCACGAAAATCAGCACCGCGGCAGCGGAGTAGGTGTCAGGCTTGAAAGCCCTGAGGCGCGCCTTCCCAAGTCGCGGCATCTCCTCCCGCATCAGGAGATCATAGGCCGGCCTGATGGCGGAAAGGACAAGGGGTATGTACCACCTGAGCGGGGCGTGGGCGCTTTCCATCAGGATGAAAAGGAGCGGCAGAGCGGATATCCCCAATCCTATCCTCATCGACACGAGCTCCACCATGTCGCCGGTTTTGAAGTAGTCCTTCGTCAGCGAATAACCAGTAAGATAAGATAGCACGATGAAATATGCCAGGCTAACGATCATCTCCTGATAGGATGCGGTGAACAGGACAGGGACTGCGAAGTATGCTGCGAAGAATATGGCAAAAGCTGCCACGATCAAATATGCGCCAAAGTCGAGCTTGCCAGCAATCCTTCTCTTGGCTCGCATGGTAAATTGCTTCGCCTGAATGTTCTTATCTGCGTCCGCCCCCTCTTCTGCGGTTCTTCTGCCTCTTGAGCTTCGCCCTCTCCTGCAGGAGGATGAGGTACGGCTGCGGTTCGGCCTTGCTGATATAGTCCTCGAGCTTCTGCTCGAAGATGTCGATCCCGCGCAGCCTCAGGATCTCGCGGGTCAGTATCCAATATATCAGCGCCAGGGCGTTCTTGCCCTTGTTGTTGCTCGGGATTATGAAATCGATGTCCTTTACCCTAGTGTTCGTGTCGCAGATGGCGAGGATCGTCAGGCCGGCCTCCTTGGCCTCGTTGACCGCCTGCTGGTCAGCGGTCGGGTCGGTCACTATCAGGAGCTTCGGCTCCTTGTAGTCCTCGATGTTGGGGTTTGTGAGCGTGCCTGAGACGAACCTGTCATCCATGTACATGAATCCGAGGGCCTGGGCGAACCTCTTAGTCGGAGTCCTGCCGTAGACGCGGTTGGATACGACCAGGACGTCCTCCGGCTTGTAGTATGCTATGAATTTGGCGGCCAGGCGGAGCCTTTCGTCGATCTTCTGGACGTCGAAGACGCAAAGCTTGTCAGGCCTTATCTTGTATATGAAAGGCCTCATGTCGGCTGACTTGTATTTCAGCCCGACGTGCACTCCGTTGGATAGGTAGTCGTCTAGCGACATCAACAGCTTCTCCCCTGCCTCTTGCGTCTGGTCCTGTTCGTTCATCTTCTCTTCACTGTAATCGGTATGGCGTTCTTTTCGAATTCCAACTTCGCGATGTCAAGGGCCGAAATGTCAGACTTTACGTGCACCAGTATCGGTGCTCCCATCTTGATCTGCAGCGCCCTCGCACCTATGATCCTGGCCTTCTCGAACCGCTCGTATTCCACAGTTAAAACCTCTTGTATTTCATGACCTCGTCGATGACGTCGCTGTGTGATATGAACATGCGCCTGCAGCAGTATCTCATGTGGCGAAGAGAGTCCAAGACCTTGTCTGATGCCTCTCCCTTCCCGGTCCTTTCTATGTATTCCTCCCAGTCTTGTGCGACCGGTTTTCCGCAGCTGAAACAGCGCACTGGAATTATCATCCTTTCACCTGTATGATTTCTGCCTCTTGTGCCTTGGTCCCTTGCTGGACTGGCTTGGCTTGTGGACCTCGGTCTGCCTGTGGTCCCCTGCTATGAGCGTTCTTTCGTATTTGACGTATATGTCGTGGAGCGTGTCGTTTTCCGTGTGTTCGACGAGGCCTCTTGCGAGCGCCGAAGCGATAGCGTCGGCCTGGCCCATGACTCCTCCGCCGTTGACCGTCACGTCAATGTTCAGGGATTTGAGGTCGACGATGCCGTCTGCAAGGAGGAATACCTGGTTTATCCTCTCTCTGGCGAGCCTAGGGGTGTAGTTATCGAACAGCTGAGAGTTCACCCTGACGATGCCGTTTCCTGGGCCTATGATCGCCCTAGCGATCGCCTCCTTCCTCTTGCCTGAGATTATTGTCTGAGCCATATTACCAACTTCCTCCGATGAAACTGCATATTTCGCCGACTGTTACCTTCCTCCTGAGCTTCTTCGCCGGCGCCTTCTTCTTCGGCACGGTTATCTTCATCTCCGTGAGTATCTCGGGGACTCCGATGTAGGCCCTGACCCTCTTGTACGCCTCCCTGCCCCTCGTCTTCTTCCACGGGAGCATGCCCCTGACCGCCCTTCGTACGTACAGGTCGGGGCGTTTGGCGTGGTACGGGCCCTTGTTGACGTTGCCCTTGTTCTTCAGCGTGAGTTTCTGGAGGTTCTGCGCGAAGACCATCTTCATGTCGCCGGACACGTAGGCCTTTTCGGCGTTCACTATGACGACTTCCTCGCCCATGAGGGCGCTCTTTGCGGCCTGGGACGCGACACGCCCCAAAACCTCCCTTTCTGCGTCGTATACTGTTGTCACTTTGCTTAACCCATCAGCTTGATCTTGCTCCCTTTCGGATTTTTCTTGGCCAATTCGATGATGCTCATCGTCTTCCCGCCGGCCTCTTTGATCTTCTTCTCGGCCCCTTCGGTGAACCTGTAAGCGGCGACCTCGACCTTGTGGCCCAGTATGCCGTCTCCGAGGACCTTACCGGGGACGACAATGACGTCGCCTTCGCCGGAGTACTTTGCGATCTTGTGAATATTGACTTCCCTGCGGTTCCTCCTGACCCTCGAAAGTTCGCCTGCGACTGTAGACCAGATGCCGGACTCGTTCTCCTTCGAGACGCTCTCCAGCTCCCTGATCAGCTCCAGCCTTCCTGGATCCTTGAACCCGATTGTTCGCACCATCGTGAACCTAACTGCCTATTTTTTTTTGTGCTTGTTTGTTGGGGCATAAGGGCCAGAAACCTACGGTTTCTCGCCCTTATCAACCCTGCTCTTCCCTTCGAGCATTTTTTTGTGATTGTTTGCGGGGGACGAGCTTCGAACTCGCGCAGGCCTTGCCACACGGCCCTCAACCGTGCCCCTTTGACCGGACTCGGGCACCCCCGCATATAGGGAGTTGTTAATGCACTTTGTCCTTGACTTGCTTTATCTTGGCCTCAACCACATCGAACGCCGTCTTCACCAGCTCTTCGACCTGCAATGGACCGTATGATTCTACCATGACATGGTATGTGTCCTTGTCTTTGACCTCATATGCGGCTGTCCCGCCCTGCCACTTGATGTGCTCCCTGCCTGTGCCGAGCCTCGCCTCGGCCTCGATCTTGACATGCTGCTCCGGCCCGAGCTTCACGAGCGGGATCTTGTCAAAGACTGGCTTCACGCTCTCGTCCTTCGAGATGAGGTCGCCGGAGTACAGGGTCCTTGGGCCCGTGACGTCCATCGTCAGCAGGCAGACGCACCTTCCGCAGCCCTTGCCTTCGCATTTGCACTCCGACATGGGCACGTACGTCTTGAGGTCGGTGGTCAGAGGGACCATGCCGAGCCTGTGAGCTAGGTTCTCGTCGTTCAGGATCGATGAGTTGTAGAGGAAAGTGACCTGCTCGATCGCTATCGTCGGGACCTGGGAAATGATCGTGCGCCTGAAAGCGTTCACAATCTTTACTTCGACCCCGCTTATGTCGAACGACAAAATGTTCCCGTCCTTTTCGAAGTTTGAGACCTTTACCGTCATACCCTGCGCCCCCTCTTGCCGCCCTTCGGCCTGCACCCGTCATGGGGGATCGGCGTCACATCCTCGATGCGGCCGATCCTTATTCCGCTCCTTGATATCGCCCTGATGGCGGCCTGGGCTCCTTTTCCAGGATATCTCGGGCCGTTGTGGCCGCCTGGCGCCCTGACTTTTATGTGGACCGACCCGTAACCCTTTTCCTTGAGGGCTTCGGCGACCTGTCCCGCAGCCTGCATGGCCGCATACGGCGATCCTTCTTCGCGGTCTGATTTAACGATCATCCCGCCGGATTTGATCGAGATTGTCTCGGCGCCCGTTATGTCGGTCGCGTGAAGTATCGTGTTGTTTTTCGATGAGTAGAGGTTCAGCACGCCCCACAGGCCCATCTTCTTCGGCTTAGGCTTCTCCTCGACCTTCTGGGCCTTCTCAGCCACCGGCTCCGCGGCCTTAGGCTTCTCTGCGGGCTCATCCTTCTTGGATTCCGCTACTTCCTCATCCTGCTTCTTTGACTTCTTCTCTGGCACTTTCCTGCACCTTCTGTAGTTCGTCAACCACTCTTACGGTGTCCTCCTCCTTGGCCAATACGATGTAGCTGGGGATGGTCACCTTGTGGGTGCCGACGTATATGTGATTGTGAACGATATACTGTCTCGCCTGCTTCGGCGTCGAGGCCATGCCTTTCCTGAAGACGACGGATTCGAGCCTCCGCTCCAGGATTGCCGAGACGTCGAGTGCGAGGATGTCGTCGATAGATTCGACCTTGACGCCCCAGTTCCTCATCTTGTCCAGGAGCGCCTTCCTCTGAATGTCCGCCTTCTCGCCTTTCTGGGCCAGGAGCTTCTTCGCCCCGTCCCTAATCCTCGCGAGCCTGCTTTGGGCCTTCCAGAGCTCTGTTTTGTTTTTGAGGCCGAATTTCACGCAAATCTCCCTCTCGGCCGTAATCCTCTCCATCTGCCATGGGTGCGCAGGCCTAGTGTACTTCCTCCTTTGTTTGCGTGGTGTTCCCATGTCTACTTACCTTTATCTTTACTCTTGCCTTCAGCGGGCTTCTGGGCTGCCATCGCCTTCTTGCGGCTGACACCCACGGTCGTGCCTGTCCTGAAAGATGAGCGCGTCCTCTGTCCGCGGACCGGCTGGCCGAGTATGTGCCTCATTCCGCGGTATGTCTTGATTTTCTTCTCGCGGTTTATGTCCTCCCTCCTTGTCATGTCCAGTTCGGGGCCCAGCTTGTGGAAGTCGACGCCTGTAACAAAATCCCTTCGCCTGTTGAGCATCCATGCGGGCAGTAGCGTGTTGATGTTCTCCAACTTTTTCTCTATCTCGATTATCTCTGATTCATTGAGGTTTCCGACTTTCATATTTGCCGCGAAACCCAGCGGAAGAAGGATGGACTCTGCTATCCTCGGGCCTATCCCGTTGATTTTCATTAGCGCCTTAGGAATCGTCAGCGTTCCCGGAACGACGACTCCTGCGAGCCTGACAAGGTGGACGAAGTTGGCGTCCTCAGCGGAGGCTAGCCCCTCCTGAGGCTTCTGCGGCGGCCCCTGAGGCTTCTGAACCTTCTGGGGAGGTTTTTTCAGCTTTTTCTTGCCTTTCTCTTCCTCTATCATTAACGGCATTTTAGCGTGATCCTCTTCCCTGGTAAAAATTTCGCCGAGGGTGAGATTCGAACTCATGCGTCCCGTAGGGGACACGGGCTTACTCGTCTATATGGATTTCAAGGCCCGCGCATTAAACCGGACTCTGCCACCTCGGCATCCTGAAAGATCTATGTTTGACGCTTTTTTTCAGCCACCAAACAACGGTCGTCAAGGGCGGTTAGCCCGACTATACCGTCCCGGAGGACGGCGGGTCGTGTCACCATATATAGACTGTCAGCCTATATAACCACTATGATTCTTGGCCTTCAGAGTTTATCCATGGACTCCAACGCATACCTCGTCATCGGAGACAGGGCCTGCGTCGTCGATCCTGGAATCAACCCCGCAAGGGTGCTGAATCACAGTCGTGACTATAATATACGCATGAAGGTCTTAATAAACACCCATTGCCACTTCGACCACGTCGGAGCCAATCCCGATATACTGAAAAGCGGGGAAATCGCCGCATACTGCCATGAATCCGAGGCTTCGGTCTACGAGAGAGGCGACGGCAGCATGCAGCTGGCGGGCCATTTCGGCAAACAGCCCGTCAAACACCAGATCGACAGGGCCCTCTCCGGCGGAGACATCGTCGACCTCGGCGGACTGATGCTCGAGGTCCTGCACACCCCCGGCCACACCCCCGGCTGCATCTGCCTCTTCGAGCCCGACAGCGGAACGCTCATCACCGGCGACACGGTGTTCGCGGACGGAGTCGGCAGGACGGACTTCAAGGGCGGAAGCATCGACGACCTCGAAGAATCGTTGAAGCGGCTTGCGAAGTTCGTTGAAGAAAGAAACGTGAAAAGAATACTCCCCGGCCACGGGCCGGAAGGCACAGGCGACGACGTAGCCGAAGCGCTCGAATCATTTTTCTAGGTGCACTATGCTGAATGCAGTCCTCTTCGACCTCGACGGCGTGCTCGTGGATTCGGAGAGCATCTCCAGCGAGGCGTCGGACAAGGTCCTTGCCGAATTCGGCATAGTCCAGACCCCTGCGGAGAAGAAGCTCGTCTTCGGAAGAAGGACCTACGACAACTATAAGGCGGCGATAGATGCGAGAGGATTGAAGATCGACCCGCAGGACATCGTCGACCGGAAGATGGTTGTTTTCACGAAGATGATAAAAGGCCGGCTGAAGCCTCTCCCCGGTGTCCTTAGGCTCCTTGGCCAGCTGAAGGACGCAGGCATCAAAGTCGCGGTCGTCTCTTCGAGCCCCCTTGAGCGGGTGAACGCCAGCCTCGGAGAGGTAGGCCTAATACTCGGATTCGACATCATCGTATCCGGCGACTGCTGCGTCCTGGGGAAGCCGCACCCGGAGCCGTTTCTGGTGGCTGCCGAAAAAGTGGGCGTGCGTCCTTCAAACTGCGTCGTCGTCGAGGACGCCGAGGCCGGTATTCTCGCAGGCAAGGCTGCGGGCATGAAGGTTGTCGGGCTCAGGAGCCCGAATACGCACGGCCAGGACCTGAGCAAAGCCGATGCGATTGTCTACTCGCTGGAGGAGATCGACGTGAAATTCCTCCGGAGATTATGATGGACTTCACATATCACATGCCCGTGAAGGTGCGGTTTGGGCTCGGCGTGCTGGGAGAGCTCGGCACGCATGCCAGGGGTTTCGGTGCGAAGCGGGTACTCATCGTCACAGGCAAGGGGTCGATGAAGAGGACCGGCATCCTCGATAGGGCGGTCGGACTCCTTGAGGGCTTCAACGTGGCGGTGTTCGACGAAGTCGAATCCGACCCCTCCCTGAAGACCATAGATGAGGGCGTGTCTGCCGCGAAGGGCCGCGACCTCATAGTCGGCCTCGGCGGCGGCAGTGCGCTTGATGCTGCGAAGGCGATATCCGCGATATCGGCAAACGGCGGACCAGCATCTGAGTATCTCGCAGGCAGGAAGATCGAGAAGGCGGGGCCGAAGATCATCGCGATACCGACGACAGCAGGGACCGCCAGCGAGGTGACGGAGGTCTCTGTCATGACGGACCGCGGCTCCAGGATCAAGAAGGCGATACGGAGCGCACACATGTATCCTGCCATGGCATTAGACGATCCCGAACTCACGGTCACGATGCCTAAGGATGTCACGGCATCGAGCGGCCTTGACGCCATGGCGCATGCGGTGGAGGCGCTGGTCTCGCGAAAGAGCCAGCCGATACCGGACATCCTTTGCATGCAGGCAGCCAAGCTGGTGCTTGAGAACCTGGAGGACGCATACCGCGACGGCGCCGACCTGAAAGCGCGAGAGAACATGCTCTTTGCCAGCCTCATGGCTGGATTCGGCATAACTCACGCCGGCGCCGGCCTCGCCCACGGAATATCATACTCCCTCTGGAGGAAGGCGGGGACCGCGCACGGCCTGGCCTGCGGAATCCTCCTGCCGCATGTGATGCGGTATAACCTCGGCCATGAAGGCGGCAAATACGGGGTTTTAGCCGGTTTTTGCGGGTATAAAAACCCCGAAGACCTGATATGTAGGGTCGAGTCCTTGAATGCGGCGCTTGGCGTGCCTAAACGGATCGGTGTCCTCGGTATCGGCTCATCAGACATCGGTTTCATGGTTTCTGGAGTCGGAGGCGGCGTAATGGCGAATCCGAGGCATACCGACGAGGCGGCTTTGGCGTCGTTCATCGAATCGATCTTATAAAATGGTCAAGGCGGTATTTTTCGACCTGTGGAACACCCTCGTCTATTGCCCCACGAAGGAGAAGGTCGAGGAGATGGTATCGGCGCTGGGACTGTCGGGCAGGATCGACTATTACGGATTCATCGAGGAGCTTGACAGGACGGTGTTCGTCGACAGCGAACTCGAAGTCGAAGAAGCACTCATAGGAATCAGCCGCAGATACGGGGCCGATCCGTCGGATACGCAGCTGAAGGCGGCATCAGACCTCTGGGGGAGCAGGCTCCAGGGCGCGGAATTCTTCCCGGACGTAAAGCCCGCCCTCGAAGAGCTGTCGAAGACCTACAGGCTCGGCGTCATATCCAACACCGACAGGAGCGGAGCCGAATACCTGAAGTCCAAGCCAATCTTCAAGGAATTCCACGTCACTGTCATGTCATGCTACGAGGGTTACGCAAAACCCGAAAAGGCGATATTCGAGGCCGCAGCCCACGGGATAGGGGTCAAGCCGTCGGATGCCTGGATGGTCGGCGACAACCCAAAAGACGACGTTGAAGGCGCGAGGAAGGCGGGACTGAACGCGATCCTCATCGACAGGCTGGGCAGGCACAAGGCCGGCAAAGGATACCATGTCATACGGAGTCTCACAGAAATAAAGGAGGTCATAGAATGAGAATCGCAATACACGACAAAGACCGGTGCAAACCGAAAGACTGCAATTTTCTTTGTATGAGGATGTGTCCCGTAAACCGCACAGGCGGAGAATGCATAACAGAGAGCCCGGAGACGAAGAAGCCGGTAATCAGCGAGGCCTTGTGCCAGCCTTTTAAGGCTGGCGAAGGAGGGACATTCGCTTCGCTCAGTCCCTCTGCTGGAGTGAGATAAAATGAGAATCGCGATACACGACAAAGATAGATGTAAGCCGAAAGACTGCAATTTCTTGTGCATGAGGATGTGTCCCGTAAACCGCACAGGCGGAGAATGCATAACAGAGAGCCCGGAGACGAAGAAGCCGGTAATCAGCGAGGCCATGTGCACAGGCTGCGGCATATGCGTCAAGAAATGCCCGTACGACGCGATAAAAATAATAAACCTCCCAGCGGCACTGGCGGAGCCCGTCCACCAGTTCGGAGTCAACGGATTCCGCCTGTTCAACCTGCCCATACCCCGGCCCGGAGTCACAGGCATCGTCGGATGCAACGGGATCGGAAAATCCACGGCATTGAAGATCCTCTCCGGGGAACTCGTACCCAACCTCGGCTCAGGCGCCGGGTGGGAGCAGGTGCTGGAGAGGTATCGCGGGACCGAGCTGTCCGAATACCTAAAAAAGCTCAGCGAGAAGAAGATCAAGTCCGTATACAAGCCACAATACGTGGAGTCGATACCCCGGTTCGTCAGCGGGATAGTCGGGGACATACTCAAGAAGGCGGACGAGCGGGGGGTGCAGGACGCCCTCGTAGAGGCATTGGACCTGAAGAACACCATCTACAAGGACATAAAGGCGATAAGCGGCGGGGAGTTGCAGCGCGTCGCCATAGCCGCATGCCTGTCCCGGGACGCGGACGTCTACCTAATCGACGAACCCTCGGGCTACCTCGATGTGCGGGAAAGATTGAACGCGGCCAAGGCTATACGGACGCTCTCGGACAAGATAGTCTTCGTCGTCGAACACGACCTCGTAGTCCTCGACTACCTCAGCGACAACATGCACGTCATCTTCGGGCAGACGGGAGCCTACGGGATAATCAGCAACATCATGGGTGTAAGGGTCGGAATCAACGAATACCTGGGGGGATTCCTCAGAAGCGAGAATATGCGCTTCCGCGACGAGATAAAGTTCGGCGTGAAGCCGCCACATTCCACGAAGAAGAGGACGACCCTCGTCGAATACCCCGACCTGAGCAAGGACTTCGGCCAATTCAAGCTCGAAGTCGCCGCAGGCGAAATCAAGAGCCCGGACATACTCGGCATCCTCGGCCCCAACGCGACCGGAAAGACCACGTTCATGAAGATGTTGGCGGGGGCTGAGAAGCCGGACGAAGGGGCCGTCGACCTGAAGGTTAAAGTCTCATATAAGCCGCAATATATCCAGCCGAAGGAGGAACTCGTGGCCTCCCTGGGGCTGAAGGGGGAGATACTCGAGAAATTCAGACTCACCCACATGCTCGACAAGAAGATGTCGGAACTGTCCGGCGGAGAGCTGCAGAGGGTCGCCATAGCAGACTGCCTCAGCAGAGAAGCCGACATATACATGCTAGACGAACCGTCCGCATACCTCGATGTTGAAGAGAGGCTTTCCCTCGCCAAATACCTCCACGGCTTCGGATACGACAAGAAGGTGTCAGTCATCGTCATAGAGCACGACATACTCCTCATAGACTACCTGTCCGACGAGCTCCTGGTCTTCGAAGGCGAATCCGGCATAAGCGGAAAGGCGAACCGGCCCCTTTCGATGCGGGATGGGATGAACCGTTTCCTCAAGCAGATGGACACCACCTTCCGCCGCGACCCGGACACAGGCAGGCCCAGGGCCAACAAGCCGGGCAGCGTAAAGGACAGGGAGCAGAAGGGCAGCGGGGAATACTACTACAGCAGATGACCGAGGATTCAGAGCCTGAACCTTCCTCCTGCCACCGTGGGAGAGACCTTCAGTGAGACCCTCTCTAACAGCAATTTAGGATCGTAATCGTTGGCCCTGAAAATCTCGTATACTCCCGTTTCGATCATGCCGATGTGCAGCTGCAAGTCATCCCTTACGAAGCTGGAAATCCACCTAGTCCTCCCGGGCGCGATCTCGTCCCAGGCAAGCCTTCCGTCCTCCGTGATGGACGCGCCGCAATCGATCGCGAACGACAGCTTGCCGATGATCCTCTTTTGCATGCCCGGTTCAAGCATAGAGAACTGCTTCAAGGCTCCGCAGCTTAGGAGGATGCTTCCCAATCTGTCCTTAACGGTGTTGTTCTTCTTTGTTGCGGGCTTGCCTTCGACGCCAAGGCCGGATACTGCGACATAAGCCCGCAATCTGTCGCCGCTGCCGTCCCTAACGCAGATTTGGGGCGCGAGAGGTTCAGGGACGCCTTCGGCTGATCCGTCTGGCTTCCCTTCGGAGTCGACGCCTCTAGCGCAGATCAGTGAGATGGGGGCCAGCGACTCACGGATCATCCGCCCCCTATTCTTCATTAATTCGTCGTAATGCTTCAGCTTCCCGCGCAACTCCCTCACCGTCCGCGTTTTTTCGATGTGGGGCTCGGCCCGCAGTGCTGCGTACTCCTCGTCTGACAGGCAGTTTTTCGGCCAGTAGAAGTTGCCCGCATACCTGACCAGGGGCACGCCAAGGTATGTCGCCTCCTTCTCGCTGAGGCCGCCGCCGTGCAGGAGATGAGGCCTCAACACCTGGTCGGAGATGCCGATCAGGGCTGCCAGCTTATCGACCGACAGATGCGTCGTCCTCGTCTTGGATTCGCCGGCATAGAAATCCCTCAATTCGTTCGTCTGCTGCGGATTGAAGAAGAGCGTCAACCTTCCGGCCTCCCTCGGGCCGTCGTATATTTTACCCTCCGACAATGAGACATAATCCCCTAATTTCCCGCCTTTCCTCTTGCGGCCGCGCGCGTATGCGGCTATTGTCTTAGGTTTCAGGCCGAACTCCTCCTCGAGCTCCGCAGCGAAGGTGTAATCCCTGCATCCTTCGGGGAGCCTGCGCCTCACGCTCTCCCACCTGACTAGCCTCCCCCACGACCTGAGGAGGTCCTTGTCCGCTGCGAGCGCCTTGGGGACGTAGTATGTGGCCCTGTTTGAGGGCTTTGATCGCACGACGTCCACGTTGAATATGTTGCAGACGAGGTCGGATCCTTCCGGCATGAGCAGGTTAAGCCAGCGGTGCGGCGTCGACGGGGACACCCCCAGTTTAGAAGCCACCCCCCCCAAGGGGGTGTAATCCTCCATCATTGACCTGGCGACTATGTAGTGCTCGTCGGTTAGCCTTTTCCCGCATTCGGTCACCAGCCGATAGCTTACGTTCCCCCTGGCCTTCGCGACGAAGTCGCAGACGCCAGAGACCATGTCACGGTTGTTGAGGATGTATGTGCTGAGGGAGGTGTAGTCCAAGCCGTATCTCCTGCTTAGGGCGGCTGTGGTGAACAGGAGCGACTTTTCTCCGATGCCTTCTGGGACGTCCTCGCGACGGAATTCCATCGGCTTGATGTCAAAGACTTCCTTTCCACCCTCCTCCTTGATGCCGGTCACAATGTTCAGCCTCACTCGGCTGCCCTTCTCTCCCATGTATATTACGGGGAAATCCGGACCTATTAAGGCTTCCAAAGAATAATTATCATGGCCGATGCAAGCGTGAAAAAACCATCTAAGGACGAATTGAAGAAGTTGGGTGTCGATTCCTGGGGCATCTGGGAGAAGGAGCCTTCCGAGTTCCCGTGGAGCTACTCGGAGAAGGAGACGTGCTATATCATCGACGGAGAGGCCGAAGTCACAGCCAAAGACGGCAAAAAGGCGTCATTCAAGGCCGGAGACCTCGTAGAATTCCCCGTAGGCCTGGAATGCACGTGGAAGATAAAGAAGCGGATTAGGAAGAGGTACTTGTTCGGGTGAACATATTGTGGCCTCTAGTCATTGATGATGCCCCCCAGGGAGTTTCCGCCGGATGAGCCCCTTCATGGTTTTGGCGTGCTGAACTCTGTCCTGGAGCACGGCTTTTTTCCTTGCCTTCCAAATATTTAGCGATGTCTCCGGTTTCGGAAACAACTAGACGGCTTTCCAATCCTGCTGTTTCTGGCGATCATGTGCCCGACCCCTGGGCCGTCTCCGAAGGCGGCAGGGTAGGACAGGCTGAGGGTTCGGAGGTTTTATTTCTGACGAAAGGTGAGTCTTTTGGAATGCTCTGCATGGCCTCCGTCCTTGAGCACCAACAGATGGCTAAGGTTAGGCTCGCCAGTTTGTCGCCTGATATGACGATACTGATGTTTCCTCTACAGAAATGGAATGATCCGGACGGAGGAGTTGAGGCGAAGTTGTTTCAACGCCAGTATATGAGTGTGCGCGAACTTGGGGCGTTGCAAAGCCTAGAACGATCAAATGCCCGTAATAAGTATGTCTGCCTTTCGATGGATGCGGACGACATAGACTTGGTCTCGTATACGGTCGCGCTTTCAAGGATTAAATGCCCGTCGGCTGATGTGGTGGTCGGAGGTTCCGCAGTGACTTTAAATCCCGAAGGCGCACTGGGCTATAGCGGAGCCGACTTTGCCATAATGGGAGAAGGCGAGCGCTCTCTACCTGATCTGGTGAGCCTTCTGGCAAGGTTCCCGCGCGAAAGGAGAGCGCAAAACCCCGGAGAATTCCTAGCCGAGTTTAGGAAGATTCCGGGGGCGTTTATGCGCGAGGGTTATAGGGTACTGTCATCTGGCATTCGAGGAAACTTTTTGACTGTGCATGAGCTTGAGACCCAGCCATTGGACTATCGTTTGCTTGGCGACATGGTCAAAGAAGGAACCCTCCCCATGATCACATCAAGGGGTTGCCCGTTCAGGTGCAGTTTCTGCCTGGGTCAAGACCTTTTCGGCTCAAGATTCAGGGCCTGGAGTCCGGAAAAAATACTGTTCGAACTGCGAAAGGTCTCCGGTTTGGAGTTCGGGCGGGAAGGATGGGCCCAGGAGTTCACGCTAGAGCAATATGGAAAGTTTAGGATAGATAATATCCAGTTCTGGGATGCGGACTTCCTGTTCAGTAGAAAAAGGGCTTTGGATTTTTTCAAGATGGTTTCTCGGGGTGATTTAAGAGATCGTTTCAGGTTTTCATTGCAGGCGGGTGTGGATTCAGCCATGACAGATCATGAACCGGATGTCGAGCTGATTGATGCGATGGCGAAAGCCCGGGTTGAATCCGTATCCCTTGGCGCAGAAAATCTCTCAGACTCGTTCATTGGAAGGAACAAGCTACCCGTCAGGTTCACCGCCGATGATGTTGTGGGGCTATCCTGCGCTTTGAGCGATGCCGAAATCCAGCCAAACCTCTATATTATATTCGGCGACATTGACTCGACCCCGGAAGAGATCAGGCAATCTCTGAGGAGAATAAGGGATCTGGCCCGCAAAGCCAAAAGATTAAGGATTGTGATGGCACCGTGCATCATACCCTATTCGGGCACCGGCGCACACAAGACTATCCTACGAAGAGGGCTCCAAGGGCAATTAATGGCGGAAAAAAGGCATTTAGCAGACGGGCGAGCGGTCGAGTTTATATTCGGAGCAAGACCGATACACCCGGGCGTCTCAGCTGTAATCAAAGAGCTGGATTTAAAAAACAACAAGTTCGAGGGCGAAGAACAGATTGTGGGCTTTTGCGGCCGGACACTAGCCCTGGTCGACAAACACTGCAAATAAATTGCCACATGGACTACAAGGCATTTGATGCCAGGATTGAGGGATAATCTAGGCTTGTATGGTTATCGTACCTATGAATCTCTCATTCGTATTCTGTTTTTGATTTGATTTTCATCGCATCAAGGAATTCTTTGGGATTCAGTATTTTCGGCTTCTGGATTTTGCTTTTCAGGAAGTGGCGATTGAGCGAGACGAAGTAATCGGAGCCGGCCTCTTGTGCGGCGGAAAATAACGTGGCATCCTCTATGGAGAGCCCATACGTTTCTCGGTTATCCCTGGTTTTCTCATTCGCAGGTTTGGCGAAGACGACGTCCGGGATGTTGGTTATGAATTCCTCCACAAGCCACCCAGTATGTCTGGTGTAGGCGCGCCTGAAATAGGCACCGACCTCCTTCACAGTCAGGCCGGAGATGACCAACGCTATCCTGCCGGATAATGCGAGTTCGATGATTATCCAGCAGTTTGTGTTGTGGTTTTCTATCCCAATGTTGAAGATATTGGAATCCAGGAACGCTTTAACTTTCATCGCCTGCGAAGACCTCTTCCCGGATTCTCCTGCCTTCCTCGACAACATCGTCGACGGTCTTTGCAGCCACCTTACCGGAGATGTTCCTGTCAACAAGCGCCAAGTATACTCTTGCCGGGTGGATTCTGCACACTTCGCTCTCGAGCAGCCGTCTGACGGCCTCTCGGATGAACTCACTTCTGCTTGTGAAGACTCCCTCCTTGACAAAAGCATCCACTTCATCAATCAGCGGTTTCGGGAACTTTGCAGGGATGCTCAACATCACATCAGCCATAAAAATACACTCTAGCATACTATCATTATACCCTAGTATAAATATATCTATCTCGTGTCGAGGCATTTGATTATGTGCCAGCCGAACTCGGTCCTGACGAGGCCTGACATGTCGCCTTTTTTAAGTGCGAACGCTGCATTCTCAAACTCCCTTACCATTTTGCCGCGGCCGAACCAGCCCAGGTCTCCGCCTTTGCGGCCGCTGGGGCATGTGCTCTTCTCCTGCGCCATGAGGGAGAAGCTCTTCTTCTGCGCCTTCAAATCGTTCAGTATCGTCTGAGCCTGGTCCTGGCCCTTCACCAGGATATGGGCTGCGTGGACTTCCTTGACCATGCTGAAGGATAGCGAACGCCCGAATATAAGGATCAGGTTGCGGTCAACTGTACGGGTGCGGCGGTGTCTCTGGAGTAGGGGTTGTAGTATTCGTAGACCTTGGATTCGGGGGTTTTGACGTTGACGGGATATTGGGCCCTCAGGGTGTAGCCGATTTCAAGGGGGCTGTTTGGGTCTAGTTCGGGGATGTAAATGACGATCCTGTTTCCTTCAAGCTCGTACCTGTCGATACTTCCCTGTTCCTTCAATGTGTTGAGGGAGGCAACGTCGGTGGTGAATCCTGGCGGCACACCTAGGTCGGCTATCAGCATCTTGAGCTTGCCCAGTCCCGTCCATGTCACCTTCGCGGACACCGGTACGGGCTCGTTGACCCTCATCGTCGCAGCGCCGTAGTCCAGGTCAAGGCGCAGCGCCCTCTCCCCGCCCACGCTCCCCCACGGATTGTAGTAGCTTTTCACAAGCTCGTAGCGGATGTTTCCGGTCCCGCTCCTTTTGATCTCCACGACGTTGTATCCTTCGACCGTGTCGGATCCCATGTCGACGAATCTGACGACGTCCACGTTGCTTTTGTCAAATCCGAGGCTTGCAGCCTGCCTGCCGTTGATAAGGATTGAAGCCTCCATGTCGGTGTCCCTCTGCTGGATGTTTTCGGCTGCCGTGGCAAGGGCTTTCATGGATAGTATCGTCGCCTGGGTGGATCCCCAGTTTCCGTTGCCGCCCTTGCGCATGATAAGGTAATTCAGCGCCGACGCGGCGGTCTCCGGCTTGTAGCCTCCAATCATATATGCGGTCGCGGTCATGGCCGCGGTCTCCAGGTCTTTGGAGCCGCCCTTCGACCCCGTCCAGCTGCCGTATCCGGCATAAGCCTGGGGGGGTCGGCCAGTATGTTGCGTTGCCTTCCTGGACTTTCATTGACTCGAGTTCCTGGAGTATCCGCAGGGCGGTGGCGTCTTTTTTGTCGGCTTCGATGAGGCCGTTTGCGCATACGGCCAGCGTGTACGGGTCCTGGTTTTTGTCTATCCCGATGTTGTTCCTGATGTATGTGTTTGCCCTGGCCATCTCGCTGCCTCCGTAGCCGCTGTGGGCGAGGCTCCAGTAGACGAAACACGTTGAAGTCAGCCTGTTGTTGGCCATGCTCTCCGCCATGTGCAGCGACTGCGTGGGCTCCCAGGAGCCGTCGCTCTTCTGCTGAGAGGCGAGCCACTTCTGCGTCCTGGCTATGAGTGCGGGGTCGATGTCGTAGACGTCGGACATGTCCTTGAATTCCATGAGGCCGTATGCCGTCAAAAGGAGCTTGGGGGGCGGGTTGCCGTACCAGTCGAATCCCCCCGGCGTCGATGTCTCGAACTTGAGGAGCCTCTGGTAGCCTGTGCCGATGTATCCTTCGGCCTTTTTCTGGATTTCCGGAGTCGACTGGCCCGTCTTCTTCATGTATTTCAGGATCAGTATGTTGGGGTATGTGACTGATGTTGTCTGTTCGAAGCAGCCGTACGGCATCTGGAGCATGCTTTCCATTCCGTCGATCACCTGGCTGAAGTAGCCTTGGTAGAATTTGGCTGTTATTTTGCCTGTCCCGTCGACTGCGATCGGAGGTATATCGACGATCTCACTCATGTCGTCGTTGAGGACACCAGTCGCGGTTTCCGTTATTTCCTGCCCGTAGGGTTTGACTTCAACGGGTTTGGAGAGGGCGTCGCTCATCGCCGCGCCGAAGCCGTAGGCTGTCAGCTTGTGGAGGCCGTGTTTTTTTGCTTTGATGTGGAAGTTCACGGATGTGACGTCTCCGGGGCCGAGGCTGACCGTTTTATTCCCTTCGTCAAGGAGCTGGTACCATTCCGCAGGTTCGATCTCGATCTTCACGTCCTGTCCTGTGTCGAGGTAGTTGTAGACGGCGACCGGCACCCATATCTCGTCGTCCTGTGTGAGGATCCTCGGCAGATCGAGGTCTATGAAGAAGTCCTGGAAGACCCTGATCCCCGTGTCGTTGGATCCGAGCCTGCCGTCAGGCGACGATGCGAAGGCGGAAGCCCTCCAGGTCGTTATGGAATCCGCCATGATGAGGCTGACATGCGCCCTGCCTTCTTCGTCGGTTATGACCTCCGGATTATAGTATAGTGTTTCGGGGAAGTACTGCCTCAGGTACGGCTTGGAGGACGTGGCCTCCTGCCTCGTTAAGGCAGCCTTTTCAAAGGCGCGGCCCTGGCCTTCTGTGCTGATGGAGGAGTCGAATCCGCCGGTGGACGTCGTGGAGCCCGAATTCATGTTGAATATTCCCAGCTGCCACCAGACGACGCCCATGAAGAAGAATATGAAGAAGAATAGGATGATCAATCCTGCGCCTCCCCCCCTTACGGCGCTGGCGATCCCCCAGAGAACCAAGACAATGACGCCGACAGCCACTGCATACCAAATCAGCGAGCCGGCGAGCCTGGCGAAAAATGCGTCGTACCTCCCCTTCAGGTTGTTCACAATCATCGCCTTGTCCGCGTATGAGTCGGCCTTTAGCGCGTAGTCGGCGCCGCTCACGTTCGATGCGGCTATCAGGGCTGCGAGGGCGTATCTGTCTCCTTCGGCCTCGTTGATGTCGAATGGGAGGGCGACTACGGGCTGGGGGAGGCCGCTTCCCGGGATGATGTTAGCCCCGTTGCCGGCTGCCTTCTCGAGGGCAAAGACGGATTCGTCGACGATTTTCAGCTCCAAGGCGGAAGGCACACCTTGGCCGTCGCCCTCCACCTGTATGTCGATTCTTGCGTCGGAGCCGGGCAGATAGACCGGCTTGTCCGGCATTATCCGGACTTCCAGGCCTGCGCCGTCGCCGACGAACACGGCCCTGCCGTCCTTTACCATGTCCGCTGTGCTGGATGCCTTGTAGCATGCGAGATAAAGGGCCCCCGACATCTCCTGCGTCACATCTATCTCGGCGGAGCCCCTGTTCTGGCTCATGGGCACGGATTTTGTGAGTATCGTCTGGCCGCCTTTCACGACGTCCAGGTAGGCTGCCGGGACGCTGTATTGTCCGGAGTATACGCACTCCACCTGCATCCTGTCGCCGACTGAGTAGGTTTGCCTGTCCGTCTTCAGGACCATGTGTTCGCCGGCCTGGTCTGCCTGGAGGGTTCTCACCGCCCTGGCGGATGTACCTTTCCCGTCGTCAGCCGAGATGTCCAACCTGTACTCGCCGGAGCCCTGAGGCGTGGCCGTATAAGCAGCCACCCCCAGCCTGTTGGTGCGTATGCGCTCCCCGTTCACTTCAAGGTCTAACTCCGCCGGGCGGCCGTCGGGGTAGGCTGCTATGATGTATACGTTGTTCTCCATCCCCCACCTCAGCCTCTCGGCTTCAGGGAGCGCAAGTATCGTCAGTTTCTCGGAGGACACGGGGACGGCGGCCAAGGTCGCCTCCGAATGCCCTGTCGAGTCGATGACGGTGGCGTTGAATGCGAGGAAGGACTCCCCCTCGCCGCTTGGGGCGGGGATGTCCACCGCGAAGTCGAATGCCCCTTTTTCGTCGGGCCTGCCCTGCACCTCCCGTACTGTCCGGAGCCTCCCGTCTAGGACGGACACGTGGACGTCGGCGTCGGAGACGGGCTTCCCGAAGAAGTATGCGGAAGAGACCGACGCCTTCAACCTGTCGCCTGGCGCATAGTATCTTTTGTCGCTCATGAAGGAGACCTTGAACTTCGGCAGCGCGTATTTTTTCACGTCGACCTTTTTCTCAATTCCGCCCTTGTCTGTCAACACCCGGACCTTATATGCGCCGAGGTTGATGTCGTCGGCGAGGAGGAGGTCTGCGGAGGCTATCCCGAACCTGTCCGTCAACGCGGATTTCTTGAATATCTTGTTAGCTTTCGAGTCCTCGACCTCGAAGGTGGCGGGCTCTTGTGTGATGGGTTTCCTGCTGAAGGGGTTTATCAGGAGGGCCCGCATATGGATTTCCTGGCCTGGCTGATAGAGCGGTTTGTCGGTCGTCAATAGGGCGGCTGATTCCCCCCTGACCTCGACGGAACCGAGGTATGTGTCCTCCCCGACGGACGCCCGCAGGCCGTATTCGCCCTCCGGCCATTCTGAAGCAGGCAATGTGAATGAGATTTCGGCGGAACCCGTCTCGTCAGTGACTCCGGAGAAGACGGCCCTTCCCGGCCCGGTTTTGGGGGTCAGCTCAATCCTTACCGGGGCCTGGGCGAGGGGGGCGAGCGTTTTCATGTCGACTGCGACGATCCTCATCGAGGCTGTGGAATCCTGCATGAAAACCCCCTGAGACATCAGGAGGGTCTGCTGCATCCTGATGTTCTGGTCGATGTTCGTCACGTAGGAGGCAAATACACCCGCGGCGACGATTATTACCGCCGCGGCGATGAGGGCGCCTTTCCGGTATTGTCTGCCTGCTTCGGTCTTGAATATGACGTATCCGACGACCGCTGCAATCACTACGATGTTTAAGGCCAGCGAGTCCGGGTCTCGGGGAAGTTCGAAGAAAAAGGCGCCCGCCCGGCGGGCAAAGTCGTCTGTCATAAAGCTGCCGCCGCCTCTGCCCACGCTCCCAGCCAGGATGGTAGGCTTCCCGGACGGGTCCTCGACCGGGCCCCTGATGGTTCCGCCGTCGGAATGCGTGGACTTTTGCCCCGCAATGGTCACTTCATAGTCCAGTCTGATGCCGACGTTGTAGATGTCGCCGACCTGGGTGCTGTATCCCTCATTGCATCCGGATAGGACGACCTGGAAGTTTTCCCCATGCGGGATATAGCCCTGAGTGTATTCTGAGACTCCGACGCATTGGCCGCCTGACAGGAGGTTCTTTGCGCCGACGCCGGTCAGCCTTATCGGGGCTCCCACTCCGTTCGTGAAAATCACGGTAAAGAAGCCGTCGGCGGACATCCCAGTGGCAGCCAGCTGCGGCTTGATCTTGGAAAACGCCGAAGCGCCGGATGAAAGCAGGGTGCAAACCAAAAGAAGGGAGAAAATGGTCCTGAGCATTAGGCCCATGATATATTACTCCATTTGATTGATATAAAAGCATCGAACGGTTTTAATCGGCTGCCTTCTTCTGTCCCTCGACGAACAGCTTCCTGCCCATGTTTACGCAGCCTTCTATGCCAAGGTTGACTGTAGGGTCGACTACTGCGACAATCCACGCCCGTTTTATGGACTGGTGGGGATCGTTCTCAGGCCCGAGCTCAGATAGCATCCCCTTCCAGAACGGGTTCTCCTCCTTGTCTCCGTATTTGAATGTCATCCCTCCGCCTCCGCCGATGATTATCTGCTTCGGGTTGCGCATCGCGGTGATGTTCCTTATGAACCTCCCCAGGTGTTTCCCCGAAATCCTCATCGCCTCTGCCGCTAGCTCGACCTGCGGGGGTCTGCCGTTCGCGAGCCTGTCGGCGACTCCGGAGTCGAAGACGACATGCTTCACGTACTCTTCATGGCCTTCTTGGGGTGTGAATCCGTTCAGTCGGCCGAGGAGTTCCTCCGTTGCGCTGACGCTCCTTTGCAGCTCCGTCCTCTCCTGGGCTGAGAGGTCGGCGGCGTGTTCAGCCAGTTTCTTCTGGTTGTGTTTCTGCGTCTCTGAGAGAAGAGTCTTCATTTCTTGCACGTTCATCTTCCTCTCACCCGAGAACGACTTCGAGACGAGGTGTCTGACGAGCTTCTCCTGCCCCGTAGTCGACGCCACGGCCTCGATGCAGACGCTTCCGCTGTTGTGCTTGCCGCACCCGCAGCGGAACTTCTCCGCGGAAAGGTCGGTGTGGACCTCTCCGTGGCCTCCCTCCTGGGCTCCGAAGGCGCCCTCGTTTACCCCCCACCTGTCTGCGATTCCGACGCCGATGCCCGTGCCGAGCCAGATGAAGTATGATTCCTCACGTGCTTCCAGCTTGTTCAATTCCCCGAGTCCTTGATTAATGGTGACTGGATTCTTCCCGAGGTTCGTGGTAGCGGCGACTATGTCGACGTCGTTGTACCCCCTTACCACCGCATCTCCCCTCAAGCCGGCCAAGGTAAGTTTTTCACGCACTGGGGTTTCCATGTCGACTTCTGCCATGACTTTGGTCTCGGGGTCTTTGCCTATCGCGTTTGGCATCTTGTATTTCCCCTTGTATCTCGAACCCGGGGCTCCGAAGACAACTGCATCTATTTCCGAGACTGAGACCTCCGCAGCTTTGGCTGCCTCGATAATTGCAGAATTAATATTTTTCACGTGGCCTTCGACCCGTTGGGCTACGGGCTCGTCCTCAGAAACCTTGTATGTTGGGAAAGAATGTTCGCCTTTTTTGACGCCGTCCACGAATACCGCGGCTCTCGTGCTCTTGCCGCCGAAATCGACTCCGACGAGGACCTTCGGCTCCCTTATCGCGTCCTTCAAAGAAGCGTCAAGTTGTTGCATGTTTTCGACTCCTCCGGATCGCCCGCCCAGTGTATTCATATAGGATACTCGGATGAAGACGGATAAAAAGCAGAAAAAACAGGGTTCTACCATGTTTCTATCCCTCGGCCAAAGTATCGTCAAACTTTTCTAAAGAAACGTTTGATTGAAGAGTCGGTCATCAGATGGGATGTCGACTCTTCAAGACATAAGGCGAAGCCTTATGCTGATCAAAAGGGGGCTGGCTCTCTATGCTCGCTACCCCCAACTAACAAAAAATCTACGGTTCTACTCTGTTCCTGTCTCTCGGCCAAAGAACGCATTCCCTCACGTTGTTCAGTCCGCAGATGGATGTCACTATCCTCTCGATGCCGAGTCCGAATCCGCCGTGCGGGGGCATCCCGTAGCGGAAGGCCTTGAGGTAGAATTCGAAGTTGTCGGGGTCGAGGCCGCGGTCTAATAGTGCCTGCACGAGCTGGTCGTGGTCGTGTATCCTCTGCGCGCCGGACGAGAGTTCGAGGCCCATGTAGTCTAGGTCGAATGCCCCGCATATCTTCGGGTTGTCGTCAAGAGGCCTGGAATAGAACGCCCTTATTGCGGTCGGCCACCTGGTGATGAAGAAGGGTGCGTTGACGATCTCGTTAAGCTTCCTCTCCCCCTCCGGCGGGATGTCGTCGCCCCACTGGAGCTTTATTCCGCTTTCCCCTAGCAATTTGAGGCATTCGTCGTATGTGATCCTCCTGAAGGGGAGTATCGGCACGTCGATCTTCCTGTTCAGAAGCTCGAGCTCCTTCGGGCATTCATCGACGACCTTCTTGATCATGTAGTGGGTGACGCCCTCCAATTCCTCCATGACGCCCCCCTCGTCGTCGATGAAGGCCTTCTCGACGTCGAGCATGTATACCTCGTTCAGGTGCCTCGGAGTGCTGTGCGGCTCCGCCCTGAACACCGGCATCGTGATGAAGACCTTGTCCAATCCCGCGCTCATCATCATCTGCTTGTAAAGCTGCGGGCTCTGGCAGAGGAACGCCTCCTTCTCGAAATACGTTATCGCGAAGAGGTTCGTTCCGCCCTCGCTCGCCGCGGCGATGATGCTCGGCGGGTTGATCTCGAGGAATCCCCTCTGGGTGAAGAATTCGCGATAGGCCTCCTGGACCTTCGCCCTGATGGTGAATATCGCCCGCACCTGCGGTTTGCGGACGTCCATGAACCTGTTGTTGAGTCTCGTATCCAAGTCGGCGTCGACTTTGCTTGTGACATCCAGCGGAAGAGGCGACTTGGCCGCGCTGATGACGCTAAAGGTTGTCGGATTAACTTCGACGCCGCCGGGCGCCTTCGGGCTTGCCTTGACGACTCCTTCGATCTTTACGACCGACTCCCTGCTTACGGCCTTTATCGCGTCAAGGAGCTTCTGCTCCGTGGAACCCTCCTTGGCGCAGATTTGTACGAACCCTCCCCGGTCCCTGAGAACCAGGAACTTGAGTTTGCCGAGGTCACGGACCTCGTATACCCATCCGGCCAAAACCACCTTCTGACCGTTCATCTCCGGCTTTACGTCGTTGGAGTAGTGGGTCCTCATGGTGTCTTAAAAACTGCCGGCTGAAGCCGACAGTTTTGATACAACGCAACCTGCCACAACACTTACAATGTGTTTTTTCTGTCCTCTGAAGCATGCAGGTTGCATTGTCTCATACTAGGAACAGACGATTTATTAACCAAATTCTATCTCCACTTCGCAGTCGGATGCGGCATTGATCAGTCTCCTTATGTCCTCGACGCCCATCCTTAGGCGGCCACGGTCGGCTATTTCGACGCGTATGCGGTAGGCTTTCGCACCCCCGGGCCTAAGCAGCGTGTTTATGCCGCTGATCCTCGCCGGGGCGATGATGGCTGTCGCCATCTCGATGAGGCTGTCTTGGCCGATGACTTTGACCTTTTTTCCGATGCGTTCCGAGAGGGCTCTTATGTTGGCGCCTCCCTTGCCGATCACCTTGCCGACGTCCTTGGCGACGATCATCACCTGGTCTTCGGTGTCTATGGCGTGGGCGAAGTCGGCCTCGTCAGCGAGCATCTCTGCCAGAGCCCTCGAAGTTTCGACGTCGTATACGTTGATCGCCCCCGATGCCAGTTTGGACTCGCAGGCGGCGCAAAGGATGTTGGACCTTGCGCACTTGAGGCAGATCGGCAGTGCCATATAGAATGAAACGACCGCAGGCTATTAAGCTTTATTTTGGATTCAGAGAAGGAAAAAATGTGATAACTCTGAATCCGAGATACAATATCAAATTAGCCCATGGCGAATTTGTCATATTGTGCTCGCGGCGCAATATTTTATCTGCGGTGGCTGCTAGGATTTTCCTCGACTAGCGGGGTGAAAAGGTAGTATTTCGAATCTCCCTTCAGCTCCTCGACTATCTTCTCCACCAGCACGCTTATCGGGTCGGGTATGCTCGTGAGGCGCTTTCGCATGTCATCGAAGCTCGCGAACGGCTGGATCTCCCTCTCTTCCAGGATCTCCTCCCTGTGCCTCCTGCCGATCTTCGGCAGGGTCTCGAGCTTGTGCTGCCTGGTGCTGATGGTCCCCGCGGTGTTGTAGAAGTTGAGGAACTCCTTCTCGTTGGCCTCTATGACCTCCCTTATCATGTGCGGCAGCTCGGATTTGGCGGTGGGCGTCAGCCATTCGTACTTGATCCTGCGCTCGATGTGGTCGATTTTCTGCCTTGACTCCTCGCCGATGTAGACCCTCTCGCTGAGCTCGAAGTCCATGCCCTCCTTCGGGGAAAGCTCCAGAAGCGAGAAGTATTTGTCTCCGAGGCCTTGTACGAGCGGCTTGCGCTTGTGCGGGGGCACTTCGGATTTGCCTTTTGGCAGATAATCCAGAACTCTGACATAGTCGTCTTTTTTCATTTGCCACCACTTTATCGGTATTGGTCAACTACGTCAATGATCTTCTTGATCTCTTCTTCAGTGTATTTGAATCGCTCCTTTGCGAAAATCGCCCTGATGTCGTCGACTGACTTCGGCATCAGGTCTATTATCTTGACTATCCTGTCCGCGTTCAGCGTTATCTCGAGGGTGGAGAGCTTCCCGCCCATCTCCTTGGCGTCCTTTTCGCTTATCTTCGCGAACTTGGCTGCGTGCTCCAGTGCCCTCTTCTGCTCGTATAGAAGTTCGCCTCCGGCGCCGACGTAGATCTCCTCCTTGTCTTTCATTACCGCCGCGACCTCTGGCAGCGAAACAGGCTTTTCGTCGATGATGTTCATTATCCCATCCTCCTCAGGTGCTCGGGCGTGACGAGAACCATCTTGTGTTTTGAGCCTTCGACGACCTCGACCAGGTACGCCCTACCCTGCTTGCCGACGACCGTGCCG
>JAZDMS010000034.1:0-77830 GCA_043800705.1 Candidatus Altarchaeota archaeon
ACATTGACCAACGGACAATGGTGCACCGGAACAGCCACAGGGTTCCAATGCACATCAACCGGAACCGGAACGGCAACAGACGCCTACCAAAACATAACAGCCCTGCAAGCAAACGTATCAAACATCTGGACCAACGCAACACTCCAAGACGCCCGCATCAAAGCCACAGAAGACAGATTCGGCACAATAACAACCGGCGACTACTGCACAGGCACAGCCACAGGGTTCCAATGCACATCAACCGGAACCGGAACGGCAACAGACGCCTACCAAAACATAACAGCCCTGCAAGCCGCCACCACAAACCTGCAGACCAACACAACAGCCCTGCAGAATAATGTTACAAATCTATGGGCCAATATTTCTGGTTTGCAAGGCAATGTGTCAAGTTTATTGACAAATATGACAAATTCACAGAATCGCATATCTATTCTGGAGACTGCGGGCTTTTTAAATGGGACATGTTCTGAGGGAGATGTCCTGAAGAACATGAGCGGGGGCTGGATCTGCGCCACAGATATCTCCGGCGCCGGAACTGACACCGAACCCCTGTGGATAAGCCTTAACGGCAACACAACAAGCAACGAGAGCATCAACGGCGGCAACGTCCACGTGTCAGGCAACCTCAGCAGCGGAACAAGCCGCGCAAGCGGAAAATATACCGTCGCATTAGGCCGCGACAACAACGCAACCGACAACTTTGCAGTCGTTTCAGGCGGATTCGACAATGCCGCAACCCGCCAGGCGTCGACGATTTCAGGAGGATACAAGGGCAAGGCAGCAGGGGACTACTCAACCGTCTCCGGCGGCCTCTTCAACAACGCAAGCGGCTACGCGTCCGTGGTAGTAGGCGGGGAAAACTGCATCGCAACCGGGGCTTCCTCAATATCTGGGGGGTACTATGCATTCGCAGGCAACAGCTCCGCCATCGCCTTAGGGAACTATTCACGGGCAATGGGGGTAAACAGCATCGCCTTGGGATACAAGACAAACGCCACCGCAGACAAGAGCCTCGCCCTGGGCAGCGACATAAACAACAACCAAAATGCCAGTATGTTAGTCGGTTTCGGCGGGCAGCGATTCATCGTCAACACCAGCGGCATCGCATTCTTCGGAGACATCATGCCAGAAGGCTCTTTGTGCCTTGATGGGAAAATCCTAAAGAGGTCGGGAGGCATTTGGACCTGTGCGGACGATGATACGACTGGCGGAACGGCGCTTGAACCGCTCTGGATCAGTGTTAACAGCATAACGACAAGCAACGCCAGCATAAACGGCGGAAACGTCAACGTGTCAGGCAGCATTAGCATGGCGACAAGCCGCGCGACCGGCAATTACTCAGTCGCATTAGGCTTCGGCAACAACGCAACAGGCAACTATGCAGTCGTCTCGGGAGGCCAAGGAAACTTGGCAGGAAACAACTGGACAGTCGTGGCCGGAGGCAGGAACAACCGTGCTAATAGCTCGTTTGCCGTCGTATCAGGCGGGGAAAACAACACTGCGGAAGCGAATTACTCGGTCGTATCTGGCGGGCTAAATAACCATGCCGAGGGGATGTATTCTAGCATTCCCGGCGGCTACAGGGTCAACGCCACCGGGAATTACAGCATGGCCGCGGGGTATAATGTAAGTGCAGGCGGTTCCACAAGTAAAGATTATACGTTCGCTTTCGGCATGAATTTCATCAACAGCCAGGAGAAATCTTTCATGGTGGGTTTCGATGACCCCACCCTGATAATAAACGACTCATACGTTCGGGTAGAAGGAGACCTGAACGTGACGGGCGTCATGCACGGCATGATAAGCAACATATACGTGCCTTCCTTGATAGCAGGAGACACCGCATGCGGGAGACTAAATGGCCTAGTGTCCGGTTGGGTATATACTTGTGTGGATTGCTTGGGTACGGATGCCGTCACCATCCCCTCGGCCAGTACAGGTGGTGGATGTAGTGCAGGATTCAATAATCCGACATATTGCGCCTGCAGAGTGATATAGGAGCCATGAAGAAAATAGCATCCCTAGTGGCTTTGATGATTCTGGCGGGTTCAGCCTATGCCTTGTCCGCAGCAGGGGGCGGCTATCGCGTCGACGAGTTCGCAGGCAACATCGCTGGCGGATATGGCAACGCCACCTACACACTGGCATACAACAGCGGAGGGATTGCATCAGGCGGCGGCTACACCGCCGGCATCGGACTCCTTGGCGGCACGACCCCGGCCGCATCCACGACGTCGACGACGACCACGTCGACGTCGACCACAACTACTGCCGCAAGCGGAGGAGGAGGTGGGCACAAGCCTGCGACCACCACGAATCCGCCCACGACCACCAGGCCCCCCACCACCACGAGCCCGCCGACAACGACAATGGCTACTACCACAACCCTGGCTACAACAACCACGATGGAAACGACCACGACCCTGGCAACCACGACAACCATGGAAACGACCACGACCCTCTCCGCCACAACCACACTGGAGCCGACGACCACGCTCACTGCAACCACAATCGCTCCGGCATCAACACTAATCCCGCCATCGACAATTTCTCCCCCAACCACCGAAAAAGGCCGCATCTCAAACAAAAAGGACGCATCAGGGAATGAGAAAGGCACCGACCAAAAAGGCCCGGCAAACGCCGCCAATCAGACAACCGCCGAACCCGTCAACGCCGAAATAGAGGTGGAGATGGACGACACAAGATACCTTCTCCCAGGCGGAGAAATAGAATACACCGCATGGGTTAGTAGCAACATGCCGGTCAACGGCCTGGTCTCCTGGCTGGACATGGAATCCGGCTTCACAAAAGATCAGGAACAGACGATAAGCCTAGAAAAAGACACGCCAACGAGGATCACCTGGAGGATAAGCGCAAAAGACGACACCAACCCTGGCGCATACCCCATAAAGCTGACGATAATCAGCCCAGAAGGAACGATAAGAACCGAAAAGACGTCCAGGGTCGTGGTAGAAAAACCTGTGACTGTGCCCATCCTAAACATCGAAGCCCCCCCGTATTCCGTCGTACAAGACAAGGCATACTCGACGATATGGAAGGTGTCGTCCGTCATGTTCAGATACACATACCTCATTATATCGCTGCTGATCCTGGCCGTGGGCGCAGCCTATATGGTCAGAAGACGTATGAAAAATAGGCCGTCCAGGCTGAGCGTCGCAGGCCTGAAGGAGGCAGTCGTCTGAAGCGGCGGAACGTATCAAAGCCCCGCCCTGAACGCTTAAATAAGGGTTTAACCATATCTACTTACCCAAGTATATTGAGGTAAAAATGGTCTCGATTGTTGTCGGAGGACACTACGGCGATGAAGGAAAGGGCAAGGTCGTATCGTATCTAGCCCTCAAAGACGACCCAGCATACATCGGGCGCGCGGGCGTCGGCCCGAATGCCGGCCACACGGTCGTCCACAACGGGAAAAAATACGGCCTCAGGATGATAAGCTGCGGGTTCGTGAACCCGTCGAGCAACATACTCATAGGTGCCGGGGTCCTCGTGGACATCAAGCGGTTCATGGAGGAGGTCCAGATGACCGGCGTCGGGGGGCGCATCACTATCGACGAGAGGTGTCCGATAATCGAGCAGGTCCACAAGGACCAGGACAAGGACGACAACAGCAAGAAGATCGGGACGACAGGGTCCGGCTGCGGGCCCGCCAACGCCGCCCGCGTGAACAGGACGGCAAGGCTGGCGAAGGATTTTCCCGAACTGAAGGAATACCTCGGCGACGTCCCCACCATGGTCAATGACGCCATCGACAAGGAGGAGGAGGTCCTCATCGAAGCAAGCCAGGGATTCGGCCTCAGCCTATACTACGGCAACTACCCGTACGTTACCAGCAAGGACACGTCGGCTTCCACTGCGGCTGCGGACCTCGGAGTCGGTCCGACGAGGGTGGATGACGTCTACGTCATCTACAAGGCCTATATGAGCCGCGTGGGCGAAGACCCGTACATACACTACCTAAACGACAAGGAGATTGCAGATTCGCCCATATTCTCCAGGCTCCTGAGGCAGGCCGACGAGAAGGGCCTGCAGGGAACCTCCAATCAGAGGATCGCACAAGTCCTCGGCGAGGTGGGGACCGTGACCGGCAGGCCGAGGAAGATCGGCTCCTTCGACTACGATCTGGCGAGGTATTCCGCAAGGGTGAACGGCGCCACGCACATCAGCATCACCTGCCTCGACAAGCTGTTCCCCGAATGCGCAGGCGTCAGGGAATACGACAGGCTGTCGAAGGATGCGAAGGATCACGTCAAGGTCATCGAAGAGAGGGTCGGCGTCAAGGCGACCATCATCTCGACAGGCCCAGACGTCTACGACGTGGTGGACCTGAGGGACTGAACGGCCTGAATCGCCCCCGTCTGTTTTGCAATGGACCCAAAGGACGAGCTGAACGAGGAGCGATCGCGCAGGATAAGGGCTGAGGAGGATCTGGCAGCCTGGCAAAATGGCGCGATACAGAAGCTCTCTCCCGAAGAAATCGCCCAGGTTATCCAGACCCAGCAGCTTCAGGCATTGACGTACCATCTTATGAAGCAGAAGCAGGCTGCGGATGATGCCGCATCCAGGCTCAGGGCCAAGGAAAAGGAGCTCTCTGAGGCCGTAAACAACATACGGAGGCTCGAGGAGGAGCTCGATTCCAAAAACAAGGAGCTGGAGAAGGCCAGGAAGGACCGCGAGACCAGGGTTCAGCCAGTCAGTCAGCCCGTGGGCCAACGCTTCGGAGTCTCAGGCATACCCACAGATGAGGAGCTTGAAAGCATCCTTGCGATGCCCGCCCAGCAGACGAAGGCTCAGAGGGTGACGCCTGGGATGCAAAGGACGAAGAGGAAACCGAAGGGATTCAAGGACTTCATACAGCTTCTGAGGAGGATGGAGAGGATAAACCTCTATGACGCCGCATTGCTTCTTGACCAAAACCAGGACGACGTCATGCTCTGGGCCAGGGCGCTGGAGCGCAGAGGCTACATCACCATACACGGCCTCAGGGAGAAGACGATCCAGGCCACGGACAAGATGGTCAAGACAAGATAAGATGATGCAGCCTGATGGAAGCGCATCATATTTTGAACAGGATATGGACTATGACAACAGAACCCCGATATTAGGCTGTTCAAAATGAGATATGACTTCCTTGTCGTGGGAAACGGGCCGACGGGATCGCATGCGGCGGCCTATGCCGCAAAAAGATTTGAGACCGCCATAGTCGGGTCCGGCGGGCGGCGGGTGCAATGCGCAGGCCTCATCAGCATTTCCGGCCTGAAGCGGATCGGCGCCCCCGAAGGCGACTACGTTATCAACAGGATCCGGGGTGCGAGGATCCATTCCCCCGGCGGCGTCATGGTCGAAGTCGACGCCAGGAAGCCCGTCGCATACGCCGTCGACAGGCTCGCATTCGACGA
The DNA here is from genome assembly GCA_043800705.1 of Candidatus Altarchaeota archaeon. Classification (GTDB taxonomy): domain Archaea; phylum Altiarchaeota; class Altiarchaeia; order IMC4; family SCGC-AAA252-I15; genus JAHIYG01. The sequence goes on from JAZDMS010000034.1 coordinate 5,421, forward strand.
GCGCCTCCTCGAAGAGGCGCTCGACGCCGGGGCGAAACACATAGTCGGCCAGGCCAGGTCGCTGAGATCCGGCGTGAAGCTGTCGGACGGGAAGACGGTGGAGGCGGACAGGACCATTTTAGCCACAGGCAGCGATTTCACGCTCCAGATCCAGGAGGGACTGGACAGGCCGAAGGACTTCCTCGTCGGCGGGCAGTACGAGATGAAGGTCGACTGCGACAGGGACTTCGTCGAACTCCACTTCTGCGTCCCCGACTTCTTCGCATGGGTGATTCCGCTTGGCGACAGTGCGAGGGTGGGGCTGTGCGTCAGGGGGAATCCACGGCCGTACCTGGACGCATTCGTGAAAAAGCTCGGAAAGAGGGTGAAGTCGGGCAGGATACTATCGGAGTCATTCGGGATCATACCGGTCCACGACCCCAGGGTCAGGACGCAGTACCCAAACCTCGTCACAGTCGGAGACGCCGCAGGCCAGGTCAAGGCCTCCACCGGAGGGGGCATCATCTTCGGCTGCATCGCGGCCGAACATGCGACGGCGCCCGACTACGAGAGGCTGTGGAGGGCTGAGATAGGCCGGGACCTGAAGATGCACCTGATGATACACAGGGTGCTTGGGAGGATGAGCGACAGGGGCAAGGACAGGTTCTTCAGGATGATAAAAGGCTCTAGCGGGATCCTTGAGAGGCAGGGCGACATGGACTTCGCGGAAAAGACCGCATGGGCTTTCTTGATGGATCCCGGATTCGTCGCAAAGGCGACGGTGAACCTGCCGTGGCTGCTGGCGGACATCCTCTGAGCCTTTATATTGGGGTTAGTGTTATTTCCTATACATGGACGCGTATACGATCATCTTCGGGACGGCCTTGATCCTGGCCGCCATTATGGTCCCCGGATTCGCCCTTACCGCGGCTGTCATGCCATCCGCCGGCGGCATAAGGTGGAGCGAACGGCTCGGCCTCAGCTTAGTATTCGGACTCACTCCGTACCTCCTTCTGCACTTTCTGACGAAGAACATGAACCTTCAGATCACGACCGAGACGACGCTGCTGACGATAGCGGCGGTCACGATAGCGTCGGCCGCGGTCTGGAAGATGAGGACGGAAAAGGCTACTGCTTAGATGCTTTTCCCCAATTCTTCTGCGTTCTTCACGACCTTTACCTCTCTGCGGAGCTTCCTTACGTTTTCGAGGTCCACCCGCCTGCAAGTGAGGGTGATCTTCCCGCCTGAGACCGTCTTTCCAGTCACCGTCTTGGCGGCGTCGGTCGGCAGAATGACCACGGATACTCCCCCCTTCAGCGCCTGGGACACGACGTTCGTCACCAGGCTGTCTGCGATCCCGTGCGCCAGCTTCGCGGCAGTGTTCCCGGAACAGGGGGCTACCACGACCTTGTCGAACCTCCCAAGCCTCATGATAAGCGTGGACGAATCGCCGTGCCTGCTCTCATAGACCGTCTCCTTGGCCGCGGCCTTGATTCTCTCAAGTAGCAGGTACATCGACGCCACCTCCTGTGCTGCCGACGACAGGACGACCGTGACGTCGCCCAATCCCTCAAGGACCGACACAGACTCCTCAAGGAAATATTCCGCGCCGCAGACGCACCAGAGGACCCTCATGAACCGTTTATTGTCAGATAGCGCATATAAAGGCGGAGCCCCCCCTTTTTTTACCGTCTTCTGCGATAATTAACCGATGACTTCCAGCCCTCATGCTGACAGTTCCTGGAAAAGCGTCCATACATACAAAGGCGGCCTACGCGGACGGATCGAGCCGCACCTGCCGGAGCTGGATCGCCTGGTCAGCGGGGCCCTTGGGTATGCCGCCCTCGGGTCATTGGTAGTGCTCGTCGCATTACTCTATTTCGCAGGCTCATCGCTTTCCGTGCAGCTGATCACTATGGCAGTGGGGGTGTTTGGCGGCCTGATAGGCGTGTACTTCCTCAACCGCTCATTCGACCAGGAGAAGAACCTGCAGTTCTTCGAGGGGGAGAAGATAATCCTCGAATCCAAGACGCCGGGCACCTATGCGGTCGTCGCCAAGCTCAGCGACAGGGACATCCCCTTCGAGCCGATAAGGTCAAACATATACCTCACCAACCTGGGCATCCTCGCAGAACGGCAGGGGACTGGAGAGGCGGCCCTGTTCATACCGCTCGACATGATAACCGACGTATCACCGAGCAGGGAGGGCATCAGGGTCGGGGCGGTCGATCCGAGAAACCAGAACATGGAGGTGGTGCTGTACCTGGAAAACCGCGACGCATGGCTTCGGGAGATCAGCGGCCAGATAGACAGGCTGGCAAGAATAAATAGATGAAACAGCCTATCACTTCTCCTATGCACAAGAGCCCCCATATAAGTCCGGAGTTCGAATCCGCGATCAAGGCCTTCTCCGATGAGCTGATCAAGGAGGACGACTTCTTCGTCCTGAGCCACCACGACGCGGACGGGATCACTAGCTGCGCGATAACCGTCGACCTGCTGCGAAGCCTCGGCAGGAACGTCGACTTCCACTGCCTCAAGCAGATCGACTCCTTCACTGTCGAAAAGATAAGGGAATACAGGGGCAGGACCGTCGTCCTGACCGACTTCGGATCGGGCCACCACAGCCTCCTTGCAGAGCACGGCGTGAAAGACTACTACGTCATAGACCACCACCCGCCGGAGAGGGACTACCCGAGGCAGATCAACCCCGCCATGTTCGGCTACAACGGAGGCAGCGAACTGTCGGGCGCGGGGATGGCGTACCTTGTCGCGAAATCCCTCGGACGCATCGAGTTGCCCCAGATCGCGGTCGTCGGAGCCGTCGGCGACATGCAGGATTCCAGGGGGGCCCTCGGGAGCCTGAACCGCGCAATAATCGAGGACGGGGAAGCGAGGGGGACGCTGGAGATAGAGAATGATATCAGGATGTTCGGCAGGCAGAGCAGGTCGCTCGTCCAGATGCTGACATACTCTTCGGAGCCGGTCATACCGGGGCTGACGGGAAGCCAGGCTGCATGCTCCCAGTTCATAGAGTCGCTCGGCATCCCCTTGAAGAGCGATGATAAATGGAGGTCGTATGTGGAGCTTTCTCCGAAGGAGAAGGAGACACTAACCTCCGCGATCTACATGCGCCTTGTCGACAACAGGGTGCCTGATTTCATAATCCACGGCATGTACGGGGAGAACTATACGCTCTCCAAGGAGGAGCTCAAGAGCGAATTGAGGGATGCCAAGGAATATGCGACGGTCCTGAACGCATGCGGCCGCCACGAACAGCCCAACATAGGGGTCCAGGTCTGCCTCGGAGACCGGGGACAGGCGTGGCACAAGGCAAAATCCCTCCTGGAGAAGCACCGCAGGGAGCTGGCGGAGGGCATAGAGTACCTCGGAGAGATCGGGACGACGGACATGCCGAACCTCAGGTACTTCGACGCCCAGGGCATCATAAGGGAATCGCTGGTGGGGGTAGTAGCAGGGATGGCCTACGGAGCCCGCATAATACCTGAGGACAAGCCGGTGCTCGCCTTCGCGGAAGACTCCAACGACGAGAACTTCCTCAAAGTCAGCGCCCGCGCCAACTGGAACCTCGTCAGGCGGGGGATACACCTCGGAAAGGCGATGAGCTCATGCAGCAAAAAGCACGGCGGAGAAGGCGGAGGCCACGACATAGCCGCAGGCGCCAGGGTGCCGAAGGAAAAGAAGGACGAATTCCTGAGATCCGTCGACAGCATGTTCAAGGAGCAGATCAGGTGAATCCCGCGTCGGCCAGCATCCTCTTCAGTGTCTTGACATCCTCTGGTATGCTCGTGTGCGGATTCTTCGAAGAGCCCTCAAGGACGAACATCCCCGAGTAGCCGGCCTTTTCCAGTTCGCGAAGAGGAGTCATTAGGTCGAGACTGCCCTGGCCTATGGGAAGGTGCGCGTGCTGCCCCGCCTTGAAGTCCGAGATGTGGGCGTGCACAATCTTCGACCCCAGTTTCTCGACGTATCCAGCCGGATCATGGCGGCCAAGCAGCATATGAGCGATGTCCAAGGTGACGTGGACGTTATCGAGTCCTGTTAGCGCCTCGACTGTCTCTTTAGCAGAGTCCAGGAAAGAGCCCTCCTTCGCCATGTTCTCGACGCACAGGAGGCAGCTTCGGTCTTTCGCCTCGGCGTCCAGGCGCCTTAGGTTTCCCTTCAATGAGTCGTAGGCCTTCTCCTTGTGATACCTGAATTTTCCGGGATGGAACGTCACCGCCTTCGAGCCGAGCAGGTCCGCGACCTCGAGGCATTTCATCACCTCCCGTGCCGCGCACGACGCGGCTGCGGGATTCAACGAGGAGATGTTCAGGTCGTGGCATGGCGCGTGGATGGTGGTCTCCAGGTCGTAGGTGGTTAGCACGTCCTTGAGCCTGTCGAGGTCCCCCTTCATCTGCGACTGGCGCCAACTTGGGAAGAAGGGAGGCATCATCCACAGCTCTGCGGCGTCGGCGACCTTGCTGATGTAATCCAGGTTGAGGGCGAGATTCTCCTCCACGACCCAAAGGACCCGGGTGGATACGCCTATCATCATGCTTTTATACTAGTTGCGCCCTTATTTATAGTACGTCTTTTTTCTGGGCGGTCTCGGATTCGTCTGGTCCGCGCCAAGAGATTAAAAGTATAATCAGTCTAAAATGGCTCGCATGCATTCGCGCAGGAAGGGCAAGTCCAAGTCGATGAAGCCTGAAAGGACCGAAGTCCCGGAATGGGTCCCCTACAGCAAGCAGGAGGTCGAGGAGCTCATTGTCAAGCTGGCAAGGGAGGGAAACAATCCGAGCAAGATCGGCCTCCTTCTGCGCGACCAGTACGGGGTCCCCGACGTCAGGCCGATTATGGGGATGAAGCTCACACAGGTCCTTCGGAATAACGATATGGGGCTGAAGCTCCCCGAAGACCTGCAGAACATTATAAACAAGTCCGTCGCGCTCTCGAGCCACATCGGCAAGCACAAGAAGGACAACCACAACAAGCGGTCGCTGTTCCTCATGGAGTCGAAGATCAGAAGGCTTACAAAATACTACGTCAGGAGCGGGAAGCTGCCCGAAGACTGGCGCTACAACCCGGAGCAGGCGAGGCTGCTGGTTTCAAAATGATGTGCAAGGCAATCCTAATCGCGGAATCGCTTGGCGCAGTCGCAGTCGCAAAGGCCCTGAACGGGGACAACGTCCGCATGGACAGCCTGACCGTCAGAACGAGCTCGTCCACAGGCAAAGTGACGACAGAGATCGACTGCGAGTCCGTCTCGACTCTAATGGCGACCGTCGACGACCTTCTGAGGTGCCAGATGACATCGGAGAGTTTGATATAGAATGGCGGCAAAGACTGTAACCTCCTGGAAGAGCAAGAAGATTTATTCCATACTCGCGCCCGAGAACTTCGACTATCAGGAAGTCGGCGAGACACTGGCCTCCGAGCCGGACAGGCTCATCGGAAGGACAATCAACATCTCCCTCGGCGAGCTGATGGGCGACAGGAGCAAGAACTACATGAACCTGCTCTTCGAAGTCTCCGAAGTGAAGGGCGACAAGGCCCAGACGAAGTTCAAGAAGTTCTTCATCCCGGAGGGGTACCTGAGGTCGAAGGTCAGGAAGAGGACCGACAAGATAGACTACCAGAAGGACATAGCCTTCGGGGAGAGGAGGGTCAGGGTAAAGATCATGGTGCTCTCAAGGCACCGCATAAGCGACGTCCAGCAGGTCGAGATAAAGAAGAGGATCGGCACGGTCCTGTCAGAGCACTCCAACGTCGAAGCCGACAAGTTCGTTCAGCAGACGCTGTTCGGCAAGCTCGGCACCGAGATCTACAAGAGAATCAAGACCGTCTGCCCGATCATGAGGGTCGAAGTCTACGAGATCAGCATACTGAAGTAGAAGTCTGCGGTTTTCAGTTTCCGGTTTACAGTTCTCGGTCTGCGTCCCCTGACGTGAAAACTGGAGACTGTAAACAGCAGACCGCAGACAGAGGACAGTCATAATATCTTCCCGCCGGAGACATCGATCACTACGAATTCTATGCCCGAAAGCTGGGGGGTCTTCGACACTAGCTCCTTCACCTTCTGGGGGCTGCATTTGCTGTTGCCGGAGACAAGGAGCACCGCCATCCTGGGTGAAAGCACCATGAGCTTCCACATGTGGCGGAATATGTCGTCCAAGAGGCCGAACTCCATCTCGAATGCGACGTTCGGCTCCACCCATACGAGGTCCACCCTGCCGAAGTTGTATGCGTTCCTTATCACGCTGGAGTCTTTGAGGGCGGTGAATCCCTGCTTTTCCCCGAGCGTCCGGTAGTATTCTATCAGCGCCCCCCGAAACGGCATCTTGCACTCCTTTAGGTGCGCCTTGAGGCCCGCGAAATCGGAGAGCAGCTCCTTCAACTCGATTCCTCCGCCAGGTCCATGCAGGCGCCTATGGCATCAGGGAGCCTTGAGATCACGTCCGTAGCTACCAGCGATACGCCGTATTCTTCTGCCGCGATGTCGCCTGCGAACCCGCTCAGGAAGGCGCCCGCGCATGCTGATTTCATCCTGTCGCCTGTTTGTGCCAGAAGGCCGCCTATGACGCCCGCCAACACGTCTCCCGTGCCTCCGACTGTCATATATGGATTTCCGCTCCGATTCAGCCTCGTCCCCTTCCCGTCGGAGACGACGTCGATGGCGCCCTTCAGGACTATGACCGAACCGGTCTTCTTCGCCCACCTGCAGGCATCCGCCTCGGGGTCTTCGAGGGAGCCGAATAGTTTTTTGAACTCGCCCTGATGAGGGGTGAGGACCATCCTGTCGGAAACCCATCTCCTGTCGGCGAGGCTGAGGGCGTCGGCGTCGACGACCACCGGCCTGTCGGCGTGCCTCATCAGGTATTCTACCGCCTTCCTGCTTTTTCTTCCGAGGCCGTTTCCGAACACCAACGCGTCGGATTCCAGCTTGAGGACGGATTTGACGTCCGAGGGGGTGACATATTCCCTGCCCTTCAGTCTGTGGACGATGAGGTTCGGGTCGAAAGGCATCTTGTCTGCTACGTATCCGGGGACGCATACGTCGACGAGGTCGCAGCCGGCCCTCAATGCCGCCTGCGCTACGAGCATCGGAGTCCCTATGTAGTCCTTCGACCCCCCGACGACCATGAGGCGGCCGAAGTCTCCTTTGCGGCTGGACGCCTTGCGCTCTGGTATCGCCACGGCGACGTCGCCCGGACCGCAGTACTGCTCTGCCTCCGGGGGTATGCCTATGTCTACGACCCTGGCGCCGGGGACCTTTCCCTTGTGGAGGCTAATCACTTCGTCCGCCTCCACCAGACCAGCGGACGGGACGTCCACGCTTATTTTCACCGCAGAAGATTCGTTCATCTCTTCGATTATGCCTTTCAGCGGCTCTTTGGGTTTGTCTCTGAATCCCGTACCCAGGAGCGCGTCGACTATGAGGTCGCAGCCTTTGAGCTCGAAGTCGCGCCTGGACTGGATGAATTCCACTGCCTCTTCAGGCAGCCTTCCGAGGTTGAGGAGGTTCAGCCTGCTTCGATCCGAGCCGTCCAGGACGTACGCCCGAGCCTTCGCCCCGGATTCAAGTAGGTATCTTGCAGCGACGAGACCGTCTCCGCCGTTGTTCCCCCTGCCGCAGAAGACTGCGATGCTACGGTAGCCCCTGCACGCCTCTGCTACCTGCCTGCCCGCATTCTCCATCAGCGACTCGACGCTGACACCAAGCCATGCGGCGTTGATATCCAGCGCCCGAGGGTCCATGGGAATTAATTGAGCCTACGGGATAATAACCGGATCAGCTGCAGCAGCCGATCCTCGTGCACGTCTGGATGGCGGGCATCAGGAGGCCTTCGTCGGAGAGGTAGTATTCTCCGAGTATCAGGCCCTCGTCGTCGGATGCGGTGACATACCATCCGTTGCGCTGATATTTCTCGCGCTGGGTGCGGTATTTGACGAAGACCTTTCTGCCCCATCCGAGGGGGTAGTCTGGGGATGTGCCTTCTTTAACCTTCTCCGAATAGGCGACCTTGAGTCTCCTGATGTTTTTCTTCACAAGCTCTACCGCTTCATCTGCAGAGGCGGCCTTGCCCGCGTATAGCGCTAAATCGTCTCTGAAGTACATCTGGCACGGCAGAGGTTCCGGGTATTCGCTGACGTTCAGGACGACGACCTCCTCCGTCGGGAAGAACGGCAGGGGGCTGAGGACGTAGATGAATGCGAGAGCAAGGATTGCTCCGACCAAGACCCACCACGCGCTGTTCACGGATAACGTATGGATTCAGGTTAATAAAATGACGAGACTGAACCTAACATCGAAGACTGAAAACTGAGAACTGAAAACTTCACATGTACGCCGGTATCTTCTCGTCCCTTTTTCCGCGTTTGAACCCCTTTTCGTAGCTTTTCGCCTCGTCTTGGGTGACGGAGGGCCTGACTTCCTGGAAGGCCTTCTCGAAGTGTTTGGAGTCCACGTGGGATGCGGCCGTATCCTCCCTCATGGCAGCCATCGCGGCCTCCCTGCAGAGGGCTTCTATGTCGGCTCCGGTGTAGCCTTCGGTCTTGCGGGCGAGCTCTTCGACGTTGACTGCCCGCAGGGGCATCCCCTTCGTGTGCACGCGCAGGATCTCCTCCCTCGCCTCCTTGTCGGGAAGCGGGACGAGGACGAGGCGGTCGAATCTGCCTGGCCTGAGCATGCTGGGATCCAGCATGTCAGGGCGGTTCGTCGCCCCCAGGATTATGACGTTCTCCAGGCGTTCTATGCCGTCCATCTCGGTGAGTATCTGGTTGACTACGGTCTCGGTGACGTGGGAGCCGAACTCCATCCCCCGCCTGGGGGCCATCGCGTCCATCTCGTCGAAGAATATGATCGTGGGGGCGGTCTGCCTCGCTTTCTTGAAGATTTCCCTTATGCCCTTCTCGGATTCGCCGACCCATTTTGAGAGGAGCTCCGGCCCCTTGATGGCTATGAAGTTCGCCTCCGACTCGGTGGCGACCGCCTTTGCCAGCATCGTCTTCCCGCAGCCTGGGGGGCCGTACAAGAGGACCGCCTTCGGGGGGTTTATCCCAAGTCGCGTGAACGCCTCCGGCTTCTTGAGGGGCCATTCGACGGCCTCCATCAATTCCTCCTTGACCTTCTTCAGGCCGCCGATGTCCGTCCAGTGGACATCTGGGACTTCGACCATTACTTCCCGCAGGGCGGATGGTTCGACCACCTTCAATGCCTCGTTGAAGTCCTCCTTCGTGACCTGCAAAGTCTCCAGGACCTCCGCGGGTATGGTCTCGCTGTCGAGGTCGATCTTGGGCAGTATCCGCTTGAGCGCGTGCATCGCGGCCTCGCGGCCGATCGCCGAGAGGTCGGCGCCTACGAAGCCGTGCGTAATCTTGGCTATCCGGTCTATGTCGACGTCCTCCGACATCGGCATGCCCCGGGTGTGTATCTGGAGTATCTCCTTCCTGCCGTTGACGTCAGGCACGCCTATCTCGATCTCCCTGTCGAATCGGCCGGGCCTCCTGAGCGCGGGGTCGAGCGAGTCCGGTCTGTTCGTGGCTGCGAGGACTATCACGTTGCCCCGGCTTACGAGGCCGTCCATCAGGGCCAGAAGCTGGGCGACAACCCTCCGTTCGACTTCGCCCTTGGTCTCGTCCCTCTTGGGGGCGATGGAGTCGAGCTCGTCTATGAATATGATCGATGGCGCGTTCTGCTGGGCATCATCGAATATGTCGCGGAGCTTCCGCTCGGATTCGCCGTAGAACTTGTCCATGATTTCGGGGCCGTTCAGGTGCAGGAAGTGGGCGTTCGATTCCGATGCGACGGCTTTGGCCAGGAGGGTTTTGCCTGTTCCTGGGGGGCCATATAGTAGTACGCCTTTTGGGGGTTTGATACCTAGTTTTTCGAACAGCTCCGGGTGCTTCATCGGCAGCTCCACCATCTCCCGGACCCTCGACACCTCGTCCTTGAGGCCTCCTATGTCCTCATACCTGATGGCGAGGCCCGCAATCGACTGCGGAGACATGGGCTTGTTCTTCACCTCGACGACGGTGTGTTCGTTGATTGTGACCACGCCCTCCGGCTTCGTGACGCCGATGGTGAACGAAATCGGCTGGTTCAATACCGTGATATAGAATATGTCGCCCGAAATGACGGGCCTGCCCATCATCACCCGCTGCTTGATGTATGCGTTGAAGTCCTCGCCGAACTTTATCTGCTGCTCAGTCGGGGCGATAACGACCTTCTTCGCGGGCTTAACGTCCGCCTTCCTGACCCTGATCTTGTCGCCGAGGGATGCGCCCGAGTTCTGGCGGATCGTGCCATCCATCCTGGCAATTCCGCGGCCGTCGTCCTCCTGATGCGTCTGCCAGACCTTGGCCGTGGTCGTCCTGCGGCCCTCGACCTCGACTATGTCCCCGGTCGTGACGTCGATCCGTTTCGCCGACATGGAATCGATCCTAACGATGCCGCGGCCTACGTCGTTCTGCAGCGCCTCTGCGACCTTCAACTCGATTTCCTTCTCAGACATCGGGTAGTATATAGTACGGGACGCCTTTAAATACTTTGTGATTACCCATAGGTTAGCCTGTATAGTGGTTTTTTGCTTTGTCACTGCCAGCCTGCAGCCTAATGCCTTGGCCTGTGGAAAGACGACAGAGGACTGGAGACAGAGGACCGAGGACGGGAGACCGGAGACAGTAAACTGAGGACGGGAGACAGGATGCCGGTCTTCGGTTTTCAGTTTTCGGTTTTCGGTCTTCAGTCACCGCTATCTTAGAGGGAGGACTGAGGACCGAAGACTGAGGACGTAATAGTGTTGGGTTGGGGCCGGAGGGGGTGTCCTGTGTTCGATGTCCTTCTCATCTAGGGGGGTGAGAAAGAAATAAATCCCATACCGACCCCAACCTTATGTACTAAATTGTGTCCGCCGATATTTAATCTAAATAGATAACGCCGGTTACTATGGCATAAGACCGGGCTGTTCCGATGCCGTGCCCCGGGGAACGGACCAAACTGCCGGCTCAGGGTTCATATGGCCTAAATCCCCGCCTAACGCGTATGCTTGAACGGGTTGTATGAGCCGTTATCCCGCATTTTCCGATAGGAACCGGCGAGGGCTATGTTTTTCAAGTATATGGGACGAAGGTTTTTATGGGTCAGTCCTTCATGTACTCCCGTAGGAGGACGGTGGCATAGCTCCCCTTCCCGAGGCTGAAGCCGAACGTCGCATCGCCCCCTTCGAGGGAGTATGTGAAATCTTCCGCAACCGAGTATGCGTCCCTGTATTCGCCCTTACTTGCCAGCTCCCCCATGCCCGCGACCTTGAAATTTTCGCGGCGTATGCCGTCTGCTTCCAGAATCCTCGCTGAAATGTCGTCGGCCTCTACATCCCACCCGACAAGGGGCAGTGACTCAACTGTCAGGCCTCTGCGGATGCATTCGCTCAGGGCCCTGTTGAAGATGTGGCTCTGGTAGGCGTGGATGAACATCTTCTGAAGGCCCCCCGGAAAGGTCCTCAGCGCCCCTTGCCAGTCGCCGGGATATTGGATGAGATGGTTGAGGAGGGATTTCTCGTACCCCAGGTTGGTTGGAAAATTTTCCAATGCGGCCTGGAAATCCCTGGATTCTGCTAAGGAGTCTCGAAGGGCCGTCGTATCCGGACCCTCTCCTTCGAACGATTTGCCGACGTATGTCAACACCGCGCCTTCGAAGTCGCCCACCAGCATCATCTTCCCGACCTCGTGTGTTATGGGCCGGACGTCGCCGAACCTCTGATGCCCGTAGAAGTTCGGGAATCCGGATGTCAATTGGGCTGAGGTGGCTTCGATGAGGTCCTTCGCTCCGGGCTTGACGCCCCTAACTTTGATGGTGAATCGGTTGCCTTTGAGGCTGCCAAGGCCGAGGTTCTCGTCGGCGTATGTGAAGTCCTTGAGTACGATGTCCTTGATCTTCACGCCCCTGAGCCGCTCGAGCGGTACCTTGTATGCAGAGACCCTCTGGGCGGTAAAAGCCCGCTTGTCCTTTGTGCCTGCGAACTGGAAGCGGTCCCTTGATACCCCGATCCTCTGGGCGACCTCCTTCAAGGCCCTCATCGTGTCCCAGTTCTCCTTGACGAGGGTGAAATGTGTATAGGCTCCGGGGGACATGTCGCCCGGCTTGTCGCCGTCGAAGCCGAGGACCGCGCCCTCCGGAGTGATCTCCGCGACCATGAAATCCCCAGGCTCCCCCTTGATGGTGCCGCCGATGCCGGAGGTGGACGAGACATATTCCGCCATTCCTATGTAGATGTCGCGCGCCGGAGGTCTTATTCGGGCCATCACATTAGAATACGGAACAGCCATAAATGAGCTGCAGAGGCGAGTCAAGGGAGAAATTAGCCTTGGCAGATCAGGGCCTGTCCACGATTATCGCCCGTGTATTTGGGATTTTGCCCTTCAGTAGCCTGGTTAGGGACTCCAATTCTTTCCCGCGGTCAATTCCGTCGGTTGCCTTAAGCGGGATCGTAATCTTCCGGAGGCCAAGCCCCTCCTCGACAGGCCCTACCGTCTCAAGAATGCAAGCGGAGATGGACTCTCCCCAGATTTCACAAGGCGTCTCTGGGCTTATCCCCAAGTCTCTTTTGGCCAATTCGGTTTTAAGCATGCTGATGCTGCTCATGTCGTTATCATCGAAGAGAAAACTGGGACTTGGCAACACTATCAGCCGCCTTCCGCCGAGCCTCTCCTTCGCGTAATTTTCAACCTCGGTCCAGACCCTCTTTCTGCGATAATCGTCTTTATATTCCCTCTCCCTTGAAGGGGAAAATACGGCCAAAACATCTTCCTGGCCGAGAAAGTCGATCTTCCCCTTATACACTTCAAGCAAACGTTCGCCCATTACCCTGTCCTGGGCAGTTAGTGGAGCCTCAGGCTCTATGTGTTCGCTGTAGAAGCCAAAACACGGATGGAGGAGTATATGCAGCCTGCCAACCTTCATAATAATCAGATGTCTTAGATGCTATAATAGCCCACTTGTCCAGAATCATCCGGTTAAGCCTTACGCTGCCATTTATTCCAGGCATCACATAATATTCTGCATGTCGCTAAATGAACTCCAAATGCAGGTGAAGGCCTACGACAGGAAGAAGGGATGGTCTAAGGACACACCCGAGGAGGCCCTCATCCACATGCAGGAGGAGCTCGGCGAGATAGCCAGGGAAATCCTCAAGAAACGCGGATACAAGAAGGGCGGATACGAGCCGGACAGGCTCAACGACGAGATGACGGACCTCATATACCTCACCATGAAGCTCGGAAACCTCCTCGACCTCGACCTAGAAAAGGGATGGGGCAGGATGGAGAAGAGGTTCGAGGGAAAGTGATTTTTCTGCTGGATTTTAATTAGTCCGTCTCAGTCGGTTATATGGGCAGTCTCCACGGCGACGTGCGGCCATACAAAGGTGGAGAAGTCAAGCCGTATCATGGCGGAGAAGTGAAGCCGTTCCCCCACAGGAATCCTTTCGAGACCGCTCCGAAGAACGCAGAGCGTAGCATGAACGCCGTCATCAATCCCATAATAGCCAAACTGGAAGCGCATGGGATTATGCCCTCGCAGGACAAACACGGAAAATATGACCGCAGATCCTACCGCAACGTCAAAGAGCACCTGGACACCTACGACCTTGCGGCGATCGAGTATACATACGACGATGTCCGCCGCCTGCTCACCGACCCTTGGGCGAACATGTTCAGAAGGCCCCTCCTAAGCGGCATAACATACGACCACCTCAGGAATTACCCCGCCTCGACTGATAACCAGAGAGGCCTCAGGGACGCCGTCATACGGTCGGCGAAGGGCTACGGATGGGAATACTACCATTCTGACGAGAGACAGGAATGGTACGAGGTCATCAGCCGCATAAAGGCGGACAAGCATTATTCGCGGGCGATGGGGAACACGCTGGCGCTCAGGTATGAGGGGGTCGCGAAGCAGATGTACGAGCTCAACGAGGACTTCTACAGGGACAAGGGGGAAGGTCGCGACTGGATAACCGACGTGGGGCACGGGATCACGCAGGTCACCTGGCCGGCGATTCTGGTCGTCCCACTCGAGGACGAGATCGTCCTGAAGCGGCCCATAAGGCACCTCCTCGTGGAGGACCAGATACGTTCGCTGTGGCCGGCCCTTTTCAGGAAGAGTCTGGGATACCTCAGTTATCCCAACGACGATAGCAGGGTATGTCCGACCGCGGAGAAGGCGATTGAAATTCTGGAAGGAAATCCGCCGCCCGACGTCATCACCACCGACATCGAACTGGGCAAGGGGATGGACGGCCTTGAATTCGCCGAAAGGGCGAGGAAGCTGCTTCGGCCAAGGACGCAGATCTACGTATACTCGAGTTATATCCCGGAGCATGAGGGACGACTAAAGGAGATGGTGAAGGAGGGCATATTGCAGGGATACTTCAGCAAACAAGGCTATGAGCCCAGGCTGAAGGCCATGGTGGCGGACGAGACGATACAGGGGTATTTCAGCAAGCACGGATTCCACATAGACCAACTCACAAGTGAAATCAACAAGCGCCTGGATTAAGTCAGGATATAAGCGATTGTTCAATTAGATTATCAGATGGATCCTTGGACCGTCGGCGAGGTGGCCGATTGTTGGGGCTGACTGTCATCGCGTTTGCATGTATTTTTTTACGATATACGCTATGAACGGCTTTTCGTCCTTTTCTATCTGGTATTTGTCGAGGACGTTGTAGTATTCTTCGAGGTCTTCGACTGGTATGTCTATGAGGGGGTATCGTCTCTTCCAGAGTATCCAGTTCATAAGAAGCCTCGACACTCTGCTGTTTCCGTCGGCGAACGGTTGCATCGAGATGACTTTCAGGTGTACCAGCGCTGCGAGCTCCAATGGGTGGAGCCTTTTGTTTTCCGCCCCGTACCATCTGAAGAAGTTTCCGATCTCCTTCGGCAGGCTGTCCCAGTGCGGCGGAACGTATGGGGTGCCGGCGATTTTAACGTCTCTTTCAAGTTCGTCCCTGAACTTTCCAGTGACTGTGTCGTCTACGCCTGAAAAAAGTATCCTGTGGATTTTTTTCATGAAACTCCTGTCGAGAACTCCCTTATGCTTGGTTATTGCCGCCACCCCCAGCTTATGGTTCTCAAGTTCCCTGACAGTGAGAAGGCTCTTGATGTCCTTCGGCACGATGCCGTCCTTCAATATAAGCGCAGTCTGCCTGAGCGTCACGTTTACGCCCGATAGTTTGCTGCTGTCATAGGTAAATCGTATGGTAAACTCCTCAGCCCTCCTTCGTCTCTCAACCAGGCTCATGGATTCATTCTCCACTCTGGAGGCTTCCCTCTTTTCCTCTATTTTTTTGGCCTCCTCGGGGGAAAGATATGCGAATATTCTCCCAAGCGGCCGCTTTCTCAAATCTTCCTCCATCTCCCTCAGCCGCTCCTTAGAAGGCAGTGTTTTTCCGATATAGCTTGTAAGATGAGCAATTTTGCCGTTTCTGCGCACGGTCCGCACAAGCCGGTAATATGTTCTGCCCCTTTGAGTCCTTTTTTCGATTGAGACCACATGCCATTATAGGGGATACAAATATATAAATGTTAAATTTGGGGGATACATAGCTGGCTGATGCCGGGATACGGCCGTATTAACTACTAAATAGGGCAAAAGTAGTATTATTGATGGGAATGGACCCGTGGACCGTCGGCGAGATAGCCGATTATGGGAAGCTGATGAAGGAGTTCGGGATGGAGCCGATGCAGGACTACCAGAAGCGCTTCGACGGCTTCCGCTATATCAGGAGAGGCATCATCTTCGGCCACAGGGACCTGGGGAGAATCGTCGAGGCCAAGGATAAGGGCATGCCGTTCGCCCTCATGACGGGGCTTATGCCGTCGGGGAACTTCCACATGGGCCATAAGATGGTGGCCGATGAGATCATCTGGTTCCAGGAGATGGGCGCGGACGTATTCATCTGCGCCGCGGACATCGAAAGCTACCTGATGAGGGACGTCGGGTTCGAGAAGGCGAAGGAGATCGCGGTCATGGAGTATCTGACCAACTACTTCGCGCTGGGGCTCAAGAGGAAGAATCTCCACTTCTGGTTCCAGAGCGACTACGTCAGCGAATACTACAGGCTCAGGGACATGGCATCGAAGAGGGTGACCTTCAAGGAGTTGGAGGCCATCTACGGGGAACTGTCTCCTGCCAAGATCGTGTCCGTCCTAACACAGGTCGCCGACATACTGCATCCGCAGCTGCCGGGATTCGGTGGGCCAAAGCCCGTGGTGGTTCCGGTTGGCGCGGACCAGGACCCCCATATCAGGCTCACGAGGGACATCGCATCGAGGCTTAACGCGGAAAGGGAAGGGAGGCAGGATATGAGATGCATCCCGCCGTCTGCGACCTATCATAAGTTCATGGGCGGCCTCCAGGGCGGGAAGATGAGCTCCTCCGACCCGAAGAGCCACATCGCATTGAACGAGGACCCGGCCGCCGCGAAGAGGAAGATCATGTCCTCCAAGACCGGGGGACGCGATACGCTCGAGGAGCAGAAGAGGATAGGGGGGCAGCCGGAGAAGTGCATGATATACGAGCTATACCTCTACCACCTAATAGACGACGACCTCGAGTTGAGCAGGATATACCACGCATGCAAGGACGGCACGCTCCTTTGCGGGCAGGACAAGATGCATTGCGCAGAGCTGATGGAGAAGTTCCTCAAGGAGCACCAGAAGAAGAGGCAGCATGCGCAGAAAGAGGCTGAGAAGGTCCTGGAAAAATGAATGTCCCCGAAGGCGTCATGGACGACTCGTACGCCAGGGAGAGGAAGCTGAAGAAAAGCCTCATCTTCAGATATAAGGTGAGGGCGAATGTGGTGGCAGAGGCTTCCAGGAGATTCCTAGAGCCGGGAAAACCCATCAGGGTCCTGGACTTCGGCTCCGCCGACGGCCTCACGCTCATCGAACTCGGCAGGCTCCTGCCTGATGCGACGTTCCTGGGCATAGAATATTCCGAGTCGCTCCTCAGGTGCGTCCCGAAGCTGCCCGAGAACATGCGGATAGTGAGGGGCGACATCACGAGCCTGCCGAATGAGGCCGGCGGCGGATACGACCTCGTCAGCGCATTGGCGGTCCTCGAACACCTGGATGACCCCAAGAAGGCGGTCATGGAGGCTGCGAGGGTCCTTCGGCCGGGGGGGATATTCGTCGCCACATGCCCGAATCCCTTCTGGGAGGGTCTGTCTTCCCGCATGGGCCTGCTCAAAGGCGACCACCACACGACGGAACTCGACCTGAAGAGGATGGAGGAGATCGCCGTGGGATGCGGCCTGGAGGTAGTGTCCAGGGAAAGGTTCATGCTCGCCGCCGTGACGTTCCTGCCTTATTTGGGGATACAGGTCTCCCCGTCCGGGTCCTTGGGCATCGACCGGGCGGCTTCGAGGCTTCGGATGCTGGACTGGCTCTTCACCAACCAGCTCATAATCGCCAGGAAAACCACGTGATAAGCATTTATTCCTAATGTGGCCTAATAATAGGCATGTATTTCAGGCATCTGCGCAGGCTCATATGGTTGACGCTTTTCTTTTCCGCCGCGGGGTACGCCTCCGCCTACTACACGATGGGCATGTACATAACGCCGCCCGACTTCAGCGAAAGCCTCAATTCGACGATGGATGTGAGGCTCATTAACAGCGGCGACGAGATGGCCTACAAAGGCACCCTCCAGGTCATGCACCCGACGAGCCTAAAGTCCGATCCCATCACCTTCGGCACCATGGCCCCGAACGTGACGAACAACATGACGGTCAGAGTCCTTGCGGATGCGACCATGAAGCCGGGGACATATCCCCTGGTCACCTCGCTGGAGTTCATGGACGGCAACAATTACCCGATATACATGATATTCGAGACAGGATTCGAACTGGGCAAGACGTCGACGACGAAGGTCTACGGGACCCTGTCCACGGCCGAACTTCCATCAGACGGGCAGGGAACGCTGACCTTGAAGATAAAGAACATGGACGAAGTCCCCCGCACCGTGAAGACCCGCATCTTCCTCCCGGCCAGCCTTACCGCGGACAGGACTGAGGAGGATGTCCCGATCGAACCCCAGGGGGAGGCTAAAGTTGAATACCAGATTTCCAACTTCATGGCGCTGCAGGACAGCAACTTCATGGTCCTTGCCACGATAGAATACGACGACGACACCCATCATGCGACCATTGCGAGGGGGAGGGTGAAGGTGCTGGCTTCGGGCCAGGACAATGACCCGGATTATCTGTTGCCTGCCGCCGCGGCAGTCGTGGTCCTTTGCATCCTTGGCTTCGGCTACTGGAGGCTTGGCGGCCTCGGGCAGATGAAGAGGTGGCTTCTGACGCCCGGTAAAAAGCCCAGGCAGGCTAGATGATGGCCCTGAAGATGTCTCCACAGTAGATAGCGCTCGGTATCACTTCGCAGCCCGCCCAGCATCCAGGGCATTCGCGAACGACCTTCCTCTGCGTCTGTATCTCTTTGCCGAACCATATCTCGTCCAGCCCCTGCCTAAGCAGGTTGCCGACGATCGCAGGATGGTAAAGGCATACGGGAACGTCCCCATCGGGGAGAATCCGTATGTGCGCACCCAATGCGGCGCATTCCGGGTTCGGCTTCGAGACCCCCTTGAGTATGCGGTTCTCCAGGCCCGAGAGGTAGTATCTCTTGACCATCCTCTCCTTGAAGTCCGGTATCCGGTGCGCCGACCTCATCTTCCCGATGATCGCTGCAGCCTCCTTTTTCCCGTAGCGGTTGTAGGCTTCCGTTATGTTCCCCCCATCGGCCCCGTACAGGGGGCAGAAGTCGTAGGCCAATACCTGATGTAGACCGACGCCGAGTCCGTCGCAGAGGGTGCGCATCCCGTCGGTCAGCTGGTCTGGATTCACGATCGTCTGGTCTATCCCAAGGTAGAATCCCAGCTTCTCCCTCAGTCGGGAGAGCTCCTTCAGCGTCGAATGCGCCCGATCGAACGCGCCTTCGATCCCGCGCAAACGGTCGTGGCGCTGGTCTGGGTAGTCCAGGCTGATCTTTACGTGGAGGTTGTCCGTCCTCTTCAGGGACTTGACGGTATCCACGATCTTCGATGTGAGAAGGCCGTTGGAGGTGATGTGGACCATCCCCGGCCGGATTATGCTGTCGGCCGCGTCTATGATCTGCCCTATGTCCGGGCGCAGGAACGGCTCGCCGCCGGTCAGCCGGAGGGCATCTAGCCGCCCCAGTTTTGAAAAGACGGAGCTTATCTGGCCGAGGTCCATCTCGGAGGAGGATTTCTTCCTCCAGATGTCGCACATCACGCATCTGGCGTTGCACCTCCATGAAACGATGAACGTGCAGAAAGACGGCCTTCTCCTTAGCCCCAACCTCGAAGCCGCGATGGAATGGAGCACCGATGACCCGCCCGACAACCCGACCATGCTTAATTAACCCCCGCTGACATATTTCCTATTTACCGGTTAAAATGAAGGTAAACGGCCGTAAAAAAAGAAAAGATGCCGCCTCGGGGCGGGATTACGCGCGGGTGGCTTCATTGCTGATGGTCGCAGCTGCGATAGCGTTCAACCTGTACATCACACTGCCGCTCATGTCCTTCGGCCTCAACGACGCCGGCGACGACGGCTATCACATATCCCAGGCCTATTACCTCAAGAAGATGATCGTCGAAGACCATACCATCTTCGGGGTCGTGAACGCGCAAGGCGCAGGATACCCCTGGAACAACAACCACCAGTTCCTCATGTACCTCACCGAAGCGCTGATAAACATCATCTCGTTCGACCGGATATCCCTCATATTCGCGCACAAGGGGCTCCTTGTGGTCTTCTACTCGTTCTACCCGGCGGGGGTCTATTTCCTTCTTCGGAAGTTCAGGCAGGCCCCGCTGGTTTGCGGCCTAGGAGCCCTGCTCGCCCCCCTACCCATCTCGGGATGGGGGCATACGACGAACGCATATTTTGTGATCGGCCTGTCTTCCCAGGCTATGGGGGCGTTCATGTTCCCGTTCGCCTTGGGCAGCTTCCATGAGGCGCTGACCGAAGGCAAAGGGCAAAGGAGGGCTGGACTCCTTTACATACTCACCCTTTTCGCCCACCCATATTACGGATTCTTCCTGTGCTTCCTGAGCGTCGTCGATCTTGCGATCCAGCTAGCAAGAAGGAGCATGGATGAGATGCTTTCGATCGTCAGGAACGCCGCCTATGCGGGGGTAATCGGGCTCCTTCTGGGCGCCTTCTGGCTCGTGCCGCTGCCGACCGCCCTCGAATACGTCCCGAGGGCCATACACATGCAGACCGCAAGGACAGCCTTCTCGCCGATGATGGAGGCGAAGGCATTCATCGGCGGCGAGCTCCTGGATGTGTCGAACAACTTCGGAGGACCGAAGGACAAGAACCTCAGATGGCCGGTCAACACGGGGAGGGGGCGGCTTCCGATACTTACTGCGCTCACGATCATCGGGCTCGGATATGCGCTCGTAAGGAGGGACCGCTTCAGCATATTCTGCCTCCTCGTCTTCGGCATGTCGATGGTCCTCATGATCGGGGAGAGCGGGCTTTCAACCCTGGAGTATCTGCCTTTCGCAGACCATGCGAACCCGAAAAGGTTCATCTTCGTCTTCGACCTGTTCGCGGTGCTTCTATCGGCCCAGGCGCTGCACATGATACTTGACAAGTCGTTCGGTTTCTTAACAAGGTACGTCAACAACATCGCCGCCTTCGCGGTCTGCGGGATGCTCCTTGCGGTGGTGGTATACACGCCCTACAACGAGCGGATGCTCTCCGCAAAGAAGGACGTGAACCTGATATCGTATTGGCTGCCTAGCTTCGAAAAGATACGGAATGCCATCGACTCGGACGGATTGGACGGGAGGATGTATGGCGACGGGGAGACGGGGGTCAATACCGCGCCCATAATCTTCTCCCAGTCGTGGCTCCTTGACAATCCCTACATGCGCAGGATCTATGTGACAAGGTTCTACGGGAACCTGATGGACTACCCCAACATATTCCGCCTGTTTAACATAAGATACATGCTCATGGGCGCAGGCCAGAAATTGACAGACGTGATGGAGCCCATGACAGAACAGCTCTACAAGGACAGGCTCTACAGGCTGTACAGGGTCGACGGAGACTTCGGATACCTGTCTATGAACCACAAGAAGCCGGCGCTCGTTGCGACTAGCGAGGAGGGATGGAGGGAGATCTCTGAGACCTGGATAAGATACTACAAGAACGCATCCAACCCGGACCACATGCCCCTGCTTGTCCAATACGGCGGCCCGGACGTCTCCGCAGAGGATTATTCGCAGCTTATCCTCTACGACAGGACCGTAGAACCATCGGTGTATTCCGGATTCGGGAACAGGACCCTCGTAACCACCGTCCTCAACACTCTTGTGAAGGCGGCGATAAAGGACTCGAAAAAGGGCAAGGTATCCGACAGTATAGACGTCGTATCCCACAAAGGCCAGTCGATCAGGGCGAACGTCGAGAGCGACGGGGGGCTCCTCGTCTTGAAATACACATACCACCCCAACTGGAGGGCATACGTGGACGGCAGGGAAGAGAAGACCATGCAGGCATCTCCTGAGTTCCCCGCCGTATTCCTGAGCCCCGGAAGGCACGAAGTCGAGTTCAGATACGAGAAGGCCCCGTGGCAGAAGGCCCTCGACATGGTCTCTGCGCTCACGCTGCTTTTCGTCCTAATCCCGTCCTGGGCGCTGGATAGGGCTTCTTCGGGGCTGATGAAGAGGCTGAGGGGGAGACGCCCACCCCGTTTGCCAAAACCAGGGAGGAAAAGGCCCTAATTATGGCAATTTGCCAATAGGTTTATCCCACCATGAAAGCATCCGTGATTGTCCCGACCTACAACGAAGCCAACAACCTAAGAAGCCTCGTCAAGAGAATCGCTGCGGCAGCAGATGTCGAGATCATCGTCGTCGACGACGCAAGCCCCGACGGCACAGGGAACGTGGCGGACGAGCTGGCGAGGAAGTACCAGCTGAAGGTGATCCATCGTAGCGGGAAACTGGGCTTGGCGTCTGCGATAATCGAGGGGTTGAAGGCGGCATCCTGCGACATAGTGGGTGTCATAGACGCGGACCTAAGCCATCCGCCGGAACTCTTACCGAGGCTGATCGAGCCCATTATGTCTGGTAAGGCTGACCTGGTCCTCGCAAGCAGATACGCGGACGGCGGCGGCGAGGAGAACTGGCCGTTCTGGCGAAAGATTACCTCCCGCGGCGCGGTCATGCTCGCAAGGCCGCTGACGCCGCTTCGGGACTCGATGACCGGATACTTTTTCATGAGGAAGTCCGTTATAGACGGGGTGCCCTTGGATGCGGTCGGATTCAAGATCTGCCTCGAGGTGCAGGTGAAGGGGAAATACAACAAGGCTGTCGAGGTCCCCTACACGTTCCACAACCGGAAGCTGGGGAAGAGCAAACTGAACTCGAAGGAGTACACGAACTACATCAGGCACCTGATAAAGCTCTACATGTACAGGCTGAGGGGCGCAAGACGCGCGGCGTGATGGGAACGGCATTATTATTTACCTATTTGCCCCTATCTTAAGGGATGGACGACGCCGGAGCGGTCTGGAGCAAGCATTGGTACGAGCTGAAGCACGGCAGGTCCTTCCACGGCGGGCTCTTCAGCCTCTACAGGTTTCACATCAGGGCCAGGGCTGTCAA
Source organism: Candidatus Altarchaeota archaeon (assembly GCA_043800705.1). Lineage (GTDB taxonomy): Archaea > Altiarchaeota > Altiarchaeia > IMC4 > SCGC-AAA252-I15 > JAHIYG01. Next base: position 28,109 of record JAZDMS010000034.1, read on the forward strand.
CAGGTACCTGGACAGGCATTTTCCAAAAGACGGCGTCCTCGTGGAGTGCGGCTCCGGCTCCTCCCAGACATCGGCCAGGATCGTGAAGCGCGCAAGGAGGCTCTTCGCCATGGACATATCCTCCGTAGCATTGGACGAGGCGCGCCAGATGAAGGTGCTCGACGGCCTGGTCAGGGCCGACATAAATAACCTCCCCTTCAAGGACGGGTCGCTGGACGGAGTGTGGAATCTCGGAGTCATCGAACACTACGGCATGGAAGAGATCCGCGCCGCCCTGGGGGAATTCCACCGCGTCATGAAGGGTGGCGGGACCCTCATGATGTTCTGGCCGAGCAGGATCGCCCTCGACCGCGCCGTCTTCATGGTCCTAGAGTTCTTCATCAACCTCTACGCCGGAAACGACTTCAGGTTCTTCCCGGACGAGCCAAGCAGGCTGAAGTCGAAAGATGAGGGAAAGGCTATAATGGGCAAGGCCGGCTTCTCCGACTGCGAGGTTCATTTCCCTGTTTGGGACATGTTCACGGAATACGTCGTCATCTGCAGGAAACCGTCAACCGAACAGGATTAGGGCGGCGTTGAGGACGAAGCCGTAGCTTATCAGGGCCGCATATGACCAGCTTCGCAGTATGCTGTCCCGGATCCTCGAGACTCCGTAGAACAGCAGGCCGAACCATGCCATGGATGGGACGTAGAGGTATCTGCCGATGCTGTAGACGTCCCTGAAGTTGGTATACACGAACATGGAGATGGAAAGGGCTAGCCAGACGCCCATGTAGGCCAGCATCCTGTCGCGGGATGCGTAATAAGCCAGGATCGGCAGGATAAGGAGCGCCGCATACGCGAAGACGAGCCTAAGCCCCAGGCTGATCGGCACCACAGACGCCAGATACGACAGGTAGTCCATGAACCGGTAAAGCATGTGCACCCCGAAGTTGACCCCGCCCCATTCGGACATGACGACGGACCTGGAGAGGATGACGCGGGAGATGTAGACGAAAGGCAGGACCAACGCCGCGAAAGGGACGACCTTCAGGTCCGACGAAACCGGCCTCAACCCGCCCCTGCGCTCCAAGAGGACATAGTATGCGAAGATTATCGGCACTGCGAACACGGTTATCTCCTTTGTCAGTACGCCGACTGCGAACGCCGCGACTGAAAGCGCGTAATACGTCCGGGACCCCGTCTTGGAGTGCCTAACGTACATGAGGAGCGTCGTAGCGAAAAACAGCCCGGTCAGGCCGTGTGTTATCGCCGCCGATATCCAGGAGAATGTCTGATAGTTTGGGAAGAAGACGGCAAAGCTCGCTGCCGCTCCGAAGGACGGCAGGAATTTCCCTGTCAGCTCGTGCATGAGAAGGAATAGGACGATGGCGGATGATGCGTGGATCGCCATCCCCAAGGCGTAATACCAGTAGGGTTCATTGTCGACTGCCTTAACCATCGCAGCCCATACGAGCGTCTGGACCGGCTGGTAGTAGGTGCTCGGCGTGTATCCCGTGTTCTGCGTGTAGTCTAAGGCCTTCCAGAGCGTGTTCCTTGCCTTAGCCTCACCGTACCATTGGCCGTTGTCGAAGTCGCCGAATCCGAGCGACAGGTGCGGACTGAACAGGGCGGCGACCAGCAATACGAGGGCTATGCATAGCCCGGCCGTCAGAAGCGCGTGCCGCTGCTTTTCCTTTCCATTTTTTGCCATCTCAAACGCCCTCCGTCTTCGCGTCGAAGCAGTAATGCCGTCTCTCGTCGTTGTCGGCGGAAACTCTGAACCTGATCTCGGAATCCTCCGAAGAGTATGCGGAGGTGTCGAATGATGCCCCGACCCATCCCGGCTTGTCCGGGTTCGTCAACTTCCCGAGCGCCGTTCCTGACACAGACACCTCGAGGTAGACCGTTCCCCCGGTTGTGCCTACCTTGTCGTCCGCCACTGCCGAAGAGACCGTCAAACGGTTCCCGAGGCGGACGCCGCTGAAGACGAGTTCTATCGTCGTGCCGTTCCTAGGATGCACGAACATGCAAAGCCTACTTTGGCCGCCGGAGGTGACGACCTTCCGTTCGATCTTCTGCCAGTACTCGGTGTAGCAGTCCCTGCTGAGGGCCCCCTTAGTGAACCCGCATCTTCTCGTGCCCGATGCGGAGATCATATAGATCGAGGGGTCGGCGGCGATGAGGCTCCCCTGCCTCTGTGCCTTGGAGCCGACTGCAGCCGCCTTCCTCACGAGGATGCCCTGCACATTCTGGGAGTACACGGCCTGGTATCCCTGCGGCAGCGGGTTCTCGTCCAGTGTCAAGAGCCAGTATGATTCGCAGCCGCGGCATTCGCTCAGGTTGAAGCCCCCGAACCTTCCGAGGTCCGTCGCGTAGTTGTAAAGCCAGCCGGGGTCGAATGCTATGGGTTCGCCGCCGTAGCCGGAGGCTGACATGACCGACTTCGCCTGATCCCATGCCTGCCCCCCAGGCTTGTTAAGGAATATCCCGAAGTTCTTGAGATATGCTGCGCCAAGGACAGCATATACTGCAAGGGACAGGATCAGGATCGTCCACGCAGTCTTGGCGCTGAGCTGTTTTTTCATTTTAGGTAGGCGTTGAAAAAGAAGTGGGCCCACCTGTCGCTTCGGGCCTTCGTCTCGAATGTTATGTTCGCGGGACCTCGCGGGAGGCTGGTGAGCTCAAAACTGGTCCAGCCTTCGCGTTTCCAAAGCGTGTCGGACAAGACCCGTTTCCCGTTCACATAGACGGTGAAGGTTGTGTCGGTCCCCTGCGGCATCTCCTTCAGGGCGACGTCGTCGAATCCAAAGAAGCCTTCGAGCGCTCCACGGGATGGCACGTTGAAGTATTCGATACGCTTCGTCTTCCCGGCATGGGGGTGGACCCATAGGACATCCTCGTATATTCCCCCGTTCGAGGCGTATGTCCTTGCGTAGGTCCTCCAGATGGCGTTCTTCCTGGCTAGGTCGGGTTCGCAGTCCCATCGCTCATACAGCTTGAGGCTCTGGAAGGGCGGCGCCTTCTCGGCGTGCGGGTATATGGAGTCGTTCTGCCAGATGCCGCATGCGGCAGAATCCCCCTTTTCGTCTATGAGGGAGACCTTCGCCAGCCCTATGTTGCGGAAGAAGTAGTCGTCCGAGGCGAGGAGGCGCTCATCGGAGACCTCTGCGTTGAAGCACAGGTGCCTCTTCTCGTCGTAGTCCGTGTATATCCTGAAGCTGACGCCTTTTCTGCCGGCATACGCAGACGTGTCGACCGTGTATGCGAAGTATCCCGGAACGCTCGGTATGATGACTCTGTCTATCATCTGGGCGCCCGCCAGGACGTCGACGTAGCAGGGGGACATCAAATGTTCCTCAGCCACGAAACCGTCCTCGATGCCGGCCCAGACCGTGAGGCTTTCGCGGAGGGTTTCGTCCTTGTAGGCGATCTCCACTGTCTGGTTCTGCCTCGGATGCGCGAAGATGCACTCCCTCTCCTGAGCGCCTACCTGCAGGCTGACGACGTCGATGTTCTGCCAGTATTCCCCGAAGCACTGCTGAGCGTTCTCTGCCCGCCGGCAGTCGATTGTCCTGCCGTTTTCTATCAGGTTCACGCCGGCTTGTTTGAATTTTCCAGACAGCAGGTCCGTCGGCTTGATTTTCTTCAGCTCATGGACGTACACGCCGTCCATAGCCCAAGTCCTTGTGAATCGGAAGACTTCCTTGAATTTCTCCGTTTTCGTCGGCCAGTCATCGTCGTCGTGTATGAGTATTATGTTGTCGGCATTTGGCAGCCTGACGTCCTTGAGGCTCTCATACGCCCGGACCTTTTTGCCGTCGAGGTACAGCTTGCTGAACGCGTCCTGGAACCTCCAGCCGTGGACGACGACTATCTCCTGTCCGTCGTATATCCCGTTCACTATCTGGCCGGCATCCTTCCAGTCTGGGAAGGCGAGCCCCTGGAAGAAAACACAGAAGAAAGCGGAATAGGATACGATGAGGAATGCGGTCGCGACATTCAGGACCCATTTGAACCGTATCCTGGGCAGGGCGTTGGCGGCAAGGAATACGATGATAGGGGCTGCGAGGATGAAGTATCGCAGGCGGACTATGGTGTATTTAGACGCTATGAAGCCCCCGACCAGGGTGATTATCGCCTGCAGAATGAGGAGGCGCGCGAAGCCGTTTCGGACATTGGATATGATGCCATATGCCGCCAGGATGAGAAGCAGACACATGAAGGCCTGCCGCCATACCCCCTCTACGCTGTCAAGGAGGAGTATGTGATTGGACACTGCCCGGTAATAGTCTGCGATCTCCTTCAGGCTCAGCTGCCCGACGTCCAGGCCCTTGGCCCCCCCGGACTGGCTCGTGGTCAGGTGCTGCTGGGCCTTACCGAGCTGATACGAGACCGGGGCCGAGACGATAAGGATGATGACCGCAGGTATGATGAATTTTTTCAGGCTCATCCTGCGCAAGACGATGAGGGAGAGGGAGTAGACGGAGTATCCGAGGACTACCCCGAAACCCGGCAGACAGATTCCGGGCAGTATGGCCGCCGACAGGCCCCACAGGAGCTGATGCTTCAGCGACCCGGTCTGCCTGAACCTGATGAAGAACACATACGACAGGAGCGACAGGAATGCGAAGACCATCCAATACTTCGGATCGAAGACAAACCAGACCACGAGCGGATTCAACGCGACCAGGAACGAGGACAGGAGCGCGCCGAAGCGGCTGCCGAACGTCAGCATCGAGGCACGGTACGTCGCGACTATGAGCCCCATATAGCACATGAAAAGGAGCGACCTGATGGAAACGCCCCCCATGCCGAAAAAGGCGGTCCAACCCTTCAGGATCAGGAAGTAGACGGGCGGCTGGTCCGCCCAGACCTCCTGGTTGATGAGCTTTCCAACCGGGTTCGTGGAGATGTTGACGTACTCCATACCCTCATGGAATGACATGAAGACCTTCGCGTTCCATACGACGAGGGCACCGATGAATAGGATGGCAATCAAGGCCTTGTCACGGGGCACGAGGCCGAGTATCAGCCCATTGGCTTCCGGCGTCTTTGGCGAAGCGGCACCTGCCGCAGCCTGATCTGTCGAGGTATCCGCGTTCGCCGTTTTCTTCGTTTGTTGCGTCTTTCGATGAATTTTCAAGCTAGGCTGTAGGTTATTAACGATTCAGGTTTTATATCTCAAACAAAACAATGGAGCCCGACAAATCCCTGGAAAAAATGCTGTACATCGTCGCAGTGTGCGCGTTATTCGCCTACATGTACTTCAACCTGAACGATATGAGGGCGCAGAAGGTCTATGAGATCGGCTCAGCAGCGGATGGCTCCTTTTCCGCATCCGACCTTATCCTGCAGGCGAAGGTCGCCGCGGGGGGAGAAAGTGGGTACGCTATTTGTCAGCCTTCCCCTAGCGGGGACATACGCAGGTGCGGGCCCGGCGATTGGAGCTACGTCGGCGCCACGGCGAAGAAGATGGCCGGCACTCTCAGAAAATGCGTGTGGGCGCACCCCATATCGGGCAAGACCATCAGGATAACGTTCGAAGACGCAAATGTCGGGGATTCCATCGGCGGTTTCTACGGACTCTCCGACGGCTCGGAACTGGACAATCCGGGGACCGTAAACTTTACCATGTCGGTCGGCGGAAAGACCGTCTTCGATGGGGCGGCCGCCTATGCGGGGGCGCAGGAGTTCACGGTGGACACGGAACCCGGAAGGCAGACCGTGGAATTCAAGGTCTTTACAGACAACGACAGGCGGCGCTACTTCTGCTTCGACGCCTCAAGCAGCGGCTAGAACCCCTTTGCCGCTATTATTTCAGGCACGGTCGCGAACATTATGCCCCTGCCCTTGAAAGAGACTATCAGTTTCTCCAGGTCGTCCAAAGCCTTCTTCCCGACGCCGTTCGTCATGTGCGAAGGCAGCCCCTTGACGGAGGGCAGGTCGGTGAACTCCCATGGGTGGAAGTACAGGAGGGAATATCCCCTCAGGGCGAGCGCCACCCTGCAGCCAAGCATCGTGTACCAGAGCCCGATGTTGCGCATCCACCACCACGAGATCGGCAGCCCCAGGAGCGTCGACATCGGGACTTCGACTATTTTGCCGAACGTGCGGATCCCCCTCGGCTGCATCACGTCGAAGAGCCTGCCAGGAAGCACCGCGGGATGGATGGAACTGTCATATTCGAATTCAAGGTCGGTGAGGACATCGTAGAGCCTGGGATTCACGCTGTTCCTTGGGCTTCGAAAGCCCTTCGGCTTCATCCCCGCTGCGGCCTGGACGGAATCCATCCCAGCCCGTATCTCCCTCGTCAGCCTATCCGGGGACATTCCCTTCAGTTCTATGTGTTCGTTTGCGTGGCATCCGACGTCGTGTCCCTTTTCCACGAGCTCCCGGATTAGCCCGGGATAGTTCCTCGCGAATACTCCCGTGACGAAGAAGCTGGCCCTGATGCCGTGTTTCTGCAGAAGGTCGATGAGGCTCCGAAGGCCCCTCGCGGAGAAGACGTCCGACATAGTATGTTCGCTTTCCACGCCAAAGACGGCGGGCGAGTCCCATTCCTCGACGTCGAAGGACAGGCAGACTAGTGATCCCATCAAGGAGAATAAGGACTGGGCGGATAAAAGTATTCCAGAATGGATGACAACGATAAACTTCTCAGCCACTATTTTAAGAGTGCGGCCCAAATAGTGATGAAAGTTGGAGGTTAATCCTCCCCGCTGACGGTAAAAAATGCGCATACCCGACTTTTTCACGACAAAGATCGGCCGATTCAGGGCCTGGATGATGAGCCGTGGGGGGAGGTTCCTCAATGTTTTCACCATATTGCTTCTTTTTGCCGCCGCCCTGTCCGCAATGTATTTTGGGATGCTTTGGTACGTCCAGGAGACTTCCCAGAACACCATATACTTCACGAACTCGGCGGACTTCGCGGGATGGACGACCTCGGACATCGACGAGTCCGTCTGGACGAAGGGGCCCATACCGTTGAATTCAGTCTACAGCGACAGCCAGCTTCTGGTGAGGACCACGCTGGTATCGGGGGGCCTGCCAGGATACGAGCAGGTCTCCGCAAGGGTCATAGCAAACGACTGCCTGAGCGAATTTTACATGAACGGACAACTTATCTTCAACGAGACCAACTGCGGGGGGTGCAGCCACTGCGTCTTGGGCGTCCAGGTCAACCTGACGGAACACCTAAGGCCTGGCGTGAACACGGTGGCGTTCAAGATACTCAACAGCGGCGGCGCCCAGGTTGGGTTCACATGGGCGCTTGAAGGCGACCTGGGGGTCAAGCTGCTTTACAGCGTGCTTCTCACACTCCTTCTGGCCGCCGTCGTATACCATATGAGGAAGGGCTTCAGGCTCCTTTCGGAGGACGTCTCCGGAAGGCATAATGCGGCCGTCTTCCTCATCCTGTGCCTGCTCGTCTACTCTTTGGTCGCCGGAGAAAGGAACTTCCAGGTGTCGGTAAGCCCCCAAAACGTCTACCTCGCTGAGGCGTACGCTCAGGGGAGGCTCGGGATGGACATGTGCCTGGAGGAGATGGTCCAGGGCGTGGACGGAAAATGCTACAACCCCCAGGGCCCGATGCCGGCCGCATTGATGGCGCCCTTCGCATATTTCTTCGGCCATAACGTGAGCGACTACTCCTTCACCGTCTTCCTCGCCAGCCTCGCCGGGGCCGCATTCATGCTTGTGATGTTCGCTGTCAGGGCCAGGGGCGCAGGCTTGTCCGTGAGGGACGCGTGGACCTATTCGGCGCTGTTCTCCTTCGGGACCATAATGCTCGTGTACTCGACGTACGGCTCGTTCTGGATAGTGAACCAGATAACCTCCGTTTTATTCATCACCCTATTTCTCCTGTTCGTGGTGAGGGGCACGAACCCCTTCCTGGTCGGGGCATTCCTCGGGGCGAGCATGCTGGCCAGATACCATACCGTCCTGTTCATCATCATATACTTCGCATACCTGGCCATGGACAGGGAAAAGAACTTCTGGAAGAAGGTTCATTCCGCGGCGCTCGCATCGGTCGCCTTGTCTTTGTTCCTGGGAGTGTTCCTTGCCCACAACTTTGCCAGATTCGGGGACCCGCTGGACGCGAGCTATTCCAGGTTCAACGGCGGCGTCTACTTCGATCTGAACAGGCTCGGTCCCCACCTTTCCAACGTCTTCTTCTCCCTGCCGACGAGGGTGTCGTATTATCCGTATTTCATGGTCCCGATGGAGGGCTTGAGCGTATTCCTGACGACACCCCTGTTCCTCTACATCCTAAGGATCAGATACGGTACGCCCCTGCTGAAGTCGCTGCTCATAGGATGCTCTGTATATTTCCTCTTCATCATGGCCTACCCCACGAACGGCTGGGCCCAGTTCGGGTACAGATACCTTCTGGAGATAAACCCGTTCCTGGTGGCGATGCTCGCCCTGAACAGGGAAAACTTGAAGCCTGGAAAGCTTTTCATCATGCTTCTTGTGTTAGGGATGGCCGTCAACCTGTTCGGGGCCCTTACCTTCAAGAGGCCGCCCATCGACCAGATGATTTACACGTTCGAAACCTTCCTGACGCAGACGAAGTGAGCATGTCGCATTTATTTTCCGCCTGCTTATCTATCTTATTATGAGGCATTTTGCGAGCCTGGTCCTGCTGTGCTCCTATTTCATGCTCACAGTCTGCCTCGGACTATATACCGCCCACGTTACATACCCCCTGATGTATCCGCCGCCGGGGCAGGTACAGGTGATCGAGCCCATCGTCGCCGACCCGCAGGACGTGTCCTCGACGTTCTGGTTATTCGTCTACGTCATCATCGTGACGGCGGTCATGCTGGCCTTGATGAGGCTGGGCCTCGGGGGGATAATCCAGGCGGCCATGTACATGTCGTTCTTTGCGGGAAGCTTCATCACGTTTTCGGCCTTCCTTGGCGAACCTGCTGCCCTAACCCTAAGCCTCGCTTCGCTGGCGGCCCTCCTAATGAGGCGCGGCGACCTCATCCTTGCGAACACCGCCATGGTGTTCACCATCTCGGGGGTGGGGGCAATACTCGGCCTCTCGCTCGGCATATGGCCGGTGTTCGCATTCATCGTCCTGTTGTCGGCCTACGATTATGTCGCGGTGTTCGTGACGAAGCATATGGTGACTTTGGCGAAGGGCAGCAAGGGCAGGTTCGGGCTGATGTTCCTGGTCCCTGTGGGGGATAGGATGATGGGACTTGGCGCCGGCGACGTCGCCATACCGACGACGTTCGTCGTCTCGGTCTATGTGGCGCACGGCATAGGATACGCGGTCCCGACCGCATACGGTGGCCTCATCGGAGTCGTGTCGCTCTTCTATTATCTCATGGACAGGGAAGGCGCCACGCTGCCCGCGCTTCCGCCGATAACTGCGGGACTCCTGATAGGATACGGCCTGTGCCTCTTGATACTTCGATAGGCCGGTCTGCAGTCCACGGTTTTCAGTTCTCAGTTTCCAGTCTTGAGCCCGAAGTCCTTAGTCTTTCCTAAGACTGAAAACCGAAAACTCCGTCAAGACCTAAAACCGTGACCGAAGACTGGAGACCAAGCAGTATAAAGAGACTCTGAAAAGCCGATACACCAGGGGGAGCCTGGCGACCTGTTTCGGTCGCCAGACCCCGTGGGGTGTATTAGCTGTCTGATGAAGCCTGTGAATCGTCCGCAGGTTTCGAATAATGCATATGCAGTCTGCGGTTAAAAACCCCCTCTTTTTCTTCTATTATACTAACCTTACGATATAGTTTTCTGATGGACTTCAACCTCATCAACGTAGTCGAGAAGCCGTGGGGCAGGGAGATACACTTCGCGCTCGAGGGGGAGTACGTCGGCAAGATACTTGAAGTCAAAGGCGGCCAACGACTCAGCCTCCAATACCACAAGAGGAAGAAGGAGACCATGTACCTAATCAAAGGCCGGATCAGGCTCACATTGGGCGACGAGGTCGAGGAGCTCGGGGTCGGAAAATCCGTCACTCTGGCGCCGGGGGTCACCCACCGCGTCGAGGCCCTGGAGGACAGCCAGATAATCGAGGTATCGACGAACCATCTCGAGGACGTCGTACGCCTCGAGGACGACCACGGCAGGCATATATCATCCAAATCCGCTACAAGAAGACAATAGGAGTAGGATAGAAATTTTAGTAAGGAGACTTGTAAATAACCCTGATATATACTGTTTAAGCGATAGTAATAGTTATTGAAAGATGAAGAGGCTAGTAGGTTGGATCTTTTTATTTCAAAAAGAAATTTTAGTGATTTGACTAAAATCGAAGATATTGTCAAAAAATTATCAAATGAGGTTGATAAATCATTAAAATCATCAATGCGACCAATAGGCGCATTACCATTAGGACGTAAAGGAAAAGCATTATTTACTGATGTTAAAAGACGATTAGGTATTTTTAAGGATTGGATAGATATCGATCAAAATAATATTTTAGAAGGGAAAAATTTTGAATCTATTTACATTTTTGATGATTCGATTCGAAGAGGTAAATCGGCAAGAGACAATATTAGGTTGGTTCAAAAAATATGTAAAAGGATATATTTTTTTTCGTTGGTAGCCAAAGAGGACTCGTTTAAAGTACTTAAAAATGAATTTCCAGAAGTCAATTTTTCAATACAAATTTTTACTAAAGATAACAGTGAACATGAAAAATTTTATCGGGAAATTATGTTCCCTTATTTTGATTATTTAGGTCAACCAATGGATAACGATCATTTTGAAATAACACTATATTTAGCAAAAAATGTGTCTTTAGACGATATTGCGAAAGGTTTTAAAGAATTTCCTAATCGAAAAATAATTTCTTATCCAAGGATTTTATCAACAGAAGAAAAGTTTAAAGTATCTATCGAATTCAATCCTAAAAAAAATAAATGGAATAAAAAAATTGGAGATGTACTTGATTTTATTGAAATTAGGGGCTATATTGATAATTCGCAAAAAGAGATGATTTTAACACCCATAGTTGGTGGAAAATTCCCTAATGTAGTATGTGATCAGACACAGTGTGAATTAAAGAATCAGGATTGGATTTGTCTAAGGGAACATATTACAAATAAAATAAAGGAAGAAAATGAAAACGCGATTTGTAGGGATTGTATTATTTATAATATCCCTTTGGATCAGATAATTGAAGTAATTAAAAAAATTGGAATCGAAAATATTTACAATTTTGATTTTGAATGTACTGCTTGGAAAGGATGCTATGGGGATAAAATACTTAATCCAATAAAGGAAAAAATAATAAAAGGGAAAATTATAAAGGAAATTCCCTAATACTGTTTTGACTTTGCATAGTCATATAGACTAGCAAACATATTTGTTGCTTCACCAGCAATTGAGAAAGGACGTACCCATTTATTTGATGAGGGTTCAATAGCCCAATCAGCTTTAATTATTCCTACATCAAGTAAATTATCAATTGCTCTTTTTACAGTTACTTTACTAACTGATCCTGTTAATTCATCCACGATTTTTGAATAATATGCTAACTCTTTTCGTTTTTCTTTTATTTCATAAACCTTTATCCCAACACAATATTCAGGAGATAATATTTTTTTTAAATATTTCAAATTCCCCAGGCCAGCATCCTGGGAATTTTTATCACTCATAGTTCACCTCGTAAAGCATAGATTTTATGCCTCCACCCCTGTTTATTAGTATGTGCATACCCACTTAAAAATGAATGAACGTTCAGATTTGTTCAAAATTCAGCATATAAGCCTTATTTGAAGGAAAGTATCCTGTAGCATAGAAAATATGCAGCTTATATATAAGTTAGGTACATAGGTAAGCATGGATGAAACGTCCAAATGCGAATCTCACCTTCGCTATACAAAGGATTTGGTGAGTGGTTTTGAAGACGCTAAAAGGCTAAACCGTTTTACCCAGGAGGTCTAAGAATGATGCTTGAGGTAGTTGGCTTGATGACTGTCGTGTTGTTCATAGTCATCTGCGTAATGGCGGTTGCACGAATGATATCAGCCTTCGCTGGCTGGTTGTACGATGTCGCATTGGGTCTTTCGAGTATTCTCTTTGTGATCCTAGTGCTGACATTGATGTTTGAAGGGACATTGCACCTAGTAGGTGTTGTGTAAGGTTAGCGGGGTATAGAACATCTATACCCTGCATTACCCCTTTTAATTAACTTAGCCGAGCCCGAACTGCTTCATCATCCGCTGCAGTTTTCTTCCGCCGCCCATGCCCTTCATCATCTTCTTCATCTTCTTGTAGTAGTTGAGGAGCTCGCGGACGTCGGCTACGTTGGTGCCGGACCCGTTCGCTATCCGCTCGACGCGCTCGTGCTTGATGATGTCTGGGTCCTCCTTCTCCGCCGCCGTCATCGAGTCCATGATGACCTTGTATTTCTTGATCTTCTCCTCCTGGACCGCCATCAGCTCCTTGGGTATCTTCGAGCCTATAGGCAGCATCTCCATGACCTTGTCCATGCTGCCCATCCCCTGCATCTGCTCTATCTGCTGGTAAAGGTCGTCCAGGGTGAACTTGCCGGAGAGCATCCGCTTCGCGCTCTCCTCGTCGAAGTCCATCTCCTTCGCCTTCTCAAGGAGGCCTTCGAGGTCACCCATGCCAAGGAGCTTTCCGACGAACCTCTTCGGCTCGAAGACCTCGATCTCTTCTATGTGTTCGCCGACTCCGATGAAGTATACCGGGCTCTTGGTCTCCGCGCATGCGGCGATGGCCCCCCCGCCCTTCGCGGAGCCGTCGAGCTTGGTTATTATGATGCCGTCTATCTTGCATGAGGCGTTGAAGGCCTTCGCCTGCTCACCCGCCGACTGGCCGATGGTACCGTCAAGGACGAGGAGGGTCCTGTCGGGCTTGATCTCCCGGTGTATCCTGTTGATGTCCTCCATCAGCTTCGAGTCCAGCTTGTGGCGGCCTTCGCTGTCTATGAAGATGAGGCCCTGGCCGTGGCGACGGAGGCCTTCCTGGATTATCTTCAGCGTGTCCTTCTGCGAGTTGTCGCCGTAGAACGGGATTTGTACCTCCTCAGCAAGCTGCTTCAGCTGCTCGTATGCGGCGGGCCGGAATGTGTCCGCGCAGATGAGTTTGGGGTTGAGGCCCTTCTTCTTATAGTGTCTGGCGAGCTTCGCGGCCTGCGTAGTCTTACCGGACCCCTGGACTCCGACGAGTAGGACCCGCATACCGTCCTTCAGCTCCAGGTCGCCGCCTTGACCGAGGAGGTTCGTGAGCTCGTCGTAGGTTATCTTTACGAGATTCTCCTTCCGGGTCAGCGTCCCAGGAGGCTTCTCCAAAAGTCCGCGGTCCTCTATCCTCTTTGACAGCTCCAGAATCAGTTTGACGTTGACGTCGGCGGATATGAGGGTCTTCTGTATCTCCTTCAGATACGCCTTTATCGTATTCCTGTCAACGACGACGGCCTTTCTCAGGTTGTTTATAGCGCCCTGCAGGCCATCCCTCAACTTGTCGAATGCCATACAAGAATGACTAGGAATAGGGTGATAAAAAAGGTTTAGACTAACCGTGTTGCGGGTTAGTCTAATGTTGTGTTCAGTACGTCATCGAGAAGGACTTTATCCACATGTCCCCCCAGGAGTACTGGAATTCATGTAGTGCTTCGACTTGGTAGATTTTCAGGTATTTTTTGTTGTATCCGACCCCTTTTGCTGAAGCAGCCCGTATTGCGTTGTCTATCTGTGTCGCCAGGTTCGTATTCACTGTGGTCCATTTGTTGTTGGATACGCTGGCGATGGTGTTTGCGTAGTGGACGATGCCGTCGCTGCCGACCCATGTGCCCTTCCCCTTGTTTGAGCCCCACTGGCCGAAGTAGAGATCCATCATCAGAATCCTCCCCGTTGATTCGTCCTTCATCCAGACGTTTATTATGCCGTTTCTTAGGCTGCTCTTTCCTGTCGGCACATTAAAGTTCCCCCCGTTCTGTTTGACGACCAACGTCAAAGGGATGCTGGTCTTCCCGTAAACGGCGAGCGGGACCGGCCTGTTCCAGGATGCTGGCGGAGAGCCGCCCCACACCCAGCCTTGTATGAGGGTTACGACTGCGTATTTTCCTGAGTCGTCCTTGCCGTACATCTTGAGTTTGTAGTCTGAGCCGCCCGATGATGTGAAGCCGCATTCCTTTATTGTTGTCCCTGTGCCACCCCACGTGTATCCATGTAGGCCCCATGCCCAGCCGGACGGAGCGGATTTGTAATCTTGGTTTGACTTTATCCCTGTGTCGAATGCTGCAGTCGGGTTGTTGAATCCGGGGTTCTTCAGCCAGTCTGCCGCGTTTGCGTTGCCTGCCATGCCCATTACCAGGCATATTAGCAGGATGCCAAGTTTGTTTTTGTTTTTCATTTTGTGTCACCTCACGTCCAATGCCGAACGTCGGTCTAAATCTGTTGGCTGCAAATAAAAACCGGTAGAGTAAATGGTAGTAATATAGTTGAAGTTTCAAGGTGTTGGTCTTGGCCTCGCTACTGAGTCATATGGGCTGGACAACAGGCCCAAATAGGGACAATGCATAATGTCTGAAACTATCTGGTCTTCTCCCATATGTTTACATGGCTTTCGGCCTTTTTTAGCGGGTTCAGTTCAAGAATCAGCGGGAAGCAGAAGAAAGTGAGAGTGAAGAGGTAGTATGGGAAGAAGAAGAACAGGACGAGGGGGACTCTGGGGGTGAGCCTCGACATCCTCAATGCTGCGATGACGTTGTACGCGGTTATGACGAGCATCGATGCGAGGAAATACGGGAAGGATGCGCTCATCGGCCAGACGCCCGTGAGCGTGTTATGCACGTATTCTATCGTCCCGAACATGCACAGCCAGCCGATGAAGTATTTCACGACGAGCCAGGAGAGGTAGTTGCCGTACTGGGCGAAGTAGATCATGTAGCCGTGGAATATCTGGTAGAACGTTATGGGGAGGATGACGGAGCCCTGAATGTAGAAATACAGCTGGTTAGGGAGGCCGTAAAATCCTATGAAGCCGTATCGGGGGTTGAGGAACATGTCCCTGTGTTTGCGCATGACCTGCAGCGCCCCCCTGCCCCACCGTATCCTCTGCTTCGCTATCCCCCCGAGCGTCTGCGGGGCGGTCGTGTACATGGTCGCGCCGCTCATGATGAGCTGCCAGCCCCTCTTGCGCATGCTGAGGCCGATGTCGCAGTCTTCGGAGAGGGTGTCGGTGGCGAAGAGGCCGGCTTCCACGATGGCCTTCCTCCTGAAGGCCGCGAAGCCCGGGAGTATGTATGTTCCGCCGACGCGGTCGAAGATGTACCGCCACATGCTCGACAGGACGTATTCGAAGTCCTGGTACCATGTCAGCGGGTTCCCGTTGGTCTTGACGGCGATTATGCCGGATACCGCCCCGACCGCGGCGTCTATAAACGGCTCAGTGAATCTCCTGAGGGCGTCCTTTGAGAGCGTCGAGTCGGCGTCGAGCATCACGATTATCTCGTTTTTCGAGTTCATGATGCCCTTGTTGACGGCCAGCGCCTTGCCGAGGTGGTCCGTATTGATCACTCGTATGCGTCCGTCGCCCCCGGCGAGTCTTGAAAGGATATCGCATGTTCCATCGCTTGATCCGTCGTCTACTACGACCACATCTATCTCGTTCGGGTAGTCCGACTTGAAGACGCTGTCGACCGTGGACTCGATGCAGGACTCCTCGTTGTGCGCCGGGATCACGACGCTGACAGGGGGATAGAAACCTTCCATCCGTCTCCGCCTCGGCAGGATGGCAACGAGCGTGGAAGGCATGAATGTGACTATCGAAATCACGAAGAAAATGGTCAGTATCTCGTCGATCATCTTATGTGCCGGCTTGCGCGCAAATCGACAGGTAGGGGGTCTTCTCGCAGAGGACCCGCTCTATTGTCTCCTTGTCCTGTAGGCCGCAGTATGTGCCGTCCTCAATGACTATGCAGGGTAGTTCACCAACGTTGTAGACGTCCTTCAAGACGCTCACTGACGGGAGGTCCAGGTCGTAGTCGAAGCTGAAGATGGATATCTCCTGGTCCATCTTCTGGTGCAGGTGGGTGAGGACGAACGCCTGCTGGTCGCATTGTTGGCATTTTTTCGGGTTCGAGTAGAAGTAGAGGATAATGGACTGGTTTAGGGAACATTTGTCCCTGATCTGCCTCAGGAGGGACAGGTACATGACCTCCTGGCGGTTGAATTTCCTCTTCTGCTTGTAGTATTCCGGGTTGCTCATGTACTCCTGCGTGAGCTTGTGGTAGTCCTCTATCTTGTTCCCGAGCTTCCACGTCTGCGTGTCCAGGAGCTTTAGCTGGGACTTGAGGGTGACGCAGGTCTCGTTGTCGTGAAAGAGCGGGGCCAGATAGGTGAGCGCCTGCATCTCCTCCATGGTCTCGAGGCTCGCGTCCATGTCGTCGGTGATGCTTATCTCCCGCTTGGAGTTGAGGAAGACGTTCAGCGAATAGATGATCACAAGCACCAGGACCGTGACTACGAATGCTTTGGCGAAGACCCAGTGGCTCACCTCCATTTTACCCTCTTGCCCAAAATGACAGAATAGAAGGAGCTGAACCAGAAGACCTGGTAGAACAGAAAGAAGAGCATGAAGCCGATCAGGCCTTGGACATTCTCCCGCATCCTCCGCTTGAGGACCGACATGCTGGCCTTCGTGAGGGAAAGGACCGACAATATGGCGGTCACCATGAGGAAGTGGAATATGCTCAGCTTGAGTATGTCTATGTCGGGCATCGTGAAGGGGAGTATCTCGAAGTTCGTAATTATCAGGTAGTTTATCTGCTTCACTACCGCGGAAACGAATAGTGCCAGGGAGTATACGGCCAGTATGAGCCCGAGCGTTATGGTCGCATAGTTGACTGGCAGGAAGAACATGCCGAACGCGCCGAGGTTCCTGTTGAACATCACGTCCCTGTGCTGCATGAGGGTGATGAGGGAGCCCGAATACCATCTCTTGCGCTGGTTGTAAAGCCCCTTAAGGGTCGACGGGATCTTGGTGAAGACGCCGGTCTGAAGCGTGCATGCGATCCTATAGTCGGACTTGTGGATCCTGAAGGCAATCTCCATGTCCTCTGTGATGTTGTCGACGTTGAATCCCCCTATCTCCTCCATCATGGTCCTGCGGTATATGCTGAAGGGGCCGGGGGTGACGTGCATGCAGTCGAGGTAGGATAGTATCTTCATCGAGAGGGACAGGCCGACGACGTATTCTATGTCGACGATCCGCTCGAGAAGGTTCTTTGGCTCCTGGACGTGGACCCTTACCGTGACCGCCCCCGTCTGCGGGTCTTCGAAGAAGCCGACGGTCTTCCGGAGTATGTCAGGCTTGACGACGCTGTCGGAGTCCATGCATGCGACGAATTCGCCCCCGGAGGCCTTTATCCCCTCGTTCAGGGAGTGGGCCTTGCCCTTGTTCTGTCTGCGGTCTATGAACCTGAACTTCGTGGAATTATGGGAGGCAAGGAATTCCTGTATGTATCTTGTCGTGTTGTCCGTGGATCCGTCGTTGACGACGACAACCTCATATCTGTCCTTGGGGTAGTCTATGCTACAGAGGGACTCCAGGGCCGGCAGGACGCTGGATTCCTCGTTGTATGCTGGCATCACTATCGCGACGTAGGGGGTCTGGTGGTCGGGCGAGCTGGAAGAGGTTATGTCCCGCTTCTTCTCGAAGACTACGAGCAGGACAAGGACCACGAAGTATGTGGACAGGAACCATACCGCGAGTGTCAAGAGGGAGTACATTAAGTCCATTGTAACCCATAAATATCATCAACCCCCTAATAAAAGGAGGCTTTCGGAGAATAAAAAAGGCGTTTAAAGGCTTAATAGCGCGTTTCGACAATATATTGTCCTGGTGGTCGTTTTGGATGAGGACAGGCTCGAATTCAAGAGGCAGTTGATCCATTTGCTGAACGGCTCCGCAATCTCCGTCGCAGTGTGGTTTTTTAAGCCGGCCATTGGATTATATGTGCTTGTTCCGCTTCTGATCGCGCTGATGCTCCTGTATTTCACCCCGAGGCTGTGGCCTGATCTGAAGGTCTCAAACCACCTCATGCACCACTTCGAAAGGAGGGAGGACATCAAGAACTTCCCCTTCAAGGGGGCGATAATGTACGGCCTCGGCATCATCCCCCCGATAGTCCTGCTGCCTGTGAACTACGCATGCGCCGTGATCCTCATACTCAGCGTGGGGGACGCCTTCTCGAACCTCGTCGGCAGAAGATGGGGCATACACAAAGTAGGCCACAGGAGCCTCGAGGGGTCGTTCGGGTTCCTGGTGACATCCTGGGCCGTGTCGGGCTTCTTGATAGATCCCCTTCAGGCGGGGTTATTGGCTTTTGTCGGGACGCTGATAGAGTTGTTCATCCCATTTGACGACAACCTCACGATACCGGGGGGGCTTTCGCTGGTCGTCCTGGCCATGGGATTCGCCCCTCTTGCAGTGTGACCGCTCAGATGACCCTTAGGGTCTTCCCGGCCTGTTTCAGCCCGCGAACCCTGACCTTTCTGCCTGCGACCTTCAGCCGTCCCTCCGCGAACCACTGCACTGCCTGCGGGTAAATGAGGTGTTCCTGCTCCAGTATCCTCTTCGCCAGCGATTCCTCTGTGTCGTCCTCCAGGACCGGTACCGCGGCCTGTACGATTATCGGGCCGTGGTCGACTTCCGAGTCTACGAAGTGGACGGTGCATCCGGCGACCTTGACGCCGTACTCTATGGCCTGTTTCTGGGCGTGCAGTCCCGGGAAGCTCGGAAGGAGCGCGGGGTGGATGTTCATGACCCTGTTCTTGAACGCGTCCAAGAGGACGGGGGTGACTATGCGCATGTAGCCTGCGAGAAGGACCAGGTCGGTTTTCCTCCTGATGAGCAGGTCCGCCACCTTCCGGTCGTATTCCTGCCGGGTCATGAAATCTTCGGGGTCGACATGCAACGCCTCTATGCCGTGGCTTTTCGCCCTCTCGAGGGCGTATGCGTCCGCCTTGTCCGATATTACCGCCACTATCCTCGAGCGGGGGATAAACTCTGATTCGACGGAGTCTATGATCGCCTGGAGGTTGCTGCCGCGGCCCGAAGAGAGGACTCCGATGTTGGCCATCTGTATGGAATATTAAGCGCCCTGTATTTAATTATAGGGTATGAGGATTTTCACCTTCCTGTTCGCCGTCCTGCTGATTTCCGGGTGCCTGTCATGGGGGCAGGACGAGAAAAACGCGACGAACGATGACAGAACCCAGGAGGACGAGGTCATAGGGGAATACGTCGCCAAACAGAAGGCCGAGTCGGCGAATGCGACGGATGCGCCGGTTCCCTCGACCACGACGGCATCCACATCGACGTCGGCGACGACATCCACCACATCGTCGACATCGACGACGTCCACCAGCACGACCTCGACTACATCGACGACCGCCACGACCACTTCGACATCAACCACTACGACGTCGACTGCCCCCTGCATGCAGTCCTGCTACGACATCAAGTATCCGAGCCCGAGGACCTGTGTTACGGGATGCTGCATCAGCGAAGACACAAGGTGCGTCTACCAGAGCAGCATAGGAGGCGGACCAGCGTGCAGGTGCAGGTGACTTAGGCCCTATCCCAGAGCACGACCGCCTCGCCGACCACATATATCGACCCGGTCACCAGTATGATGTCGTCCTTCTTCGCCTTAGACAATGCTAGGCTTACTGCCTCTTTGACCGTTGATGCCGGCTCCCCTTTGACTGCCGTCAGGATATCCTTCGCCTTAAGCGAGCGCGGATTGGCGTATTCGGTTGCGATGAACATGTCCGCCTCGGAGAGCGTCTTGGCCATCTTCGGCCAGTCTTTGTCCTTCGAGAATCCCGCGACGACGATGAGCCTGCAGTATTCCAGCCCCTTGACGAATTCCATGCACCTTGCGACCCCGTCCGGGTTGTGGGCGCAGTCGAGTATGACGGTCGGATCCCTCTGCACGACGTCGAGGCGGCCGGGCCATTTCGCCTTGTAGACGCCGGAGAGTATTGATTTTTCCGACGCGCCCAGCTCTTCGGCGGCGAGGACTGCACAGGCTATGTTTTTTGCCTGGAAGGCGCCCCTCAGACCCGAACGGAGCGCGTAATCCCTGCGCGACGTCCTCAAACCGAACGATGTCCCGTCGATGGATGTCGAGACCGACTCTGGCCACGCGTCATATCCGACACGCGCCATATTCGCTCCCTTCGCCTCGCATTCCGCGGCCAGCACGTCCAATGCCCCACCCTTAGCCGCGGTTATCAGGGTCCCGCCTGCGCTGATGATCCCCGCCTTCTCCTTCGCTATCTGCTCTACGGTGTTCCCCAGGTGTTGCATGTGGTCGAGGGCGACGTTGGTGATGACTGATAGTTTTGAAGGCATCACATTCGTGGAATCTAGCCTTCCGCCCATGCCGGCCTCCAAGACCATGACGTCTACCTTCTCGTCCGCGAAATATTTGAGTGCGAGCGCGGTCGTCGCCTCGAAGAACGTCGGAGGCTCCTTCATCGACTCGATGACGGGCTTCAAGAGGCCGGTGATCCTGGCGAACTCGTCCTTCGGGATCTGCCTGCCGTCGACGACTATCCGCTCCTTGAACTCTACCAGCTCCGGCGACGTGTAGAGGCCGACTTTTCTCCCGTCCTCCCGGAGGATCCTCGCGAGGGTGGCGGCGCAGCTTCCTTTGCCGTTGGTGCCCGCTATGTGTACGACCCGCCCGCCGTATTCGAATCCGATTGCGGACAGGAGGTCGCGAGTGTTCTCGACCCTGAACCTGATCCCAAGCCGCTCAAGCCCCTTGAGATAGGAAAGCGACGAATCGTAGTCCACTATATCTCATAAGCGAAGGGCGTATTAAGGGATTATTCGCCCCTGAGTTTTGCCAGGTTTTTGCTGAACCAGGCGTCGGCTGCCGCCTCATATCGACTGCCTGCCTCGATCCCGTAGAGGGGGTTGAATACCCCATACCTTTCCGTGTCGACGACGTCCCTCAGCTCATAGAATCCCGGGACGCCAGATTTATCCAACCATGCGCCAAGCTCATCTATGGATTTTTTGCTCTTGAGTTTGACCCCTTTAAGGGATTCGTCCAGCCTCCTGCCAAGATCGTCGCTCAGGTTGAGGGCGTCCGGGGCGGTAGGCTGCAGGATCTTTCGCTGTTCGAACCCTTCGACCCTCCTCCAGAGCTTCCGGGAGGCGCTGTGGTAGAAGACCATGTCTGCTCCTGCGAGACTGGCCCGTACGAACGTCCTTTTGCCGTCGGCGGTTTCCAGTTTCAGCCCGCTGAGGACGACTATGTCTTCCCTGCCTGCCTCAGAAAGCCGTCCCTGGCCTATTATGATTCTTTTCGGGTCCAGGTCCTGATTATGGAAATGGTCGCCGAAGACCCGGTAGAAGTACATCCTCGACCGGAGATAAGCCTTGGGGTCAATCCCGCCCCTCATCCCGTTCTCCACGGCAAGTGCCATCTTCACACGATCCCTGATGAAATGCGGGGCCTCCACTGTGGCAAGCGCCGGGTGCTGCTGACGCGCAAGGAACAGGTTATATTCTTCCTCGAAATCTCTGCCGAGGTGTCTGGTGCGGACCCGCGCAAGCAGGTTCCCCCCAGCTTCGCCAATGAATAACGGCTTAAAATCGCTGAGGACGCCTGCCACCGCCGCTTTGACATCCGATTCCTCGGACAGCTCGACTGTGAGGTCGCGCGCAATCTTCCGGAAAGGATCTATCCTCTGATCAATGTTCTTGGCGTCTGCCCGCATCAGCTCCAGTTCGCGGATCGGAACATTCGACTCAATCTCATCCTCGGGGAACGCGGAGAACACCGCGGCATGGAGGTAGATCCCAGTCGCCTCGGCCCTGGTGCGGGCCTCCATCTGCCCGCCCGCAGGGTGAAGGGAAGCCCCGAGGCCGGCCAGCTGCCTTAGGTCAAAAAGCCTCAGGAATCTTGGCACGTCTTTGGGCTCTAGCCGCCCCGTCTTCGCCTTCGGGAGCAGATCGAACAGGGCTGCATTCCGTAGGTCGGCCTCCGATACGGTGGCCTTAAGCCGCCCATCTGCGGTCCTCTCGATCAACGCCATATTGTAGGATTTGGGAAGGCATTGGATTAATAGTGGCATAGGATGACCCTTCACCATGCCTTTGGCGCTCGCCCAGGATATATCCCCAGGATGCCCTAAGGTTACTATGGCAAGCTCCGGCGAGTCGTTGGCGGGCCCCCGCGACAAAGGCGATGTCGAAGCCTCCCGGCTGCCCGGAATCATCGATGGGCCAATGCTCGGCAGGAGGTCCGTTGACTTTGCCCGAAGCCTGCCGTCTTACACGAAAGGCCAGCTGGCGTACTATTCACGGATTAAGGGAAAGATAAATCCGAAGGACGTCGATGCGATATTGGAAGGCGACGGAGGCGCCAGGGAAGAATACGGGAAGCTCGAAGCCCAGGAGGCAACGCTGGTGCGAGGAGACCATTCGCTGAAGCTTGGAACCGCAGTCGTCGGCGTCGAGCTCCAGGCGTATCAGCCCCGCGTGAACAGGAGCGTCGTGCGCAAAACGTCGGACCTCGCGGGGGTGTATTCCCTCGCCGGCTCGACCATCCAGGGGAACGAGTTCATAGACAGGGTGAAGGAGTTCGTGAGCCAGACCCCGAGCCCAAACGAGAGTGGTGGGGCCGTGACCTATTTCGGCGAATTCGTCCGAAATACCCTGATACAGATCGTCGTGATGGGGGAGATGCTAACCGAAAAGGGCGTCGCGAGCCCCCTGACCCTCACGATGCCCGAGACTACATTCAGGCTCGTGAGGCAGTTTTATCCGAACGTCTTCGAGAGGGTGAGGCGCGCACATGAATCCGGCGCCCTGGACGTCGGCCTCTCCAACGCCCACCACACCATCGCCCCGCTTCTGTCGAAGGACGACCTTCATAGGGAATACTCACATTCGCTGGAGTATTATCTAAAGCACTTCAAGCCTAGGGACGGGAAGGTGTGCCTCCACATCCCCGAGCAAGCGAAGACCGGCGACCTGCTCGAGGTGCTGACGAAGGTACAGAAGGACCACGGCGTGAAGTTCATAGTGTGCTTCGACTCAAACCACCACAACGACGGCTTTGACATAAGCAGGGCTGTGCGGTTCCAGTCAGCAGACCCGCCCGTCGACCTGACCGCATTCTTCCGCGCGTTCAACGCATGCGACACCATGGCCTTCAAGGTGACCAACAGGGGCGACCCATTGTCTGACGACGAGAGGGCAAAAAGGGACCCCTCCGGGCTGAATCCCGAAAGGGAGGAAGGATGGGCTAACCAGGAGGCGAAGCGGCTCTTCGGCCTCTTCGCATGCGACCTCTTCGGCACGAACCGGGAGCAGGCGATCTGGCGAGATCCGCTATATGAAGGCAGGGACTCCGCCATAATCCTCGCCAATGACGCCGAATTCATCGGCCTGCACCATCCAGGAGAGGGTTACCCCTTCCTCACGTTCCTTGAAACCCTCGGGGATTTCGGAATAAAGACCGCGTCGTTCCATAGGACCCTCGACATGGTCGGCGCCGCGACAGAATCGCAGAAGCGCCCGCACGACGCCAGCTGGAGCGGCGGATTCGGCCTATGGATCAATCCGAGGACTCAATGGCTGAGGGACATCGTCGGAGGCACGCTCTCCGAGTACAATAAACCGCTGCTTGAGGCCACCGCACTTCTCTCCAAGCACAACACCGGAATGAAGGAGAAGGACCTGCCCAGGGAACTGAGCGCAGCATGGGAGAATTACGGCCTTTCTCTCATATCATGCCCATACTGGTGGAGCGGGTGGGAGGCCGACTACCCCAACAACGTGCCGGTGATACCGGAACTCTTCCGCAACATCGCATCATGCGGCAAGGACCTGGATACGATGCTGTCCCGCATGATCGAAACACCCGGGAGATACGGACTCCCTGCAGCCGAAATCGACGGCCTCAAGGCAGCGCATGCTAAACTCAGGGAGGCTGACGGGCGATTCCGCGAAAGCCCGGCTGCGAGGCAGTACGGCCCCCTCAAGGACATACTCGACAATTACAGGAGACTCGATTAGAACAGCCCGTGTATCATCCCTTCGTCGTCTATGCTGATGTTCTCCGCCGCCGGCTTCTTTGGAAGGCCTGGCATCGTCAGTATCTTGCCACAGTAGGCGACGAGGAATCCGGCGCCCGCCGAGGCCTTTATCTTGCTGACGGTTATCGTGAATCCCTTAGGTGCGCCAAGGAGGTTCGGGTCGTCCGAGAGGCTCTTCTGGGTCTTGCTCATGCAGATGGGCAGCTTCGCGAACCCCTGCTTCTCCAAAAGGCCCATTAGATTGTTGGCTTCCTCGGTGAATTTGACGTCGTCTGCTCCGTAGATCTTCGTCGCAATCGCCTTGATCTTTTCCTTTATCGGCTTTTCCGGGTCATATAGCCTGCGGTATGCGTTCGGTTTTTCAAACGCGGCGACGACCTTCTTCGCCAGATCGAGCCCGCCTTGCCCGCCTTTTGCGTGGACTTCGGACATCGCGACATCGACTTTGAGCCTCCTGCATTCGCCGAGGACATAATCCAGCTCCTTTTCTGTGTCGGTCGAGAACCGGTTGAGCGCGACGACGAGGGGGACGCCGAACTGGCCTACGTTCTCCATCTGCTTCTTCAGGTTCTGGAAGCCTTTTTCCAATGCCGCCATGTCCTCCTTCGAGTAATCCTTAGCGCCGCCGTGGTGCTTGATAGCCCGGACAGTGGCGACGAGGACGACGGCGTCTGGCCGGAAACCCGCCTGCGGGCAGACTATGTCGAGGAATTTTTCCGCGCCGAGGTCGGCTCCGAATCCCGCCTCGGTGACGACGACGTCGGACAACTTCAAAGCGATCTTCGTGGCGATTATGGAATTCGTCCCGTGGGCTATGTTCGCGAACGGGCCGCCGTGGATGAACGCCGGCCCGCCTTCAAGGGTCTGGACAAGGTTTGGGTTGAGCGCGTCGCGAAGAAGCGCAGCCATCGCCCCCTCGGCCTTGAGGTCTGACGCCCTGACAGGCTTTCCGAAGAACGTGTATGCGACGACCATCCTGCCGAGACGCTCCTTGAGGTCGTGGTAGCTCTCCGACAGGCACAGGACCGCCATGACCTCGCTTGCCGCGGTGATGTCGAACTTGTCCTCCCTGGCCAGGCCCGCCGATTCCCCGAGGCCGATGAATATCCTCCGAAGGCTTCGGTCGTTCATGTCGGTGACTCGTCTCCAGACGACCTTGGTCGGATCTATGTTTAGGTCGTTGCCTTGGAATATGTGGTTGTCTATCAGTGCTGAGAGGAGGTTGTTGGCTGCGGAGACCGACGGTATGTCGCCTGTGAAGTAGAGGTTGATGTCCTCCATCGGAAGCACCTGGCTGAATCCTCCCCCGGCCGCGCCGCCTTTGACGCCCATGACGGGGCCTAGGGACGGCTCCCTCAGGCACGCCGTCGACTTTATGCCAATCTTTCTGAGGGCCTGGGCCAGCCCGACTGTGGTGGTGGTCTTGCCTTCGCCTGCAGGCGTCGGATTCATCGACGTGACTAGAACCAATTTCCCGCTCTTTTTGGCGTCAAGCCTCTTCAGGAGCTTCAGCGAGACCTTGGCCTTGTACTTGCCGTAGAGCATCAGGTCATCTCCCGGGATTCCAAGCTCCTTCGCAACCTCGCCGATCGGCCTCAGAGCAACCTTGTGTGCGATGTCGATGTCCGAATCCATAAAAGTGATTAAAGAACATGCGGATAAAAGAGTGGAGAAAGTTACGCGGCTTCTCGGCAGGTCACGCGTCCTGGCTCTTCGGCCTAGAAAGCAGATCGACTGCGTCGAGGAGCCTTTCAATGGCGATGTCTTCCTCGCCCGGCTTCTTATATCGTATCGCAAATTCGGCAACGGGATTCGAGACGTCTTTGCGCCCGATTTTCATGCATTGGGCCATGACCCGGATAATCCTTTTTTCCAGAGGTATCCCTATCTCGCGGACGTTCGGTATTTCGATGCCGAGCTGGCATTCGATGACGCCCATGAGCTCTTCAGCCAAGGCCTGATGCTGGCCTGCCGCCTCAAGATTAAAGCATTCGGCCAGCCCCCGCGATTCATGTCCGTGTGCGACGCTTCCGAATCTTGCTCCGAGTTCCATGAGTTTATCAGCCAACGAAATACCATTCCATTGGGGGGGTGCGGATGCCAATTGAGGCTCACGCCATACCGGCTCGACCGCTCCTGGGACGGGTTTGGCCGCTGGCGCCGGCTTCAGCGCAGACTCCAAATTCTTGACCCTGATATCGAGCAGACACTCCCTCACGTAACCGATCCCACGACCCATGCGAGATGCTACTCGGCGCTCATAGTGTCCGTATGTGGTGTCTGTCCCTTTCAACGCGGCTAGGTCAACGCTCCTTAGCGTCCCGGGTTCCCTGTACCAACCCTCGCTCGGATTCGAGGCGCCCGGCCTTTTCGCCTCCTCCAAACCGGCAGGGGTCAGGTAGCTCCTGTCGTCCACCGGATCGAATATGTCAAAATCCGGCGGGAGGGGCTGTGAAATGACCTTCAAGCCTTCGACAGCCCTTTCGAGGCCGCCAAATCCTTTTAAGACGTTTGAGGGATGTTCCCTGTCCGCTCCCCGGAAGAACGACTCAAGTGACGTGCGCATGACAATCCCCACATCAGCCTTCATCTGAGGGTCGGCATCCCTTGACGCTGCGAAATGCCAGCATCCGAGCCTTGTGGTCGCATCGCGGTGGCTGTTGGACATCCTGGACTTGGCGGTAAGGACTTTCTCGCCGTCTTTCCGCTCATACGGGACATTCTGCAGGAGCCACGACACCCAAACACCCATGTCCTCGGCGTTCAACGGCCCCATGCCATCGTATACGAGAGCCCGCATCACCCTGTCGAAGGTGTCGAATCTGCATTCATCCCTGATCTCCCGCGCCATGGTCTGGGAGAGGGGGTCATCCATCCTGCGGAAGCAGTTCAGCTGCCCGAGCCTCAGCTCCTGCTGGGGAGCCCCTATACGCGTGTCGTTGAGGGGGTCCTGCCCCAAGATGAGCCGCCTCATCTCATCGTCATTTAGGGCCTGGATTTTGCCGTGAGCCATATCGCACAGAAGTATATCTAAGATACTGGCAGGCTAAGGATTAATAAGGGGTCTCGGGGATTACCGCCGCCGCTTCTTTCCATGACGAGGCCTGGCAGGATTTGGCGAAAAAAGAGGAGTTACAGGGATTAATATCTATTCTTCCTAAAGGGTAGCTATGCCAGACAATACCAGTTCGCCAACCGGGATTCAACCCCTCGGACAGATGCCGCTGCCCGAGATTGTTTTGGCTCTGCAGGACGACCAGATTGTTTACCTGAAAAAACCGGGCAGTGAGCTCGTCATGGACGGCAAGATTATGAGGGGGCCGGTCATTGACTCGAAGGGGGGGATGCAATATGTCGTCGGGGAACGGGATAGTTCCTTTACGGAAGAAGACCCGAAAAGGCTGAATCAACTGCTTCATTTTGAGGAACTTGCCAGGACAGGGCAGATAATCGCGACGACGCCTGAAGAGATTTTTTTGAACGGCATCGGCGGCGACCGGAGCAAACTAGCCATGTTCCATACCTGCGGAGGGGAGGGATCGTCTTTCGGAGTCAACATAGCCACAGTCAGCGACGCCATATCCGACGAGTATGTTGTTTTGGGGTCCTGGCAGGGGTTTGGGAGTGCGGTGAAGAAAAAGGGGGAGTTCGCTAGATCATTAACCGTCCTGAATGCGGCGCATGTCCGTGAGAGGATCGGACACACCGCCGGATCGCCGCTTGGAATGTCCAGGATCAAGCCTGGGTTTGGCTCACCCGAGGAGACGCAATTCATGGAGAACCACGAAGGGGTGGGAATAATCTACGGCACGGGCGGGGGAGACCTTTCCAAGAACTTTAAGAGGGTATACGACCTCATGCGAGAGGACCCCGGAAGATACGGGAACATCCCCGTCGGCGTCACCCCAAAAAGCATGGACAACGACCTGGGGATACAGCTGGCTGACGGCACAACCGTCAATTCGCTGATGCTCGGCTATCTCTCAACAGCCCACGCCATGCGCAGACACTGGTTCGACGAATTTCAAAGCGCAGCGGGAGCGGGGAGGGGGGTTGTCGGGTTCTTCTTCGGAAGGGGAGCGGGATGGACCGTCCTTGGCGCGATCAGATGCGACGAAGCCTATAAGCAGAGGATGAGGGAGGAGGGTATCCTGACAAGAGACCTGGAGAACAAGATGGACGGCCTGGGGTCAAAGCAGATCGGCCTCGTACCCGAGGAGGAAGTCACGATACAACAGCTCGTGGATGCCGTCAAACTCGTATACGGCAGGGGCAGAGACAAGACTGTCGGTGTGGCGTGCTCGGAGGGGGCGATGATAGTCGAAGTGGATAATGAAGGCAGAAGACTCAACAGGATACTCAAACAAAAAGAGGCCGAAGGACCGGACGCATTAAGGGAATGGAAGGCGAAGGTCATGGCCAAGGCGCAAAAAGGCGAGTTTGAGGGCGTCATTGTAGACGAAAAGCTGGGGGAGGTTTTCAAAGCCAGGCCTGACGTGGGCCTCGAGTTCATCAATGATGCGGTAATCGAGCCGAAAACGGATGCCTGGGGCCACACCCACGTAAAGATGATACCGAAGATAGTCGATGCCATCGTGAATGTGCTTGCAGGGATAAAGACAAACTACGTGGAGATCAGATACGAGGCGCGAACAGGCGAGACCATACCATCAGACAGGGCTCTTGGCGAAAGGACGGGAAAGTTAGCCGGCGAAAAACTCATGGAAGGCAAGTCGGGCCTCACGACAGTCGTCTACAAGGCCGGGGAAGACCCGCTGCTGATGGATCCAAGCCGAATGGAGGCCACATTCACACCTTTTGACCAGATTAGGGGGATGACGGAGCACGACAACAACCTCAAACAGCTGGATAGGGGATACATTCGCGGCCTCGGCATCCTAACTGCGTGAGACTGGCTTGAGGGCATATGCCCTTTTTCCAAGGCCGATCTTTTCGGCATATTCAAGTATGTGGGTCCCGTCGATTTCGTGTTTCTTGAGGAACGGGTCTTTTCCGTTGCTCCTCTCCTTGACGAGGTCGAAGGCGGCCTGGTCGCATGCCACAGGATCGTCGCTCAGGACGATGCCTATGTCCTTCATGAACGGCTTCTGGTCAGTCCCCATGCAGTCGCAGTCGTATGTGAGGTCGGTTATGAAGTTCATATGCCACCACCTGCGGCCCCTGACCGCCGCCAGGGCGTATTCCGCTATCTTCTCCATTAGGACGTTGTTGACCTCATTCGACATGTTCCAGGGTATGTCTAATGCCCCCCTCGGGCAGACGGCGATGCAGTGGGCGCAGCCGACGCATTTGCCCGAGTCGATGGCTGCCACGTCGCCGAGGGTGATGGCGCCGACGGGACAGTCGGCGACACAGGTCCCGCATGCGACGCATTTGGCGCCATTCACTATCGGGGATATGATGGAGTGCATGTCCATCTTCCCGCCGCGTGAGCCGAGGCCCATCCCGATGTTCTTCAGAACTCCGCCGAATCCCGTCGCCATGTGGCCTTTGAAGTGCGAGACCGAGACGAGTCGGTCGTATTTTTCCAATCCGGCTCCGAGCTTAGCGGCCTTCGTGCGGCCGACGTTCACCGGGACCTCCATCGATGCCTCCCCCATCTCGCCGTCGAGTATGTCTATGTCGATGAAGCCGAACCCGTGCCTCTTCGCAGTGGCGACGTGGTCCGCCTTCCTCGTCCTTGAGCCCCGATACATGACGTTGCATTCGACGAAGACCGGCCTGTCGAAGATGGTCTTCGCATCCCTGAGCCACTCCGGTTTGACGTGTGTTTTATTGCCCTCCTCGCCGAAGTGGACCTTGAAGCCGACCATGCCCGGGCAGAGAACGTCGCGTATTATCTTGAAACACTCTGATGCCCCATCCCTGAGCCTGGAGACATCGCTCCACAGGTAAACAGATGAGGCCATAATAGAGTATCGAAGGGGGGATAAAAATGGATATATTTTCGTATAATCCCATTAATAATATGATGAAAGAGGCGGTAAAACCCCCGGTGGAAGGCCGGGAAGACCTTGGGATTCCCGCCCCTAAGCTGACTCTGGGGACGAATTATTTCATAATCGACAGGGATACAGGGAAAGTCTTAGAGAGACTGTCCACCAGCGGTAAAAGAGTCCTCAGGACCAAAGGCCTTTACGAATTCAAGGTCCAGCCGGAAGGAGACAAAGAGACCGCGGGCAAGAGAAGGCTCACTGACAAAGACATGGTCGAGGGAGTGTCGAGCGGCCGCCTGATAGTGATGAGCCATGAGGAGATCCTCGGCGCATTGGACAGGTCCAAGACGGGGATAGGCATCACCGGCGGCGGAGACTGCGCAGGGATAGCGGATTTCCTGGCCTCATTGCAGCACAACCTGAACCCCGAACTGACGATGCTGGGGGTGAGGAACGCCGGCAAAGGGTTGAAGACGAAGCCGGAAGGATTCGATGAGAAACTGATAATAGTCGACGGACTCGCTGCCGACGACTTCGAAGGCCAATCCAGCACGCCCTACGGGTCTGCGAGGGAGGATCCTTTCCCAAAGAAGTTCGACACAGACCCCGGCAAGAGGGCTAAGCAGGAGGAGGAGCAGGCGAATGCGACGGAGAACATCAGACCGTTCATGTTCTTCTATGGCACCGGCGGCAACGACCATCTCGCTCTCCTTGAGAGGATAGCCAGGAGGTTCCCGGACAAGATAGTGGTGGGAACGTTCAAGAGCATAGACGGAGACGGATGGATCGCAGGCAGGCCTGCGCAGATGCTCGGCTTCAACACCGCAGTCAGAGACTATCAGAGGGCCGTCTGGGCCGCAGCCCAGAATGCCGACACCCACAACCAATGGCATGTGGTCGAGACATTCGGGCGGGGAGCGGGCAAACTCGCATACGAGGCGGCACGCCGATACCCGGCGAATTTCGACGAACTCCCGGCGGAGGAGAGGAGGAAAGTCACCGAATACCGGCGAGGGATTATGATACTCGTCCCCGAGAAGCCGACGACATTCAGGAGCCTGGCAGCCGAGGCGAGGGCGATAAATAGTAGGGAGGGGCACATCGTCGTTGTCGCAGCAGAAGGTTTCATGCCGCCCGAGCTGAAGTATGAGATGAACAGGCTTGTGAAGGACCAGGGACTGAAACGGAAGTGGCTGAGCCGTGAACTAAAGGTCGAGGACATACCGGGACTTGTTGAGGTCGTCGACGAGAACGACCCCAGAGCCGATTTGAAGAAGATGCTGGAAGACCGCGAGCTTGCTGCGCAGTTCGGCAAGACCATATGGGAGAGCAAACTCGACCCCCACGATAACGTCGAAAAGCTCGCGGGGATTGGCAGGTTCATCATGCAGGCGCTAGAGAAGTTGGCGGGCGCCAGCAAAGTCAACCAGCTTCTTGAAAACTATGAGGCACGGGGGGCTACGCCGACCGAATACGATATGATAATGGGGCGAAAAATCGGAGAGACTATGGCAAAGCTGGTAAACGACGGCGTCAAGGGAGGCAAGGCCGTCGTCTATTTCGAAGGCATGAACCCCATCCTTGAAGATCCCGTCGTAGTGGACCTGGTCGGCGTATCCGATAAAAACAACCTCAACAACAGGGAACTCTACCCTGAGGAAATACTCCAAGAAAACGGCGTGTTCTGGAAAGTCGAAGACCTCGGAAGGTACCTACAGGCGGCGTAGGCTTGTTTTTGGGATCCTCAGGGCAGGTAACTCCCGATTTTTTTATCTTATTACACCCTGTTACGCCAACCAACCGACTTTAACCCACAGTACCCCTAGTACTGTATCCATCACACTTTTGAGGATCCCATAGATAATTGGGAGGGAAGGTATATATGGCATCTGGATGGGGCATTCCAGCCCCAGCTGAGGCATATACAGGGTCTTTTTTCCTGCTATCCTTCAGCGCATATATGCATCCGGGGGGGTTTGTCGTTAGTCTCCTTCGAGTCGGTCAAGAGCTCCTTGTGGCGTATGCCAAGCTGACGGTAGCAGAAGTACCTAACAGCCTCCTTTTTCGCCGATATCTCCTCAAGTTCGTCGAACAGCTCCTTCTTCGTCAGCCTCTCCCATATCCAGATGGAACCCCTCCTCGGACAGCCAGGAGAGGATCTGGCCCTTCATTGACTCGTAATCGACTGCCATGAAGCGTATTTGAGGTAGTAGTATAAAATCTAGTGCAAGAAGCATCTGACGCCCGTGAACACCATCGCCATCCCGTGCTCGTCCGCGGCCT
Organism: Candidatus Altarchaeota archaeon; assembly: GCA_043800705.1. GTDB lineage: Archaea > Altiarchaeota > Altiarchaeia > IMC4 > SCGC-AAA252-I15 > JAHIYG01. The sequence continues at coordinate 60,402 of JAZDMS010000034.1, forward strand.
GTATCACTTCGGCGTCCCGGATGGAGCCGCCTGGATGTATGGCCGCGGTAATGCCTGCCTTGGCGGCTTCGTCGACGCCGTCGCGGAACGGGAAGAACGCGTCCGAGGCCATCGCAGCCCCCTTCGAAAGAGCCCCGGCCTTCATGGCCGCAATCTTCACGGCGTCGACCCTGCTCATCTGGCCCGCACCCACGCCGACGGTGTGGTCCTTCTTGGCGAATATGATGCTGTTGGATTTGGTGTGGCGGCAGACCTTCCAGGCGAAGAGCATCGCATCTGTCTCGTCCCTTGACGGCTTCCTCTTGCTCACGACATTGAGGTCCTTCTCCGTGAGCTCCCGCAGGTCCAGTGTCTGCACCAAAAGGCCGCCGACAACCCCCCGGTAGTCCAGGGATTTCTCCGATGTTTTCCTGATTGGGCCGGTCTCCAAGAGGCGCATCTTCTCCTTCTTGGCGAATATGGGTAGCACCTCCTTCGGGAAAGACGGGGCTGCGACGACTTCGACGAACGTGGACGTGATGTCCTTCGCGACCGCCTCGTCAGGTTCGCGGTTGAGTGCGACGATGCAACCGAAGGCGCTCTGCGGGTCGGCGCTGTGCGCCAGCTTGTACGCCGAGGCGATGTCCGCTGCGACACCGACGCCAGAGGGGTTCAGGTGCTTTACGATGACCGCCGCAGGCTCGTCGAACTCCTTCACCAGCTCCAAGGTGGCGTTCACGTCGATGATGTTATTGAAGGAAAGCTGCTTGCCGGCGGATATGACCGTCGCATTGGCTACGCAGCATTCCCCGGAGCCGTCCGTGTAGAATGCCGCCCTCTGGTGGGGATTCTCCCCGTAGCGTAGGTCATATGCCTTCTTTAACGGGATGATGAGGTCGTTCGGAAATCTCCCGGGGAGAAACTGCCCAGCCAGATACCTGTGTATTATCGCATCGTATTCGGCGGTGTGGGCGAATGCCTTGAGGGCTAGAGCCCTCTTCGTCCCGTCAGTCACTGACCCGGCCTCAAGCTCAGTAAGGACGAGACCATAGTCCGCGGGGTCCACGACTATAGCGACGTCGTTGTGGTTCTTCGCAGCGGCACGGACGAGGGACGGCCCGCCTATGTCGATGTTCTCTATCGCATCCTCGAAGCTCGCATCAGGCCGTTCGATCGTGGACTGGAAGGGGTAGAGGTTGACTGCGACGATGTCGATTGGGGGGATGTTGTGCTGGCGGATCTTGTCCATGTGCTCCTTATTCCCCCTTACTGCGAGGATGCCGGCATGGACCTTCGGGTGGAGGGTCTTGACGCGCCCGTCCAGCATCTCAGGGAGGCCGGTGTGGTCCGAGACCTGGATTACGGGGACGCCGGCGTCCTTCAGGACCTTTGCGGTGCCGCCGGAGGAGATGATCTTTATCCCGAGTATATGGAGACCCCTAGCAAAATCGACGACGCCCGCCTTGTCATAGACGCTTATCAGAGCATGAGAGGCAACCAAGCCAAACACCAGTAAAAGACTAAGGATAGGCGAGTTAAAAAATCACTTCGATTTTTCCGCTGCAATAAGGGTGTTCTCCAAGAGGGCGGCAATTGTCATCGGCCCAACGCCACCGGGCACCGGGGTGATGTGTGATGCTTTCTCCTTCACTGTCTCCAAGTCGACGTCGCCAACCATCTTGCCGTCGACGAAGCTTATCCCAGCATCTATCACGACCGCTCCCTTCTTTACCATGTCAGCCCTAATCAGGCTGGGGACTCCCGCACCGCTTATGAGGATGTCGGCCTGGAGGGTGTGCTTCTTGAGGTCGCGGGTCTTATGGTTGCAGACTGTGACGGTGGCGTTGCGGTTTAGAAGGAGCATCGAAAGGGGCCTGCCGAGGACGATGGTGTGGTTGACGATGACTGCCTCCCTGCCTTCGAGGATTATGCCATATTCCTCCAGGAGCTGGATGATGCCCTTAGGAGTGGCTGAGACGAGGAGTTCCTCGCCGTCCATGACGGCTCCGTTGTTGTAGGGATGGAATCCGTCGACGTCCTTCCCCGGCGAGACCGCCTTCACCACGTTCCTGACGTCGATGTGCTTCGGAAGCGGCATCTGCACAAGGATCCCGTGGATCTTCGGGTCGGTGTTCAGTTTTTGTATGAGGACGATGAGATCCTTCTCAGTGGCGTCGGCCGGAAGCTCATGCCGCTCAGAATAGAAACCTACCTCGTCGCACGCCTTCTCCTTCAGCTTCACATAAAGCTGACTGGAAGGATTCGATCCGACAAGGATGGCGGCAAGGCCGGGCTTGGCCTTCAGTTTGGCTGCCTGCGCCTTAAGTTTGCCCATATGTTTGGCTGCAACCGCTCTGCCGTCCAGTATGATTGTCACGGTTGATTATATGAGGGTAGGTGGTATTTAATTATCCGATAATGCCCGATATTTGATGTGTCTGTCCCGCACGAACCGATAGAACCGTCAACCCCTCGAATAAGGGCCCAGTTTTCACAGGACCAGTTAAGGGTTGTCGACGACTGGGATATGATGGAGACCAGACTCCGGAAAGAAAGAACACTTAACGGGGGGGACGGATATGGTGTCTTGTGCATGCATTCCTTCATGAAGGGATGCGGGTTGCCGACCATTCTTTTTGAGAGGGATGCTAAGTTGGTTCCTAAGGCCCTAAAAGACTACGGGCCTAAGGTGGCATTTACTCTTGGGGAAATAACGGACCCACAAGAAGTAGACCATGCATTCAAGAGGATTCTTCAGGTAATCACCCTTTGGCCGCTAGATGACCAGGGAAAGCAGTACTCAGTCACCAATGTGGAAGTCATCAAAACGGGAAAGGAATGGATGGTGACTGCGAACAAGAAGGACGGACAAAACCCTAGAAGATGGAGGATGAGAATCGACGGGGATTTGCTTAAGGTGACCTCTCAGCCACGACAGGAACCGGAACACTACAAAGAACTGAGAGTAGCTCAAAATACGCGAGCAGAGCCCACGTTTTACGAAAAAAACCAACCAATCAAGGCTCTTGAAGTGCATTCGCTTGCTAAGCAATTTGAAATACCGACCAATGTTTCTGAGATTGATAAGAATATTTGGCTGCATGAGTTGGAGGAGTATAGAAGGGGTAGCAGGAAAGGGACTGTAACTCAAAGGGCAGCAGCGGGATATAAACTTGCAAAAATGCGATATCATCTCAGCAGGCTTGGAATCGACTCCGAAGACGTAAATGATGAAAAACTCATTAGAAGAAGCCTGGCGCATAATTCAAAGTCAAGTAATGACGGCCTGAAAGCCGCGGGACTTTTGATGTTCATGCAGGCGCTTGGAATGAATGTGACTGCTGCAGAGAAAACAAATGCTGAGAAAAACGTGCGTAAGGCACTTCTTGAAAATAGGGAGGACACTGCTGACTCGACACCCGAGAGGGATGGCGAATCCGCTGCATGGCTTCGGATGGCACTTCATCAGGTTTATGGGGATGAGCCACTGTACAATTATTTGAGGGGTGTACTAATTGTGCTTGGTTGGGACATGTTTCCATTTACCACTGAACCATTGGCTAAATTAGTAGTTCAACAGCAAACACTCCCGGATCAAAACTTACTCCCTAATTTAATGCCGATTGGGCCGTCACAAGCCAAAGCTAATTTGGGCGAAGTATTCCAGCTTTTTTCAGACGGCTCTAAGAAAAAGTCGCCTGCACAATCCAATGATTTAGCATCAAGGCTTGTTTCAGGAATAGATGCGGATCAATCGGTGTTACAGGGATTCATCGATGGGGAACTGGTTCAACGCAGGGATGCTTTCTTAACGGCTAACAGTAGGGGATTAAAACAACTGAATATTCAGGGTACAACCATGACCTCGATAAGGCGCGAACTAGTGGGTAAGGGATTAAGAACGACAGCTGATGATAGCCGGTTATTGGATGACTGCACCAAGTTCCTGGACGATGCGGGCATATTCATCAGCGCCCTAATGCGCCAAATACCAGATAAAAGGGTTGCCGTGGATATGAGCAGAGCGTGCGAGGAATTTAATTTTCTGGGCTCATTCTTAGACAGATCCAAGGAAATATCGATAACAGGGCTTGTCGGGGACAATTTCGCGGCACATTCTAAAAAAGGCAAGATAACTGCCCGCGGCAATGTGGGTAATTTCGCGTTTGCAAATCTTAGAGGTGCCGAGACCATAGTCGAAGGCAACTGTGGAAGAGGGGCCGGGGACATGGCACAATCAGGCTTGGCAAAAGTCAAAGGCCTGGTTGGGGAGGTCGGGGTTCCGGGGAGGAAATTTGTCCTATTGCATGGACCGGAGGACAACATTCTCTGGCCTCCACTGGGCGTCAGCGACATAGTTCGGGATAATCTTGTCCCAGAACTGAGAACACCCCTTATTTACGGGACTGCGAACCTAAACGTCCATGATGATGGATTCGATCTGGGCTTATGCGGCCTAAGATGCTTCCAAGGCAAGGGGAGGGGCGAAGAAAATATCGGCATAAGGGTTGAGACAACAGACACAAATACGTCCGAAGCCGTCGCAATTTTGGTTATAAAGGCCGAACGCGAGGAATTGTTCAGAGGGCTAAATAAAACCGTTCTTGAAGTTTCACATGAAACTGGCAGTCGAGGGAATTTCTACGAAATCTGTTTAACAACAAAACCAAATGCAACTAGAGATTATCAGGAAAAAGTGGCCGAATTCGCAAATGAGGTATACAGGTTACAGCAGCCTCAAACGTAGATTTTGAATGACTTACACATTAGCGCAGCATCATTCCTAATCTTCTCCTTAAGCTTCGCATCCTGCGGTTTCCCGACGACTTCACTGATCCATCCCGCGATCCGCCTCATCTCGGGCTCCTTCATCCCTCGAATAGTCACGCACGGCGTCCCGATCCTGATCCCCGACGTCACAAACGGCTTCTCCTTGTCGTAGGGGACCGCGTTCTTGTTGAGTGTGATACCCGCCTCCTGGAGGGCGGCCTCCGCGTCCTTTCCTGTGACCTTCTTATCGGACAGGTCGCAGAGCATGAGGTGGTTGTCGGTGCCACCGGAGACCAGGTTGAATCCGTCCTTCAATAGGGCTTCCGCTAGCGCCTTCGAGTTCTTCACTATCTGCTCATGGACCTTCCTCCGCTCAGGCGTCAGGTTCTCCTTGAAGCAGACTGCCTTGGCGGCGATCTGGTTCATTATAGGGCCGCCCTGCATCCCTGGGAACACAGCCCGGTCTATGTCCTTCGCATATTTCTCCTTGCACATTATCATCGCGCCTCTTGGGCCCATGAGGGTCTTGTGGGTGGTTGTCGTGACGAAGTCTGCATACTTTATCGGCGACGGATGAACGCCTGCGCCAATGAGGCCTGCAATGTGGGCAACATCCGCCAAAAGCAGGGCTCCGACTTCGTCCGCAATCTCGCGGAACTCCTTGAAGGGGACGACCCGCGGATAGGCGCTGTATCCGCAGACGATGATCCTTGGCTTGACATCCTTCGCCCTCGCCAGCACCTCAGCAGGGTTGATTATGCCAGTCTCCTTCGAGACCGTGTAGAATTCTCCCCTGTAGATCTTTCCGGACTCGTTTATCTTGTAGCCATGGCTAGGTGTCCGCCATGGGACAGCTCCATGGAAAGGATCGTTTCGCCGGGCTGGAGAGCGGCAAGATACACCGCCAGATTGGCCTGTGTGCCACTGTGAGGCTGGACGTTAACGTGCTCGGCGCCAAAAAGCTTCTTCGCCCGCTCGATCGCAAGGTCTTCGACGACGTCGACGAACTCGCAACCGCCATAATACCGCTTATGCGGATAGCCTTCGGCGTACTTGTTGGTCATGACGGAACCTGAGGCCTCGCGGACTGCGGCGGATGTCAGGCTCTCGGACGCTATGAGATTGATGCCTTCCTGCCTCTTGGTCTCGGAGGATATCGCAGACGCTACATCAGGATCGACTTCAGACAGTTTCTTGTAAAAGGATGAATCCAATGCGAATCACCGAGATAGAATACATGGTAAAAGGAGATAAAAATGCAGAAGTAGCCCAAAGGGAAAAAATAACAGACTACAGCCGATAAAATCGACATTTGCAGGATATTCGACGTAACCCTCATCATTAAACAAGGACCTGCCGACCGAGCCTTTTTCATAAAAAGGCTCGCGAAAAAAGGGCGACCTCACTAACGTTCGGTCCCCCAACAAAACGACCACATAAAACCCCAACCAACATTAAACAAATACACACAAAAGGACCTGCAGCCAAGCCTGGATACTCGTGAACCTGCGAGGTTCACCCGCCCCGAACAGACTACGTCTGTTCAGGGTGGCGCCAGCCTGCATACAACTGAGGCATGAACACTCTTAACCCAATCTAACATTAATCATATAACAAAAAGGGCCCGTAGCCAAGCCTGGATATGGCGCCAGCCTTCTAAGCTGGAGATCGTGGGTTCAAATCCCGCCAGGCCCGTATAAGTGCGGATTTCAAAAAGCTATAATATCATGAAACCCGCGGGATGCAAAAAGCCCGAATGGTTTTTTCAAGAATCCCGCCAGGTCCACTCCATGCAAATAATAGGCGCCTTACTGGCAGCAGCCGGTGCTGGGATCGTCTACTCGGCTGTGAAGACGTACAGAAGGGACGAATTGATCACTAATACGCCCACGTCCAAGGTCCGTTCCATCGCAGTCGGAAGGGTAGAACTATACGGGCTGGCCCTGCCATATGAGAAGAACAGGCTGAAGACGCCGTTTGGCGGCAAAGACTGCATATACTGCAGTTGGTCCGTAGAGTCCCTCGCCCAAGACCGCGGACACAACGACCGCAGATACCGGACCGTAAAGGAAGGCGAACGTGCAGGGCTGTTCTACCTCAAAGACGACACAGGCAAAGTCCTCATATACTCCAAAGGGGCGGACGTGGAGACGAAGTATCAGCGACAATACGACAAAATACCAACCAATGACGCATATGAATTCCTGGCCAGCCAGGGAATCGACTTTGAAAAAATACTAAGCCCCCGCCTGACCGAATCGTTCATAGCGCCGAATGAGAACGTATACGTCCTCGCCACCGCGAAGACCAACCCCCACAAAAAAGACCCTACCGAACAGCAGGAGGACGAACTGATCGTCTGCAAAGGCGACGACGTCTTCTATATCTCGCCAAGGCCGTACGATAAGATCCACAGATACGCCGCAGGGAACATCAGCACATACCTGCTGGCTGGATCCGCGATGATCCTGGCCGGCCTAGCCCTGATATTCATATACCCGTGACCCGAATAATTGAGCGATGCCCCCGGTCGTGGTCTTCCTAATCGGCGCGTTCGCTTTGCTAGTGATGGCAGAGGCGGCATACTATTATGTGAAGACATACAACGGCCTGGTGGATTCGAGGAACAACATATTGAGGGCGTGGTCTAACATAGACGTCCTATTGAAGCAGAGGATGGATGAGATTCCGAATCTCGTGTCGACGGTGAAAGGCTACGTGGCCCACGAACATGGGATATTTGTCGAGGTTGCGAAGGCCAGAACTACTTTGGAGCAGGCCAGAACGGTAGGGGAAAAGGAGGCGTCGGACAACATCATCCGCGAAACGCTCGGAAGGCTTTATGCCGTCGTCGAAGACTATCCGGTCCTCAAGGCAGACCAGTCGTTTCTGAAACTCCAGGTGAGGATAACACAGATAGAGAACCAGATAGCGGACAGGAGGGAGTTCTACAACAGCGCAGCGACAATCTATAACACACGAATCCAGTCGATACCTGACAATATCGTCGCAAACCATTCAGGATTTGGCAGAATCCCCCTCTTTAAGGCCTCCGACGAGGAAAGACGGCGCATAGAGGTATTTTTCAGAGGAAATGGGTAAGGCTGCCATGCACGGGAGTATATGGCTTATATTCACTGTTTCTCTAGGATTGAGGGAATTGTTCACTTTGCGGGACTGAATTCGAATACAAATGTCTTCAAAGAAAAGAAACAAACGGAAGGAAAATGAGGAAATCGTCCTGCCCATTCCCGTAGGCCGATTCAGCGGCATAACAAGCACTCCGGTCATCGCCGCCTTCGCCATACTGCTGTTCACAGTCATGCGGCTGTCCGGGCTCGGAGTCCTCGCAACCCCCATACTCTCCGGTATCGCGACCATCTGGATCGCATCCAGCGTGTATGGCCAATCCGGCGGTAAAAAAGACCCGTGGGCCTGGGGCACCCCCGCGCTGGCCTTGATCACGTCCACTTTCCTCTACTACTCCGTAAGCTACGACTATCCGCTGGACGCCGACTACCCCTACTTCGCAATATCAGCCGCAATCTTCACCCTTTTCTACGCACTCGCTCAAGTGAGGACGATAAGCTTCGAATCCTCTGCAGTCACCGCCCTGTTCATCAGCGCCATCATCATACACCTCGTCCCGGCGGTAAGCCACAACCTAATGGGCGACCTCGACAGCTACTGGCGGCTGAAATGGATGGAGGGAGTCTACGACAACGGCTACCCGACCGAATTCGACCCCCTCACATACCCGATGATGGGAGGCCTCGCACACCACGAGGACTTCGCCAAATACACCAACCCCAACGACGGGCTCGGATTCGGACTCACACAGAAGGACACTCCGATGCTCATGGAGCTCGCATACGCCGCCATCGCATTGATGATGAAGCCCTTCGGATTCTCCCTCTACCAGACCGCGATGCTAGTGCCGGGGATATTCGCAGCCCCCATAGTCGTTTTGATGTACCTCCTCGTCAAGGAACTGTTCTCCGGCATGAGGCCATACAACCAGATAGCCGCCTTTCTCGCAGGATTCATGTACATGCTCACACCCGTCCTCGCGGCCAAGGTCATAGCCACGAACTGCGAGAACGAAGCCTTCGGCATGTTCCTGATGCTCTCGACCCTTTACCTCTTCTTCGCCGCATTCCACAGGAAGAGCTTCAGATATGCGATACTCTGCGGATTCACCATGCTGATGCTAAGGATGGTCTGGAGCGGGATAGGGTATACGCTGATAACAATAGGCATCTTCGGGACGCTCTACTCCATCGTAAACTTCATCCGGAACAGGAATGCGATGGAACACCTGCCGTATCTTGTCATACCGCTGCCCATCTACCTCTCAATCGGGGTCTTCGCGCACGCCAGAGGCGGGCTTCCGATATTCAACGTGCCTGGTTCCATTGAGAGCTACCCCATGATCGTAGCCATCGCAACGTCCATCTTCCTCGAATTCATAAGGACCAGGAAAAACGGGCTCCAGCTAATCGGCGATGCGACCCTGGAGGGGCGAACCGCCGACTGGGCCGAAAGGAACATAAACACAATCTGTGCAGTCGGGGCGGTGATCTTCATAGCGTCGCTCCTCTTCTACACGACGCCGACAAATTGGATCAACTTCATCAACAGCGCATACCATGCGGCAAGCGGGAAGAAAAGCCTAGTCCACCAGACGGTTTCGGAACAGAACCCGATGGCGACCTCCTTCGGCGAATACATCAGCCAAGGATACAGACAATACGGCATAGCCGTCTACCTAAGCATAATCGCCATTCCCGCGATGGCGTACCTGGCCATAACCGAAGGCAGCGTGGGGGCCATATTCCTCCTGGCATGGGGCCTTCCGATGATGTATGCAGCGTATAACAGGAGCGTCTGGGTACTGGGCGCCAGCGCGTCCGTAATAGCCCTCTCCGCGTCGCTTGGTCTCTTCGTCGCCCTGAAAAAATCTCGGCTAAACGCCGTCACGGCAGTCGGCACGATCTTGTCGATAATAATCATCCCCGCCTATGTGCCGATGTTCGGCCCATTCCTCTTCGGACAATCCGTAGGATACGTCGTGATGCACATGGGCCCGTCGTCGGATATCTACATGTGGCAGCCGATGCTCGAATGGCACTACAACAACACGCGACAAGGCGATGCGATACTCACATGGTGGGACTACGGCCACTGGATCACGGCGGTCGCCAGAAGGCCGGTCATAGCCGACGGCCTCCAGGCCGACTACTACCAGATACAGGATGTGGCGAGGATGTTCATGAACAAGACCACGGAGGAGGAGTCGTTCGAGATGATCAGGGCATATGACCGGGCGTACAAGGAGCACAACCAGACCTGGGGCCTCAACTATGCCGCCATAGACTGGACGATGATAGGGAAAGCCAGCGCATTGCACTTCATCGCCACCGGCAACATAGAGAACGCGACCCCGGGCGCCTGGGGGAACTACGCCCAATGCCAGTTCCTCCCGGACCAAAGCAGGCTCGACGACCAGGTGACGGCAGCCGGAGGAACCTTCTCAAAGGAGAAGCAGCTCGTATTCGGATGCCAGAACGGGATGGGATTATTGTTCATTGTGACCGAAAACAACATAAAGGAAGTGAACGTAATCGTCGGCCAGGGCCAGCTCATACCGTGGTCGCAGTGGATGAAACAGCAGGACGCGTCCATCCTCGGAGTCCAACCCCTTATGAGGAACAACGACCAGGAAAAGGTGCCGAGCATACTCTTCTGCGCAATGAACTGGAAAAGCCTGCAGGGAGGAAGCATATGCCGGCTGCCCCAGTTCACAAACCTAATCTACGTGCCGCAGCAGTTCCAAGACTACCTCATGACCCGCATATACCTCGGAAAATACATCGACGAATATGCGGCCGCGGGCCTGTACAACAGGCCGGTGGTGCCGCTGAAACACTTCAGGGAAGTCCCGGACTACAACAACGACGGCACACCAGACGGCGAATTCAGCTTCGGATACGTAAGATCCTACGAGATAAGCTACGAAGGATTCAAAGACACACAACAATAGACATAAGACTACGAGGCAGCCCCCAAAGCCGGTATATTAGAAACAACCCTCACCATAAAACACTCGACTGGACCTGTAGCCAAGCCTGGATACCCGTGAACCTGCGAGGTCCACTCGCCCTCGAACAGCCCACGGCTGTTCAGGGTGCTCGGACTGCCCCGCAGTCCGGCAACCGAGACCGCCCGAGGCGATCTCTGATGGCGTCAGCCCCCATAACAGGCCAAACAACGCTAATAACCACAACCAGCATTATTCAATAAACACAAAGGACCTGTAGCCAAGCCTGGATATGGCGTTAGCCTCCTAAGCTAAAAATCGTGGGTTCGAATCCCACCGGGTCCGCTGAGTTTTTTCTATTTTAGTAGTTTGTTTAGGCTGGTCTTTTTCAGGTATGCGATTAGGAATCCGGCGGCGGTCTGGGGTAGCACTACAAGGGCGAATGTCAGTATGCCCAGGGTGAGCATAGTCTGTGCCGGCGCGCCGAGTACCGAGAAGACCAGTATGAGGCCTGCTTCCCGCGTTCCAATGCCTAGGATTGATACCGGTATCAGTTCTATGACGACGACCACCGGCATTGTAAGCAGGAAGTATAGGGGGTTGATGTGATATCCCAGGCCTTCTGTGATGAAGTACGGGCGGATGGAAAGGATTGTCCACCAGGCTATGGTCAGGATTATAATCTGGGTTAGAAGTTTCGGTTCTCTGATTTCCCGCATGGTCTCATTGAATGTGCCGTAGAGGGCTTTGCTTTGGTGCTTGTATTTCTCTGGGACGAATAAGTTGTGGGCGATGCCGAGTATGCGCTTGGTGGACGAGGTGAAGAACATCAAAGTTGTGAGTGAGGCCAGGGCGGCGAGTATGAGGGTAAGGAGCGGCAGGCTCGGTTCGGCCTTGGTGATCACGATGGCGAGGAAGAGGTAGCCGCATGAGGCCAGCAGGAATATGTAGAATAGGTCGATGAGCCGGTCTACTATCTCGATGCTAAGGGCCTTGTTGAAGTCGACTTTACCGCCCCTGATGCTGACTGCCTTTATTATGTCGCCTACGCGGCCGGGGGTAATCGCGCCGAATGCGACACCCATCAGCATGGCCTCGAATGCCTCCCTGAGGGAGTATTTTGGCCTGTAGCGGTTTACTAGTATCTTCCACCTAAGGGAGCGAAGCAAGACTTCCAATACGACGAAAATGCTGAAGGAGATTATATATGCCGGTTTTATGCTCAACGCCAGCATCAGTGTCGATTTCGCGTCGAATTTCAGGAGCAATGCGGCGAATAGTATTAGTCCGAGGACTGATAGGTGGCGGGTGGACGGCATCCATCCCCTTTTCCCCTTCATGGCGTCCTATCTTAGGTTTGTCCGATAAAAAAAGGTTCATGTTACCTTCATTATGTCCGTAACAAGTCCGAAGAGCTTCCACTCCGGGGCTAGGTGGAAGTATCTGTGCCGCCACCTGAAGCTGGCATCCCATGAGAGGATTGCGGAGCCCACTACCCATGCGAGGTTTTTTAGCCGTCCTATCTTTTGCTTCCTGAACTCGTCGCCGTAGCTTCTGAAGCGGTCCCGCAGGAATTGGAACAGGACTATCTTGGAAATCGTGAAGAGGCGGTTCCTATCCCTTGGGCTCAGCCAGGTGAGATTGGAGGGGTGGCTGAACTTCCACGCAGCCCATTCCTCAAGTGTCTGCTTCTCCCGGTAGCCGAGTTTGATGGCTTCCTGGTAGATCGGGGTGCCGGGGTATGTCGTGAACAGATATAGGCCGTTGATTTCCACATCGTCCGATATTGCCTTTAGCCTGTCGTATACGTCCAGGGTCTGTCTGAGGTCTTCTTCCGTTTCATTCGGTATTCCGACAATGAAGCTCAGGACCGGGCGTATGCCGGCTCTGGCGCAGTTTCTGGATGCATTGATGATTTCTTCGACCGTGATGTCCTTCTTTATGTAATCTAGGAGCCTCTGGCTGCCCGATTCCGCACCGATTGCGATAAACTCGAGGCCTGCCTTTTTCAGGGTCTGCATTTCCTCGTCCGTGAATGAGGCTATGTAGTTGGCTCTGCCTTGGGTGAACCATTTGTAGCCCTTGCCGGACGCTATCAGGGCAGTGCATATCTCGAGAACCCTTTTCTTGTCTGTGAAGAAGTTGTCGTCGCATATGAAGAAGCTGTCTACGCCGTATTTTGCTGCGATGTAGTGAAGCTCGCCCAAAACCTTCTTTACGCTCTTCTTTCTCCATCTTCTCTTGTGGAAGTCGTGTACGTAGCAGAATGAGCACCTGTGGGGGCAGCCGCGGCTGGTCTCAACACAGATCATGCCAAGGCCGTCCTGGTATTTTTTCAGGTCGACAAGGTCGTATGATGGGTGGTCGAGTTCCTCCATGTCCATGAACTTCCTGTCGCCGTTTCTAGCGGTTATTCCGTCTTTTTTGTGGACGAGACCTGCAATGTCCGACACCTGCGGGCTCTTCTCGTCTTTCTCAAGAGCTCTTAGAAGCTCTAGAAATGTGATTTCGCCCTCTCCGATGACGACGTAGTCCGCCAGTGCGCTGTCGCAGGTCTGTTGGGGGTAGGTGGACGGGTGCGGGCCGCCCCATATTATGGGCGCAGTCGTTTTTTTTCTGATGTGCTTTGCGACTTTCACAGCTGATGACAGCTGTTCCCCGGTCTTTACGCTCAAACCAATTGCTAAGTATTTGGTGAAATCGAAGTTCCGGTAGTCGTCGACGCGTGTGTCCAATATCCTGGGCTTGAAGCCGTATCTGCGGATGTGGCTTGCCAGCACAATCACAGAAAACGGAGCCCTGGGCATCCTCTCAGGCGCCCCGGGAAACACCAGTAAGACCTCTTTCCCTGTCATTTGGGTAAAGAATAACCTCGGCGAGTATTTAAGCGCACTCCGAATGTTCTGGTTTTTTCGCGGAGGATGCGATTTCCCCACGTTTGCTGATGCCGAAAGGATGAATAATGCCAAGAGTCGGTGATGGCCTGCCAGCAGATCACGAAACCGGGGGGATGTAAAAAGCCCGAAAGGCTTTATCTAGAATCCCGCATTGTCTGGGTTTTTTTCTTTTCAGGAGTGTTGGTGGTTCGGGGTTTTAATTCTGCTGTATTCCATATTAGTGTATTTATTTTATAGTGGAATGAGTTCGAGTCGTAGCTCTTCGGGAATCTTTTTAACTGATAGGGCGACTTTGCAGGAAGAGTCACTTATGCCCTTTGAAGGACAGAGGCGGGCTTTGGGCACCAGAATCGATATGGGGGGCCATTTTCAGGTTCGTTTGAGCATCAACCCCCAGAAGGGTGTTGGCGGGGTGGACCAGTTCTCCGACTGCCTCGAACAGTTTGAGAATGTGATAAAACGCGAAAAACTGACGCTCGGCCATGCTGTTCAGATGACGGTTTTCATACCTTCTGATAGGTATGAGGAGACAGTAAAGTCGTATAGGAGGCGTCTTGAGGCCTTCTGCGGCGGCCCGGAGAATGCCCCGCCAGTCAGCTTCATTGGGCAGGCGCCAGTCAGGGGGAAGATGGCTGCGATGGAGGCGGTGGTTCTCGCACCGAAGGAGGGGCATACGTTGATGATAAACAGGGGGGGAATACTCACAGACGAGGGTCCTGTCGTCGGAAGACCTCTAGTTATCGGAGAGGACGATGTCAGGTCGCTGGTCGGGCATGGCACAGTCCCTGCAGGCGTAGGAGATGCCCGCTATTGCATCGCGGAAGTAGACGGAAAAAAATGGGTCTATTCCGCCGGCCTCTGCGGGAATCCTTCATCGTCATTACCTTCTGAGAAGGGCCTTGGCGCATTAGCTAAGGAGATGGCGATACTCTTAAAGGAGGGGGTATTCGACCCGTGCTCGCCGAACAACCTAGGGCTCCTGAATTCCCACCACTACGTCCACGACATCGTCGGCAACAACTACAACGATGCGTTGAATGTCCCACGCGATTTCTTGTACACCATGTTCGGTGTCAGGGTTTATCCATCTGCTACCGGCATCGGCCAGTTCAGCACCACAGGCGACATGATAGTCGAGTTCACAGCCGCAAAAGGCGTGGAATACACGCCGGTCATTGTAAAAGAACATGGTGAAGCCTACCAGTACGCCGATACCTGGCTAAGTCAGCAGGCTGCCGGCCAGGCCATCGGCAGACAGGTCAGCGGAGGCGCGGGCGGGAAGGTCTCGCCGCCGAAGTTCTCTCGGGCGATATATTTGCCGGGGGAGAGGTTGCTGATTATTTCCGGGACCGCATCTGTGGAGAAGGGGAAGAAGCCGCCGCTTTATTCTCCGGAGGACTTCATGGGCGAGAAGGCCGAAACCGGGGTATTGGGCGTCGACATCGACGTGACGGAGATCGAAGAGTCCGCGGGACGGCAGAACCTGATGGATCGTGGGTTGAAAATCTTTGATGGCCCTTCAAAGAGGCGCTTTTTAAGGGTGCAGACGGCTGCCGAGGCGCAGGCCATAGTCACCATCAGGAACAAGGTGAGACTCATGAATGCTGCGGGGCTGACGATCGGGGATATGGCGCAGTGCCGCGACTACATCACACACCCCGAAGACGAGGAGCGGGTGATTTCCATTTATGAGAAAGTTTATGGGAATGTTCCGATGGTCTTCGTCCGCGGGCCAGTATGCTACAGGAACTGGATCAATGAGTCGGAGGGGATTGCGGCGAAGAAGGTCGAACGCTTCTGAACCCATCACTTACAAGCGCAGTGGCCGGTGTCTCCTTCGCCGGCGATGAACTGGCAGGTGTATGTCCTTCCGCCCCCGACCGCGCCGCATCTGAGGTTCTCACAGTCGCCTTCGCTCCTCGCGGTCCCCGAGGCGGAGCGACCCATGCAGGTAGTCGCGGGCGGGATCGTGTTGGTGGTCGTGCTCTGCTTCGGCATGACGAATTTGATCGTAGCCGAGGTCGTCGTCACGGAGGAGGGTGTGACGTCGGAGCTTTCGGTCTTGCGCCTGCATGTGGCGTTGTCGCAGAAGTAGCTGTCGGAGCAGGACTCATAGATTGACCGCTTCTCCTTTCCGAGACAGTATGAGCCCTCAGGGGACTGCACACACGTGTATTTCAGCTCTATGGACATGACGTTGTTGCTCGAGCAGACCTTATACGACTTCGGGGGGCAGTCCGCGTCGGAACCGCACCCCTTCAGTTCGAGGGTCGTCGTTGTGGTCGAAGAGGTGGAGGAGGTGGTCGTCGCCTTTTTCACTGTGGATGTGGTCGTACGCTGGGTGGAGGAGGTCGTCGTAAGGGTTGTGATTGTCGTTGGCGAGGTTGTGACCACCTGTACGGTGGTGGTCGTGAGGTTGGACGAATCGTTTTGCCCGGTTGCCGGCGCTCCGATGCCGGGCAGGTTTGAGCAAAGGCACCCGGATAGGATAACCGCCAGCGCCAGAAGGTATCCTGAGTTCATGGAGTAGTAGATGGAGTCTGGGTTTTATAATCCAATCGACCGCTCATTTGTGGTATCGTTCGCCGCCGATTATCGTGTATCCGCGGTATATCTGCTCAATCAACATGACCCTCGCAAGCTGGTGGGGGAAGGTCATCTGCGACAGGCTTAGGACACGGGCCGCTCGCCTTATGACGTCGTCGGAGAGGCCGTCCGGGCCGCCGATTATGAAGGTGACGTCGGGTTTCTTCAAAAGTTCGCTGAACTCCTCTGATGATGCTTGTTTCCCCTTGTTATCGAGGGCAACGACATAGGAGCCGGCCTTCAGCCGGCCGAGTATGAGTTTCGCCTCCTTCCTCTTTGAGACGTCCGGATTCTTGTCTGTCTGCTCCCTGAACTCGACGACTTCGAGTTTCTTGTAGCGTGTTATGCGCCTCAGGTATTCATCTGCCGCCGCCGTATAGTGCCTCTCTTTGAGTTTGCCTATGCAGATGATGGAAAACACGATAACCTATGAACCCGAAGATATTTATCTAGATGCTTCGGTATTCTTGAGGATATATTATTGGTCTTCCCGTTATCATTGAGTATACTGGCTTCCAACATGCAAAAGCTAAAATATAAGCAGCGGTGGGGGGATTTCCTTTGCGACGATGGCTTGATCAGCCTCGCCGAGATTGCGGCCGCGAAGGAAAGGGGCGAGATAAGTTTATCCGGGCTGCCGGGGGTGAAAAAGTTCGGAAAATTCATGTTTCAACCCGAAATGGTTAAGATGAGGAATGGCGGCGACCAGGATGCCTTGAAGACCCATCAGGAAGGCAGCGACAATAAACCGTACGATTTCATCGTTACACTCAATCCAGCAAGGAGGTCCGGAATCTCGGTTTTTATAAAAAGAAATCATGCGGGGCCAAGCGCCCACGTGGGCGACGTAGTAGATGAAACACCGGAGGATATATGGAATCCGGACGGAAGCCTTCGGGGGGGATTCATTCGAGAGATAGCGAAAGAGAGAGGCGTAGTGCTGTTGGAGGATGTGACAGTCAGGAAATTCAGCCTAAGGGGCGACACGATAACAGAGCACATCCAGACAAGACATGCTAATGGCCCGATAACGCACAAGCAACGCAGATACTATTTAGACAATGGCCGACCAGCCGATCCCCCGACACAGCGCGATTGAAACCAACGGGGGATGCAATAATGCCACATATGAAACACACAAGTTTTTATGCTTAGCG
>JAZDMS010000009.1:0-35785 GCA_043800705.1 Candidatus Altarchaeota archaeon
GCATCCCGTGTATTTCTCCTTGTGTATGTCCAGTCCGCAAAACAACTGCTCCATCATTTTCACCTCGTAAAGGGGCTTAATCTTGGTAAAAAGCCCCATATATTATTTGCTCAAAGAAAAAGTTCTACTACCATCACGTTATCTGTCCCTGGGCGACAAGCCCAGGGTCCGAGCCCGCAGGCGAGGAAGTACGACGAGGGCAAAACCCAGAAAAATATGCATATTAATGGGAAAATTTAATAAACACTCATGGCTTCCGTTAAGTGTCCTGAATGCTCAAAAGAGATGATTGAAGGATTCGTTTTTGCTCAAAGTAGTGGAGAAGGTGGAATTCCTGGTCTTTATTGGCAAAGTAGAAACGAGAAAAAAACAACTTGTTTGTCTGGAAATAATGTAAGACCTCAGAGTTCAGATGCATTCAGATGCGACAAAGACAATATGATTACATTCAACTATATCGGAAATGTTATGAAGTCTCCAATCATCAAATGCCCTGAATGCAGTAAGGATATGCTTCCTGGAAAAGTTTATCCAATTGATGATATTTCAGATGTTGGTGTTTGGTGGAAAGAAAAAGATTCGAATGAAGTAAGGGTAGATGCTGTAAAAGCAAAATCATCGATTTTCCAAATGATATTCGGATTATCTAACGCGAAGAGTTCTATGTCAAAAAAGGCGTTCCATTGTGAAAATTGCAAAATAGTAAGCTTTCAATATTGATGTTTCGCAAATAGTTTTGCCCGAGTCGTATTGCAGATAACAACGATTACCCGCAGTTGTTGCGGGTAATCGGCCTGTTTGGGTGGGTTACCCGCAATAAATGGGTTGTTTTCTGGCGCTCTCTCTTTGTGTATTCTTTAGGCATTATCTTGGTTTTCTGTGGTTTTTGTTTAATATCTTTGGTTGATTATAGGTTAATGTTTGAGGTGTTTTTATGAAGGATGAGGTCAGGAAGGTGTTGGAGAAGGTGCGTCCGATGTTGCAGGCTGACGGCGGCGACGTCGAGTTGGTGGATGTCGGCAAGGACGGCGTGGTGAAGGTGAAACTCAAGGGGGCCTGTTGTGGGTGTCCTATGAGTCAGATGACGCTCAGGCATGGGATCGAGGTGACGCTGAAGAAGGAGGTGCCTGGGGTTAAAAAGGTAGAGGCTGTCTGAGTTGCGGCCGCGTCTTTTATTGTAATAATTGAATATTTTATTCCTTAGTGGTTGGTATGGTTTCTAAGATACGCAAGAGAGACGGCAAGACGGAGAAGTTCAACAAGCAGAAGATCGCTGAGGCGATCCACAAGGCCATATCGTCCGTCGAAGGCAGGGACGGTGAGACTGCGGAGAAGCTTGCGGACAAGGTTGTGAAGGCTGTCGACAGGAAGTTCAAGGAAATTGTCCCCACCGTCGAAGAGGTCCAGGACGTCGTCGAGGAGACGCTGATGGACAGCGCCGAATCCGGCGTCGCCAAGGCCTACATACTCTATCGGGAGGATCGGAAGAAGATAAGGGAGGCCAAGTCGCTGATGGGCGTCGACGACGACATCAAGCTATCACTCAACGCCATCAAGGTGCTCGAGAAGAGATACCTCATGAAGGATGATGAGGGGCGGGTCATAGAGACTCCGGGGCAGATGTTTCAGAGGGTCGCCGGCAACATAGCCCAGGCCGACCTGTTGTACGACAAGGACGCGGACGTAAAGAAGACCACCCGGGAGTTCTACCAGATGATGTCGACCATGGAGTTCATGCCCAACAGCCCCACATTGATGAACGCCGGCCGCGAGCTGCAGCAGCTTAGCGCATGTTTCGTCTTGCCGGTCGAGGATAGTATGGAGAGCATATTTGAGGCGATAAAGAATACTGCGTTGATTCACAAGAGCGGCGGGGGGACTGGGTTCAGTTTCTCGAAGCTGAGGCCCAAAGGCGACATTGTGGCGTCGACGTCCGGTGTGGCGTCTGGGCCGCTGTCTTTCATGAACGTCTTCAACGCCGCGACGGAGGTAATTAAGCAGGGTGGGACGAGGAGGGGCGCGAATATGGCGATTCTAAGGGTCGACCACCCGGATGTTTTGGAGTTCATAGTCGCGAAGGAAAAGGAGAACGTCCTCAATAACTTCAATATCTCCGTCGGGTTGACGGAGGACTTCATGAAGGCGGTTGAGTCCAACCAGGAATACGACATGCTCAACCCGAAGAGCAGGAAGCCTATGAGGAGGATCAGTGCGAGGACGGTCTTCGACCTCATTGTGACGATGGCGTGGAAGAACGGGGAGCCTGGGATCGTGTTCCTCGACAGGATAAACAGGGACAATCCTACGCCATTCCTCGGGGAGATGGAGTCGACAAATCCGTGCGTGAGTGGTGATTCGTTAGTGTCCACATCGAATGGTTTGTTGCGGATGGATAAGATTGCTGAAAGGTTCGGAAACGGAGGAGTGGGGGCCGTGACTGATTGCAGGGTGCCGAAACCGCTAGAAAACGGCAGTGGTATTCTCCTCCAGGTTCAGGAGGCGGGTGTCGAGCTGAATCAGGTCTCTAAGGCATGGTGCAGTGGGGTGAAGGAGACTTATAGGCTCGTCACAAAATCCGGTTATGAGCTTACAGCCACGTCAGACCATATGATTCTCACAACTGGCGGATGGTTGGAGCTTCACGATATTGTGCCGGGGAAGCATGCGGTTTTGATACAGGCTGGTAGTGGGTACTTCAACAAGGACACAAAAATCGGCTTCGTTGTCGAAGACGATTATAAAGGCGGCAATGGCAGGAGCTACCGCCATAATTTCCCCAAGACATGGTCTAGGGAGCTTGGTCAGGTTCTGGGATGGCTTGTCGGAGATGGCTGGCTAAGGGAGGGGGACGCCGATCGGAGGGTCGGTTTCACATTCGGCTCTGATGACTCGGAGGTTTTGGAGTATTTGAAGCCCGTATTGGACGGCATGTATGGACGCGATGTGAAGGCGGTTATCCGAAAAGGCGGCGTGATACATCTCAGCTATCATGGAAAATACTTCGTCGACTACTTTAAGAAACTTGGTGTACGGGGTGTCGGTTCAGCGGAAAAAACAGTTCCTGAAACGCTCTACTCAGCGACGGAAGAGGCTGCTATCGGGTTCCTGCAGGGTTTGTTCACCTCTGATGGGACTATCCGGGATAATCCTAAATCCAACAGCTCATGGATTGCTCTGACATCAAAGAGCAGACATTTATTGCGGGGCGTGCAGCTACTTCTTCTGAATCTGGGCATCAAAAGCCAGATTTTAACTAGGAGCAGGCCGCCCAGAACGGGGTTGTTCGAGTATACGGATAAAAGCGGGCAAGTGAGACTGTATGGATCGGATGGGGTGCTTTTCGAGTTGGGGATATTCGGCGAAAGCAGAGAATTGTTCAGGAAGCGTATAGGTTTCATCAGCAGGCGCAAGCAGGAATCCCTCGACAACATACGGTTTAAGACGTTCAGGAAAACAGACTGGAGCGATGAGGTGCTGTTCGTCGAGAAATCAGGGCAAATTGCGGTTTATGATTTGACCGAACCATTGACGCATTCGATGATAGTCAACGGCATAGTAGTTCACCAATGCGGCGAGCAGCCGCTTTTGCCGTATGAGGCGTGCAACCTCGGTTCCGTTAACCTCTCCAAGATGGTGGACGGCGGCCAGATCAACTACAAGAAACTCAGGCGGGTTGTCCATGTCGCAACCCATTTCCTCGACAACGTCATAGACATGAGCAAGTTCCCCTTGGACAGGATAGAGAAGATGGTGAAATCCAACCGGAAGATCGGTTTGGGGGTCATGGGCTTCGCGGACATGCTCGTCGAATTGGGGATACCCTACAACAGCGACCGGGCCGTTGAGGTGGGCCGGGAGGTTATGAAGTTCATAGACGGGGAGTCCAAGGCGACGTCGGTCGAATTGGCGCAAAAGAGGGGTTCGTTCCCCAACTTCAGAAAGAGCGTCCTGCCGCAGAAGGGGCTCAAGCAGATGAGGAATGCGACGACCACGACGATCGCGCCGACGGGGACGATCAGCATCATATCCAACTGTTCGGGCGGGATCGAGCCGCTCTTCGCCATCTCATTCATCAGGAACATCCTCGACAACACGGAGATGCTCGAGGTCAACCCAATATTCGAGCGGATCGCAAGGGAGCGGGGCTTCTACAACGACGAGCTGATGAGGAAGATCGCCAAGAGGGGGACGATACAGGATATAGCGGAGATACCGGAGGATGTGCGGAAGGTCTTCGTTACGGCACATGACATCTCGCCGGACTGGCATATCCGGATGCAGGGGGCGTTCCAGGAAAGCACCGACAATGCTGTGTCGAAGACTGTGAATTTCGCGAATCACGCGACGACGGATGACGTACAGAAGGTCTATCTGCTCGCGTATCACCTTGGCTGCAAGGGAGTGACGATCTATAGGGACGGCTCCAGGAGCAATCAGGTCCTGAACATAGAGGCTGTGAAGAAGTCGGCGGCTTCGCAGGAGAAATGCCCTGAATGCGGGGGGAGCATGACCGTCGAGGAGGGCTGCAGCACGTGTCACAACTGCGGGTTCTCCTATTGCAGCGCAGCATAGGGTTTGGAGGAGGAACATGCCATTGAATAAGCGCAAAGGCCTCGTGCACGTTTACACGGGAGACGGGAAGGGGAAGACGACGGCATCGGTCGGCCTCGCACTGCGTGCCGTCGGGCACGGGATGTCCGCGTATATGATACAATTTCTTAAGGGTGGGGGGCATTCTGGCGAGGCCATAGCGGCTGAGACCGTATTGTCCGAGAGGTTCAAGGTCAAACAGTTCGGGAAATCATGCCCCTATAGCCAGGAGATGAGGAAGGGGACGATGCAGTGCGGCAACTGCAAGGACTGTTTCCTGTCGAGGAAGGAGGAACGGGAGAAGGTTGGTGAGGCGCTTGATCTGGCTGAGAAGACGGTATCGTCGGGGAAATACGACGTCGTCATATTGGATGAGGTGAATAATGCCGCCAGCAGGAAGCTTGCGTCCATTGCCAGGGTACTCAAGATAATCAACTCGAGAAAGCCCCACGTCGAGGTCGTACTGACCGGTAGGAACGCTCCCAAGGAGCTTATAGAGGCGGCAGACTACGTCACCTTCATGAAGAAGGTAAAACACCCGTTTACGAAGGGGATACGTTCAAGGTACGGGATAGATTATTGACAGGGGCCGTTAATCGGGTCTATTGTGGGTTTATTCGGGTTATTTATAGTGGTCGGAGGCTATCATTTATCCCTGGGTGGTATTTCATGGATTTTACGGCGTTGATGAACGAGCCCAACGGCATGGTCCTGCTGTTGGCGCTGTTCCTGGGCGGGCTTCTGCTTCTTGCAGGTCTTTTAGCCGTCGTTTTGACCATTATGGGGTTAGCTTTAGCGTTGGTTTTCTTCAAGACGAGGCAGATAATCATCCCTGAAACGACCCTTTTCATCCTCAACCTGCTTGAGGTTCCGATCCGTTACATGCTCTGGGTAATGGGGATAGAGGAAGACATAGTCAGCAGGATGATAGTCGAGGTCAGGAATGCACTATATCGAGACAGGTTCGCAGGAACGCCCTATGCGGAACGGGCGGTATTCATCCCCCAGTGCCTGCGAAGCCCCAATTGTCCCGCTCCGTTGACGGCTGAGGGGATAAGGTGCCTCAATTGCGGCAGGTGCGGTATTGGAAAGATCAAAGAGGAGGCTGAATCATTGGGTTATATGTTCTTCCTTGCCCCGGGGGGCTCCCTCGTGAAGCGGATGGTGAAGAAATACAGGCCGAATGCTGTTTTGGGAGTCGGATGTCCCATGGAGGTTGTGGAGGGAACTGCGAAGATGGCTGCATATGGCCTGCCTGTGCAGGGTGTCTTGCTTGAACGCGACGGTTGCGTCGACACCAGGATTGACGTGGTCAAGCTGATGGAGAAGCTGAAGTCCGACAAATCGCACGGCAGATATTCGATTGAGAAGGACCCTGACCTGCTCAGGAAGGCCGTCCAGATATCGCAGCTTTGGGGCGGTGGCAAACCGTCTGATGTAGAGGTCGTTTCCGCGAAAAACACCAATAAGGGGGGCAAATGGTAGACTGGGTGGTTTTTTAATCTCCCGTCTTATTAGTTTAGACTATTGATATGAGGTAATATACTATGCCAACAGAAGTGAATGCGGACAAGTGCATCGGCTGCGGCGCGTGCGCGAGCGTATGCCCCGCCAGCCCAAACGTGTATGAGATGGCTGACACGATGAAGGGGAAGAAATCTCAGGTGAAGCACAAGGATGCCTGCATAGAATGCGGGGCTTGCGTAGCATCATGCCCTGTAGAGGCCATAAAGATGGTGCGGATATAAATCCTCAACTACGGTCAATCCGGGTTTATATGATGGAATCTAAGGAAGAGGCAAAGAAGGAGCTATCAGCTCTAATCAAATCATATTCGATGGTTTCCTCCATAGTAGTGGAGCTGCGGGACGAGGGCACCTTGAACCCCCACGACTGCGACAACATACTCGGCCACCTTAAATCCGGGCTCATAGAGGACGTCCTCATGTATACGAGGTCCTACCTCACCCAGGACAACGAGAAGAACGCGCTGAAGACCATGTCCGACTATCTGATTGTGAAAAAATCGCTCGAGGGAAAGAACCTCAAACCCGAGGATATAAAGGACATCCTGTCGATATTCTTCAAGAAATAGCCCCCCCTTTTATCCAGAAAAATACAAGTATACTATCGTGGCCTTTTTGGACCTTTTTTTAGCGGCTGTGTTGCTGATCCTGCTAGTCATAGCCGCCAGACTATACGTCAAGACAGAGCCCAAGCAAGTGGTTTCCCCGCTCAAATGCAGGCCCCCCGTCCCGATAAAATGGGAGGAGCCGATATTGTCGGAATATCAGCCGATAGCGGACGCCTTAAAGGCTTCGATAGACCTCATGAAGCGGGATTTCTCCAGCGAATTCCTCCAGGAGCTGGAAAACGTCTACGTCTCCGCGCGATTCTCAGATGTTTCGATCGGGAAGGAGAACGGCATGATGGCCGAAAAGGGGGTTGCATTGGCCGAGGCCGGAAAATCCCTTCAAGAGCTGGGGGCGAGGCTGGATTGCCTCAAGTCGGTGACCGGATCCACGGACGATGTCCAGTCGATAATCGCGGACAAGATAGTCGACTACCTCATCGAATCCAAGAACAACCAGCGGGAGGTCATAGACTTGGTCGGGGAAATGTTCGCCATCAACGAGCGCGGATTGGAGGACCTGAAGAGGAACGGCCCAAGGCTGGCCGCAACCTATCTCAGAGCCGAAGACGCCGCGAAGAAGATGGCGCTGAGGACCGGGATACACGACAGCCTCGACAGCGCGGAGAAGTATCTCATAGCAAGCGGTGAGAAATACGACTCCCTCAAGGCGGAGTCGGCGAGGCCGCCGGGTGCGAAGAAAGCCAGAACTGCATAACCTGTTTTTATTTGCTAATGGCAGGACGAGCCAAAAAATGTAGTGCCTAAAATCCGGTTTAACCGTTTCTTTCAGTTGTTTTTCCCATCGTCGGATTCGCCTTTTTTCCCGTCTTTGTCCTTGTATCCGATGAATTGCCGGTATATCGCCTTTGCGCCACTCTCCTCCTGGTCCTTGGCCTCTGGATTCTCTCCTGACTTGGGCAGGGGTGTTTTGCCTTCTATCTCCTTGATGGGTTGTTCGCCCCTGAGCATCTCTCCGAGGGCGCCGGCTCCGCTCAGTATCCCGCTGGCCTCCATTGGCATGAAGATCTTGGTCGCCTTCCCGTCCGCCATCTTCCCGAGGGCTTCGAGGTATTTTATCATCAGGATGTCTCGTGTCGGCCTGCCTTCGTGTATGGCGCCGAATACCTTGGATATGGCCTTCGCCTCCCCTTCGCTTATGAGGACGAGCTTCTTCTTCTCAGCCTCGGCGACGGTCTCGATGGCCTTGGCGTGCCCTTCGGCGGAGAGGATATTCGCGGCCTTCTGCCCTTCTGCGCGGAGTATGTCCGATTGTTTTACGGCTTCCGCCTCGAGGACTACGGCCCGCTTCGTCCGTTCGGCCTTCATCTGGCGGCTCATGGCGTCGACTATGTCCTTGGGGGGTGCGATGTCCTGCATCTCGACGCGGGTGACCCTGACGCCCCATCTGTCGGTTATTTCGTCGAGTGTCTTTCTGAGCTCCAGGTTCATCTTGTCGCGGCTTGCGAGGATGTTGTCGAGGCTCATGTCGCCGATGATGTTCCTGAGCGTCGTCTGGGCTAGTTTGCTTACCGCCTCCTCGAACATGGCGACGTTGTACATGACCCTGAACGGGTCCATGACCTTGAAATATATGATCGCATCGACAGTCAGTGCGACGTTGTCTTTGGTTATGACCTCCTGCGGCGGCACCTCAATGACAGCCTCCCTCATATCGACCCTGTAGACGTATTCGATGAATGGGATGATTATGGTCAGGCCGGATCCGAGGGTGCGGTTGTATTTGCCGAGCCTTTCGACGATTCCGCGCTCGTATGGGCGGATGATTATCACCGATTTTATGGCAAAGACCGCCATGACAAGTGCGAAGAAGACGAATAGCACGAAATTTATGTCGATCAGTGAAGCCATACGCTAAATCATATATCCTGGCAGCTATAAATCCCCCGTAAAAGGGCTGTTTCTGCCGCTGCCTCTCGCATTGGGCGTATTCCATCCGGGCAGCATCATATGCCCTCTTATGCGTATCATATCCCTCGCCCGCGCGGTCGACCCTTTTTCGCTTTCCCGTCCGCCCAGCTTCCGAATACCCGAAGTGACCCCCCTCCCGGTCGCCGCTTTTTTCGTTTTTAAGTTACCTATCATATATGTTAGCAGGAACCTGTGTGGTCATCATGGGAAAAAGACTCTCTGAATTGTATGGGATGGATATTTACACTGTAAAGGCGCAATACGTCGGGAAGGTCGAGGATGTCATCTTGAACCTGGATAAGGGCGAAGTCATGCGCCTTTGTCTCAAAAGCTTCAGGGGCGGGAGCATCTCCAGCGACGATGTGCGGAAGGTCCTGCAGGAGGACAGCATCAGCTACGACGACGTCGTAGAGGTCGGAGACATCATCCTCATACAAAAGGCGCCTGCCGCTCCGAAGACCAGGGCTGCATAGGCAAACGACTGCCACCTCATTTTATGGACTTATCCGACGTTTCAGAAATCCTTGAGGCTGCGCTACGCGAAGACGTCGGATCAGGAGACGTCACAGCGGCATTTACCCCCAACCGGTGCATAAGGGCAGAGATAACTGCTAACTCGTCAGGGGTCATATCAGGGCTGGAAGAGGCGATACTCCTGTTCAAGAACCACAAGGTAGCTGCCAAGGCGCACGTCAAGGACGGCGCATCTGTTGAAAAAGGCCAGAAGGTCCTCACATTGGAAGGCCTGGCACGCGACCTGCTGCCCGTCGAGCGAACCGCATTGAACTTCATATCCCGGATGAGCGGCGTCTCGACCGCGACGCGCGAATACGCTGACGCGCTGAAGAAGCACGGTTCCAAGGCGAAGATAGTAGCGACGAGGAAGGCGACGCCCGGCCTCATGCGCCTGGAGAAGAAGGCGGTCAAATTGGGGGGCGGCCTCACCCACAGGATGGGGCTCTATGACATGATCCTAATCAAAGACAATCACCTTCTCCTTTACGGGGGCGACGTCGGGGCCGCCTTGGCGGATGCGATGCGCGCCAAAGGCGGGCTGAAGGTGGAGGCCGAGGTCGAAACCGTCAAAGACGCCGTCCTTGCGGCGGAGGGAGGGGCTGACCTGATAATGTTCGACAACATAGGTCCATCGGACATCTCCGAGGCCATCAGGATACTGAAAGAGAAAGGCCTTAGGAAAAAGATCCTCCTGGAGGTGTCTGGCGGAGTCACACTCGGAAACATAGGCGAATACGCCGGTTTGGATGTTGACTGGATATCGTCCGGGAGGCTTACCACCGCTGCTCCCTGGCTGGACTACTCGCTACACATATTGAAAGAAAAATGAACACATGCAGGTTCGAGAAGGGCAGGCCGTGCAATTCGTCGTGCATAGCCTTCGACATTTCCACCCGGTCGTGCAGGGCGCAGGGCGGCGGGGCAGGGGCGTTCAGGCGCTGAATCCCTGGCGTCGCATATTTCAGACGCAGCACCCTACCCTGGTGCAGGTCTGTTGCGCTGGCATAAGGATGCCTTCGTCCGAAAGGAAGAATTCGCCCATTATCGCCCCGTCTTTGTCCAAGGCTGTGATATACCATCCGTCCCGTCCGTATTTCTCCTTGGTTGTCCTGTGTTTCACGAATATCCTGCTGCTCCATCCAACCCAGTCGCAGCCCCAGATGCCGAAGCATTCTCCTCCGGTCTCCTCCGAGTATAGCGTCTTGAGTCTGCCAAGGTTCTCCTTCACCTTGTAGACTGCATCCTTTACGGATTCAGCCTTGCCTGCGTTTAGTGAGACATTTATCGTCCCGCCCGAGTATGTGGTCATGTTGTCGCCATACTCCAAAACGCAGGGTAGGACCTGGAAACTCCCCGGAGGCGGTTCCATCACCGTGATCTCCTCGTTGAATATCAGCTCCGGCGGAATGCCCGGCAGTTCTATCGGCTGAGGCTCATACCTGACGCCTGCACTGTAGGCTAAAGCAAGAATGATTGCGAGAAAGATGACCGCTGCCATGGCAAATACGGCCTTTTTCATATGTAATGTTTGTTCTGGCGATTATTAAGCGCGGACTAGGCGGTGAAAAAGGCGGCATATCCATTTTATCGGCTTCAAGCCACTACTGTCTTCGTCGCTGCCTTCCTGAGCCTGTTCATGACTGCGAGGCCGAGGCCTTTTTCAGTCGTTGCTTCCGCGATTATGATGTCCGCTCTTTCCTTGTCGTATTTTCTCATTAGTCCGTAGAGCTGAGCAGCCGTCCGGGCCTGGGTTTTGCCTTTGGCGCCGATGATGCGGGCCTTCTTCCCCTTGGCCGTGTATCCTGCCGCAAGTTCCATCGCCTTTGCCGCGACGTCTTTCTCTTCGCCCACGACGAGGATGAGTCTGGCCTTCGGCGCGTAGTGGCGGTATTTCATACCAGGCGACCGGGGCTTCTTCTCGTTTTTTGAAGGCTGGTGGACCCTGACGTCCTTGAGGATCCTCCTTATCTGCTCTACCGTGACTGCGCCGGGCCTCAGGATAGTCGGAGTCTTCGTTGACATGTCTATGACTGTGGATTCGACGCCGATTCTTGAGGGCCCTCCGTCGATGATGGCGTCTATCTGTCCGTCTAGGTCATTCTTGACGTGTGCTGCGGTAGTGGGGCTCGGCTTTCCTGAAGAGTTCGCCGACGGGGCGGCTATGGGGACGTTCGCCTCCCTCAGGAGGGCGAGGGCTACCGGATGGTCAGGCATCCTTAATGCGACGGTGTTCAGTCCCGCGGTAGTCTCCTTCGGGACTGAACCGTCCTTAGGGAGTATGATGGTTAGCGGACCGGGCCAGAACTTTTTGGTCAGCCTAATCGCCTTCAGGGGGAACCTTTTTACGAGCCTCTTCGCATCCTTTACGGAGGCTACGTGGACGATCATCGGGTTGTCTCTGGGTCTTCCCTTCGCCTTGTAGATTTTACGTACTGCCTTGGAGTTCAATGCGTCGGCTCCGAGTCCGTACACGGTCTCCGTCGGGAATGCGACGAGGCCGGCCGAGGTGAGGATATTCGCGGCCTGGGAGATCTTTGCCTTGTCGGGGTTTTTTGAATCTACCCTTATGAACCGCGTTTTCATGGCAGTATATTGTCCCGCCAGCGAGAAATAGGCGCCTTTCTACGGTCCGGTGAAGCCGCACTTGGTGCACCTGTATTTGGCTGCCAGCGTCCTGCAGGATTCGCACCTGATAATGGTCTCCATGGAGCAGCTTGGGCATTTGAATTCGCTGTACCTGAACACGGCCTCCTTGCCGCAGCTTGAGCATTTCTTAACCATGGTCTATAATTACGCCCTCGCCCTTTAAGAATGCTGGATATGGCAAAAATGGCGGTCTTCTGGGGGTATCTGGCAAGGCGACAGTTCAGCGGGCGCCGACATTCCTGCCTGTTTTATCGGGCCTCATGGTCGGCTGGGTTACGTTTGCGATCTGGTGGGCCTGCTGAGGGAGATAGAGGACGAGGCGTTGGAAAAGGCCGCTATACCGGTGGGTTCGGGTTTTTAGCGGCTGCGGGAAGTATGTCATGCAAGTATGTCACTGAATAATCGGCGGGATTCTGCGGCCTACATGTCATTGTGGTGCTGTGGGGATGTTCTGCGGGCCTTTGTGGGTTTGGGGGCCGGAGGCGGGGGTGTGGTGATTCGACGCCGCAAGGCAGATGGTCAAGTCCATGCTCGAATTCGATCCGCCTTTTACAGCGTATTTAATCGGCTTTGATGTAGAGTTAAGGGAGGAGTCCAAAGATGGTTGGCGAAGCTAAGGCGGGGGATAAGGTAGAGGTCATGTATCAGGGGAAAACGCATGTCGGCATCCTGATGCAGCGTCCTGGTCTGGCC
Organism: Candidatus Altarchaeota archaeon; assembly: GCA_043800705.1. Lineage (GTDB taxonomy): Archaea > Altiarchaeota > Altiarchaeia > IMC4 > SCGC-AAA252-I15 > JAHIYG01. Next base: position 12,509 of record JAZDMS010000009.1, read on the forward strand.
CCTTCTGGCATCGTCACGTTGAAGCTCGCAAGCGGCTACGACATCGGCCTCGTGGAGTCAAAGGTAGAATCAGTCCGCGTCCTTGAGTCTTCGATGGCAATGAAGCGGCATACCGGCGGCGACGTCTCTTCGGAACCTTCCCTGCCGACGGTCTCGATACTCTCGACGGGCGGGACAATAGCGTCCAAAGTAGACTACAGGACCGGGGGGGTCTACGCGGCGTCGAGCGCATCCGACCTTCTGGAAAGCATGCCTGAACTCAGCCGGCTGGCCAATATACGGACTGATTCGGTTATGAACGTCATGAGCGAAGACATGAACCCGAAACTGTGGGTCAAGATCGCGCATGCTGTGGCAAAGGAACTCAACGGGGGCGTAGACGGCGTCGTCGTCACGCACGGAACCGATACGATGGGATACTCCGCCGCGGCCCTCTCCTTCATGCTGAGAGGTCTTGGCAAACCGGTGGTGTTGACCGGCGCCCAGAGGTCTACCGACCGGGGGTCTGCGGATTCGTTCCTAAACCTCGCGTGTGCCGTCGCTTTCGCAAAATCCGACTACGCCGGCGTCTATCTTGTCATGCACGGCAGCATGTCCGACAGCTTCTGCCTCGCCCACAGGGGTACAAAGGTCCGGAAGATGCACACCACCCGCAGGGACGCCTTCAGGTCGGTCAACTCGTCCCCGGTTGCGAGAATACTCCCTGACGGGAAAATAGAGCCCCTCTCGTCCGGCCTTCCGCAAAGGTCAGAATCCACTGTGTCGGTCGATGCAAACCTCGAGGAAAAGGTGGCTCTGGTAAAGGCATATCCCGGGATGGATCCGGGCATACTAGACTACCACCTCAAGAAGGGGGTAAGGGGTGTAGTCATCGAAGGGACTGCGTTAGGCCATGTCCCGACCACCATCAAGGAGACATCGCTCATCCCGGGAATAGAAAAACTCATATCCTCCGGTGTGCTCGTGGCAATGACTACCCAATGCCTTTTTGGCCGGGTCAATCCGTACGTATACAGCAACCTAAGAGAAGTCTCCTCCAAGGGAGTCGTCTACTGCGAGGACATGTTGCCTGAAACCGCGTACGCCAAGATGATCTGGGCACTTGGTAAGTCACGGAATGTGCAGGCGGCGAAGTCCTTGATGCTTCAGAACATCGCAGGCGAGATCACAACCCGGACCGAAGCTGACGAATCGTCAGCTGACTTAATGTTGTGACTTACTTTTGGCTCATTTGATTATGCGCAGAAGACCATATCCTCCCTATTGGAGATGTATGCGAACGCTCCTGCGCTTAATGGTAAAAACTACGGCATTTAAGACGCAGATATCTATCCTTTGAGTTTTGTGATGACTTCCAGGAGGTCCTTCAGGCTGTCATAGATAATGAAACTGTTCCTGAGCTTTTCCGCATCGCTCTCTCCGAGTGCGTTGAGCTTCTTAAGCTTCACATACTGTTCATCAGTCAACGTCACAAGAACCTTCTTACTCATATCACACCAGATAATATATTATCTACAAGATATATAAATAAGATATTTACCGCCCATCTAGGGATACTATATAGCTACTCCTAATATATTCTCCCGGATATCTATTGGTTATAAATCTGCAGGCTATGTGAGAGTTGGTTATATCGCATTTTCAGACTGAATTAAAAATTCATGACTTATTTTTTTGCCAATAATCGTCGTGCATTGTCTGAAAGCGTATAAACATACTGTAAACGGCCTATACGACTTTCTTTCCCCCTTCTGACAATGACGGGATAGGGTACGTTCGGCTTTCTTGCGACTTCCATCTTGTTTAGGCCGCGTAATTTCCTGATCAATGATCCGATGCTTCTGATGTCCTTCTTCAGCGTCTCAGACAGCTCAGAGATGCTCAGCGACTCATGTTCCAGAAGAAGGTTTACGATGTCCTGCTGGGTGGGTGACAGCTCGTTCATGAATCCATAAATCCCTTCCCTTTTGGCTAAGATGGGCTCTTCCGCCAATTCCTCTGCGGATTCTTCCCCTGCGTCGTCGGCTTCGTCGGCAGGCTGGGCAACATCTCTTACGGGCGGAATCTGCTCAAGCCTCCCCAGGACGCTTTCGACGAAGTTGGTGTCGACCGACTCTATCCCCTTGGCAGCACACTCCTCGATGACCTTCTGGCCGTTCTCGAGAAGCTGCCTCGGAACCTGTGAAGATGACTCGCAGAGCCTCCTTAGGCCGTCTTTCGTAAACGGGGCTATGCTTCTTCCCCCCGCCCATTCGATTCGTTCCTTGACCAACTCCTCCAGGTCCTCCAGCTCAAAGGCCCTCAGCCTTATAGACTTGGATTTGCGGTCCCGGAAGCTAGTTTCTGCCGTTATATTGTCTTCCAGGCCAGGCAGGCCGAGGAATATCATGAATAGGTTGTCTGCGCGGTCATTGAGTATCCTCAGCCATTTGAAGATATCATTGTCGTAATCCTGGGCCTCGTCGAATATGAGGAGCATCTTTTCGGAGCCAAGACTCTTCTGCAACACCTCGCCGAATGAGGTCCGGTCCGGGTTGAAAAACAGCCTCTTATACACAGGGAGGGCGTTTTTTATCCTCCTCATCAGGACCTCGACAGGTTCGTAGCTGTTGAAGGCCACTACATATCCGATGCTTGCTGGCTTTTCCATAACCAGCTGATTCATGAATGTGGTTTTCCCGTAGCCTATAGGGGCTGTGATAACCATAATCCTGTCCCAGCCCCCGATACATTCACGGACTTCATCATACTCCTCCATTCGCCCTATGATGGGTATGTCAAGTGATGTGGATTTGATGAACGGGCTCTTGGTCCATCCCAATTTCCTGTAGTATTCTTCTCTATCCATTTGCTAAATCAATTTGATTTTAATCATTAAAAAACCAAAAAAAGGAGTCAAAAAATGATTCATGGACTTATCATGACTTATATTCTTGACTTAAAATTTATTGGGTTAAAAAGATTAATTCACCATATTTTTTCCGAAAAAATAAAATCAAAAAGTAAGTCAAAGTGAGTCACAAAAGTAAGTCACATTGTATGTCATGCTATTTACTCCTAAACCCCAGAATACCTCAACATTCCTGTTGTAGATGAATGCGAGATGTGCTGTTTAAGGATAAATACTCCGGCATTTGGGCTGGAGATATTTAATATATCCATGAGCGCATAATACAACTCCGTAGCCCGGATTTAGATTGTAATTCACTGGCGGAAAAATGTTTGTTGGGATCGACGACACTGATTCGGTTGACGGCATGTGCACCACATACCTTGCCGCAAGACTATGCCTCAAACTAGGGGTGAAAGAGACCCCCTGCCTAATCAGACTGAACCCGAACATCCCATACAAGACCCGGGGCAACGGAGCGGTCGCATTCAAGACCGAGAAGCGGCACAAGAAGGAAATCCTCTCCTTTGTGAAAAAGAACTCGATGCTGGATGACCCTAAGACGAATCCCGGCGTCGTCTTCCTTGGAGACGAATCCCGCTCCCCCATGCTCCAAGAATTCTATCGACGGGCCGTCTCGGAACACGTCACCATCGAAGAAGCGGAAACAGCCGCATCATCAGCCCGGGCAGAATTCCATAAGTTCAAGAACGGGAGGGGGATCATAGGAGCCCTCGCAGCGATCGGCTTCACCGGAGACAGGACCTATGAGATCATCGCCTACAGGGACCGTGCGAATTGGGGTCAGCCGGCAAGGAAAATAGACCTGGAATCGGTCCGCAGGATGGACAGGGAACTGTACCCGAAGGTATTCGACAACATCGGCGCGGACGGAAAAAGGATCCTAATAACCCCCAGAGGACACGACCCGATATTCTGTGGAATACGGGGAACATCCGAGGATGCGGTGAACGCAGCATGGGATATGGTGAAGCCGCTTGAAGCGATAGAGCTCGTTCAGGTATTCGCGACCAATCAGGCCACCGACGCCCACCTGAGGCGAAAAGGCATCGGCGAGCTGAAGCCCTATGATTGTGCAATCGTCACCGGCAGGGTAATCTCTAAACCGGGGACGGTGGCCGGAGGCCATACGATCTTCAGGCTCGAAGACGATACCGGGGCGATAGACTGTGCTGCATATAAGAAGTCCGGCAGCTTCCGAAAAATTGTAGCCAACCTAGAAGTCGGCGACAAGGTATCCGCATATGGGGGGCTGGGAAAATACCACAAAACACTTAACCTGGAGAAAATCGAGGTCTTGTCTCTTAGCATCAGGGAGACTGTGGAAATCCCGTCCTGTTGCGGAAAGAACATGACATCAACTGGGAGAGACGGGGGATACAAGTGTAAAAAATGTGGCAAAAGAATAAGTCACAAGGAAGTCAAAGTAAGTCACGGTTTTGGGGCTATTTCCCCAGGCACATACGATGTGCCTCCTGGATCTAGAAGGCACCTTAGCAGACCTGTTTTCCTCCGGTAGGGTGTGAAGATCATCGGCTGTCGTTCGATCCGTTGGCAGGTTGTTTAGTCCTGGCATGATCTCTCATTGTGTGAAGATCATCGGCTGTCGTTCGATCCGTTGGCAGGTTGTATAGTCCTGACATGATCCACCATTGTGCGAAGATCATCGGCTGTCGTTCGATCCGTTGGCAGGTTGTATAGTCCTGGCATGATCCACCATTGTGCGAAGATCATCGGCTGTCGTTCGATCCCGCCATTCTGGTGTCGTGTTCGCCGAATATCCTCTCCATCCTCTCCTCCTTCGTAGGCTTCCTTGTCATGAGGCTGTCTCCGCCGGCATTTGTCAGGCGTAGCGCGACCCTATTGCAGTCGTAGATGCTCAGGAAATACAGGATCGACACCGCCAGGAATATGGCATAGGCGGCATACTGTAAGGGCATCAGCGAGTAATTGACGACTGTCTCGGTAGGGAATATAAGCATCTCCAATCCCACGACCAATAAGGCGCCGGCCACAAAGACGGCTGTTGACAGAAAGGCCTTCTTTTTATCTCCCAGATAGACATACCCAGCGCCCACGTATCCGAAAACGATCTGCAGAAGGACCGCATACAACCGGTTCCCCCCGCCCCGACGGACCCTCTTAGGCCCGACGATATCCTTCGCTATGCAGTCGTATTCCGAAGACCTCTTTACGGGAGTGGTCCCGTCGTCGCTCATTCCAGGAAGGCTCATGACAATCCTCGTGTCTTCCCTATTATGCGGGCGTGTTTAAATCCTAACCTAGACCTAGATAATAGGAGATCGTCGGGACTAGGAGTACGCCCATCAGGTGGGTTCTGCTGACCCCTGAGAGGATGGGCAGAAGGCCGACTGCCGTGCATACGAGCGCGACGAGGATTCCGAACAGGCCCGTGAATGCATAGACCAGCGCCAGGACGAACATGATGACGCCCGCTGACATCAGTCGGTGGTCCACCATCCCGTAAAAAACCGAAGCCCTCCTGCCGATCTCCATGTGCAGGTGGGCGGCGAAGAATGCGACAAGACAGAAGACGCCGACGAATAGCGTGAGCGTATCCGCGTCCAGTTCAAGCATCCTCCCGAGCATCACCGACATCCCGCTCCTGCCGTTGCCGATGATGTAAAGCGCGGCAAGGGAATACAATGAATCCGATGCCTGGATGGCGGCGACTGAAACCAGGAACCCCCTCTGGCTCGCGCCGAACACCCCGCTCATCAGTATCCCCACCTGTGACGGGCTCATCGCCGGCAGCAATCCGACTACAGCCCCGCCGACCGCCCCAAGTAGACCGCCGCCGACGATTTCGGCATCGACTTTCGTCGTGGAATATCTCTCCTGCGGTATGTTCGCCTCGGACACCATAAGCGAATATACGAGGCCGCTCACGCCGAACAGGCCGGAAAAAACCGGGAACAGGACATACGTTGCCGACATCCCCTCGATCCCCAAAGTCAGGACGCCGACGCAGCCTGAGAGGAGGAAAATGACGGCTGCCCACATCTTTCCCCCTCCCCTCTCACGTAGGATCAGAATCAATGACGCGGCTCCGATGACATAGACGACGAACTCGCGCAGCTGCCGATAGAACATCGGCACGATTATTATCATCGGGACAAGAAGCGTAAGCCCAAAGACAAGGCCGATGAGGCATCCGTAGCATGTCAGCTTGACAGCATCCAATCCCCTTCCGGCAAGCACGAGCCGATGGGCGGGGAGTATGCTCAAGGCTGTGCCTTCGTCCGGCACGCCGAGGAATATGCCTGGGATGAAATCCAGGAAGGTGTGGGTCACGCTGACCCCGACCATGAAGACTCCGAACCCGACCACGTCCAAGCCGAACCTCGAATATAAGCCCAGTCCGATGAGACAGACCGTATTCACATGGAGCCCCGGAGTCAGCCCGGTGACTACTCCGACCGCGCAGCCTGCCAACGCATAGACCAAATATTCAAGCACAATAGGAAGCCGAAGCCAAACCCTATAAATCGGTATAGTGCACAATAGTACTACAATCTTCACATGCTTTCATCGCAGACATGACCCCCTATTGCTCCTACCACTGAGCCTGATGCTTTTCTTCTACTGCGACCATACTGTAACCCCACCTGGGTGATTTTTCCATGGAAGATGAAAAGCGTAAAAGGGAAATGATTAAGCGCCTCGGCAGGATGGAAGAGATGCTGTCAGCAGGCGAGAGGAAAAAGATAAAGCAGGTCGCCAAGGAGAAGCAGGACGCAGATGAGGTGGAAACGGCCAAGTCGAAGAAGACGATGTACGAAGTCGGCACGACATCCTATGAGATAACCCAGCGGCTTAAGCGGATGGAGGAACTGGAGGCTCTAGGCAGATCCAGCCAGAGCAGACAGGCAAAAAAGGACCTATGGGCCAAACTGTCAGATCAGGCAAAGAAGAGATATAGCCAATAACGTTGATTACCTGTTGATTCTCTAATTTTCCATATTTTTTTTTATTTAATCGCTTCAGGGTCCCATCTCCCACCAATTACTACCTCTAGTATCAATATAATTAAATATCTAAATCTTTAGTTATTTAGATAACTAAAAACTTACATACATCAATCAATCAATCATTGTTTAATTTATTAGTTGTTTGATTATTGCATGGAACTCATCTTCTTCCATGTCCGGCCTGTTCCTAACATAGTACCCATTTCCTATCCTCGTAAACCTGCAGCCGAAGCTGAAATAGGGTACGGTGGTGCTTTTTCCGTCGCGGAAAACATCCACTTCGCTTTCAGGGATCCCGGATTCGTTACATTCCGTCAGGGTGTCGTCATCCTTGTCGAATATCCAATGATATGCGACTATGCTTCCCGCATCGACGTAATCCCTCGCCAACTTGTCGAATATCGGCCCGCTCCAGTTGCAGTGTTCGCAGTCGGAGCGGCCGTACATCCTGATCACAGGCTTCCCGTCTATCCTACAGATCGGACGATGTGTATCCTGAAATGTCATAATCAGCGGATCCAATGTCGTGGACGTGGTCAAATAAGGTCCAATATCCGGGATCATAGCCGAAGAAGCGAGTGTAGCCGTAGTCGTCGACGGAACCGCATATGCGAACTCGTCGCCTGTCGTGGTCGTGGGCTCGGGAAACGATGTCGTCGTGGTCGTCTCCAAGCCGGCGTCGGGGCCCTGAACGCACCCGCAGACTAACAGGACGACGATGAGCGCCCAAAAAAATCTCATACGAAACAAACGTTTTTCAACCATATAAATCCTCGGGCTCCCCGGGCAGCATCCCCCATTTTTTACCTTTGCGGAACAATACCTATCGGTCCAAACGTATTGAGATGAAAGTCCAAAAGAGCAACAAGCAGCTGGTGAGCTTTAACCGCAACAAGATCATACAGACATGCATGTCCGCGGGGTCGACGTTGAAGCTAGCGTCCCAGATAGCCTCCGAAGTCAAGGGCGAAGGATACGGTGGCATGACGACCGACGAGATACGGATGCGCGTCTACATAAAGCTCAAGAAGATCAACCCCGACATGGCGGAACAGTACGTCTACCGCTCCAACATGAAGGTCCGGACGTCTGCGACCGTCGTCGAACCCTTCCTGTCATCGAAGATCGTGGACTCCCTAGTGAACGAGACATTCGTCGATAGGTCCTTCGCCGAAGCAGTGGCTAAGGAGGTGGAGAAGGAGCTTGGCAGGATGCGGCTTAACTACGTCACCGCCCCGCTGATTAGGGAGATAGTCAACGTCAAATTGCTAGAACATGGAATGGAGTCCGTGAGGGCGAGGTATACGCGTCTTGGGATGCCGGTCTACGACGTGAAGAAACTTCTGGAGGAGGGTTCAAAGGACATTGCCCAGTACAGCCCGGAGGCGGTTCACAGGGTGATGAGCGACCAGATCGCGCGCGAATACGCGCTAATAAACATTCTGCCTGTGGACATAGCCGACGCCCACATGTCCGGCCAGATACACATACATGACATCAGCCATTTCTCTCTGAGGCCGACGACCTTCTCCCACGACCTTAGGTTCTTTCTGAGGCGGGGGCTGACGGTCGACGGAAGCGGGGAATACACGGCGACCGCCGGCCCGGCGAAGCATCCGCAGTCCGCCTTCATGCACGCGCTCAAGGTCATGGTGGCCGGGCAGACGGAATGCTCCAGGGAGCAGTATATCGAGGACTTCAACGTCCTTCTTGCGCCGTACGTCGTCGGCCTGGGCTACAACGAGGTCAAGCAGCTAGTCCAGACTCTGTTCTACGAGGTCTCCCAGACATCCGTTGGCAAAGGGGGGCAGGCCATATATGCGGCCCTCGTCTGCGACACGTCCGTTCCGAAGTACTTGACGGACATGGACGCGGTGCAGCCCGGCGGAAAGGTCCAGAAGGGTGTGTGCTACTCGGACTACTCGGGGGAGGCTCAGATGATATTGGATGCGATGCTCGACGTCAGCCTCGACGGCGACTTCCTGCGCAAGCCCTTCATCTACCCGAAACTTCTCCTGAACGTCATACGCATGCCGTCGGACGGGATGATGCAGAAGATATCAGACCTTTCCATCAGCTTCGGGGCGCCGTATTTCCTGAACACCGGCAAACACATGCACGGGCACCGGCGCGGATCGATACAGCATGTGACCATCAACCTCCCCCAGGTCAGCTACAAGAAGGGGGGCAACCTATTCGAAACCCTTGATAATAGGATGAAGAATGCCTTCGAAGTCCTGCTATTGAAGAAGACGGTGATGGAGAAGAACCTGGAGAGGAATCTCCTCCCGTTCCTAAAGCAGAAGGCCGCGGGCCTCAGGTACTACAGCCCCGAAAAACAGGGCTACACGATATCATACAGCGGCCTGAACGAGTTGGCTCTGTTGGAGACGGGGTATGATCTTCGCTCAAAATCCGGGGCGAGGTTCGGCAAGAAGGTTTTGAAGTCGATGATGAAGACGGTCGAGGGCTTCAGGCGGGAGAGCGACCTGGATTTCATCCTCTCCGGGACCCCGAAGGGGATATGTTACGCAACGTTCGCGGCCCTCGACGCCGCGAGGTTCGGGGACAGGGCCAAGGTGAACGGGGGAGGCAGCCCCTACTACAGTAAGACCCATTATGTGAATGGAAAGAACCTCTCCGAGAAGCTCAGGATCGAGGGGCGGTTCAACAGGATTCTCAACGGAAGGACCCTGACTCACATCAGGCTCTCCGAGAGGGTGCAGGACGACGGCGACCTGTCCGGGCTGATATGGAAGCTCCTTGAGCGCAAAGACGTCGGATATTTCACGTTCTCTCGCGCCCTCACCGTCTGCGGAAGGTGCGGCCACGTCCAGACGACCATCGCAGGAAAATGCGGGAAGTGCAGAAGCCGCCAAGTCAGCGTCTGGAGCCGGGACACCGGCCACCTGCAGAACATACGGACCTGGAGCCCGGCCAGGCGGCAGGCGTTCGTCGACGAATACAGGTACGACGCGAAAGGAAGAGGCCTGAGACTGTCCGCCAAGCAGGCCAACCTTATAAAAAACTACGGCTGACGGAGATACTTAATCCCCTGCGCCCTAGGGGGTGAACAGTGAACACCCAAAGATACCAGTCCTGGGATAGTCCCCGCTGCCAGATACTGAAGTCGATGGCGAAGGCCAGGCCGATGAGCAGGCAGATGTGCCTCCAATGCAAAGGCGGCCGTCTATTGTGCGGCCATCGGTCGTGTCCGCTTCTTGCGAAGATAGACCTGCAGAATCCCGTGCAGGAGCGCCTCAAGGAGGAGATGTTCGGGCCTTCCACGTCGGTGTTCGTCGGCTGGAAGGACTATCCGAGCGTCTACGTCGGGCCGATGACCGCGGTGGACCGGGAAGGGATCGGCGTATTGGACAATCCGGGCGAATGGTACGGCCTCGGGTTCGACGACATCGTCGGGATGCGTTCGATGCTTGTGCGCGGCAGGCAGAAGCATCCCGTGGGCGAGCGCAGCCCGTTCGTGTCGAAGATGCAGGAGCTCGCGCTCTCCGTCAGGCCGGTGGACGTAGAAACTCACTACACGAAACGGCCGCATTTCAGCATGTCGTTCTCCCCCGTGAGCCAGCCGATGGGGGCGTCCGGGGAGATAAGGAGCGTCGACATAGTCGACAACCCGGTGATTCCGCGCAAGGTCGACCACGTGGTCAACGACGAACTTCCCGCATCCGAGCAGATATCCACCCTCTTCGACCGCAGCTTCGACGTCTACTATCTCTCCAACGTCCTGTCATCCGGCGTACTCGGACAGTCGGAATCGAAGCGGATGGTCCCGACGCGCTGGGGCATAACCGCGGTCGACGACATGCTCGGCCGAAGGCTCATGAAACGGATAAGAGACCACCCGGAGGTGTCGGACTACGAGGTCTACTCGAACACGTACCTGGAGAACCACTTCGAGATACTCCTCATCCCCGGGGCGTGGGAGTTCGAGCAGTTCGAGGCATGGAGCCCGAACACCCTCTGGACCATGTCATACGATTCCCCTGCCATCGTGGCGGAGCATGAGGCGCACAAGGGCAGATGGGACTACGCCTACAACGAGGGCGGAGGATACTATGCGGGGAGGTTCGCGGTAGCGGAGGCCTTGGACCGGATGAGAAGGCAGGCGAGGGCAATCGTATTCAGGGAGATCTACGACGGCTACATCATGCCGGTCGGCGTGTGGGAAGTCAGAGAAAACGTCAGGAAGGCGATGGAGAAGAAGCCTAACAGGTTCGCGACACTGAAGGGGGCGCTCTCGGACGCGGGCTCGAGACTCATCATAAACATCCGCAAATACGCGGAAAAATCCCAGATACTCAGGCAAAGGAGGATAACGGACTACCTGAGATGATATCCGGAATCGGCGCATCGGACGGTCTGCAATGCCGTGTACCCGCATATTAGGTTGTCCTTCCAGTTGGTGTATATGCCCGCGCTAAGGGAGAATAAAGGCAATCCCCATAAGCCCCTTGAACTTTTTGTCCATATAGACGAGCGCAGGGACGCGCAGTTGGACCGTGCGTTATCGGGTATGGCCCCTCTGGCTTCGCATCCATTTCTTCGAGACCACGTCAAGGACGTCCTGGGCAGGATAGGCGCATCCGAGCTCGAGAGCCTCGGACGCAACTTGCACGGGCAGGAAGGGACGAGAGGGGTGGGGGTCAGCATCTTGGCATACCTTTCAGAGAACAGGCATGAGGAGCTTGGCGCAGGCAGGACGCAGGAGCTGAGGTCGCTCCTCGCTGGAGAGGACCATCGACATGTCGAAGAATACGAGCATACCCTCCATCAGTACCTTGAAATCAGATCTAACGGATTTTTTCTGGATGAGGGGCGGAAAGTCGTGGCCCAGGATGCGACCGAAGAAGTCAAAAAAGGCGGTCTGAGGATGGATCTCATCCTCGGGGGCGAAGAAGATAAACCAAGCTATTACGTGACCGGAGTCGGTGCCGGTAGCGTCTCGTTTTTCGAGATCGGGCCCGGGGGGGACAGCGCGAAAATGACGGTCGCGGACTCTGACCGGCTCATGCAGCTTGTTACGGGGGGCGGCTACCGTGCATATCAGGTGACTGACGGGCGGGGCAGGTATTACACGGATGTTGTCGAAAACAGGCAGAGATTCATGTGGGATCCGCTCGATTCGGAAAGGGATTTGGGGCTGACGAGGGCGGCTGCAGCAGGATTGAACCGGGGAGAAAAAGTCAGGGATGCCGCCTTGGATTTGGATCTTATGGGCGAGCGCCTGCTCATAGCCGCAGGGAGGGAGGAATCTAAATATCAGCAACCGCGGTGCAGGCTGCTTACCGATGTGGAAAAGGACCCGCGCGGTGACGGATATCTCAGGCTGACGAACGTGAGAGTCGCGGAAATTTTAGGGCCGAACGGTTCCGTGACGCCGATCGGGATCAAGACGCTCCTCGACTCATTGAACGGGGAGACGCTCGTCTGCAGGTCGGCCGAATCCCGTTCCAAACCGGCACTCTTGACGCGGGAAATATCCCCCCATCTTCGCGGATACGACATCACGGAAAGGATAGGCTCTGAGGGGTTCTCTCCGGGGATGGTCATCACCGGGTCGGATGAGCGAATCTCATATGGGGTAGAATATCCGAAGCCGGTCGCATACATCGCCGGCAAAAGCGGGGATACATTCGATGTCCTTGCTTTCGAAGCGGACGGGGTTAAACGTTACCGTAACATGAGGGCGGAGGACTTGAAAGCCCTTGTCGAAGCCGGCAGCGGCAGAAGGGTGTATCAGCCCCTTGACATCAACCAGCACACGATGGAACGCAGCAGGGGCCGGCTCGCCAGGCGGGAAATGACGGAAGAGCTTGTATTGGGGATGGATGACGAAATTCGAAGAAGATTGGATTCCGGGAATACGGTACGGCTCAGGCTGAAGGGATTCGTCGACAATTCCGGGGAAATATGTTCGGTGGGGCCTGCAACGAGGCGTTCGGTGTGGGACAACTCCGGATTCGATGCGTCCGTCGAACTAAAAAAATCGGGTGCCGGAACATATACTGTCTCCAAATTCGAACTGGAGCGGATCACTCACGGGAATATCACCCTAAACCAGGCCATTCATTTGGTCGGCTCATTCGAGGATCATCAAGTCTCCGTCCCCGAAAAATATGCGGGCTCATATGTGCCGTCCGCGGCGGAAAAAAATGATTTGGGAACGGATTATGAGGGGCGCGCAAGACACTTCAATGTCCGAATGGATGGAGAGACACTATGTTGCCGGAGGCTGAACGCCCAGGAAGTAGACCCAGAATACCTTAATCGGTTGAAGGGCATGGAAATCGAAAGGGAGGCAGATTTCGGCCAGGTAAGGTTTCCCAACGCCACTGGCTGGAGGGGCAGATATCTCGGCGGAGGGGAGGAAAAGGACATATTCCTAGTAGTCGACGATAAAAACCGGGCATTTTCAATGGTTTTCAGGGACCTAGAGTCCGCCAAAATCAACCACCATGGAACAGACGACTTCTACTCGATCGGATCCGTCGCAACCACCGTCAAAGTAAAGGGCGAACTCGGAGAAAAGACCGTCATCAGGGGATTCCAGGTCAGGGAATACGAGCACGGATACTCGGGGGGCGAGATACCCTTCATAGAGGGGGCCAAAGGCTGGCGGATGCGTTCGCTTAACGCAGTCGCTTCTATTCCTCACCGTCTGGTCGGGAGTTTCATGGCATACTGGGAGAGGAAGAAGGTCCTAGATTCCCCACACGCCCACTACCGCCCTGAGGAAACCCACTCCGGCAATTTCATGGTCGTCGAATCAGACCGCCGAGTGGACGAATTCGGCAGAAAGTATCGGATTCCCCTGCCTGTGATAAGGAAAGGGAAAGACGGCAGAAGCGGGCTGACACTCAGATGGTATGATACAAGAGCCCTCGAACTGACAGAATACTGACGCTGCTTCTGAGGGCCGCTAGCCGGATGCGGCTGACGACATCGGAGGAAAATAAGAAAGAAAAAAATCCTGTGGGGGAATGATCCCCCACCTCAGTTTTTTGTCCCGTCTATGGCCAGAGGCTTACCCTCATGTCGGTCATGACGTCTGGCGTCGTGAACTCGATGATGGTCGCCTGTCCTACGCGGGGGACTACTTTCAGCCTGACTTGGGCGTTCTCTGTGATGTTGTTCGTCGAAGCAAAGTTGACCTTTATTACGTCTCCCCTGCTCAGGTAGCCTGGCTCGTAGTCCGGACCCTGTTTGACGTAGGCGACGCCGTAGTTGATGGTCGTGTAGGCCGTGCTGCCGGAGAAGTCCATGTTCTGCGAGGTCGTGGACGTGTCCATGATGAGTACCGTGTTGTTCAGGTTCATGGACTCGCTGCCAGACTGCAGCCTTAGAAGCATCTCAAAGCTTTCAATGGTGTGTCCGCTCGTTGCGTCGGTCGCCATGACGGATACGGCTTCAGCGCCTGTTGAGACGCCTTCTTCAGCCTGTCCGCCCGTGACGAGCGCCCTTTGTTGTAAGCTGCCTGCCGTCGATATCAGCACTGCAGCCGCTACTGCCGCTACCAGGATCACTGCAATGAATATTATCAGTGTCCCGACTCCCATACTTCCTTTGTTTTTCATTTGTTTTTCACCTATTTTTGCCTTTGCCGTATTAGGTTTCCCCCCTAAAACAGACACTGGAGGCTTATTATAATTACCTATTTATCCTTCGTCCATAAAAAGGGCATATTTACTGTTTGATCCGGTTTTTATCGGCTTTCAACTTTTGCGGGTATTCTGCCAACGTCAGATGGTCCGTCGCCCCGGCGGCCTTGACTCCGATGTGCGCGGCTATGGGGCTGCATTAAGCGCCCATCTCTCGCAGTTTCGTATGCAGAGCTCCGGAAGTATCTCTGAGCTGAGTTCGAGGCCGAGCCTCATCCTCATCTTGCACATGCTCGTCGTATCGCACTCCAGCGGCTTGCCGTAGACCTCCTCATACATCCTGTCGCAGGCACGGATATGCCTCAAAACCGATTCGTCGTCCATTTTACGCCAACTCCCTTAAAAGGGCGGCGACTATCAGGAGGCAGAAGGCGCCTGCCATCTGCCCCACCTGAGCCGCCACAGACTCCTCGACTTCGGCCCTTACCATCCCCCCCACCATGTTCACATAAGCATCTTCCATGGCTGTCACCTCTTTCATGCCGGGTCATGGTGATACGGGCCCGCACATCTCACAATCAACCATTGACCCGTCCATATTAAGAACAACAGCACACGTTAGGGCCAAAATAGGGTAACAGTAGTGGGAACCGATATTCGACGGTTTAATAGGGTAACTAGTGGGAACCGATATCCAACGTCTTTAATGGGTCATGATAAATAGCTACTATGTCCAAGCATTTGGCATTGTCCGCGTTGCTGGTCGCGTTATCCCTGGCAGCCGGGGCTTTCCTCTACCCCCAGATGCCAGATTCCGTGGCCTCCCACTGGGGCGCAGGCGGAGCTGTCGACGGCTACATGCCGAAGGCCTGGGGGGTGTTCATGCTGCCTGCCATCACGGCCGTGCTACTTGTCTTATTCGCTGTCATCCCCGTCATCGACCCCCTTCGGGACAACATCGAGGCCTTCAGGGGTTACTTCGACAACTTCATACTCCTGTTTGCGTCGTTCATGACTGCGATTTACCTGCAGACACTCATTTGGAACCTCGGCTACAGGATAAATCCCATGATCGTTATATCCGCCGGCCTATTCGCGCTCTTGTACTACACCGGCATCATGCTGGAGCACGCCAAGAGGAACTGGTCTATCGGCATCAGGACGCCGTGGACTCTCTCAAGCGACGCGGTATGGGTGAAGACACACAAGGCAGGGGGCAGGCTGTTCAAGGTATGTGGCATCCTGGCGCTCGCAGGCGTATTCGCTCCGCAATTTGCGCTCATCCTTATACTGGCCCCCGTCCTGCTGACGGCGGCATACGCGACCGTATACTCATACATTGAATTCGGCAAGGAGCGGAAAAAATCGGGAGCCAAGCCTACGTGAACTTGTCGACGAGGCTCTTCAGAAGCAGGAGGCCTGGGTATATCTCGATCCTGCCGACCCACATCGCGAGTATGATGTTGAGCTTCCCGGCATCCGGCATATTGTACCACGCGTCGCCGGATATCACCGTCATGCCGCCGTTGCCCATGGCGGTCATCATAGTCGAGATGCTTTCTATGCCGGCGTAGCCGAGGAACATGAGCGCCATCGACATGCCCATGACTATGAACAGGTATACTGCGCTGTATCCTATGATGGTGATGATGTCGTCCCTCAGTATCTTATGGTCCACCCTTATGAGGAGTATCGCGCTCTTCGGGAGTATGAGCTTCTTGAGGCTGTAGTGGACTGCCTTCAGCATGACGATAAACCTGATGACCTTGATCCCCCCTGCAGTGCTCGAACTCATGCCTCCGACATACATTAGCCCTATCATCCAGATCTTGGCGAAATCGGGCCACTGCCCGAAGTCCATGGTGGAGAATCCGCAGGTGCTCATGCCTGATACGACGAGGAACACCGTCTTCCTGCCCACGTCGAGCACTGACTCCGTGTCGAGCCCTGCGACCTCCTTGCCCCAGACCGAAGCCATGACGGCGATTATGGAGAAGACCAGTATCGCTGCGAAGTATTTCACCTCCTCGCTTTTAAGCGCCGAATACCCGCCGTTGAACAGGTGATAGTGTATCACATAACTGGTCATCCCAAGCAGCATGAGAACGACGAGGACGGCCTCTATTGGAAGGCTGTCGAAGTATGCGACGCTCGAATGGGTTCCGAGCCCGCCGGTCGACACGGCGGCCACCCCGTAGTTGAAGGCGTCGAATAACCCCATCCCCGCGATATAGAGCATCACGACCCCGAAGAGCATGTAGAGCGCGTAGATCTTCCACGATTCCACGATGGTCTGCCTTATCCCGGGCTTGATCTTGTGTATCCCTATGTCGGAGTAGCCTATCGCCAGGCTCGAGCCCTGCAGCATCACCATCATGCCGAGGGAAATCATCCCCAAGCCGCCCATCGCCTGAGATATGCCCCTGTAGGCCAACAGGTCGCGGTCGAAGCCGCCGTATTCCCTTATCATGGAGAAGCTCGACGTTGTCCAGCCGCTCATGCTCTCGAAGAACGAGTCCACCGGACCGAAGGCTCCGCGGATGAGAAACGGCAGAGCACCGACGAGGGCGATGATGGTCCAGGCCAGGACGACGGTCATCATTATGTTCTTCGTGTTGGGGACGGCAGAAAACCCCAGAACCCTGAACAGGCGATGCAGGACGTATAGGATAAATGACGGGACGATAAAGGCCCAGGAACGCGAAGCGACGGCCGAGAGGCCTAGGCCCCACACGTCGTATATGGTTACCGCCAGGGGCAGGAGCATGACGAGGCTCAGCACCCTGAGTATTGCGGAAAGATCCTTCAAGGACACCCTTATGTCTGCCAAGCTTATGGCATAAAAGCTGCTTTTCACCTTAGGAACTACTCCCACACGATCTTCTTCGCTATGTCCATGGCGGCTCTGTGTTCGGGAGCTATTATGTTCGTTATGCCCGCTTCGGTGAACATGGGTATGAAATCCGGCTCATGGACCCTGGCGACGGCCTTCTTCCCCTTCTTAAGGGCCAGAAGGCAGACGAACAGGTTCAATTCGTCGTTGTTGGCTACGGCGACGACGGCGTCGACGTTGTCGAAGTCGGCGCGCTTGAGGATATATAGTTTGCTGCCGTCTCCTTCGATTACGTTGACGTGCTTCATCTCGTCCCTTATCCTGAAGCATTTGTCCGGATTCTTCTCTATGAGGGTTATTTCGTGCTCCGGCAGCGCCTGCGCTATGTGCCTGCCCATCGTGCCGCCGCCGACTATGAGAATGCGCATTTAAACCCTACTCCAATAAGAATTAACCTCGGAGATATATAAGATGCCATCGGTGGAATACGACATGGGAGACCTAAACCACCTCCTCGGAAAAAGGTACGAACCCGACTACCTGAAGCAGGCGATACCCATGATGGGCGTCGACCTCGAACGCCTGGACGAGGAGAAGATTGTCCTCGAAGTCTTCCCTAACAGGCCGGACATGCTCAGCATCGAGGGTTTCGCAAGAGCCCTCAAGGGATTCCTCCAGATAGAATCGGGGTACAAGGCCTATGCGGCGGAGCCCTCCGGCGTGGAGGTCCTCATAGATCCGTCCGTCGACGACGTGAGGCCGAACGTCGCGGCAGGCATAGTATCGGGGGTCGAAATGGACGATTACACCGTCAAGTCAATTATGGGGATGCAGGAGAAGCTGCACCTGACCCACGGCAGGAACAGGGCGAAGGTGGCGATCGGAGTGCATGACCTGGACAAGGTGAAGCCGCCGTTCACATACAAGGCCGTCGACCCGAAGTCGGCCACGTTCGTGCCATTGGACACAGATGAGCGGATGAGCCTCTACCAGATAATATTGAAGCACCCGAAGGGGAAGGACTACGCGTGGACGCTGGATGGGAAAAAGAAGTATCCCCTCTTCGTCGACTGCATGGGGGAGGTGCTGTCGTTTCCGCCGATAATCAACGGGGAGCTGACGAAGCTGACGGAATACACGAGGAACCTCTTCGTCGAGATGACTGGGACCAGCCAACAGGCCGTGGACACGGCGCTGAACATAATGGTCACATCACTCGCCGACAGGGGCGGCAAAATCCAGACCGTCCAGATGAGGCGAAAATAGGGGGCATTTTTATACCCCCTCACAGAATATTGGATAGACAATCTTTTGAGGTGATTTTGTATGCGTTATGTATCAGCGGTCATCATTGCGATGTTCGCAGGGTTTATCGTGATGTACCTGCCGTCGAACGTGCAGCTGCCGGTCGCCTTAGCGATGATGATGTTGTCTATATTCATCAACGAAGCCACGCTCCTGCACAGGATAGAAGAACTGGAAGGCAAGCTCCTGAAGAAATAAGGGCTCTCCATCCAGGGCCACGATCCTTTTTTCCCTAAGCATCAGCCTGGGCTATCCCGGCGGTTTTACGAAGATCCGGCTATAAAAGTTTTGGGAAGAAAAAGAAAGATTCCGGGGGAGCGCTCCTCCCCCAAATGCTTGGATTATGCGTATTTCTCCGCCATGTCGCCTATCATGGGCAGCTTGTACTTCTCGCCCTTGAAGGCCTTGTACATGAGGAATATCCACGCGCCGAACAAGCCGACCAGCAGGACCAGCGAAATCGGCAGCATGCACAGCGCCAGGATGCCGCCCGTGACCGCTGACAGGATTGTGCTGACTATCATCCATCCGACCATGACTATCCACAAGCCGACCGCGAAGATCGTCGCCTGGACGGCGTGGAAGAGCACGAATTTGTTCCCCTTATCCTTGTACACCACATACAGCACGATGCTCGACAGCGGGGCCAAAAAATACGCCAAAGCCGCCATGAGATTGTCGTCGCCTGCCTTTGTTGTTGCCTTAGTCTCAGCCATTTTTTTTATCACACCTCGATTAGATTAAGCGCATATCCCGGCCGCGGACGACGATATTCCTATTATCCGCGGACGCCGCAAAAACACGCCTTATAGTAATCGTCGGCGTCGTATAAAAACCATCCAATCCGACAGGATGCCGTCAAATACGGGGATCAGATAATACGGGACGACCGAACCAAATATAACTCCCGTAACCAGCCTGAGGGCGTTGTTGCTCTCCCTGAGGCCGACAAACTGGGTTGCGCCGTCCAATACCAGTGGCAAGGCGGCGGCGATGATTATATGCCTGCCGGGGACCTTTTTGTCGGATAGGACGGCGTAAAGGATTGTCCCTGCGAGGATGCCTGCGTATATCCCGAAGCATCTGGCGCAGACTGGCGCCTGCACGCCCCAGAGGAAAAGGCTCCGCTCAGGAAGCTGATGGCAGAACGGGGAGAATACGGCCGCGGCAAACCCGCCGGCCCATCCCGTCCCGCAGGACACCATATACGGCGGGACTATGGTCAAGGAAAAGAAGAAAAGGGACAATATCAGGAAAATCGCATACGCTACCCTCATATCATTTCCTTGAGTATGCGACGTAAAGGACCCCCCCTAATGCGCCGAAAAACACCGACAGGGTCAATGAAGTGACCGCGGCGAAGAACGAAGCGGCCGTGGAGCTTAATCCGGTCAACCCGAAGAGCCCCGGCTCAACGGTCGAGACGACCTTGGAGCTTATCATGTTCAGGAGCAGGCCGATGAGGAAGCCGAGGCCGTTCACGACGATTGCGTAGACCGCGCCGAATATCCCGCCTGCGGCGGCGCCGATCTTGTAATCCGGCTCCCCGACCTTCTTCCTAAACAGATAAGCCGCAGCCGCGCCTCCGCCTATTATCCACAGGCAGCAGACGGACAGAATGAACCTCATCGGCCTTGAAAACTCCCCCACACTCGGTACAATGACCGCGACTATCGACGGCAGGGCCTGCAAAATCCCCACCAGCATCCCGACAACCACGCCGACCATGGCTGCAGGCAATGCAACTGCCTTGTATTCCATTCTACCCTAATATTATCGCGACGGCATTAAAAATCACCCGGCAATGGGGGCTGAACCGGACCGTTCCGGGTGGCATCATCATATCCTGCCAAGCTTCGCCATCTTCTGGGAAGGCTTTGCGGGCTCTGAGGATTCTATCGATACGGCGTACAGCACCCCACCGAATGCGCCGAACACTATCCCTAAAAATATGTTCAAGAGGACTACGAGCGTGCTGCCTAGCATGCTGAATCCTAGCTTCAGCCCGAGGATGTCGAGGATACCGGTACCAGTCACACCGCGGACGGCGACCCCCCACCCCAGCAGGTTGAGGGGTATCCTCACTAAAAAGGTCGCGACATTCACGGTTATGCCGTAGACTATGCCGAATATGGCCCCTACAAGGGCGGCCTCCACCGGCTCGATCGTGTTGTCCCTGCGGCAGGCAAGGTATGTCGCAGTGAATCCACCGAGGATTATCCAGAGGCAGCAGATGTTTGGGAACATGAGGACCGGGATAGAACTCATCACCCCCACAGCGACCCCTAGGATGGCGCATGAGATGAGGATGGTCCTCGTGTCAAATTCGCCCCTCATAGTACCTATCTATGTCGGCGCCGATTAAAAACCCTGGCATTTAACCTGCCATAAACAAATGATTAGACGGTCCACATGAGGATAAACCGCGTCGAAACGAAGGCCTACACCATCTCGGAAGGGGCTGAGGAGGCCGCCCTCAGGCACTTCAAGGAAAGGGCCTCCCAGATGGAGACGGATTCCAAAGGGACTGTGAGCCAGGAACTCACCTACCACTACAGCCCGATAGCGGTCCTGTCCGCTGTAAAATACGACAAGGACGGAAAGGGAATCGTCATAAGCGGAATGGAGAACAGCTTCCATGTCGGCCTACATGACGCATACTTCTACATTTTCAAGGAGAATAATGTGCGCGAGTCGGTGAAGGAAACCATCATCCCAAGCTCCGACGTCCAGATAGAGCGCCTCGACCTTTTATTGAAAATATCCACGCTTTCGCCGAAGGCCCTGCAGACCATGGGCTACCTTCTGGACAATGGCACGACATTCTTTGATAAGCTGGACATGCCGACCCAGACGGCGGCGAAGGAGCTTTCAGGCAGAAAATACGCGGAAATCTACCGGTCGGTCGACAAGGAGGGAGACTTCATGGCGGTCTTCAGGGAGATTGTGGAATTCCAGCCCGTCACGCCGCTTTGGAAGGTTAAGCCGATGCTGCCCGCCCCACGCTTCATGAGCACGAGATACAACCTCTCCATGATGCTACGTTCTGGGGACGTGGTCGAAGACGAGGTGGAGCTGGAGAAGATCGGCCACGCCCCGGAAAAGATCGGATACATCCTCTCGACGCTGTTTAACTGCCAGCTGAAACTGGACAGGATAGTGTATCTGCCGTACATCTCCTGCACCTTCAGCTGGCAGGGGAAGCAGGCGATTGAGACACGGTACATACCCTGCTTCAAGAACGCAAATGCGAAGAAATATCTGAAGCCGAAGAAACTCAGGACCATAATGCTTGGCACGAAAGGCCACGGCCTTGAATCGATCCCGTTCGAGGACGTGACGATAAACTTCTCGAACGTCGCAGGCATGGAGGACGTGAAGAAGCGCCTGCGCGAAGGCATAATCTACCCCATCGCCCACCCCGAGCTGTCCAAGGAGTTCGGCACAAAAGGCGGCGGCGGAGTCCTCCTCTACGGGCCGCCCGGATGCGGCAAGACCTACATCATGAGGGCTGCGGTCGGGGAGGCGGGTGTCAACTTCTACACGGTCGAGATTCCGGACATCATAGGCGACGACCCGGAGGCGTCCTCAAAGAAGCTGGATGAGGCCTTCAACGAGGCGAGGCAGGGCGCCCCGTCGATTGTGTTCTTCGACGAGATCGAGGCGCTGGGCGGGGCGAGGAAGGCCGGCCAGAGAGGTTCGGAGCACAGGATGGTTAACCAGTTCCTGACCGACATGGAGGGTGTGGTCGCCTCCAACGTCAACGTCCTCATAGTCGGCTCGACCAACGCGCCATGGGACATGGACGCGGCGCTTCGCCGAAGCGGCAGGTTCACGAACCAGATATTCATCCCCCCGCCGGACATGGAATCCAGGACCCAGCTCTTCAAGCTGCACGTAAAAGGCCGCCCGATTTCGCCCGACGTCGACTTGGGGAAGCTGGCGGAGCTGACGGAAAACTATTCGTCCGCGGACATCACCGCTATCTGCGAGGAGGCGGCGAAGATCCCCTGGAGCGAGAGCGTCCACGGCGGCGCGAAGAGGGACATATCGATGGCCGACTTCCACAGCATACTGGACCAGAGGGAATCGACGATAATCCCATGGCTCAGGGTGGCGGAGAAGCAGCTTCGGGACTCGGGCGAATCCGACCTCTTCCCCGAACTAGCGGACTACGTCTTCAAGAGGGCTGGCGGGATAGAGATGGTCTCGCAGCCGAAGCTCAAGTTCAAGGACGTCGGCGGACTCGACGACGTCAAGGAGGAGATAAAGAACAAGATAGTCTACCCCCTCAAGAACCCCGAGGCCGCGAAACAGTACGGGCGCAAGCTCGGGGGAGGAATGCTCCTATACGGTCCGCCGGGCTGCGGTAAAACCTACATAGCCAAGGCGACAGCGGGGGAATGCGAGGCATCATTCTTCAACGTGAAGATAACCGACCTCCTGTCCCCCGAGGAGGGCGTCACCGAGAAGCGCCTCCACAGCATCTTCGAGCGGGCTGGCCGCAATACGCCGGCGGTCATCTTCTTCGACGAGATCGACGCCGTCGCCGGGCGGCGTTCGTCCGCGGAGGGCGGTCCGGAGCGCAGGCTCATCAATCAGTTCCTGACGGAGATG
>JAZDMS010000024.1:0-78545 GCA_043800705.1 Candidatus Altarchaeota archaeon
TGTAGACGATGTTGCCCGAGAGCGCGAGGCCCGCGGCTAGGCCGATCATGTTCTGTTCCGCGATGCCGGCGTTGATGAACCTTTCCGGGAACTCCGTCCTGAACGGCTCCACTACAGAGTAGCCGACATCGCCGACGACGAGCCAGATGCGGTCGTCCTTCCTCGCCATCTCGATGAGGGCCTTGACGAATGTGTTCCTCATCATCCGGCCCCCAGTTCCGAGAGCGCAGACCGAAGCTGCTGCTTGTTCGGAGACTTGTAGTGCCATTCGAGCCTGTCTTCCATGTAGCTGACGCCCTTCCCCTTCACGGTGTGTGCGATGATGCAGGTCGGCTTGCCGGGTTCTGCAGGCAGCCTTTCCAATGCGGCCTCTATCTGACATGTGTCGTGGCCGTCTATCTCGATGGTGTGCCAGCCGAACGTTCGCCATTTGTCCGCCAAGGGCTCCAGGTCCATGACTTCCCGGACCCTGCCGAAGCTCTGGATCTTGTTGTAGTCGACGATGACTGCCAGGTTCTCGAGGCGGTTGTGCCCTGCGAAGAGCGCAGCCTCCCACGTCGAGCCCTCGTCGCATTCGCCGTCGCTCAAGAGTGCGAAGACCCTGAAACGTTGCCTACCCCGCGACCCTGCCAAAGCCATGCCGCACGCAATAGGCAGGCCGTGTCCGAGGGAACCGGTCGAGACCTCCACTCCGGGGACGCCGGAGGTGGCGTGGCCTGCAAGGTCGGTCCCGTTGACGCAGAACCCCTCCAGGCTCTTCACGCTGATGTGGCCGGATTCCGCCAATGCCGCATACAAGGCCGCAGCAGCGTGGCCTTTGCTCAGTATGAATCTGTCTCGGCGGGCATTTTTAGGGTCTTTCGGGTCGATTCGCAGGATCCCGCCGTATAGGACCGACAGTATGTCGATCGCCGAAAGGCAGCTTCCGACATGGGACGAGTTCGCCCGGTGGGTCATCTCCAGGACGCGCCTGCGCAGACGCTTCGACATCGCCCTATGGCGTCCAGGTGAGGCTTCGGATTTCATAGTTCACAACCGATGTTTTAATATTGAACAGTCGTATATTAGACAAAGCATTTGCGAGGATGAGGATGAAGGCCAAGGACGAGATGGAAACGTTTAAGGAAAAGTTCAGGCAGGAGCCGCTTCTGTGCCACGAGATCGAAAACCAGACGCTCGACAACCTCAAGAGCCTCACGGACTATCCGGCCTATTTCGAGAACACGATGGGCACGACCCTGAGCAAGCTGGAGGCGTTCCCGAAGCACGTCACGAGGCAGATGATGTCCAAGCTCCTGGCCAGGTACGAGATATTCAAGAGGATACTGAACGTCCACGGGTCCGTCATCGAGGTCGGGGTCGGCGCAGGCAACGGCACGTTCAGCTACGCCCACTTCAGCTCCATACTGGAGCCGTACAACTACACCCGCGAGATAATCGGGTTCGACACCTTCGAAGGCTTCACGGAGCCGACGAAGAACGACCTCATCGGCGGACGCATCGAGCACATGAAAAAGGGCGCATACCACTCCGTCGGATACTACGAGAACATAATGGAGGGGGCGAGGCTCCTGGACGCCAACCGGCCGCTCGGACACATGCAGAAGATATCGCTCGTCAAAGGACCAGTGAAGAAGACGATGAAGAGGTACCTCGAAGAGCGTCCGGAGCTCATAGTGGCATACGTTGGATTGGACGTCGGCCTCGAGGAGGCCACCACCCCCGTCTTGGAGCTCCTCTTCGACAGGATACCGAAGGGTGGGATCGTATCCTTCGACACGGTGGGCGTGCGAGGCTTCCCCGGGCAGAACAAGGGGCTGTTCGAGTTCTTCAGCGGGTTCGGGAACCTGAGGATCGAACGCCTGCCTTTCGAGCCTGCGAGGACGTTCTTCGTAAAGGAATGACGCACCCATGGAATCCGCGCCCGAACTGTCGGTTGTGATTCCGTCTTACAACGAAGAGGAGACGCTCCCGAGGACCGTCCCCGAACTGACGGGAATCCTGGACCGGGAGGGCGTCAGCTACGAGCTCGTCATCGTCAACAACGGCTCCAGGGACGGTACCGGGAGGGTCATCGACGCGCTTGCCTCCAGGCATAAGGGCATCGTCCGCGTCGATGTCCCTGTGAACGTGGGCTGGGGGGACGGAGTCATCAAAGGCTGCGCGAAGGCGGCAGGCACCTACGTCGCATACATGTGCGCCGACTCGCAGGTACCGAACGAGAATCTGCTGAAGGGGCTCAATGCTATCAGGAGGGAGCCGGACGCCCTCATAAAGGTGAGGCGGGTCGTCAGGGACGACGGGTTCAAGAGGCTCCTGTCGACGCTGTCCTACAACTTCCTCGTCAACGTCCTCTTCTTCGGGATATCCTCCGACGTGAACGGCACGCCGAAGATGATGAGCAGGAGACTCTGGGAAAGGCTTCAGCCCAGGTACGGCGACTTTTTTATAGACACCGAGGTCATGGTCAAGGCGAAGGGCATGGGCGTCAAGGTCGTCGAGATACCCACGAAATCCGAGAAGAGGAAGGGCGGGAAATCGTCGATAAAGCTGGTCAGGGACTCGCTAGGCCTCTTCCGGGAGCTTGTGGAGTACAGGTTCGGGATGAGGCGGTTTTAGGGGCTGAAGAACTCCGCATACCACGCTATCGTCTTCTTCAACGACTCGTCGAGCGTGTGTTTCGGCTTCCATCCGAGCATTCGTCTCGCCTTCCTCGCGGACAGGTGCTGGCACAGTATCTCGTTCGATGCCTCGTTGAGGACGCGAGGCTTCAGGTCGGAGCCCATCAGCTTCAGTATCCTGTTGACGAGCTCAAGGACGGTGAACTGCGCCTCGGTCGACAGGTTGTAGGCCTCGCCGTGGACTTTGCGGTCGTCCATCGCCTCAGCCAGCGTGAGGTAGCCGTCGACGGCGTCCTCGATGTAGATGTAGTCGCGCACGGACTTCCCGTCGCTTCTGATGACCGGCCGCTTGCTCCGCAGGACGGACCTTATCGTCCCCGGCACTATCCTGTTGAAGTTCAGGTCCCCTCCGCCGAAGAAGTTGCCGCAGCGCGTGACGCATACGGGCGACCCGTATGTCTCATAGTAGGACCTGGCCAGGAGGTCTGCGCAGCTCTTCGAGACGTCGTATGGATGCCTCCCCTGCAGGGGGGTCTTCTCGTCATATGGGAGCTTCGGCTGGTCGCCGTAAGCCTTGTCGCTGGAGGCGACGACCGCCCGGGTCACGAGAGGGGAGCGCCTGCACGCCTCAAGGACGTTCCAGGTCCCCTTGATGTTCGATTCGAACGTGGATAGGGGATTCCTGTTGGCGATCGTGACGATAGTCTGTGCAGCCAGGTGGAAGACAGAGTCTATCTCGTACTCGCTGATGACGCGTTCCATGAGGGCGTAGTCCTCTACGCTGCCGCGGACGACGTTCATCTCCTGGGCGAGAAGTGTGCGGTTGAGCTCCGACTTCGGGACCCAGTCCCGGACGAGGCCAGTGACGTTTGCGCCGGCCGCCAGAAGATGCGCGCTCATCCAGGAGCCGAGCAGGCCGGTGCACCCGGTGACGAAGACGTTCCTGTCCTTCCAGAAGGGATCCCTGTTCACTTCCATTCCCTCCATGGAGGGTTCCCGGACTTCCACAGGTCGTTGAGCATCTTCAGCTCCCGGTAGGTGTCGACGCACTGCCAGAAGCCGGTGTGCTTGTAGACCATGAGTTCGCCGTCCTGTGCGAGCCTCGCCAGAGGCGCGGATTCGAGGGGCCTGTCCTTCTTCGCATCAAGGTACTTGAAGAACTCCCGGTTGAACACGAAGAACCCGCCGCTTATGAGGCCGGACATGAACTTCGGCTTCTCCTGGAAGTTCGCGACCCTCTCGCCTTTGACGACGAGCTCCCCGAACCGGCTGCTCGGTGGCACGCCCGTGACGGTGCCGATCTTCCCATGCGCCTTGTGGAAATCCAGGAGGGCCTTGATGTCGACGTCGGCCAGTCCGTCGCCGTATGTCAGCATGAAGACGTCGTCCTGTATGTATCTCTCTATCCGCTTCACACGCGTCCCTGTGAGGGCCTCCTCGCCGGTGTCCGCGAGCGTCACAACCCAGTCCTCCTCCTTCGCAGTGCCGTGGATCTGGAGCTTGTCGTGGTCACCGAGGCGCAAGGTCACGTCATTGTTCATGGCCGCATAGTGGAGGAAGTATTCCTTTATCATCTGGCCCTTATAGCCGAGGCACAGCACGAACTCCCTGAAGCCGTAATGGGAATAACCCTTCATGATATGCCAGAGAAGGGGCCTTCCGCCCACTTCGACCATGGGTTTCGGCCGGAACTCCGTCTCCTCCTTCAGCCGGGTTCCCTGCCCGCCGCACAAGATCACGACCTTCATCGGATTATACCCCACGCAGATTCCGTAATAATGATATTTGTCCGGCTTAAATAAACCAGCCATTGGGATTTAATATGTCGCTTGGGGTAATGTTTGAGGAGGATGAAAACCGGCGTAAACGGCTCAGATGACGGCGGCGTCGGCTTCATCAAGTGGTCCTTCCTCGCCGCGGTGGCAGTCATCGTCATCTTCGGCGCCCAGGAGAAGGCGCTCTTCAACAGCATGAACGTGCTGCAGTGGAAGGGCGAATCCGTCTTCCAGGTTCCCCTGCTGAACGGCCTCGTCTACTCAGTCTTCGCCCTTGCATTGATCGGCATATACACGATCCTGTTCCTTCTCGGATACCATCTGATCCGGGGTGGCGGACTGCAGCTTAAGGACGACATGACAGCCGCGATGATATTCGCGGCCATGGCGCTGCTGATGACCTATCCGCTGATATTCCATTTCACGACGCACATACCCGGAGACAACCAGGACGCCAAGAACGCGTTCTGGAGGAATTGGATGATGAAGGAGTCGGTCCTCGGCCTGAAGGACCCATTCCACACGACGGCGGTCTTCCACCCCGCAGGCACAACGCTCCTTCTGGCGGCCATGTCATTCTCCGTAGGCCTCCTGTCAGTCCCCCTGCAGCTTCTGTTCTCCACTATCATCGCATACAACGTCCTCGTCCTGCTCACCCTCGTCTGGTGCGGCCTGGGCATGTACAAGCTCGCAGAATACATGACCGGCGACAGGAGGGTCGCGCTCGTGTGCGGCCTCGCCTACGCGTTCGCGCCGTACAACATGGCCCACCTCCTAGGACACATCAACATCATATCCAACGAGTGGCTGCCGTTCTTCACCCTCCACCTGATCAGGGCGGCAAGGGGAGAGGGCAGAAGGGACGGGCTTCTGGCCGGCCTGTTCTTCGCGGCCATAATATGGACAGAACTGACGTTCGCCATATATGCCGCGATAATAACAGCCATTGTCCTCGCACACCAGCTGGCCTCAGGGGGCGTGTGGAGGACCTGGAGGTTCGCGCAGACGTTCGCCCTGCTGTCGGCCGTCTCAGTCGTACTCATAAGCCCCTGGCTGTATTTTGCGGTCAAAGAGTACGGCAGCTTCGACTACCCGGACAGGTCGACCGAATCCATCATCCATTCGGCAGACCTGTTCGCATACGTCATCCCGCCGGCGATTAATCCCGTAGTCGGCGGCATCTTCCGCATGTACCAGGACATATATACGAGTTTCGTCACGGAAAAGGTGGTGTACCTCGGCTGGACGATAATCATCCTGGCGGGGATGTCCCTGTCCTGGCAGAGCCTCATCCACGTCAAGTCCAAGGCATGGCTCTGGGCGGCCATCGCCGCCGTATTCCTGGTTCTGGCGCTCGGGCCCGTCCTCCACTCGATGGGGGTCCAAGGGCAGTGGGTAAACGGAGAATTCCAATTAGCCGACGGACATATCCCGCTGCCGTACAAGGTCGTAGGGAACCTGCCGCTCATAGGGGTTACCAGGTCCCCCTCCAGGTTCGCGATTGTCGGCCTCATGGCCCTGATAGTCCTGGCAGGATTCTCGCTCAAGCGCCTGGCAGGGCAGAAGAACGGCCAGAGGATCCTTGCAGCGGCCGCAGTCCTCATCGTCCTCGAGTTCATGCCAGCCCCTTACCCGGTCGTGGATATGTCGTACAGGGGGGGCTGGAGCTACCTGGGGCAACAGCCAGGCCAGGCCTTGGTGTACGAGATCCCAGGCGACGGCGACGCCGAATACGGCCAGCACATACACGGCAAGGACCGGCTCCTCGCCGGCTCGTTCAGGATCCCGCTCAGCGTGACGCAATTCCGGGACCGGTTAGGGGAGGACGTGAAGAACCTACCCTTCCCCGAATTCGCAGACAAATACGGCATCGACTACGTGGTCCTCCAAAAGGGCAAACTGGACAATACGGCGGATGTCGAGATGATGCTCACATCGTTCTACGGCAATCCGGGATACTCCGACGCCACGCTGTCGATCTACCGGACGAACGGCACTACTCTATCCCCACGACCCCTCCGGCATTGAAGAGCGCGTTCAATGTCGCGTCCTTCACGGCCTCGAGGTATTTCTCGCAGGGGGCCTCCTTGTCGACCTGAAGCGCATACAATACGTCGGAGACGCCCGCGTCAAGCAGGACCGCCTCCAGGTTGACGAGCATCTCCACGTAAAGTTTCCGCTCGATTGGGAGTTTGTGGTTGACCGAAAGGGGGCGTAGGCCGTCCCCGAGCATCGCAGGAATCAGGGAGATGTTAAGCAGGTTCCCGTCGTCGGCTGCCGAGCCCGACCCCGCGAGGGTGGTGCCGTACTTCTTCCATTCGAGGATGTTTATGTTGCTGACGCCGAACTTGCCGAGGGACTTTATCACGTCGTCCAGCTTCTCGCTCTTCACCTGGAGCGAAATCTCCCTGCCGACCAGCGAGAACTGCAGAATGTCTTCCTGGGGCAGGCTCTTGAAAAGGTCGGCGGTGTTTCCGCTGAACGAGCCGCCCAAAGCAACCTTGTGACCTTTCATGAAACCGCGAAGATATATAGGCGATGGACGCTATTAAAGAGGATATTACCGCTTGAAATTTTCTGGAATCAGTGAGTGCCTGAGCATGAGATGCCGCTCATGAGGGCGTGGTATTCTTCAGATTCGTCCGATGAGAGGGGGTATGAGAAGATGAACATCTCATTCCCGGAGCACACTCGTCCGATGAAGGATATCGTCCCGACCGCCTTATCCTTCTTCGTCGATAATGTTTCGCACCCCTTCGCGTTCCCGTAATCCCTGAATATCGAGTCCGGATTCGTCCGAGAACAGACCTCCTGCGAGAAGGAGCCGCCATACTGCGAGACTGCAGCCCCCTTCATGAAGCCTTCCATGACCAGGAAAACGAGGGAGGAGGAATTTCCGACTTGAGGTTCCCTTGAGAAAAGCCGCATCCCCATCATTGTCCCGTTTTCAGTTTGGCCCCAGCCCGGAGGGAAAGCAATCACATACCCTGATTCGACGTTCGAGTAGACAAGCCCGCCATTGCTTTCAGACACCGTGTTCGGAGACGACGAGGACAATCCTGAAATGACAGCCCCGAATAGGAGCATGAAGATTACACCCCCCATTATCAGGCTCGAAGCTGCAAACGATGTGGCCACGGCGGCGATCGACTTTCCCGAGCCCAGGGAATGCGCCGATCGAACGATGAGATAATCAAAGTACAAGGCGACGAATACTATGGGATAGCTCAGAAAGCTCAGAAAAATTGAAACGTTTGAAAGCAGGCCGATCACTATGGATACGGCAGTCAAGGGAACGGCAGCGACAGCCTTGCACTGGAATACGTCTTCAAACGAACCATCGCCGCCGAAGATTCTTGAGCTGAGATGGAGGAAGCAGACCGTCATGAGGGAGGATACGGCCGAAAAAATAAAAATCGCCGGAAAAAACCACCCTGAGGGGATAAGGTTCGATATAATCCCGTATGATGGGGTAAAGTATGCAGAGACGGCACTCGCAGACAGGACGACAAGATATATCAGGGATGCCGTTTTCCAGTCCCCTTTGCCTGTGAACGAGTCAAAGACTTCCTTTGGATGCTTCAGGACCCTGATGAATGAGTCAGCACTCAAACCCATGGGAGAATATTGCAGAACGATGTTAATAACCATTCAGTATGAAGACCGCAGCCAGCACGATCAGGGGAAGCAACAGGGGCAGCACATACGCAAAATGCGGATAAAAAGAATGAAACTGTGATACATATTATACAGCCATGGCAGTACACTACAAGAAACTGGTTCTTGAGACTTCCGACGAGGTCTACCACCCGGCCGAGGACTCATTCCTCCTGGCTGACAGCGTAAAGGCCGGCTGGGGCCGGGTGCTGGATGTGGGCACAGGGACGGGCATACAGGCCCTCAATGCCGCAAGGTATGCGGAACACGCGGCCGGCGTGGACCTGAATCCCGCCGCAGTAGAGCTCGCGAAGAGGAACGCAAAAGCCAACGGCATCAGGAACGCCGAATTCTGGGTAAGCGACCTCTTTTCCGAAGTCAATGGAAGATTCGACCTGATAGTATTCAACCCCCCCTACCTGGAGACGGAGGCCGAAAACATGCTCGAGCGCGCATGGGCCGGGGGAAAGCTGGGGGTCGAGGTCATTAACAGATTCATAGACGAGGCCGGCGGACACCTCCTGCCGGAGGGGAGGATCATGCTGCTCATATCCTCCATCAACAGGCTGGAAGAGGTCATGAAACGGTTCGAGAAGAACGGATACAATGCCGAAATCGCCGCAAGGCAGAAGATATTCTTCGAGGAATTGTACGTACTGACCGCATGGAGAAAACGACGGACATCTGCCCAAGGCATACTGCAACCCGCAGGTATCTGGGAAAAACCGACGAATCCATGACATATGAGGGGATTTTTTGGATTATTAAGGCTACTGCCAAAACATATACCATGTCTACGAAAACATTAGTTCTTGGACTCATCATCCTTTTGGCTGCCACCGCATCCGCCGACGAATACCTGAAGCCGACATGCCAGTCGATCCTCAAAGGCGACCTCATCAACGGGATGCAGGTCGTCGACCTGGACAAGGACGGCACTCCGAACATCATGTTCGGGACATCGACGGGGGGCGTACTACACAATTACATATACAAGGGCGCGGACTGCACTACCGACTGGACCGCGCTCATCTCAGGCGGCTGGAACTACGACACCGACGGCGACGTCCGGTCCTTCAAAGTCGTAGACCTGCTCGGCAACGGCAAGAACGAAGTAGTCATAAACAGCGTCAAATCCGCGGCCGGAGGCAGCCAGCCACCGGGCACATACATCAGGGCGATCTCGGCCAACGCCATCGACTTCTGGAACTTCAGGGACGCCTGCGGATTCTCGCAGGCTGTCGACGCAGCCGACATTGACGGGACAGGCAAACCCAACGTCGTCTTCGGCGCCCTAAGCAGCAACATTTGCGCCCTAAAGGACTCAGGCGACGGCCTCATGCCCAAAGGCTCCCTCCTGTGGAGCTACCAGGCGAAGAACCCCGTAGGATACGTCAAGGCACTGGACATCGACGGCGACGGGAAGATCGAAACTGTCGCCTTGGCGAACAAATACATGGAGGCATACTTGATCGTCCTAAGCAGCGGCGGCACCCTGAAATGGGAGAAGAAGATCGACGGCGGAATATTCACGGCAATGGTGCCGGAAAACGTCGTCTCCGTGTCCGACATCAACGGAGACGGTAAAGCAGAAACAATCGTCGGGACCTACAAGAACAACGTCATAGCATTCGACAGCGCAGGAAACGAACTTTGGAGATACGACACCAAAAACCTGGTCTCCAGCATACACGTCGCGGACATCAACGGAAAGAGGACCGTCCTCGCAGGGTCGGCACCTAAGGTATACGCATTGGACGGATCAGGTTCGCTGGTGTGGACGTGGGAAGCACTGACCAAGAGTACGGTATACAGCATGTCATCCGCGGAACTCGACGGAGGAACATCCATAGCGGTCGGCTCAACCAAATACTTATATGTCTTGGACGGGAACGGCAAGCTGAAAGGCACCTGGAAATACACAGTCGAGATACAGGGACTCAACAAGGCCTACGAGGAACGGGACGCGAACGCGGTCGCGGTATACATGGGCGACCTTGACGGCGACGGAGAGACAGAAGTCGTGGCAGGCTGGAACTGGGAGCAGAGCACAGTAAGAGGCAACCAATACAGCGCAGACCTCAGGGTCTACGAAATAAACGAGGACTACGTGCCATCAGAGGCGACAGCAACGACATTGGCACAATCAGGCGGAACACAAGTCGCAGAAGACACCGCGAATGAAGAGGTGACCCCGCAGGACGAGACCGCAGAACAGGCCGACGAAGGCACCCTCCCTGAAGCCGCCGCCGAGAACAAGAGCCCATGCTCATGCATCCCGATGCTGCCGGCCATACTCGCTTTGGCAGTCGCGATAGTCGCGAAGATACCGCTCGCTGCGACTGACGAAAAGGGTTAATATTTTAAGCCTTCCCAGAGTTAGGATATGAGCCAGAAGACGGCAGCAGGACAGGCCGGTGAAAGACAGAGGGACCTGACGGAGTATATAACGGGTTTGACCGACCCAGCAGACAGGATCACCGTCATCGTCCGCCCCGGCGACAGGGAAAAGGTAAAAGGCAAGCTGATATCCGCGGGAATACCAAAAGACAGGATAGACACGCCGACTGCTGAAGAATTTGACCCCAGAGGAAACCACCTGCTCGTAGTCGCAGACGTCGAGAACATACCCTCGCTGCGCAACGCAGTCACAGAAAAAGGTGCCGACGTGGCAATCGCATTGATAGTCCCAAAGGGGGACTACAAGGAGATGAGCAAAAAAGCAGGCCACCCCCTCATACACACCGACATGAGCGACGACAGGGCGGAAGAAGTCCTGACAGATGGCATAATGACCGTCCTGGACGGGAGGATGCCTGCGACAATGCCCCCCCAGATGGAAGGCTTCCACCCGCCTAACGAAACAGATTATATAGGCGCCACAAAGGCCAAAATCGGAGGCCGGAAGATCCTGGTAAACGGCATGTACGGCTTCACCGACGCCGAACGCTGGTTCGGCCCAATGACAGAGATGGGACGGATAGTCTGGGAGCCGAACACGGAAAAGGCAGAGGCAGCAATCCTCTCGAACCCCGGGGAATATGCCCTGGTCGTCTCGACGAACCCGGACACCCTCAAGAGGATAAAGGCGCAGCCAAGATGCGGGCACATATGCCGAGGTTACCAGTCGTTCCAGAGATACAACGACCACGGAGGCCTAGTGACGGAGGGGGCGGCAACCGAGGCCCATTTTGCAACGCCAAGCAACCTGCACGAAAGCACAGACTATCTCGCAAGGTTTATAATGACAGGATTCGAGATGATGGAGGGGGGCAAAAACCTCAAATCCCCCGACGCAGGGGAAAGATTCTCCTGGGCATTCGGGGTTAAGTAACGCAAATCCGAATCATCGGATAGATATAGGACAATCACCTGTAGAGGCTTTGGTTCAATTCTGAGTCGAATCCTTTTATCTTCGAGAACTTCTCTATCTCCTCTGCCAGGTCCGTGAAAAGGCCTCCCTCCCCGCTTCGGTTGATCTCCCTCGCAGCCACCAGGTACCAGGGCATTAGCGATGAGCGGCGGCTCTTCTTCAGTTCGATGAAGTCCTGTTCGCACGGTTTTCGTTCCGTCTTCTTCTCTATGTATTCTTCCATCAGGTTCTCGGAGACATCCTCGCATATGGCTCTCACGTCGGATGCGGAGTATCCTTCGAGCATCTGCGCGATACTGTCAAGGTTCATGCCTTCGCATCCCGAACTCGAACCCTTCGCGAGGTAATAGTGTAAGAGCTGCCGCCTGGCGTTCTGGTCCGGGGCCCCAATGAGGATGTGCGTGTCGAACCTGCCGCTTCGGCGTATCGCGGGATCAACCCCCCAGGGAACGTTCGTCGCGCCGATTATCAGCACCTTCGTGCCGCCTAAGTTGTTAATCTCCTGCAACAGCTGGTCGATGTACTCCGTCATCCAAAGGTTCGGCCCCGTAAGCTCCCTGCTGCCTCCGACTGCATCTATCTCATCGATGAGGACGATACATGGTGCGACCTCCTTCGCCTTCTTGAAGATGGAGGAGATCATGATTATCGTGTCTCCATGGAACTTCCCCCGCATGCTGGAGACGCTGGCGTCTATCAAGGGCACTTTGAGCTCCCCTGCAAGGGCGTATGCGAGGTAGGTCTTCCCGCAACCAGGCGGACCGTATAACAATATCCCGCCGCCGAACGTCTTCCCGAACTTCTTCGCCTCCTCCGGGAACCTGAAGGGATACAATATCTCCTTGTTTATCGAGCGCTTCACCTCGTCGTTGACGCCCATGACGTCGGAGAGTGTCTGTTTGATGTCGCGGTTGACGTTTACGCTGAATTTCGATTCCGCATCGGAGGAGGGCTTCTTCAGGCCTGAGCCCACTGCAACGGCCTCCTGTCCGCGGAGGATAAACGCCCTTTGGAAGTCGCGTTCCGCTTCGGCCCGTCTGCCCTGCAACGCGAAGATCTTCGCCCTGGCATAGAGCGAATCGGATGAGGGTCTCACACGGATAGAATAGTCCAGGTCTGTCAGGGCCTTCTCGTAGTCCCCCAGGTAAAAATACGCGATGCCGCGCTTCATATAGGGCCTGGAGTTGGTCTTTCCGGCGGGGATGTATTCGATGGATTTGGTCAGGTAATCAATGGATTCCTTATAGAACCCCACCTCCTTCAGGACGAACCCCGCATAAAAGTTGAGGCTGTAGTTCTTGGGGTCAAACTCGAGGCCCCGCTTGAGGTCGTCTATCGAGCCCATCATGTCATAGAGGTCGTATTTCGCGCGGCCGCGGTACAGATAAGCCGCTGTACATTTCGGATTCGCTTCCAGGCATTTGTTCATCAGCTCTATCGTCCGAAGGAAATCCTTCCTCAAAAAGACCGCCTCCCCCTGGGAGAGGTAGAACTTCGAGTCTCCCTGCATTGAGGTTGTACTCCCAGTCTCCTGCGGTTGCTGGGGGGCGGCCGGAACCCCCGCTTTTTTCTTCAGGGCATTCTCGAAATCCTCAGACGTGATTTCACGCTTTTTCTCGGATGATAGCGCTTCCGCCATCGGAAAGGAGGCCGCCAGGTCGCAGAGGTCCTTGATCCCATCCTCGGAGAGGCCCTCGGTCAGCTGACCGAGCCGCGCAAAATCCAGGTCGGCCGAATAAGGCCTACCGGTCAGATGCTTCTTCAAGAGCGCTATCCGTTCAGAGACGCCAAGACCATCCATGGAGACACATGTTATGATATGGATTTACCCACCGATATTAAATAAGATCATATGAAGAGGCCGCGGCGACGTTGACGCACCGGACAAATGCGGCAGGCTATTTATTATTCAAAGGCATTGTACTAAAGGTATGTCTGACCGTGGAGTCGTCGAAGCCGCCCTTTTCGTGGCAGGCGGGAACATCACGATAGAGAGGCTCGCGAAGCTGTGCAACCTCGAACCGAAGGCGGTAAAGGATATCGCCGACGGCCTCGTGGAGGAGTATTCGAAGAGGGACGGCGGGCTCGAGGTGTTCAAGTCCGGGAAGGCCTCTTACACGATGCGCGTGAAGCCGGAACTGGAAGACAACGTCACCCCCCTCATACCCGAGACCGACATGCCGAAGGCTATGCTCAAGACCCTTGCCATGATAGCCTATGAGCAGCCGATAAAGCAGTCGTACCTCGTGAAGATACGCGGAAATAGGGTATACGATTACATGCAGAAACTCGAGCAGCTGGAATTCATCGAGCGCAAGGATGTGGGCCATACGAAGCTCATCTCGACAACGGCTAAGTTCAACAAGTACTTCAGGATAAACGACGCGAAGGAGCTCGTCATGAGGAAGGAGGCCGCCGAAGATGATGCGGCAGCTGAACCTGCCCCCCAAGATGAGCCCCAGCAGACGAAGTTGGAGGAGGCCGTTTCTGAAGCTTCCGAGGAGACGTCGACACAAAGTTGAAGATGAAAAAGCCGGGATTGACGATACTAATCCTTGCGTTCCTGATCCTTTCATCAACCTTTGCATCCGCAAAGGTCTACTACCTCGAAAAGGCGTATGTGAGCTACCGCATCAACGACGACGCGTCAGTGGACGTAGAGGAGAACATAACCTACGACTTCAGGGACTCATTCACATATGCCTACAGGGACTTCGGAAAAGGGGCGTGGCAGACGCGGGACATCGCCGTACTGGAAAACGGGCAGGCACTCAGGCAGGAGATCACCGACGAAGGCTCGTACACGAGAGTCAAATGGTACTATTCCGCATCCAATGAAAGGAGGACCTTCACCATCAGATACCGCCTGACAGGCATTATAAAGGCCTACGACGACGTGGCCGAACTCTACTGGAAGGTCTGGGACTCGAACTGGGACCTGAGCCTCAAGAACCTCGAAGGGGCCATAATCCTCCCAAAGCCTGTGAACGACCCGAAGGATGTCTACACCTGGGGGCACCCCGAACTGAAAGGAAAGATCGCGATAGCGGAGAACAGGAGGATAATATTCCAGACGTTCAGCATACCTAGCCGCCAATGGGTCGAGGTCAGGGCGGTGTTCCCAAGAAGCGTGCTGGCGTCGACGACGTACGCGAAAAGAATCGCAGGACAAGGATTGGGCATGATAGAAGACGAGGAGAGAAACTACAGCCCGCCGATGGACGCAGACTGGTATATGTCAGTCATATTCGTGCCGGTTTTCCTGTTGGTGTGGGGGCTCGGATTCTTCGGAGGAATCGCAACCGCAATAATCAGTACAGTCAACCCGCCCCTCGGCCAGAAAATAAGGAGGGTCCTGGGCCCTGTTATACTCATAGGGATGGTCGCGCTTTTCCTCGTGTTCTTCGCGGGATTCGCAGTCGGCACCGGCATTATGAGCTCAGGCAGCCTCGGATACCTCCCGGCCGTCTCCATCCTGCAGGTCCTTGCATTTGCGCTTGTCTGGCATTTCTGGGGCAGGGAACCGGCTGTGAACGTACACTCAATATATGAGCGGGAGCCGCCGTATGATTACAGCCCGGCAGTCCTTGACGCACTAATCCACCAGGATACCAAAAAGCCAAAGACCGAGACGATGGGGGCGGAGCTCTTGAACCTGTGCCTTAAAGGGAAGATGAAGATAGGGAAGATTGATAAAGCAAAGGTCATGGGAATCTTTGGAAGCGGGCAGGACTACGAAATCCGGATAATCGACCGAAGCGAATTCGGCCTGACAGAAAGCCAGAAGATCCTCTGTAGGATGATAGAGGTAATGGCGGCATTCAGATACGAAGGTACCTTCATACCTAGGAAAGTCGAAGATGAGACCCCAGATCTCGTCACCCTGGAAGAGATGATGAATTATCTCAGAAGCCAGCCCCTTAAAACCAGGGAATGGCTCGAAAGCTGGCAGCACCAGGTTTGGGAGGAGGCCGATGAGATGGGATTCTTTGATGAGAAAAACGGCTACATAGCGTATGCCCTGGCAACCTCCCTGAATGCCATCGCGGCTGCGATCATATCCCCGTTCATATTCCTACCCGTCGTCGTCATAGGAGGCATACTCCCGCTCGTGTACCCCAACGCCCTCCCCAACAGGACGAAAAAGGGCGCAGAACACTACGAGAAGTGGATGAGGCTGAAGAAATTCCTGTCTGATTTCAGTAATCTCAGCAGGATGCCCCCTGATGCAATAGCCCTATGGGAGAAGTACCTCGTATATGCCATACCGCTTGGGGAGGCCCAAAACGTCCAGAAGGCCATGGACCACGTCTTCAAGGACTACCATGGAGAAATACACTCCAACATCATGGCTGGCGGCTTTTCCGCGGCATCGTTCGCCTCAGCAGCCGGAGGATTCTCCTCGGCCTTCGCCTCGGCGTCGGCCACGTCGGGCGGGGGCGGATTCGGCGGCGGAGGTGGGGGAGGAGGCGGCGGGGGAGGCGGAGGAGGAGCGGGCTGAGGTCTTTTTAAGCAAACATCCAATATAATTCCAGGTGATAGTAAATGGTCGGATTCTTTGAATTGATCGGAGTTTTTGGGATATTAGGAGTAGTGGGATTCGTAGGTCTTCTCGTCGTCGTAGGGGCGGTAATAGTCGTATACAACGGACTCGTCACGCTGCGCAACCAGTGCGAGAACGCATGGAGCCAGATAGACGTCCAGCTGAAGCGAAGAAACGACCTGATACCGAACCTGGTGGAGACCGTCAAAGGCTACGCATCCCATGAGCGGGGCACCTTCGAAGCAGTGACGCAGGCGAGGGCCGCGATGGCGAATGCGAAGTCGATGAAGGACATAAACGAAGCAAACAACCAGCTCACCGGGGCGTTGAAGACCCTGTTCGCGGTCGCAGAGAACTATCCGCAGCTGAAGGCGAACGAAAACTTCATGCAACTGCAGGAGGAGCTCACGACGACCGAGAACAAGATATCCTACGCCAGGCAGTTCTACAACGACATCGTGATGAAATACGACACAACCAGGCAGACGTTCCCGTCCAGCCTCATAGCAGGCATGTTCCATTTCGTCGACAAGGAATACTTCCAGACGCCCGAGGCCGAAAAGGCGGTGCCGAAAGTCAATTTCACCTAAGATGGGTTTGACCAGGCAAGAGGGCGGCAACTACTCCGTCGTCGATGTATCTTCCATCCCTGGGACGAAGAGGCTTGCCACCAAGGAAACCCGTGACTGGCGGGTCTACAGGCGGGAGATTGACGCCCTCATCTACGGCGCATACCCCGACCAGTCCGCGATAGCCAGGCTTCTGGAACTGAAGACTACCTATTCCAGAGGAAGCTTCATGCTGGACCAGAGGGGAAGCCCGGTACCGAACAGTGCCAAGGAGGGATCATGGGGGAGAATACCCCGGATGCATGGGGAATTCCATGAAGTAGAAGCCTCGAAGAGGAGGGATTGGTTCTGCGGACTCCATGTCGTAGACGGGGATGCCGAGGTATATTTCAGAATCAACCACCCGGACGCAACCGCCAGCATGAACCTGTATGACTTTGAGGCGCTGAAAGGCTCCCCCCTCGGGATAGCAGTCTCTCACTGGATCCATATCAAGTCGGAACAGCTCGAACGGGAGGGAGCCGACGTCGGGCAGATGAAAGAGGAACTGGGGGAGCAAGCTGGGGAGAACTGAATGGAAAAGATAAACTTCTACGAGCAGATAGAAAGGAACAAGAGATACTCGTGGATACTGATGGTCCTGGTGTTCGCCACCGTCGCCGTACTGTCTGTAGCCTTCGCCATAATAATCGCAGGCATGTATGACATCGGAACCATGTTCATTTTCCTCATTTTCGCGACGGTCTTCAACATAGGCTACATCCTGGCCACATACTACAAGTCAGCGGACATCGCAGTATCGTCCGTGGGCGCCATACCCGCAGACGCACCCCAATACAAACAACTGAACAACATCGTCGAGGAGATGGCGATAGCGTCAGGCCAGCCGAAGCCGAAGGTCTACGTCATGGCCACGAAGGACATAAACGCATTCGCAGCCGGCCGCGACCCGGAGCACAGCATAATATGCGTCACCGAAGGATGCCTGCAGAAGCTCGAAAGGCAGGAGCTGCAGAGCGTCGTAGCCCACGAGATGACCCACATAAGGAACTTCGACATCAGGTTCGTCACCCTGGTCGCGGTAATGGTCGGCCTCGTGTCGATACTCAGCCAGATGTTCCTTCGGAGCATGTGGTACGGCGGAGGAGGACGAAACCGGGGACGCGGTGGGGGAGGCGGACTGTTCATCGTCCTCGTGCTGGCAGGATTAATCCTCTCCATAATAGCCCCGTTGATAGTAAAGCTCGTCCAATTGGCGATTTCGAGGAAAAGGGAATACATGGCCGACGCCGGCGCAGTCGAGCTGACAAGGTACCCCCAGGGGATGATTGAGGCCTTGAAGAAGATAGGGGAGGACTACGCCAGCCCCGGGGAACACACCAAAGTCAACGCTGCCGTGGCGCCCATGTTCCTGGCAGACACGTCAAAGACACGGTTCATAGGGCTCCTGGAGACGCACCCGCCCATCAAGGACAGGATTAAGGCCCTTGAAAAGATGCTCTAAAGGATTAATTCCATTGTTGCCTATTGGTTACTGTGACAAAGGCTGCAGAAAGCGCCAAGCATCCGAGATTCTTCACTCCTGAGACCCCAGTAGGGGATATCTTTGAGTTCATCCAGGAGGGGGAGAGGAGGCATGCGGAAAGGCTGAAACCTGCGGCAGGCGAAACCGAGCTAAGGGTCGACCTCCACCACCACTTCGTGCCCAGCATCAATCCAAAAACCAGGGCGAAACAGGTTAGGGCATTTTGGAAGGCTGCTGAGTATTCCGGACTGGACGCCGTCGCAATCACGACACACAGCAACATAGGGGCAGAAGACATTAATCCCGGCTCCATATACAGGGAACTCGCGAAGGCCATGCCCGAAGCCCTGATGAAGAGGGGATTCAGGCTGCTTGCCGGGCTGGAGGTGCTATGCCAGGGGCGGGTGGAACTCGGCTTGATTTCGTCCGATCCAGACCTCATCTACGGCGACGGATTCTGGATGTCTAAACCGGACCCACTGGATGCAGCAAAGAGAATCAGCGATGACGATAGGCTCCTTGGATATCTCCCCCACCCATTCCTGAACGCAGGCGGCGCGGCACACCCAGACAACCTCGGCCTAGACACGGCCAAAAGGCTGGTGGGAGACTATGGCCTTGGAGTCGAGCTGCACGGCTTCATACAGGATATCCGCGACTTCGCGCAAATGCCGGGGATCAATGCCATCCTAAAAAAACAGGCGGAGAAATGCCAACATATCCAGGAGGACGTGCACTCCTCCGGACTCTCCCGGGACGCCGAATTCCTGACAGCTGGCGGAGACTACCACCACTACAAGAACCTGGGCAGGACGTTCATCATTGTCAAGGCAAAGAAGAGATCCGCGCTCCCCCTAAGGGAGCAGTTCAGGCTGTCGGAGACGCAATCTGGACTTGTCATACTAGAGGCATGCTCTGAAAGACTGAAGGATGACTCGGCAAACACACCGATAACGGACGATGGGCTGCTGGCGGGGGTCAGATCAGGCAAGAGGGACGGAGCAAGGGCTGTGCTGCCGCAGTCGAGGGGGATGAGATTCCTGCTCCCCCTGACTGCAGAGATGTTGCGGGAGAAACTGGGACGAGACAGGGAAAAAAACCTCGTCAGCGAAGAGGACAGGGTGAATCCTGTCTAAGCACTCGCAGAGCGGAAAT
Source organism: Candidatus Altarchaeota archaeon (assembly GCA_043800705.1). GTDB lineage: Archaea > Altiarchaeota > Altiarchaeia > IMC4 > SCGC-AAA252-I15 > JAHIYG01. Next base: position 19,219 of record JAZDMS010000024.1, read on the forward strand.
TTATAAATAGGGGCGCCTATCTCGATAGGTGATCCCATGCAGCAGGTAAACGATCTTGGGAAGTTGAGGCTGGTCCAGACATGGAAAAAGCCTGAAACGGCTCTTAAGCCCAAAAAACGGATAATAATCCGGTGGCCAAGAGTATAATCCTCAAACCAGGCGATATATGCAGGGTTGAACCCGACCGTATAGAAGACCGTAATGTGCTAAGGGTCGAGCTTACCGAAACAGGCAGGAGCCTGAACGCACTAGCTCAGCTGAACCAGCAGGACCTCCCGCGCCAGATAGTCGAGCTCGGACCCGATGCTGTCAGGAATATCGGAAAGGTCGCGGGAGCCGGGATCGGGAAAAAACTCAATGCCGCAGCGAATGCAATAAGCCACGGACTGGGGGAGGATGAGCTACTTCTTATCCCAGGGCTCAAGGAGCTCGGAAACCTCAGGTTCACTGCGGGGGGGCACGTCCTCGGGCAGGAGCCGTATCCCGTGGAAAAACAGGCGAAACTGCAAAATGCCATCGAAAGATGCGTAGCGGAAAACCTACAGCAGAGGATCGAGGCCAGGTTGGAGCTGACAGGGGAAAAAAGGAGCAGGGAGATTCTAGAGGTCGGGATCCTAAAGAGAGGCGAAACCCTGAAGGTGGTCCCCTCCCCCCACACGGCAATCCGCCTCAGCACAGAAGAAGTCGGTGAGATCTTGGCTGACGTGAACGTCGAGCCCAGAACCTACACATTGGATGAAAATCCCGACAGGCCGCTACCCGGGCAGATAAGGTCCGAACTTGCAAAGTACGGCATCGTTTTAGGGGCTAGAAAGATACTTGGCGCCTAACCTTCGCTAAGCTCCCTAAGAAGCTCCCGCCCACCTATCTCCGGCAGGCATACGACGTGGTCGGCGCCTGCCGTCCTTAATTTGCCTACGTTCTCCTTCCTGTTTGCGCGCGCGTAGATCTTCACCTGCGGATTCATCTCCTTTATCGAAAGGACCGTGAAAACGGTCTTGGGATCCTGGTTCAACGCGATTATGACTGCCTTCGCGTTCTCTATACCCGCCTCCCTTAGCGTCTCTCCGACAGTCGAATCCCCCCTGATCCCCAGATACCCTTTCTTCGTCAGCAAGGCGAACCGTTCCTCGTTGTTCTCCACGACGACGGGATTCTTCAGCCCAGCCGCCACCTGCTCGCCGACGTCCCCGTATCCGCAGATTATGACGTGGTCCCTCATTCTGCCGATGTCTGCCTTCGTCTTCTCCAAATTGAACACCTCCATAAGCTCCCCCTCGAAAATCGCCATCGACACAGCGCCGAACATGTAAAGAAAGGCCGAGACCCCAAGGGGGATGAAAAAAAGCGTGAATGCTTTGCCTGCGTAGGTCACCGGGTAGAAGTCCCCGTACCCGATGGTGCTCAAAGTCACTACGCTGAAATACAGCGCATCGAAAGGCCGCAAGGCTTCGAAGCGGCAATAACCCATCGTTCCGATGGCCAAGACGAAGAGTATGTATGCGGCAGCGTAGAACAGGTGCTTGAAAGACCTATGCAGGCCCCGCATGAAGGGGAAACGATAGTAGTCTACCACAGAAAGATATTAGCCGGAGGGAAATAAGAACCGGGACGAATCCGGCCGCAGACATATAAAAGCCTGCCCTTCCAAGATAAATATAATGAACAGGATATTCGACGGCTCGACACGGGGAGGAGGGGGAGACGAGACACAACCGGGGGCACCTACAGGTCGAATCGAAAAACCATCTCCAGCGGAGGCCGCGATGCTGGATGTCGTCATGGCGAAACTGACTGGGAAAAGGGTTCAGGTAGCTGTGAACATCGAGGCCACTGCGAGGTGGAAGGTCGGCCAGATGAGCAAAAGCCAGAAGAACATGGAGGGATATCTGGAGCCCGGCGAGACGAGGGCCCGCTTATTCCTGATAACAGACAACAACCGCAGGATCGAGTCCGTCACAGAGAATGCGCCCGCAATCGACATGACAAAGCAGCAGGCCTGCGACGTCGGCGTCATACTGAAGCCTGGGAAGGGATTCTCGATACTCCACGAAGACGGCCTACCGAAGGAGCTAGTGGCAGACATGCAAAGCATAGGAATCAGGCTCGAAAAAAGGACCATCAAGAAGTGATCATCAGCTTGGTTGAATTCATAAATATCATGTGTCAATCCTGCCCAGAGACCTAGGACAGGAGACCGAAGACTAGAAAAAGAAGACTGAAAACAGAAGACTGAAAACAGAAGACTGGAAACAGAAGACTGGAAACAGAAGATTGAATAGGAGAGTGAGGGGCGGGTTCATGCGTTTTAACATGGATGTCTGCCCCGCCGGCTACCTCATCGGTATACTCGGGTGTCGGTCGCAGACAAAGTTACAAATTGTTGACGGCCGAACCGTGTGCCCCTCGATAGATCTATTGTCAGATGCTGCTTAAAAATGCTTTGGTTTCCATTAGAAAACGTCGGCATTTTTAAGTGGATGGGGCGAATATTTTACATCAAATCCGGCACTTTTTGGTTCTGGGGTTAAATTCCGGTTCGACGTATTTATCCTGCCATGATCGAGGCCCAGAAGGAACCGTACACCAAGGATGAGATTCTAAGGCAGCTGCATCCGCTCGTTCGGAAATGGTTTCAAGAGAAGCACGGGGAGTTCTCGCAGCCGCAGCTTTATGCGATACCGAACATCATGCACAAGGTCAACACCCTCGTGTGCGCCCCCACAGGCAGCGGAAAGACGCTGACTGCGTTCATGAGCGTCCTCAACAAACTCATCGAGTCGTCTCTGGTTGGCGACCTCAAGGACCAGGTCTACTGCCTGTACGTGTCCCCCCTGAAGGCCCTGAACAACGACATAAGGAGGAACCTAGAGGAGCCGCTTCGGGAGCTTGAGGCCATTCACGGATCCAGTCTTGGCATAAGGGTCATGGTCCGAACGGGAGACACCCCCCAGAGCCAGAGACAAAGGATGCTCGCAAAGCCGCCGCACATCCTGATAACCACACCCGAGAGCCTCGACCTGATGCTGGCCTCCCCCGAAGTTCAGCCTCAAGCTCGCGGACGTGAAATGGCTCATCATAGACGAAGTCCACGCCCTGGCGGAGAACAAGAGGGGGGTCCAGCTGAGCCTCGCAGTGGAGAGGCTGCAAAATCTGGCAGGCAGATTCACGCGCATCGGACTGAGCGCGACGATCAACCCCCTCGAAAAGGTCGCAGAATACCTCGTAGGGCTCGAGGGCGGAAAGCCCAGGGACTGCAGGATAGCCGACGTCAGGCACATAAAGGAGCTGGACATAAAGGTCCTCAGCCCTGTGCCCAACCTGATAACTGCGTCACCGGCCATGATGCACGAGGAACTCTACAAACTCCTCGACGACCTCATCCAAGCCCACAAGACGACGCTCGTATTCACAAACACACGCTCGGCTACCGAGAGGGTGGTCAACCACCTTAAGACAAAACATCCGGGGAAATACTTTGACAACATCGGCGCCCACCACAGCTCCCTTTCGGCTGAACACCGCCTGGACATAGAGGAGCGCCTGAAGAGGGGGGAGCTGAAGGTGGTCGTGTCCTCGACCAGCCTCGAACTGGGCATCGACATCGGATACATCGACCTCGTCGTACTCCTCGGATCCCCCAAAAGCGTCGCAAGGGCGCTTCAGAGGATCGGCCGCTCAGGCCACAAATTGCACGATAAGGCGGTCGGCAGGATAATAGTCCTCGACCGCGACGACCTCGTCGAATGCTCGGTCCTCCTGAAGAACGCCATGGAGGGCAGGATCGACGACCTGCAGATCCCGGAAAACTGCCTCGACGTCCTCGCCCAGGAGCTGTACGGGATGGCGATATCGAATGTTGAGAACGTCGACAACGCCTACGAGCTCGTGAGAAGGAGCTACTGCTACAGGAGCCTCCGCAGGGAGGACTACGATGCCGTCCTCCACTACCTTGCGGGGGACTACGTCGAGCTCGAGCAGAGGAACGTTTATGCGAAGATATGGGTCGACGACGACAAGAGGCTCTTCGGGAAAAGGGGGAAGATGGCGCGGGTGATATACTCGACAAATCTGGGCACGATACCGGACGAATCATATGTCACCGTGAAGGTCGGGGAGGCCCCCGTCGGGAAGCTCGACGAAGGATTCCTGGAAAAGCTGAAGAAGGGGGACATATTCGTCCTCGGAGGAAAACTCTACAGGTTCAACTTCTGCAGGGGCATGGTCTGCCAGGTATCCCCCGACAGCGGCCCGCCAACCGTCCCCTCATGGTACAGCGAATCCCTGCCTCTCAGTTTCGGCCTCGCCCTCGAGATCCAGCGATTCAGGCACCTGATGGAGGAGAGGATGGGCAAATCCAAGAAGGAGGTCACGGACTGGCTGATGGGCTTCCTCTACGCCGACGAAAACGCGGTCGAGAGCATATACGAGTACTTCCGTGAGCAGCACAGGTACTCGACGATACCGCACGAACGCAGGATAATCATCGAATACAACCAGGCCTTCAAGAAGAGGTATATCGTTTTCCACTGCCTGTTCGGCCGCAGGGTCAACGACGCCCTGTCCAGGGCGGTCGCATGGGAGATCGCGAAGAAGGAGAGGAAAAACGTCGCGATAAGCCTCTCCGACAACGGATTCTACATCACCCTCCCGGGAAAGGTCCAGGCCCATAACGCGTTCATGAGCCTGAGGGCGGAAAACCTCAGAAGGACGCTCATCGAGGCCATCGACAAGACCGACGTCCTTACACGGAGGTTCAGGCACTGCGCAACGCGCAGCCTAATGATGCTTCGGACATACAAGGGCGCAAGGAAGTCCGTCGGGAAGCAGCAGATGGGGTCCAAGATCCTTCTGCACTTCGTCAAGAAACTTGACCAAAAGTTCCCAATACTCGAGGAGGCCCGCAGGGAGGTCATGGAGGACCTGATGGACATAAAGGACGCGGAAAAGGTCCTGAAGGCCGTAAACGACGGCAATATAGAGGTGAAGGAGATAAACACCGACATCCCCACGCCGTTCGCGATGGAGCTGATCGGCCGCGGATACATGGACGTCCTGCGGCCCGAAGACCGTCACGAATTCATCAAAAGGATGCATGAAGCGCTGCTGGAGAGGATAAAGGACAAGTAGGCCCCACGTCAATAGGTTCATTTTTATCTTCTTCCATCTCAAGGGATATATATGCCGGGGAAGAATGAGGAGGGAGGCCAAAGGAAGCCCGATCCGCTGTTTTTCACTGTTGACGTATTTGCTTCCGCCAATCTTCCCGAGTTGCAGCATCTTGAACCGAAGTGGAGGGGTGACAGATTCGAGATTGCCCCGGCTGATGGGGAAAACCGGGTCATACCCCGCAGGGTTACAGGCGGTGCACCTTTCGACACCCATTTCATGTTTGGCGTGCATTCCGGCTTTACATATCCGAGAGACGTGCATAATGCCCTAACAGCCGCCGAAAAGGAGGGAAAGCCCTTCAATCTTGTCATCTTAGAACAGGCACCCTCCAAGGATCCGCAGAAAGCACGTGGCTTTCAGGACTCGGTGGATTTCATCGAAAAGTTCAGGGCGGATGCCTTGAGAATCAGCAAGGAAACAGGCATATCCCCCGACAAGGCATTAGGCCTTAAGGCATTTGTCGAATTGACCGTTCGAAAAATCGCTTATTGGGTCGAGGACTTTGATCCCGGGAAGGTCGAGGCGGGAATCAGGAGTTATGGCCTTGACGACAGTCATGCAAAGGTTATCAAAGCCCTTTTAGGGGGTATGGATGAACGCGTGCGGATCGAACGATCCAGGATTGCGGGCTTTTCAAGGGATCAGGCAGAAATCGACATCTACAAGGGAATGATCCATGCCGTCGTTGCAGAGCATGATGTGATAGCAGGCGCCGTGGAAGGCGATATCCCCGGTTGGAAACCTGCAGACGAAACGGAGGTGCCTCAGGCATTTAGGAATATCAGAATCACGTTTGGAAAAGCTTTCTTAGACGGCCGCACGCTTCAGAGTCTCATCCCCTCAGTGGGGAATGCACACAGAAAGTATCTTGAAAGATTCGCTTATCCGCGCGACAGGGCGTTAGTCGCAGCCGCCCCCGCAATCCTTGCAGGCCATAGGATGAAAGGAGGAAGGCTGAAGACCCTCTTCGTCTACGGGGGAGGGCATGCCGCCGGAATTGTAGAGGGGGCGCTGAATAGCAAACTTTGGGATGACCATGACATCACCGAGATCGAAAGCAACTCCCAGATTAGAACCGTCGGGTTCAGCGACCCTATTCACACCCAATTGATAGACCACTGCATACATTACGGGCTAGCTCTTGGAGAGGCAGAATTTGGGGGGAAACCCATCTTTGACATCGGTGAGAGGAAAGACGCCCTAGGATTTAGGATAAAAAGTGCAACAATTGACGACCTCAGGCGCATTGACGGAAAAATTGATGGTTTGAGATCAATAATCAGGTTCGCGGTGTTGCTTGGCCATTTAGTCGGCGATAAAAACGTCCAAATTAACCTTTCAACAGAGCATAAAAAGGAGGAATGCCAAAATGTCAGGGACGCAAAAAAAAGGATACCACAACATATCTACCGGCAACTGACCACCTAAAGGGATATTGAGATCAATAGGGATTTTTGGATTCTTCATTTATCGATTCAACTTCATCCAAGCACTTCCTTAGCAGGTGATCCCAATTCCGAGAGGAGCGTAAAGGAAGACCCTTTAGGAATTAGCGGATTGTCCCGGCCCCCATATGGCCCTAAAAAGGTTTCCTCCATAGTTCAATCGGACCATTAATTATGCGGAATAATCTAGTATATCGCAATGGAATCTGTTGAAATCCGTTCCGGCTTCTTCGCAGTCGGGCTCGCCCTGCACATCCCCGAGCACGAGACACTGGTTTTCTCCGACGCCCACCTCGGCTATGAAGAGGCCCTCAACAAGGACGGGGTTCTGGTGCCCCGATTCCAGTACCGGCAGATAGCGGACCATCTGAGGGAGGTCCTCGCCCAGACCAGACCAAAACGGATCGTCATCGACGGCGACCTAAAGCACGAGTTCGGCAGCATCAGCGGCCAGGAATGGGCCGAGGTCATGAGGTTCCTCGACGAGCTCAGAAGATACGAGGTCATCCTCGTAAAAGGCAACCACGACACCATCATCGGCCCGATAGCGACGAAGAGCAACGTCAAAGTCGTCGACCAATACGTCTTAGGCACTACACTGTTCGTCCACGGCGACAAGGAACCGAAGACCATAGACCGAAGACTGAAGACCGGCCTTTTAAGGCCGGCGAAGGAGAGACATTCGGCTGCAGCCTCAGTCTCTCAGACTAAGGACTTACTGTGTGAACTGGGGGATAAACGCTCATCCCGCATAACTGAAAACCGAAAACTGAAAACAATCGTCATCGGCCACGACCACCCCGCCGTCGGCCTCACCGAGGAGGGCCGCACCGAGAGGGTGAAATGCTTCCTCGTCGGAAAATGGAAGGGATACGACCTGGTAGTCCTGCCTTCGTTGAGCTTCGTCACCGAAGGCGTCGACGTGCTGAAGGAGGCCCTCTTGGGCCCGATGCTTCAGGGGGACATTTCCGACTTTACGGCGTTGGGATTCGATGGCGGCAGAATCCTCAAATTCGGGACTATAGGGCGGATTTGAGGTTAGGGGACTGAAACCCGAGATTTTTTAAAGGCTACGTCTGTGATACCGCGCCTGCAGAGATCATTATGAAAAAGCTGTTCGGTTTGACGGTATTGACGGTCGTTGCCTTGGGGGTATTAACCCCCTTGGCATCGGATGGAGGATACTTTCCGTCTAAGGACTATTTGAATGGTCAGTACGGCAAAGCAAACAGGCAGGGTAATGTTTCTGAACTCTACTACGGGGCAAATAGGCAGACGGGGAAAAATCGGTCGGACGCTTATCGCGAAGACGGTCAGTTGCGGAAAAACCAATCCGCAGGATTCGCAAAGATGATGCTGTACGAACACCTGGACCTGCTTAAGGCTGGGGCGCAGGAGAGGATGGACGGGGACTACGAAAAGGAAATATCGTCTTTTGAGTAGGCGCTCATGATGTCGAAGGCGATGTCGGACGACATCGTCAACCAATTCCCGGAAAAGTTCAGATGATGACGCAGGGGCCTAAAAGGCCCCATGTATTATTTCAGGTCTCGACCCCGCCGGCGAAGTTTTCCAGTTGGTTGGCGAATGATTCCTTGTCCTTGGATAGCCCATCGTTTGCCCAGACGCTCGCGATGAGCGAATCTTCCCCGTATTCGCCTAATCTAGCATTACTAAGGGCCCTATTCGCACCCTCTAGTTTCGTCAGACCTGTTACTATCAAGTCGTTAACTTTTTTCAGTCTTCCATCGTCAGGATTTGATGCTGTAAGCGGTTTGAAAACCTCACTCCAGGTCCTTTTATCTTCTCTGGGAAATTCCTTGTCCAATCTGGCTAATTCGTAAACGTAACGTTCCCTCGGTGTGTATTCCTCAAGCCTTTTAGGCCAGGTCACCTCCACCGATTCGCCACCTATCCGCTTACTGACGTCTTGAACGATCTCCTCGATCAGCGCCCGGTTACCTTCCGGCCGCAAATGATCTATTTGACCGCGCTGTCTTAGGTAATCCCTGATCCTCTGTTCCCCCTTATCCCTGCCGAGCCGATCGATGGCTGGCCGAAGACCGTCGACCGCTTCGTCATAGCTGGCTTCCCTTTCCCCGCCGTATGAGTAGGTGCCTGGGTTAGCGGCCCTCCATATCATTTCGAGTTTTAGGTTTCGCCGGCGTATCTGATCCTCCGAGGACACCTTTGCTTCTGCATCTGGCGCACCAGGGTAGGCAGCCTCGGCTTCCGGCCAGTTTACCTCTACGGATTTGCCCTTAAGACGCAAGTGGGCATCATTGACAATCTCGTCTATTAGTGATCCAGGATCGACTTTTCCATCCCCTTTGAAGTCTTTCAGCCCCCATTCGGTAATGTATCCCCTGATTCGCTTTTCTCCGCCTTCATTTCCTAGCCTTGTGATTGCGGGGCTCAGCCGGTCCACCATCTCATCATAATTCGCCCCCTTGCCGCCGACGACATCGATCCCCTCCGCCCGTTGAATAAGCTCGAGCTTAAGGTTTCGTCTTTCGATAACTTCGGGTGAGGCGACCTTACCGAGTTCAGTTTCGACGATTTTCGATTCTGTCGCCTCAGATCCCGCCACCCTCAACGTCGGCATCGGATCAATTGCCCCCACGCCCACTATGCGATCGTTTATCGATGGTACGACACCAGGCTGGTCAAGCCGTTCATTGATGCCCGCTGCAAGCCTGCACAGGCGATCGGCTTCGCCGGGGTTTGTTTCCGCCTCCTTTGTCAGCAGTCTTGTATATAGGCGAAGGATTTTAGCCTTGTCGGGTGTTAGATTTTTCAATCCCTTGACATCAGAAAAATCTGGCAAGTAGGGTTCCCCTTTTCCGCCGCTGAGATAATCTGAAAACGTATAGGCATCGCTCAATCCATCTCTGGCTTGCTCGATGCTTAAAGCCAAAAATTTGCCAGTGAAATTCTGTCCTTGGAAACCTGGCTGGCCGAGGAAGGCCGCAGCCGTGTTATATCCCATTTCCATCCGGTGTTGAAGCTGTTCTTGCTGTGGATCCCTCAGGGCTTGGGGGTCTTTCGATATGCCCATATAAGGTATCTGGATAGGTGTGAATAAAAGAGGGTTACTTTAGTACTTCGTTAAGGCCCTTCTCCAACAGCACCTTGTCGACGAGGTTCCTGTCGTATTTTACGTTGTCGCCTGCGCACATGCTGCAGATCCCGCGGACGGTTATGTGGTCTGGGCATACGCGCTTTCCACACAGGCTGCAGGTGAAGCCGGCAGCGACCTTTCCGCAGATGTCGCAGAGGCCTGAGACGTCCATGAATAGATTCCGAAGCCCCGAATAAAAACAGATAACGCCCAAGGCCTATTCTGCCTTGGCAAACTTCATCTTCTCGGGCTTGACCGTGACCGTCGGCAGCTGGATGGGGGCGGGCAGCTGGAGCTTCCGGCTCATGTCCAGGGCTTCGATGATGCTCTCCTGGATGACGGAATTGGATATCTCCTTGATTGCCTCGTTCTTCAGCTCCACCTTGTCTTTCAGGTCGGAGTAGACGCTGTCCAGCTTCGGATGCTGGTACCAGAGGAAGCCTTCTAGGAATATCTCGCCCACTTCCGGAGCGTATTCGACCGAGTATTTGAAGTTGACGAGCAGATAGTCGCCTATCCTCTTGTCTTTGTCCTTCTTGACGGACAGGATAGTGGAATTGGCCTTTATCTCTATGCTTTTAACGTTCCTGTCCCTTCTTGATCCGCTGATCTTGTTCAGCTTGAAATTCAAAACCGTCATCGTACAACCTTATATGCAACCATTGTTTAAAAGCCTAAGCTGGAATGGGACGTATGTATATTTCCCCGAACAGCTGCTCCTGAGACAATGAGACCCTCTGGCCGTTGGAAAGGTGCAGGAGGCTTATGAATGTGTGCAGGATCTCGTCCTTGGTCTTGGCGATGTCGCTGAAAAGCGCCACCTCCTTCCCGGCCAGGATGCCCATCACCTTGGCATAGGTCTCCTCGATGACCTCCATCATGTTGACCTCAGGCTCGAGGACGAGCTCGGTCGGCGCGTCGCTCTCCCGCAGTTTTCTGCTCGCCCGAAGCGCTGCGGTCTCGACCCGCTTGGTCTTCTCAGCCAACGCGTCCTGTATCGCCTGGATAAGCTCGTCGGCCGTCACCCTCCTCGTCAAAGACCTTGCAGGCTTGATCGAGATCGGATACGGCTCGACATCGCCGCCAAGCAATGCGGAAATCGGATAGTCGGAGTTGAATATGAAATTCAATGCTGAGCCCATATCGGCGTAGTCCTCCTTCTTGGGGGTCAGTATGTCGGCCTTCATCCGAAGAAGGACGGAACAGACGAGGACGACGTTCGCCGGTATGCGGAAGTTCATCTCCCGCATCTCGTCGACCTTCCTCGAATAACGGCTCGCTAAGGTTAGAATATCGACGTTCCAGGGGTCCATCCCCTTGAGGACTCCGGTCAGTATGTCCCTCCAGGTCGCGTCATCCGAGCCCATCAATGCGTCTATGTCTTCCATGGCTAAAAACACACATAAGCCAACACACCCCGTAGTATAAGATATGGAAAATGGAGTATAAAAGAACCGCCGGATTTCCCGCAAAAACGCTGGTTTTTATTGGAAAACGATACTACACCCATAATCCCCGACACCGGCTACCCCAGCCGTATAAGGCTTTTATAATCGTCGGCGGCGATACATAACCTAGTACAGAGGTGATTCTCAATGGTTAAAGTCGGGATAAACGGTTTCGGACGCATCGGCAGGCTCGTATTCAGGGCCGGAATAGACGATAAAAACATCGAATTCGTCGCGATCAACGACCTCACAGACGCGAAGACACTCGCATACCTCCTAAAGCACGACAGCGTCCACGGCGCCTTCGAAGGGACTGTGGAGGCCGGGGAGAATTCCCTCATAGTCAACGGAAGGACGGTAAAGATCATAGCCGAGAAGGACCCGAGCAAGCTCCCATGGGGCCAGCTCGGAGTAGAGGTCGTCGTGGAGAGCACCGGCAGGTTCACCGAAGTCGAAAAGGCGCAGATGCACATCCAGGCCGGCGCCAAGAAGGTCATCATCAGCGCACCAAGCAAGGGAGACGCGCCGTCAGTCGTGATGGGCGTCAACCCCGAGAAGGCCAAGAATGTCACGATATTGGACAACGCCTCCTGCACCACCAACTGCCTCGCGCCGGTAATCCACGTCCTGGAGAAGGAATTCGGCATAGAGAAGGGCATGATGACGACGATCCACGCCTACACCAACGACCAGGTCATACTAGACTTCCCCCACAAGGACCTCAGAAGGGCCAGGGCAGCCGCAATGAACATCATACCCACCACTACGGGAGCCGCGAAGGCGATGGGGAAGGTCGTCCCAAGCACCAAAGGCAAGCTCGACGGAATATCAATAAGGGTCCCGGTACCCGACGGCAGCCTCGTCGACCTCGTGGCAGTCCTTAAGAAAAACGTCACAAAGGAAGAGGTCAACGCGGCAATGAAGAGGTACTCCGAAGGCGAGCTGAAAGGAGTGCTCGAATACACCGAGGAGCCGATTGTGTCGTCGGACGTCGTCGGAAACAAGGCCTCGAGCATCTTCGACGCCCAATCCACGATGGTCGTCGCAGGAAACATGGTCAAGGTCCTCAGCTGGTACGACAACGAATGGGGATACTCCAACAGGGTAGTCGACCTCATCAGAACAATCGCATAAGCCCATGGCAAAGACAGGCCTCGTCTACCACAGCGACTGCCTGAAGCACCTTCTCCTGGAGGGCAAACCAGAGACGCCGGAAAGGGTCTCGTCGACGATGGAGCATTTCAGGCAGACCGGACTCCTCGCCAGGCTAAGTCTTTTAACACCCGAGCCTGCGACCCATGATGACCTGGAGCTCGTCCACACTGAGGAGCTGATCAACTACGTCAGAGACCTCTCCGATAACGGATACGACGAGAACTCCGTCATCAACGGCGACATCTACATCAGCCCAGACACATACAACTCCGCTCTCCTGGCCGCAGGCGGAGTCAAGATGGCCGCAAAGGCCGTCTGGAGCGGAGACGTGGAAAACTGCTTCGCGCTCGTGAGGCCTCCGGGCCACCATGCTAAGAGGAACCTGCCGGCTGGATTCTGCTTCTTCAACAACACGGCGGTCGCGATAAGGTGCCTTCAGCGCAATGAGGGGCTCGGGAGGATAGCTGTCTTCGACTGGGACGCCCATTGCGGAAACGGGACCATGGACATATTCTACGAAGACCCTGACGTCCTTACCATATCTGTCCACCAGGACCCGAGGAACTTCTACCCGGGGGAAGGATTCGTGGAGCAGATCGGCGAGGGGGAAGGCAGGGGGTACTGCATGAACATCCCGGTCCCCGCGGGGTCCGGCGACGCAGACTACATCCGCATCCTCGAAGAATTCGCCCTGCCGAAGATCAGGCAATTCGATCCGGAGATTATTTTCGTGGCCGCAGGCCAGGACAGCCACGCAGACGACGGAATGTCTGGTTTGAGGCTGACAGACGACGGATACGCGGCGATGAGCTCGAAGCTGAGGGAACTGGCTCTGGAGATATGCGACGGAATGCTGGTGCTAACCCTTGAGGGAGGCTACAACGTCGACACCCTGCCCCACACCCATGAGAGGATCGTATCCGCGCTGCTTGGAGAAAAACCAGTTGAGATAAGGGGGAAAGCCCTCGAATCGACGAACACGGTCCTGCAACAGCTCAGGCAACAGCTCAAAGGCACTGAAATGGGCGACTAAAGAAGCCTCTTCACGTCTGCAACGATCTTGGCATGGTCGAATGCGAGCACCGGTTGCTTGCTGAGATCGAACCACCTGGCTTCCTTCGCGTCATCAGCGCCCTTGAGGGTCCCGTCCTTCTTCCGGCACAGAAATGCGACGCTGACCGTGTGGCCGCGCGGATCCCTCATCGGATCGCTAAAGACGCCGACGAGGGCTTTTACGTCGACGTCGAGGCTGGTCTCCTCTCTCGCCTCCCGCACAACGGCAGCTTCGACAGTCTCCCCAACTTCGACAAAGCCGCCGGGGAGGGCCCAGCAGCCCTTGAAAGGTGGATTTAGCCGTTTTATCAAGACTATTCGCCCACCATCCACTATCGCCGCATCAACAGTAAGCTTCGGAGTCTCAACAGACAACATACAAACAGATTATTCACAGACAAAGGTTAAAATCATAATAAGGCCACGAATTCCAGGGGGAATCGCCAGATAGAAAGAAGCAGGGAAAAAAATACAGATGGGTTCGCCCGGCCAAACCGTGGATTGGACTTCCGCCCCGAGGTCCTGAGCTTTTTTAGCCCACCGTCCAGTAAATGAACAGGGCCATAGCTTCTCGCCTCACGTGAGGAAAAAGCACAGTGTAGGCGAACCGAGCTCCCACACCAGGGCATGGACAGATCGATACTCGTCACGGGCGTGCCAGGTTCCGGAAAATCGGAGGTATGCGAGGAATTGAAGAGGCTCGGCCACAACGCATTCGACATCGACTTAATTCCTGAGATGCGTTTGGTAGTCGACAAATCCACGGGGAGGATATCTGCCGCCTACGACAACAGGAACCTTGCATCGGTTAAACAGCGTTCCTTCCTCTGCGATAAAACGAGGCTGCACGATTTCATCAACAGGAATGGGCGGAGCATGGTGTTCTACTGCGGAAACGCATCGAACATCGATGAGCTTCTGTCCCTGTTCGACGCGACATTGCTGTTGAAGGCGAGCGAAAGCGTCCTCCTTGAAAGGCTGAAGACACGAACGTCCAACAACTTCGCTCGCTCTCCCGAAATCCAGGAATGGATACTCGGCTGGAAAAAAAGTTGGGAGGACAGGTTAATTGAAAAGGGGGCAGTAGCCGTCGACGCGGACCGCAGCATCCATGAAGTGGCCTCCGACGTAGTCGAGAAGGGCAGGTCACCAGGATAGCCATGCGCTGAATTCAGGCACAAACGCCGCATAGACGGTAGTCAACGCCGGGGATAATGGGCCGAAGTCCCAGGTCTGCAGTCTTCGGTCTCCGACGAAGACTGAAGACAGCAGATTAAACAGTTAGCCCGCCCGAATTTTTTGAAGTCCCCAGTCTCCCGTCCCCGGTCATCTGCCCCCGGTCAAGCAATCGATGGAGACTGCAGACCGAGGACTGAAGACAGCGAACTGATGACTTGGAAAAAATAATGGACACGCCCGGATTCGAGAAATAAGCCACATGCTTTTTTACATCCTGGCGGGTGCGTGAATTCGACGTACAATCAGTCAACACCGGCCCGCCCGGATTCTGCACAAGCTGCGACTTGTGTCATCCAGGCAGGTACATGAGACGAGACGCTAATGAAAAGATAAGAATTGGGCCCGCCCGGATTCGAACCGGGGATTCCCGCCTCGTAAAGGCGATGTCATAACCGGACTAGACCACGAGCCCTTTGAAGGGGTATTAGATAGGGTTTAAGGTTTTAATAAGGATATTATTTTAATCGGGGGTAAGCGAAGCGACACAGCCGACGCGATGCGTCGGGTGTGTGTCAGAGACGAAAAGTCTCTGCCACAATCCCCCTTTTCGCCAGCCTCCCCAAAACAGCTTTGCTGTTTTGGAGGCGCCAGTTGGCTATGAGCCAACTGAGCGTTTCTTTAGAAAAGGCTGCCGGGACTAGACCACGAGCCCTTTTTATCCTTCTCCCAGGGGATTATTGGGTTTTAATAATACAGCCGAAGGGTTTATATGCGTCCAATTATTGATCCCTGCTCATTCTTTGGGCAGCTGATCCAGTTCGTCGTGGCCGTCCTCAAGAGGGTACTCTTGTTTGTGTTTCCTCTTTGACGATATTGCGAAAAAGAGCAGTAATAGGACGACTATAACCATGGCGATTATTCCGGGGATATTCAATCCCCCGTTTTGGCAGTCCGTGGGGCATCCGTCGGCCGTTTCCCCCGAGTCGCAGTTTCCGTTGCCACATGAGGATATGGGCAGGGAAAGTGTTGTGATGGGCTGGGAATTCGTGGTCTGAGGCTGTAGGATCGGGGGGAGGGTTTCGTTCACTAGGTCGTTCAGGTCTGGGTAAGGACCTAGTTCCGGGTCGTTGAAGGATAGTGTAAGGGATTCCATGTCGCTTCCATCCGGCAGAATGCATACCGTACAGTCAGACCTGCTTATGACTTTGCATACTTCCCGGTTATTGGTGAGGTATTTTGATTTATATCCTTTTAGTGAGCAGTAGTTGTACTTGATCCCGCATGTCCCTCTCGCAAAGTCGCCCATAGAGCACATGCTTCCGTCGGGCATGACACACATGCCCACAACGCCCCGGGGGGTAATGTTTTGGGCGTATTCGTATCCGAGCCTGCTGCAGTATTCGTTTGTCGGATGAATGACCGCAGATGCGGTTGCCGCAAAAAAGAGCAAAGAAACCAGCGATAAAACATATTTTGTCCTCATATTTCATCCTCCTTATCTATTTTGGATATTAGGGGCATTCTGCGACACCGTCCACTTGCAGCCCATAATTCACCGCTTGCGTAACAGCAGAGGCCGGTAGGTGATATATGCCAGCATCCCCATAGCCTGCTCCCCAGCTGTTTTGGATGGTGAAGGTGCTTGTCGACGGATCGTATCCGACTATTACTACTGCGTGGCCGCATGGGGAATAGCCCGGCGCGCATGGACCTGAGTATCCGTTATAGGTTCCGTCTCCGTCGTCCCAATCGTTGTAGTTCCAATTTAGGGATATGATTACTGGGCCTGATGAGAGGGCAGTTTGTATGGATGCGGAATTGTCAGCTACAGTATGGGCTCCTGTGACGTAGTATTTTGGGTCGCAGCCGGACGTGTCTATTGGGCAAGACGCAGTTGCGGGGTTAGACGAACCGACGCATGAATCTGTCACGAGGGCGCTTGTCGAACAGTCCATCTGTTGGGAAAGGACACTTGCGGTATTGGCTCCGGCTTGTAGGTTCCCGTTTATCGAGCATGCCAATGCTGCCTCATTCAAAACGTTCGCTTGGCCGCAGTCGGAGTTTATGGCTGCGGTCACTGCAGCTTCTATCGCATGAGCGTAACACGTGCCGGTATTGTCCTGGTCCTGTATGCCATCAATACCGCTTGGGCAATTAAGCGAAGTGAGGGGTAGGGTAGTTGGGGGTGAAGTAGTAGACGTGGATGTGGTTGAGGGGGACGTAGTCGGAGGCGAAGTAGTGGGCGGAGAGGTCGTAGGTGGAGACGTAGTCGGAGGAGAAGTCGTTGGGGGGGAGGTAGTCGGAGGAGAAGTAGTGGGCGGAGAGGTGGTCGGCGGAGAAGTAGTCGGCGGAGAGGTCGTTGGGGGAGAGATAGTCGTTGGTGTAAATGGAAGAGTTGTCGAGGGAGGCGCCGGACCATTCGGGCAGTCTCCGATGAACAGGTTGAAGGGGGTCATCCCGGCGACGGCTACGACTATCTTGACGCAGATGATCCCTGTCAGGCCCATCATGAGGTATTTTTTGGCAAGCAGCCTCTGTTTGCGGTCTTCAACCGCAGTTATGTAGGTTATCCCTCCGACGATAAAAAAGGCGAATGTTATGAGGGGGGCCACCTGGTCCACGAGTTTCATCAGGCAGGCGACTACATGCCTTGAGTCCGTCACGGGATTTCCAGTCAATGCGGAACATGCTGAGCCCAGCAAAATGACCAACAGAAGGGTAAACACCGGCCGATTCACATTAAATGATTATTTTCTGATTTAATAACCGCGTCACTAGGTCTTATCGGGCACCGGGGAAGTGAAGAACCCCGCAGCAGAGCTGCGAAGTATGCTGTCTGAGCGAATCCTTGGAGCAGGCACACCAGAAGCAACGGTTTTTATATACAGACAAACCTATAGTTTATCTCAATTTTATTTTGGCATGAAATCAGACAAATTGCAGGATAAGGGCGCCGAGAAGGAGCAGGATCCGGGCATTGGAGGCGACAACATAGAGAATCCGTTGGATGCTGAAAAGTCAAAAACTGAGGAGTATAAGAGGCTCCTACAGAGGCTGCAGGCGGACTTCGAGAACCATCTCAAGCGCAGCGAGGCACAGCGGGCGGAGCTTGTCAGAAGCGCCAACAAGGACCTTATAATCAGGCTCCTTGAAGTAGTAGACACGATGGACGCGGCGCTCGCTGTGGAGTGCAAGGACGGAGACGAAAAGAGGATGCTTGACGGATTTAAAAAGGTCGGCGCCAAAATGTCGTCCGTGCTTTCCGCCGAAGGATTGGAAGACGTGGACACGACGGGAATGTTCGACCACGGCATCCATGAGGCGGTCGATGTCGTGGAGGACGGATGCCGTCCGGACGGCTCGATCGTAGATGTAGTGCAGAAGGGGTACAAGCTAAACGGCACGCTAATCCGTACGTCAAAGGTCATAGTTGTAAAAAATAGAGGTGATGCGAATGGCTAAGGTAATCGGCATTGATTTGGGGACGAGCAACTCGGCGGCTGCGGCGATGATCGCAGGCAGGCCGACAATTATTCCGAGCGCAGAGGGCACGAGCGTCGGGGGGAAATCATTCCCATCATATGTGGCGTTCACAGCCGACGGGCAGAGGCTCGTCGGGGAGCCTGCAAGAAGGCAGGCGGCCACGAATCCGGAGCGGACCATTCAGGCCATAAAGAGGAAGATGGGAACCGACCACAAGGTCAAGATAGGCGACAAGGAATACACTCCCCAGGAGATCTCCGCCTTCATACTCCAGAAGATAAAGCAGGACGCGGAGGCGTTCCTGGGGGATAAGGTAACTGACGCAGTCATCACGGTGCCGGCGTATTTCAACGACAACCAGAGGCAGGCGACGAAGGACGCGGGCAAGATCGCAGGCCTCGAAGTGAAGCGAATCATAAACGAGCCAACCGCCGCGGCTTTGGCCTACGGCCTGGACAAGCACGGCAAGGAGATGAAGATCGCCGTCCTGGACCTCGGAGGCGGGACGTTCGACGTGACCATCATGGATATGGGGGACCAGGTGTTCGAGGTCGTCTCCACCTCCGGTGACACGCAGCTTGGCGGCACGGACATGGACGCCAGGATAATCGACTGGATCGTGAAGGAGTTCAAGAAGGCGGAAGGCCTCGACCTGAGCAAGGACAAGAAGGCGATGCAGCGTGTCAGGGAGGCTGCGGAGAAGGCAAAGATCGAGCTTTCGTCCACGACTACGACAGCGATCAACCTTCCGTTCATCACAATGGACAATGATGGCCCGAAGCACCTCGAGCTTAACATGACTAGGTCGAAGCTGGAGGAGCTCATAGACGACATCCTTCAGAGGCTTATCCCGCCGATGCAGAAGGCCATCGACGACGCCAAGATCGACCGCTCTGGAGTGCAGAAGATCATCCTCGTCGGGGGGCCGACGAGGATGCCCTGCGTCTATGAGGCGTTCAAGAGGTTCTTCAACAAGGAGCCCGAGAGGGGAGTCGACCCGATGGAGTGCGTCGCGATGGGCGCCGCCATACAGGCGGGCGTATTGGCGGGGGAGGTGAAGGACATACTCCTCCTGGACGTCACTCCCCTGTCGCTCGGCATCGAGACCCTCGGAGGCGTCTTTACGAAGCTGATCGAAAGGAACACAACCATACCGACTAAGAAGGGGCAGGTGTTCTCTACCGCCGCAGACAACCAGTCGACGGTCGAGGTCCATGTCCTGCAGGGCGAAAGGCAGATGGCGGAGGGCAACACTACCCTGGGCAGGTTCAGCCTGGTGGGGATACCGCCTGCGCCGAGGGGCATCCCGCAGATAGAGGTTACGTTCGACATAGACGCTAACGGCATCATGCACGTCTCTGCGAAGGACCTTGGCACCGGCAACCTGCAGAAAATAACCATTTCGGCGTCCAACAAGCTTGCTGACAAAGAAGTCGAGAAGATGGTGAAGGACGCCGAGAAGTTCGCTGAGGACGACAAGAGGAGGAAGGAGACCGCTGACATGAGGAATGCAGGCGACTCCCTTGCCTACTCGGTCGAGAAGGCGATCAAGGAGCTCGGAGACAAGCTCGAAGATGACAAGAAGAATGTGGCCGAGAAGAAGCTGAAGGAGCTGAAGGAGGCGCTCAAAGGCCAGGACAACGAGAAGATCAGGAAGGCGACTGAGGAATTGTCCAAAAGCAGCCAGGAGCTGTTCACGAAGATGTACCAGGAGGCTGCGCAGAAGTACCAGCAGGAGCATCCGAGCGAAGGCGCCCCCAAGGGGGAAAATAAGGGCGAATCCAAAGGCAGCGACGACAACGTAGTGGACGCGGACTTTAAGGTCGACAAGTAGGATATGCCAAAACCCATCCGGACCCCCTACCACAGCTGGCGCATCGGCAGGCTCCCAGACGGCTGCAGAAGCTGCGTGAAGGGCGCCAAATTGGTGCTTTTTGCGACCGGAGTCTGCGGCATGAGGTGCTGGTACTGCCCCATCTCAGAACGGAAAAATGGCAGGGACGTCGTCGTCGCCAACGAGTGGTGGGTGAAGAAGGACTCTGAGATACTGCAGGAGGCAAGGCTCATCGGGGCCGAAGGCGCCGGCATAACCGGCGGAGATCCGCTATGCAGACTCGATCGGACCATCCGGTACATAAGGCTCCTAAAGAAGGCGTTCGGTAAAAAGTTCCACATCCACCTGTATGCGCCGACGACGCACACCACCGCCAATGCTCTGGCCAGACTACATAAGGCAGGCCTAGACGAGATCAGGTTTCACCCCTGGTTCCTGGAGGGGAAGCCCCGCCTTGAGCCCATCGCCGAGGCCCTCAGGTACGACTGGGACGTGGGGTGCGAGATACCGGTGATCCCGGGACGCTACAGGGAGACCGTAGAAGTCATAAAGTCCGTCGACAACGTAGGCGTAAAGTTCCTTAACCTCAACCAGTTCGAGGTATCGGAGACGAACGCGAAGGCCATGCAGGAACGGGGATACGAGGCAGAAAGTGACGAGTCCTTCGCAGTGAAGGGCAGCGGCCGGATGGCTATAAAGCTGCTGGAATACTGCGCCAAGAACACGAAAATCAGGGTCCACTACTGCACGGTCACGCTGAAGGACAGGGTCCAGCTGAGGAACAGGCTGAAGCGCAGGGCAAAGAACGTCGCCGAAGAATACGACATAGTCACCGACGAAGGCCTCCTCATCAGGGGAGCCGTTTACCTGAAGGAGACCGTTCCCTCGTTCGGATACCATGACGCCATCAATGGACTGAAAGGGCAAAAGAGGCTGAAGCTCAGAAGGAAGCTTGACCTGGCCAGGCGGAGACTGAAAAAAGACTACGGCGTAGGGTCCCCCCTCATGGAGGTGGATGACAAGAGGCTGCGCATCCTCACAGGCGCGTGGATTGTTGAGGAGCTTGCGCAGGAGATAAAGGACATGGGACTGAAGCCTGCCGTCGTCGAAGAGTATCCCACATGGGATGCGCTCATCACGGACTTTAAGGCACTGTGACGTATACTATGAGAAGATGGCCGACAAACGCGACTATTATGTTGTTTTGGGCCTGGAGAAGGGCGCCGGCGACGACGACATAAAGAGGGCTTACAGGAGGCTGGCGAAACAGTTCCACCCCGACGTCAACAAGGCGCCGGAGGCGGAGGAAAAATTCAAGGAACTGTCCGAGGCCTACGAAGTCCTAATCGACAAGGACAAGAGGGCCAACTACGACAGGTTAGGCCACCAGGGCGTCAACTTCGGGGAGCAGGGATTCAACTGGCAGAACTTCAGCCACTTCAACGACATAGAGGACCTGTTCACAAACAGCGACTTCTTCGGCAGGAACATGTTCGACATGTTCTTCGGCCAGGGCGGAGGATATGGACGTCAGCCAGCCGGATCGGTCAGGGGAACAGACATCAGATACGACATCGACCTGACGCTAGAGGAAGAGGCCGCGGGAGCGGACAAGAAGGTAAGGGTCACGAGGTATGAAAGATGCCCGGACTGTAGGGGGACGGGCTCGAATAGCGGCGCCCAGAAGACCTGCCCCGAATGCAGGGGAAGAGGCCAGGTGACGAGGCAGCAGAGGACGCCTTTCGGCATGTTCATGGCGACGACCGCCTGCGGCAAATGCGGCGGACGAGGAAAGGTCGTCGAAGACCCGTGTGCCGGCTGCAGGGGTGACGGGATAGTCGAAAAGTCCAGGGAAATCGACGTCTCCATACCTAGGGGGATAAGCGACGGAAACCACCTGAGGCTTAGGGGCGAAGGGAACGCAGGCCCGTACGGGGGGCAGAACGGCGACCTGTATGTTGTCATCCACGAGACCGAACACCCGATCTTCACGAGGCACGGAGACGACGTCCTATGCGAGATACCGCTGACCGTCACGCAGGCAGCCCTGGGGACGGAACTGGATGTTCCGACCATCGGCGGCAAAGCGAAGCTCAAAGTGCCGGCAGGCACACAAAGCCATACCGTTTTCAGGCTCCGGGGGCAAGGCCTGCCGAGGCTCAGAGGCTCGGGGAGGGGGGACGAGCATGTGAGGGTCGTCGTGGAGATCCCGAAGAAGCTCTCCAGGCAGCAGAGGGAGGCATATGAGTCGCTCGCCAAGGTGGAGGACAAACCCGGCGGGAACATCTGGGACAGGATAAAGGACGCCATCGGATGATGCCCGAACGGATTTAATAACATCCAGGTACTCTCAGTTACCTCACCGAGGGTGAGGGAGAAAAGATGAAACTGAGCAGTATGAATGCATTTTTGATATCCGGAATAATATTATATGCTTGCCTGACACCGGCTTCAGCCCTGTCGAGCAACTCCAATCTCGGCTTGAGCAACCTCCAACTTGTCACGACGACCACGACCCTAAAGAGCTCCCTGGCAAGCGACATCGCCAGACAGAATATCAAGCCCCTGCTGGACTGCCCCGACGTCGAATGGAAGAAAGAAGACTGCCACGTCCAGGGCATGAACTACACCACATCCACCGACAAGGACGGATGCCCGGTGATCTACTGCGTATACAATGCGGCGACGACGCTGCGCATAATCAAGCCGATTCCTCTCCTAGTCACGACGACGACAGTGCCCCCCCAATGCCCCGACGCCGATGCGGCAATCAAGGCATGCGCCGCGAAAGGCCTGGGATACTCCAAATACTACACGGGGGCATGCACGATGATACAGTGCGCGCAGACAACGTCGACCACGGTGTCGGGCGGAAACTGCCCCGACGTCCAGAGCCAGATGGAGGAATGCAAAGCCAAAGGGGGGCAGATCAGCCGAAGATACGACGAGAACAAGTGCGTCGTCATTGACTGCACGACCCAGACGGGTACGGACTGCCCAGCCGCCGCTGACATCGAGAGGACAATCTCAGGATGCAAGGAGAAGGGCCTCGACTACGTCACCTACGAGAAGGGCGGGTGCAGGTACGCCGAATGCGTGCAGCCCACAAACTGCCCAAGCGAAGGCGACCTCGAGTATGCGATCAGAAAATGCAAGGCCGCAGGCAAGGATTACCAGACCTACGCGGACCAGAACGGCTGCAGGCAGGTGAAGTGCGTCTCTCAGACGCCATGCCCTACAGACGAAGATAACAAGAGGAGGATCGAGGAATGCAGAAAGGAGGGGAAGGGCTACGCGATGGTACCCACGGGCGCCGCCTCAACCTATGCGGTCGCCTACATTCCGTGTTATAGGGTTGAGTGCGTCGACGGCAATCCGGTGTGCCCATCCATAAAGGACGACATCGAAGCCTGCAGGAAACAGGGCGCAGAGTTCGAATACTACGTCGACGAGAACAAATGCGAGAGGGCGAGGTGCCTGCCCAAACCCGACGGATGCCCACCCAACTGCCCCACCGACGACGAACTGAAGGAGATGATCCTCAAATGCGAAGCCAACGGGATGGGTTACGAATTCTACACGGGAACGCCTACGACCGCCGCACTGTTGGCCCAGACGTCGCAGAGCTGTCGCAGGGTCAGGTGCGTCCAGAAGGCATGCCCGTCCGATGCGGAACTCGAGAGGATCGCAAAGGACTGCGCGGCCAAGAAGCTCCAAGCCCAGACTTACGAGGGCGAAGACGGCTGCAAATACATGCGTTGCACCCAGGCTAGAGACTGCCCGCCCTACGAGGTCACGGACGAGATCGTGAAGGCATGCAGGGAGAAGAAGCTCGATGTCGAATCCTACGTCGACGAGAAAGGGTGCAAGAACGTCCGATGCAGGGAGCCCGACAGTGTACCGGCGGTCGAATGCAGGAAGACGCTCAAAGGAGACTGCGTGATAGTCTCATGCAGCGACGGATACACTTTCGACAGCTGCAACCCTCAGGGCGTATGCCCCCAGGTGGAGTGCAAGAGGTTCAAGGACGAGAAGGGCTGCATGATCAAGCGATGCACCGACGGATCGGGAAGTCGCGAATGCCCCGACCAGGGCACGCCGGTAGAGTGCGAGATCGTGAAGAGGGACGACGGATGCCTCGTGAAGAAATGCTCCGACGGCAAGGAATACGTCAGCTGCCCGACGAGCACCGACTGCAGGGACTACGTCGACGATAAAGGCTGCAAGGTCCGCGAATGCGCGGACGGCACGAAGGAGCGCGTATGCCCCGACGGCAGCCAGGAGCTCGAATGCAAGGTATACACCGACGCTGCAGGATGCCAGATAAAGGAGTGCACCAACGGCTACATGGACTCAACATGCGACAAGGCGCCCTCATGCAAGGAAAGCAAAGAAGGCGACTGTACGGTCAAGACATGCGATGACGGATCCGTGACAAAGGACTGCCCAAAGGGCGAAGACGTCGAATGCAGGACATATATGTCAGACGACGGCTGCAAGGTGACGGTATGCACCGACGGCAAAGAGGACAAAGTCTGCTCCGACATGGGAACGACCACGACGAGCCTGCGGTCCGGGCAGGAGCCGACCCAGGCAGGCGGCTGGCTCAGCGGATTCGTCAGGAGCCTTGGATTATGAGGCACTGGGGGGAAACACCCCCCATAAACCTTTTTTAAACCAAGTTCTTAATTATAACCATATGAGGAGCCTAGCATATTCTGTTTTTCTTATGCTTACATTGGCATCCTTTGCACATGCCGACAGCTCGGTCCTTTTCAACGTAACGGGCGTCGTCATATACCCGCAGAACGGAGGCCTCATATTAGCAGATGCCACAGTCCCGGGAGGCGGCTATTATAGCACGGTGCTTCCCCCGAACATCCTAAGAGATTCCATTAGGATAGATGACTCCGGCGGAGTCAGGATGATAAGAGCCAGGGACGAGCCAGAAAGCCGATACCAAGGGGTAGGGGGTGGCAATAAAATACCGGTCTACGAAATCCTATCGAAACAGAGGGGTAAAATCGTCAGCTTCGAGACAGCACGGGGGGAATACGAGGGAATGCTGACCTGGTTCGATGAGTCTTCAGGATTCATGGTCTTGGAGAACGCCACATACACGCTCTCCCGCGCCGACACAAAGGAACCGCGGAAGGCTGCGTACCTAAGCCTTCAGGCGGGAGAAGTCCTCAGCCTCCTGCTGAATAGCAGGCCAGCCATGCCCGAGCCTGCAACGACAACCACTTTGGAGATGTACAATCGACAGGATTTTTCAAGGACGAGGGTTTCATGGGAGAGCGGGGCTTCGACACCTCACCCCGCAAAGCTTTCGTACATGAGTTCAGGCCTATCCTGGAAGCCGCAGTTCTACCTGGACATCACAGGCACAGGGGGGAACATGACTAGGTTCAGTTTCTGGGCGCAGGCGACAAACGGCATGGGTGTAAACCTCTCGGGAATCCGGCTAAGGCTGGTCGCAGGCAACATCAATATCATACAGAGCGGGTATCTGAGAGACGAGGAATGGATGAGCATGACACAGAACGCCGTAGGCAACGTCTATGAGATGAGGGCCGGCTCACCCGGCATCCCAAGCACTGTCAAAGTCGAGGAATACGAGGTCTACGACTTCCCCGGCTACGCCGACTTGGGAGCCGGCGAAACGCAATACCTTCCAGTCTTCAACGACTACGTCACCTACGAGAAAGAATACGTATGGGACGCACGGACAAGCATCAATTGGTACGGCTACTCGAGCTACGACTCCGATGACAAAACAGGGAAGGTCCAAAAGATCTACAGGGTAAAAAACGATGGCAGGACATGGCCATACGGCGTCGTTTCAGTCTTCGAGAACGGAATGCTGACAGGCCAGGATACTATCAGCTGGACTCCGAAGGGCAGCGAAGCAAAGGTGACCGTCGGATATGCGCCAGACATAGAAGTCAAACGTAGGGAGACAGTGAAGGCGTTTTATAGTTATGGTCACGGATCCGACCAGGATTACAGGCATACCGCCACGCTGAAATTGAAGAACTACAAAACCGAGCCGGCGAAGGTCCTTGTTATGGACCAATTCCCGCAAAACGCCCAGAATTTCACCTCAAGCGAACGATACGATGAGAAACCTGGGAACCTGATGTATTGGACGGTCGAACTCAGCCCCGGCCAACAAAAGGAGATAACTTACAACTACATAACCGAGTGAACAAGCAGCATTTATCCCCCTGAATTCTGATATATCGGACAATGGAAGAGCCCAGCATCGACGAGCTAAACCTTCGCATTCGAGAGGAATTCGCCCGCCTCAACGCAGAGCGCTTCGGCGGCGAACTAGGGGAACACAGTCTCAGGTTCAGCCCGAACCAGGTCCGCACACACGGATGCATAAACTTCAGGCTCAGGAAGATAACCATCTCGCTCCCGATGTACGAGCAGCACGGATGGGATGCGGTCGTCGACACCCTCCTGCACGAGATGACCCACGCCCTCCTGCACCAGAGAGGCAGCCACGACAGGCACACGAAACTCTTCTACAGGGAACTCATCGCCCGCGGAGGCACGAGGCAGAAAAAAGACGTCAAACCCAGGAAGGCGTATGTCTACGCCTGCCCCACATGCGGCCGGGAGTTCGAGCGCATGAGGAAGCTCAAGAG
Organism: Candidatus Altarchaeota archaeon; assembly: GCA_043800705.1. Classification (GTDB taxonomy): domain Archaea; phylum Altiarchaeota; class Altiarchaeia; order IMC4; family SCGC-AAA252-I15; genus JAHIYG01. The sequence goes on from JAZDMS010000024.1 coordinate 45,765, forward strand.
GCCGTGGGCAAGAAGCTGCGCAGCCTGCGACCACAGATACAACCCCAGACACAGGCTGTATTTGAAGAGGGACAGGAGCCAGGATGTTCTGTAGACCGGATAGGACACCGTTTGATTAATCTTTCCTGGACAGCTTCATCCCTTGGAGGACCAAGTCTGGCGGTTTTTCCAGCGAAGGAATGCGTTCCCTTGATATGAAGGCCTCGCCCATGACGGTATCCCCCTTCTCCGTCGGCTTCAGGAGGATGCTTATCTCTTTATCCCCCAATTTGAAACCGACCACCATGCCATTGTAATCCTGCGGCGCAGAGAAACGTATCCTTATACCGGACATGGAGTCCGGTGATTCCGGGTATTTTTCCGGGAGGACATCGGCTTCGAACCCCCTATGAGCCCAGTGTATCGAGCCGTCCTGTTTGAGCGCCCAATTCCCCTTTTTCTCCTGGACGACCACCGTCCATGACGATTCCGACCGGTCCGAGAGATTCTCGGCCAGGACCACGCCGGCCAATACCCTATTGGCCTTGTCTAAGGCGACTTTGCCGGGCGACCAGAGACGTTCACCAGCTACGCCGGTTTCAGCTTCAAACTGCTTAAGCCGCTGTCCATCCGACATTTCCGCGATATGCCTATCGTATTTGGGGATTGCCGCTATCTGCCGTCTCTGCGCCATCTGTATCGCTTAATACAAAGTATTTTGGATTTAAATTCACATAGGGCCATTTAGTAAAACACATCTGGGGTGATGAATTTGGATAAAATCGTTACGCTTAAGGACTTTCTGACGACGCAGAAGATAGACAAGGATCTGGCTGAATTGATACTGCTGATAACCTCCCAGACCATCCCGATCAGGGAGGAATTCCCGCACAGGCTAGGGGAGGCTGGAACCAAGAACAAGTACGGCGAAGAGCAAAAGGCCCTCGATGTTTGGGTCAACGACCTTCTCACGAAAAAGATGATAGAGTCCGGCCTTGTGAAGACGGTCGTCAGCGAGGAGCTGCCCGACATCGTCACGAGCCCAGACAAGAAGGGCAAATTCAACGTCGCCATGGACCCACTCGACGGGTCCTCGAACGTCAAGAGCAACAACCTCTTCGGGACGATAGTCGGCGTATACAAGAGCTCCGACAAGATCGGCAAGGGCAGGAAGCAGATTGCGGCGTTCTACAAGCTATACGGCCCCAACACGACACTGACCATAGGGACAGGGGACGGGGTCCACGAGTTCGTGAAAGGGCGGAAAACCACGCAGGAATTCTTCCTCTACAAGAGCGACGTAACCTTCCCGGAGCCGAAGATATACGGCGTCGGCGAGAACCCGGAGAGATGGATTCCCGAGTTCTCACTTTTCGTCACGCTCCTTCGAAGCAAGGGCTTGAAATTGCGTTACGGAGGAAGCTTCGTCGGCGACTTCAACCAGATACTCCACCAGGGAGGATTCTTCGGATACCCGGCCACATTGGACAAGCCGAAGGGCAAGCTGAGGCTCGTGTTCGAAGGCAACCCTATGGCTTACATAGCGGAGCATGCGGGGGGCAGCTCAAGCTGCGGCAGCAAGAACCTCCTCGATATAGACCCCATAAACATAGACTCTAGAATCCCGATCTACGTAGGCAACAAGGAGCTCATCCAGAGCCTCGAAGACATATTCAGGGCAGCCAAGGAGGCGAGGGAGTACTATTAAGATGAGGGTCGGAGTATTGACCGGCGGAGGAGACTGCCCGGGGCTGAACGCAGCCTTGAGGGCGGTCGTCAGAAAGGGCATCAAAGACTACGGGATGGAGTTCGTCGGCGTCAAGGACGGCTGGAAAGGCCTCCTCGAAGCAGACGCGATACCCTTGAACCGTGAGATTATCAGGGGCCTGCTTGTACGCGGCGGGACGATACTCGGCTCAACGCCCCATGCCATTTTCAAGGGGGACATAAGCACTGAAAAGCTGAAGGACGGGTATAACAAGCTCCACCTGGACGCCCTCATCGTCATAGGCGGCGACGAGACCTTGAACGCGGCAAGGAAGCTCAACGACGCCGGGCTGAAGGTCGTAGGCATCCCAAAGACGATAGATAATGACCTACTAGGCACCGAGCGCACCATCGGATTCAGCACCGCCCTCACAGTGGCAGTCGAAGCCATAGACCGCCTCCACACGACTGCGGAATCACACCACAGGGTCATGATCGTCGAGGTCATGGGCCGCCACGCAGGCTGGATAGCCACCATGTCCGGAATCGCCGGAGGAGCCGACATGATCCTCATACCCGAGCGGCCGTTCGACATCGACGAAATCTGCGAGGTCATCAGGAGGAGGCACCAGACCAAAAACTTTACGATTGTCGTCGTCGCGGAAGGGGCCTTCCAGCGCGGTGGTAAGGAGGTCACCAACGACGAAGAGAAGGACGCATTCGGGTACGCCACCCTCGGAGGCGTCGCCAACTGGCTCAAGAAGGAGATCAGGACGAGGACTGGATTCGACACCAGGGCGACCATCCTCGGCCACGTGCAACGAGGCGGCACGCCCACACCCGAAGACAGGATACTGGCCACTAGGTTCGGAGTCACCGCAGTCAAGATGGTGGCGGAAGGATGGTTCGGAGTCATGGTAGCCCTCCGCGGAGATGAGATAATAACGATACCCCTGAAAGAGGCAATCAAAGACCGTGTGGTCGACGACGACTGGTACAGCATAGCTGAGACGTTCTTCGACTGAAAAAACGACTAACGCCGCATTTTTTAAAACCAGAGGCCATTACATTTACATGGTCAAACTAACCAAGAACCTCGACGGAATCGTGCCCGACCCGGTCCGTTACTGGCTGAAGGTCGGAAAGGATGCTGGAGCCACCAACAACCTCACCATAGGCGTGCCGGACCCGATGCCGAAAGAGAGCCTCGAAGCATTCGCAAAGGCGCAGTATGATGCCGAACTCAAGGGAGCCACAGGGTATCCGAACTTCGACGGCGAAGAGACTATGAAGAAGGCCATACTCTCTGTCGAAGCCAACTTCGGCGCCAAGATGACCGACGAAGACCTTTCGAGAATCTATGTCACCATCGGCGCATCACAGGCGCTGCAGTTCGTGTTCTCCCTTTTCCCGTCAGGCTCTGAACTCATCGTCACGACACCCTGTTGGGGGACGATACACAACATGGCAGCCCACAGCGGAGTGAAAGGGGTGCCAGCAGCCCTCTTCGAGAAGGGGAAATTCATCCCCGAGAACGCGAAGAATGCAGTCTCGAAAAAGTCCGCCGCAGTGTACATCAACTTCCCCGCCAACCCGACGGGGGAGATCGTACCCGAAGCGGAGCTTCGGAAAATGTGCGACTGGGCAGTCTCAGCCGACCTGCAGATCATCACCGACGAACCGTACAAGTACCTCATATTCAACCAGAGGAAGACACCATACACGTCGCCGATAAACTTCAGCGAGGATGTGGCGGCCAAGACCAACCTGATATCGTCCTTCTCGAAGATAGTGAAGCCCGACATCCGCATCGGATACGTAAGGCTGTCTCCGGAGATACTCGCAGCAGACGACATGGTCGGTTTCTACTTCAGGAACCTCAGCGCAGGAGCCCCCAGGGGCGTGCAGGCGGGGGTTTCAGCCCTCGTCGAAAAGGACCCGACACTCAGGTTTTTGAGGCCCATAGTCGACGGATACAGGAAGAAGAGCGAAATCGCCGCCAAATACATGACAGAATGGGGATGTAAGCTGCCTTATATGCCGGCTGCGACCTACATGATGTTCCCGACGACCCCGCACGGCGAAGACGGCGAAGAGTTCGTCAGGAAGACGGCAGTGGAGAAGAAGACAGCATTCATCCCAGGCACAAGCTTCGGAGGAGGATTCAAAGGCTTCGAGCCACTGAAAAAACACTTCCGCATCGGATACGGGGCGGGGATGAGCCCGGAAAAGCTAGAGGAAGTCATGGCTGGGCTGATACGCTAGGAGCGGCCCAGACGATTCGGCCAATAAGTATAACACTCTGATGCGGGCAGATTCATCCCTTCTGATTCGCCGTCAGGAAAGCCCTTATCTTTCTTCGAAAAGAGGACGTATCCACCCCCTGAATAGTGGACATCGTATCCGGCCAAGTTGGAATAAGCGGACGAAGTTGAAACATAGAGCGCGTCTTCCTCGGTTAAGTCGTCTTTTGGGAATCGTTCAATCCCAAGATAGAACACATTCGCCGGACTCGTAGAGACGGAATTATGCACCCGGACATTACCGCCAGACACTTGGTTCAATTCGTAAAGTGGGCCGTTGCAGTTGAATGGGCCTGGAACTTCAAACGATAAAAAAAAGACGGCCGCAAACACCAAAATACCAACCCATAACTCCTTAAAAACAAGACGTTCTAGGAGGATCGCAGCCAAAATCGCCAGCGGGGGATAGATGGGGATGAGAAGCCAGGGGATTTTCGTTCTCGCAGCCAAAAATACAGCAAGGAAGACAGCCCCCCAAGCCACAGTAAGCAGCGTCTCCGGCTGCCTCCAGCGGCCGCACAAAAGGACATATCCTACGCCTGCAACACAAAATACCCCCCAATTCCCCAAACCATGCCACAAGACATTCAACAGGTAGATGTTACCATGATCGTGGCCTTCGATCGGTATGACCATCCGTTCGACCGTATAGTGGTATATGTAACGCCCAAGGAAGAGGTCGGTATTCACTGCCAGCTGGACCAGGTGCCAGGGAAACACAACGATTGCGAATGCCAAAAAAACAGTCAGATACTCCTTTAGGGTAGACCGATTGAAGCCTTTTATCCGACCCATATAGACGCACATGACAGCCAGCGCCAAAACGCCCAATGGAGCCTTTATCATCGTCGCAAGCCCTATCATCAGACCTGAAAGCGGCCTCAAAGACCCGTTCCTTCGCGAAGACACGAGGAAATAAAAAGAGGAAGCGATGAAAAAGGTCAAAGGGACGTCCAACATGAGCTTTCTGGATTCCTCCAGGAAGTGGGGGCAAGAGACTAGGATCATCGACGCCATAAAGGCGATTTTATCGTTGAACATTTCCAATCCCAAAAGGAAGACCACCAGAACGGTCCCAAAACCGAAGATGGCCGTCCAGAACCTGGACGTGAACGTGCTGATGCCAAAAATCCCATAAGTCAAGGAAACGAGGTGGAAGAAAAAAGGGGGTTTGGCGGCCAGATAAGGGAAGCCTTTGAAATGGGGGGTCACCCAGTCGCCTGTTAAAAGAGTCTCCTTGGAGATTTCGCCGTAAAGGGCCTCATCCCAGTCGGCGAGGCTGCCCCTATCAAGGCCGCTAAACATGACAAATGCGGAGATAACAGCCAATACAGAAAACTCCAATAGGATGACACGTTTTCCTGGCCAGATCATATAAACTCTTTCGCCGAGGTCGTAAAAAAATAGGGGGAACGTTTTTATTCCGGGATTCTTAATGCCTTCCTATGGATTATTCCAGACCTGTCCCCGGAAAGCTCATGTTTGAGGCGCTGAAGAACGAGAGATGCATAGTGATGGCGTGCAACATACGCATCGGCCACAGCGTCCGCGGCATCATGATGGCGGCCAAGGAGATTGACGCCGCAGTCCTCTTCGAGATCGCCAAGAGCGAGATAAAATACACGGGCCAAAACCCCAGGACGTTCGTCGACAACATACTCAAGATCGCAAAGGAGCTGAAGTTCAGCCAGCCGTACGTCATCCACGGAGACCACATAGGAGTCAAGAGCCCCGATCCCAAGGACGTAGAATCGGCGGCGACCCTTATCAGGGACGAGATCGCGGCGGGATTCACCTCCTTCGCCATCGACGCGAGCCACAATTTCAACGCCGCGGCGCCAACGGTCCGGGAGCAGCTCAAAGACAACATCGAGATCACGACGAAGCTCTGCGGCCTCATACCCAAGGACGCCAGCCTCGAGGTCGAAGTCGGAGAAGTCGGCAAAACCGACCCAACTACCGGGGAAAAGGCCATAACGACCGTCGAGGAGGCGGTCACATACATAAAAGCGATCAACGAGAACGGCTACAAGCCGGACCTCCTGGCCACGAACAACGGAACCAGCCATGGCAACATCTTCGACAAGAACGGGAAGCCAATTCCAAAGAGCATCAACGTCGAAAGGACAGGCGAGATAGCGAAGGCCATAAAGCCTTATGGCGTCAGGATAGCGCAGCATGGCATCACAGGCACGCCCCTGGAGTACATGCCAAGGCTCATCGAAGCGGGGATAGCCAAGGGCAACGTCGGCACGAACTGGCAGAACATAGCGGTCGCGGCGATGCCAAAGGACCTCGCCAAGCGGATGGAGGACTGGACCCTGAGCTGCGAGGAGAGCGCCAAGATGAGAGCCAAAAAGCCGGGCTGCAAGGACTCGGAGCTGATTGGAAAGAACATCAAGAACGCGATCGTAGTGTTCAAATCGGAGATCGACGCCATCAAAGGCGACGACCTCAGACGCATAGACGAGGCGACAAAAAAGGGGGCGCTGGAATTCTTCGGCGCATTCAACGCCAAAGGCACGGCCTCGAAGGTGAGGGCGCACATAGAATCCAAAGGCCTATGACCTGTCTGACCCTCGCCATCCTGGACAAGGTCGACGACATGCTCAGGAAGAGGCTGGATGATGCCAAAAACCTCAAAGACCATCTCATCGACAAGGCAGGGGCGGACTACCTACTTGCCACAACGGAAAGGAGGATTGAGTTCGAAGGGGTCAAACCAGTCCAGATCGACTTCCAGGAGCGGCAGGAGGAGGAGTTCGTCGCCCTCATAGCGGAAAAACCCGTCGACTTCGGGATAAGCGCCTACAGGATATACGCGGACCCGTTCAACACGCCGAGCCTCGTCGACGACGAGCGGATCGGCGACGGATTCATCGTGAAGGCAGGGAGATTATACGACATGCCCGAGGACAGCCTCAGGCTTCTTCGGGCGATCAGGAAAGGGGCAAAGACGGAGGCGGTCTTCCGGCGGGATGGAGAGGAGTCCGCATCCATGGACGACGCAGCGTTCCTCGCAAGGTGCGGGCCGTACCACCCGACTAGGCAGGAGATCCTCGCCCCATTCCAGGCGAAGGGGGGAAAAACAGTGAAACTTCACGTCCTGTCGATCGGCGTCAAAAACGGCAAAATAACCATCGACAACACCTTCAAGCCGAAAACTCTGAAACTAAAGGCCTAAGAGCATCGCAGTATCGTGTAATTCCCGAGAAATGGCTCATCGAACTGCTTCACAGCCTTGCACCTTTGCATAAGAAAGCTTCTGACCTCCGGGATGTTGGTAACGCCCTGGGGAGGAGGCGACACGATCACTGTCTTCATGGGGGACTGCTCAAGCCTGCCAAGGAATTCCCGGATGTCCGTCGTGCCCGAAAACCGCTGGATGTTGGTATCCGCCTCGTCCAACGCGATCCTCCGACCCGCCAAAAGAGCGATAAGCGGAGCGCTCATCGAATCCCCGAACACTTCGTCGCCGGGTCCCGTTTTTGAATTTATGTAGTCAGCCATCGGATCTGCGGTCACGAAAGAGTAGTAGGATTCGTGGACATAGTACGCCAACACCGCCCATGAGGACATGATCACGATGAGCCCGACGACGATCCTGAAAAGGCCCTTATCCCCCGTAGAATCGATCCAGGAGCCCAACACCCTGGCCGAGACTGCAGCGGCAAACGGCGCAACAAGCAGGAAGTAGTGGTCGAATATCGTGTTCATGAGGCTGAAGAAAACCGCGAAGCACGCGACCGACAGAACCAGCAATACCGAGAGGTCATCGACCAAAGGCTTTCGCATGATCAGCGGAATCCCCAACAGCGGAAGGAACAAGAGAGGGTTTGATTTGACGACATCGAGGAAGGTCGCCAGATTATGCCCCTCGAAAACAGGCTTATGAAAATGATAGAGATAGACGCCGTCCAGGTACGGCTGGCCGATCAAGACGTAGAGGAGGACGTTGAAGGATGCGAATACGATGATGAATCCGCCCAACAGGGGGGCTGCGAAGCCCGCGACATCCCTCCTGCGCAGCAAAAAGAAAATGACATATGCGCCTGCCAACGCCGCGGAATAGAGGCCGGACATGCATGCCACACCGACCAGCAGGCCGGATTGGAGATATCTGCCCTTCCAGAACATGTAAAGGCTCCAGGACATGAACAACACAGCCAGGTCCGAACCCATCGGATGGGAGGATACGCGCAAACCGACGTACGAGAAGAGGAAAGTCGCCGAAGCGATGATGGCAGTCGTCCGGCCGAAGGCCTCAAGGACCGTCAGGAACAGAAAGACCGATGCTCCCGCGACCGAAAGGATCGCGACAGACTTGAGGATTACCAGGTTGAACCCGAAAACGCCGAAGATGAGGCCGTTGACCATTATGCCGAGTGGCGGGTGGCTGAAGAAGAAATCCCTGTAGGGCACCCTGCCCTCCGAGATAAGCTTGCCGAAATAGAAGAGGTTGTTCTCGTCGGATATGGCATAATTGAAGGCGAGGGTCTTCAGGCCGAGGAAGAGAAAAAGCAACAGCAAAAAAGGCGTCCAAATGCTCCCTTGCAGGAATCCTTTCCTTTCCGAGCCTTTTTTTGGCTTTTTCACGCCCTTCGAAACCATGCCTTATACTATCCAAAATCGGCAATAAATACGGATTTTTAACCTCGGTTGCCATATTGTGTAAGTTATGAAGTTTCATTTAGCATGTCTTCTTGTTCTTGCGGTTTTTGTCGGAGGATGCCTCGGCGACGACCAGACTCCGGCAAACCAGAACGGCGCCTCATCCACGACATTGACGGCCCATCAGGAGACTACGACCACCTCGGACGGCCCGCCGACGACTATCGACATCGAAGAGGAGGAGATCCCGACCACCACGACCATAAGGATCCCATTTAACATGACAAACTGCCAGAAAGAGGCGAATGCGACGATACGGGATGCGTGCTTCTTCGATGCCGCAGGCCGCGAAAAGGACATCTCGATATGCGCAAAGATCGACTCCAAGAACACAAGGCTGAAGTGCCAGGCAAGGCTTGAGGACGATTCAGCCTATTGCGACGATGTCGACGTGCAGGTCGAGAAGGACTTCTGTTACAGGATGATGGCCTTCAAATGGAACAAGCTAAACTACTGCAAGGGCATATTCTACGCCCAGATCAGGGACAAATGCGTCCTAGACTACGTAAGGGACAAAAAACCAGACCCATACGAATGCTTCCAGATAGTCGACTCGGCGATGAGGGACGAGTGCATCTACTACCACGTCGACCTGTATGACAGGACCGGCGCGGGCATCAAGCCGACCCTCTGCAACCTCCTGAACAACGAGACCATGGAGCTGAAGTGCAACGAGACGTACCTTAAAGGCTATTGAACACTTTTCCAAAGGACTAGCCTTTTTATTAACGCCGAAACCGGCAAAATGGATTAGGTGAATGTTTCGGAAAAAATCAGGATACTCGGCGCGGCAGGCAAATGGGACGTCTGCGCGAGTTCAGCATCGACGAGGAAGCCCGCAGGCACTGACAGGATCGGGAACCTCGCCGCAGGCGGCATATGCCACAGCTTCACCGACGGCGGCCGATGCGTCTCCCTGTTCAAGACCCTCCTCACCAACGACTGCAGCTTCGACTGCAAATACTGCCAAAACAGCACCCACTGCAGGAAACACGCCGCGGAATACGAGCCGCACGAGCTTGCGAAGGTCTTCATGAGCCTATACCTCGGAAACTACGTCGAGGGGTTGTTTCTCTCCTCCGGCGTCTGCCGGGACCCGGACTCGACGACAGAGAAGATGCTCGACGCCGTGAGGCTCCTTCGCCAAGAACACAGGTTCCAGGGATACATCCACTTCAAAGTCCTGCCCGGAACCGACAAAGACCTCATAAGACAGGCAAGCGAATGCGCAGACCGCCTCTCCATCAACATCGAAGCCCCAAGCAGCAGCAGGCTTTCCGAGATGACGGACGTCAAGGACTACGACGCGGACATAATACGCAGACAGAAGTGGATGAGGGATATGAGGATACCTTCGGGCCAGACGACCCAGATAGTCGTCGGCACAAGCGACGAAACCGACCAGGAGATACTCGAAGCCGCAAGATGGGAATACTCGGAGATGCGGCTGAAAAGGGTCTACTACAGCGCCTTCCAGCCGCTGGAGAAGACGCCCCTGGAAGCCAGGGACAAGACCCCGCTTGAGAGGGAACACCGCCTGTACTGCGTCGACTTCATGATGAGGAAATACGGCATACCCTACGAGGAATTCAGGGACATACTCCAAGACGGCAACCTCCCCGAAGGAGACCCGAAAGTCCACCTCGCAAGACAGGCATTGGACGGACCCGTCGACGTGAACGCAGCACCATACGAGGACCTCATCAGGGTACCGGGCATCGGCCCCCAAAGCGCCAGGAGGATAATAGAGCTGCGACAGGCTAAAGCTACGATAAACCGAAGCAGGCTGAACAGCATCGGAGTCGTCCTGAAAAGGGCAGACCCGTTCATCAAGGTTGCAGGAAATATGCAAACAACAATGGGGGAATACGTCACATGAGCCACAATGCCGGATTCGGCCTCGTCAAAAGGCACAGGGATTATGATATGAGGCTGCACGATACGGTCCTCATGCAGGACCCAACCCTCGTCAAAAACTGCGCGACACCCGAGTCCAAAAGGCTCTACCGCATGCAAAGGGAGGTAAGCAGATGCCTCCATGCAAAGAAAGGATTCCTCAGGCTGAAACGCTCCCCCCATGGCATATTATACGCCCGCACAGAACTCGAACACGACCTTGCAGACCTGCTCCTTTCGCACTTCCACCACAGATACCCCACATACCACATAGCACTCGAACACCGGAGGATGACATATATCGCCGCCCCCGGAGGAAAAAAGACAGTGACCGATGAATCCCTCGAAGAGGCAGTCCTAAGGCTCGAAGCCAGCCTGCCCAGGGAAGACTCCGGCCGCACCGATGAGACCCTCTGGAGACAGTACTACGACAGCCAGATGTCGAAGGAACGCAGGAACCTCCGGCTAATGGACAAGATGATGCCCCGCAGGTACAGGGACAAGGACTCATACGAGAACAAGGCGGAAACATTCAGCCGCAGCCTCGTCGACTACGCCTAAAGCCTGCCGAAGCCGAAAACCCTCGGTGGCTTAAGCCCCGGATCGAGGAAAACGACGCGCCCGCCCAAAATCGGGGTCTCCTTCTCCAAAGAAAGCTTCAGCCTACCCGTCTTGCCCTTCTCGACAGAACCCGACACGACCTTGGCAGGCACATAGTTCAGGCAGGAATTCACGCTGAACTGGTCGCCGACGCCAAGCGGCCGCGGAGCATACTTGGACAAGACTGCGTCGATCTCAAGCTCCCTCACGACTGGGACGGAACCGTCCACAGACAAGATACAACCCCGGGGAACATCCTCTGGCCTGATGTCCTTCAGAGCCACGCCGACCCTTAGGCCGGTACCGGCCTCTTCCATGTCGACGTCATGGACCTGCAGCGACTTCATCGACACCTTCAGCTTATGCGGGAGGATAAGCAGATTGTCGTGGCGTTTGAGCACGCCCTGTTTGACGACGCCCAAAGCGACTGTCCCGACGCCCTTCACGGGAAAGGAGTGATCTACCTGGACGACTGCGGGGCCCTCATTCTTGCACTCCAGCTGGGCGAGCCTCTCCTTCACCACCATCGACTGATCCTCCAAGACCTCATACGAGCCCGCGACTGTGCCTTCAAGGAGAGACTTGAGCGCTCCCGCATTGACGGACCCCCCGTAGACTATGTAGCCTTTGCCTACCCCCACCATATCCAATGCTACCACCGACTCCGCCAGCGACGCATCCAACGCATCTATCCTCAAAAGAGCCTGATCGGCCATGTTCAAAGAAGACAGAAGAGACTGGACCTTGTCGGGGTAAGACGACGGCTCCACAAATGACAGGACCGCGTCCCCGACCTTGGAATTATACAAGGTCACGTCGCTGACAGTACCCTTCTTCCCCAATTGACCGCCCAAATCCCGCCCCAACACCGCGGTGACATTGCCCCGAAAAGCCATAGAAAATACTGTGAAAACGGGAATATATGCGTGCAGATGCTAATCCGCAGCCCTCACCGCCTCGACCATCCTCTTGAACGCCGCGTAATCGTCGGACAGGTCCAACGCCAAAGAACCGTCCACCTCAAAAAGCCTGCAGCTCACCCGCGGAAACTTCACAAACTTCGCAGAGACCACGACCAGGCCGTATTTGTCCAGGAGGCATCCGGGATCCACCTCGTCGAATACGTAATCCAGGTCGCATCCCCGGCCGCCGAAAAGCTGCGGCAGGAGAAAATCCACGATAAAAAGCCTCACAACCCCGTCCGAGGAGAACCTGACGCCGACCGCCTGATGCGCGCACCCCATCAGGGAATCGCAGAACTTCCCCCCGAACAGGGCCCTCACCCTCGAAGGCTCCCGCTCCCCGACGGCCAATGCGACCAGCCGCCTTACCTGATCCGGGTCAAGACCCGAACCGCCGACGTGAACCAACGGCAACACCTCGGCGTTGAACCCCGACTCCCGAAGGAACCGCGCCACCATCGAAGAGGCAGCCCAACAACAGAGAGGATAACCCAACCTAGGATCCGACGAAAGGACCCTGTGCAGAGGCGCCCGCATATCCTCCAAAAAGGACCTAAGAAACGACACATCGGCCCCTACATCAGAATCCACCATAGCCCCCATATGCTAAAACAGCCCATTTGAGGGAGTCTGTGGCCTCTACCAACCCCTCAGAGGAGCGAGTTTCATCCTCGAATCCCATGCACTTATATTCGAAAAAAACACTAATATAGACCACAAAAACCGCAAAAAACCCTGCAATAAGAAGTAGATCAATCCGGTCCCATGGCTCAGGCTGGTTCGAGACGCAGCCCTTTTCTTTACGAAAGAAAAGCGCTGGCGGAAAAGAAAAACTAACGAGTCATCGGAAAACATGCACCCCCAGGACAGGAGGGGAAGAAAACAAAAAAACACACACAATACGGTCCCATGGCTCAGGTTGGTTAGAGCGTCCGACTGATAATCGGAAGGTCTCGAGTTCAAATCTCGATGGGACCATTAGAGCCCCTTTCTTTCTTTTGCTAAAAGAAAGAAAGGCCCTCGGGTTCAAAGAAAGAAAACCGTGCCATCTTTGATGGCACCTGGGAAGAGTAGGGTTGATAAGGGCGAGAAACCCCAGAGGGGTGTCTTGCCCTTATGTTCAACTTGATGGGACCATCTATTATCCTTACGAAGCGACATCGTCCGAATAGTCCCTCGAGATGTAAAAATCTCGAGGGGTCATATTTCTTCATTTTTATATCGATGTATCCATATCATCATCGGTTGATTTAAGATGATGAATGCTCATTTCGACGGTGTGGAATTGGGTGCCGCTGTAGGATTGCTCGCGATTGTCTGGGTCTTTGCCAGCCTATTCGCATATCTCCTCTGGTACCGGTTCCTGAGGGAGAGGATAGCCAAGATCACCAGCCCCATCCTCAAGGCCGCGATGATAGTCGCCTTCGCGGTGCTGGTCGCTTTGGTGATGTTCGCCTTGTTCTTCAGCCAGACCCACAGCAGCTTCGAGGCGACGTACAGGTTCCCCCTGGATCTGACATACGATTACCTCTCCGGTTAGGGGCTGATCCATCGGGAGGATGACGGTTTTCTAAGTTTGATTATACTATAGCAGGCGGAAAATGCGCATTGGGCCTGAAATTGGCCTGATATGGGTGAATTGCTGCGTTTTCCTGTTTTACAGCCGAACCGGAAGGTTTTTATATATGTTTTACGAAGTATATGGGCATGGCTAATAGTGTGAATGAGATCGGGGGCGTCTTGTGTGAGACGCTCGGTGGGGAAACGTTCGAGGTCATCAAGGTCATCGACTCTCCCATGGAAGACAAGGAGATATCCAAGGAGTTGAAATTTGAGACCTCGAAGGTGCGTGTGATTTTGAACGACCTTCTGGTAAGGAACCTCGTGAAGCTGGACAGGGACAGGCAGGACACCGGCTACACGTATTACAGGTGGAGCAGGAGGGAGGACAAGATAAAGGAATACGTGAACGACTACGTCGAATCCAAGATAAAGGAATTGGACGGGATGCTGTCCAGCCGGGACGACATCATGTTCGAGTGCGGCTGCGCCAGGATCGACTACGGGAAGGCTATCGAGCTCGGGTTCACATGCCCAAGCTGCGGAAAGAGGCTGAACCAGTCCCAGAGCGTTCGCGGAAGCAGGAAACTGAAGGACGAGCTGAGGAAGTTCACGGCATTGAGGAACGCGTCATAGACGTTTTCGGGCCCCCTTCAGCGTCCCTGAGGTAGTTAGGGTGTTGATCGAGGCCTTTCTTCCGTCTATTTCTCTGACCTGCGCCATGCACTGGCGTATGGTCTGCACGCTTTTGTGGTTCACTTTGATTATCCCCTTCTTCTTCGCCTTCTCCCAGTCCATCACCCAAAGGGACGTTTTCGCTGCTCCGACTTCGCCGAAGAGGCGAAGGAGGGAGGACCATATCGCGTCGACTACTGGTTTGCGCTCGAATGAGGAGTCGGATGCGACCTCGAACGCTATGTAGCGGTTGCGTTCCCTCAGCGTCGGTTTCAGCATCTTGGCCATTTCAGGTATGGTAGACGTAGAAGAGGTTGTATCCGCCGTTGATATAGTGGCTGTTGTCGAAGAAGCCGCCGATGATCAGGTATCCGTCCGGGGAGGTTATCCCGTTGGCTGAGACCTTGACTTTGGACATCCCCATCCCGGCTGGCGTCACACCCAGGGTCGCGGATTGGCCGTCCGACCCGAACCTGTTGATCATCTGAATCGTGTATCCCTGATAGTTGCGTTCGCACATTGCGGAGGGGGTGGGCCAGCAGGACTGCCCCCCGAGGGTAAGAAGCGACGCGTCGGGGTGGGATGCTGCGACCGTGGTCAGGTCTTCGATGTTCTTCCTTATGCTTATGATCGGGATGTCTTCGCCATAGTTTGTGACCTTGAACCTGAGGAAATCGACGAAGCTTTCCCCTGTAGATAGGGGTCTTCTGTCGGTTATGCCGTCGGGTGTCTTTATCTCTAGCCAGTATTTCAGCTGGTTGGCGACGCCCTCCTTCTCGTCGAAGCGGAACAGGTATCCTGTCCCCGTCCCGTCCTGCTCGTATTCCTGCCACCCCGAATTCAGTTTCATGACGGTACCCTGCGGATTTTGGGCTGGGGCGGGCTGAGTGGTCGTCGGCGGAAGGGTCGGCTGCGTGACCTGCGTCGTGGTTATGGTGAGTAGGGTGGTGGTTGTCTGTGAGGTCGTGGTAGGTTCCTCGGTCTCTTCAGGAGGGGTGTCTTCCACCACTGTTTGGGTGATTTCCTCGTCGTCGTTGTCGCATATGCCGTTATCGTTATCGTCAAGGCAACATGATGAGCCGACGCGTAGGTAGGGGGCCTCGCACCCTCCGTCCGCCCCCTCTTGGGGGGAGGTTCCGCCGCCTGGCAGGCTGAAATCCTTCCCTCCGCAGCAGATGCATCCGGAAAACAGCGCCACCGCCGCCAAGACGAGCAGATACCTCATAGAAAAACCATTTACATAATTGAGTTGGCGGATTATAAACCCAAAAATCCCCGCCATTTATATGGGGGGGGCGTAATAATCTATCTTTAATGGCGGCCAAGAGAGAGAGTAGGCTTCTTATCAAGAACGCATCCGTCGCCGGATCAGCCGGCACCGTAGACATCCTGATTGAGGAGGGGATAATTTCAGAGATCGGTCAGATCAGGGGAATGGGCCTTGACGTCGGCGGACACCTCGTATGCCCCGGATTCGTCAACATACACACCCACTTGGACAAGGCCGACCTACTGTCTAAGATGAGGCCTGAACAGTTCGGAAAGAGCCTCGAAGATAACAGGGAGCTTCTAAAGACATTCAAGAGGAACTATACGGTAGGGGAAATCAAGGAGAGGGCGGGCAAGGTCGTCTCGGAATTCGTATCGAATGGGGTCACGGCCATAAGGACGCAAGTGGACGTCGACTCAACGGGTGGGCTCAAGCCCCTGCATGCCCTGATGGACCTGAAGAAGGAGGTCCCAGTCGACCTGCAGATATGCGCATTCCCGCAGCAGGGGGTCGTCGACGACAAGAGCAGGAACCTCGTCGAGCAGGCCTTGGACGACGGCGCCGACCTCCTTGGCGGGCTCCCACTCGTCGAGAAGACGAGACAGGACCAGGAGCGGCACATAGACATACTCTTCGAGATCGCAATAAGCCACGACGTCGGCCTCGAAGTCCAGATCGACGAGAGCAACAACCCGCAGGACTTCCTGCTGCCGCTCTTGGCAGAGAAGACTATAGAGCACAGGATGCAGGGGAGGGTCAGCGCCACGCACTGCATCTCGCTTTCCGCACAGGACGACTGCATCGCGGCTGAGACGATCAAGCTGGTCCGGCAGGCGCAGCTGAACGTGATCGTCACACCGAGCGCCAACATGATCACACAGTTCAGGATCCCGGAGGGCGTTCACTCCAGGCCTAACAACAGCATAACGCGGGTCAAGGAGCTTCTGGAGGCCAATGTTAACGTCGCCTTGGGGACGGACAACATCAGGGACATATTCTACCCCCTCGGCAACTGCAGCATCCTAAGGGAGATGCACGTCCTTGCCGCCGCCACGCGGATGACGAGGGCAGACGACCCGTGCAGGCTGTTTGATATGGCGTCAAAGAACGGGGCCTCGATCATGGGTTTGAGGTACGGCATCGAAGTGGGCGCCGACGGCGACCTCATAGTCTTGGATGCGAAAAGCCACAGGGACGCTTTGAACGGAAGCCCTATAGTGCCTTACGTGATCAAGGGGGGCGATATGATATGCGAGTCGAAACTTGAGGTGAAGCATGGACGATAAGGAGATTACTGCGCTTTTGAAGGAGTCGTACGACCTGCACTTCCACATAGGCCCCGACATCCTGCCGAGGAAGTACACGGTAGAGGAGCTTGTTGGAAGCGAATCCGGGAGGATAAAGGGGGTTGCGCTTAAGTCGCATAGCATCCCGACAATCGGCCTCATCAACTCGCTGAAGAAGGACGGCATAGAATTGATTGGCTCCATCACGCTCAACTATTTCATGGGAGGATTCAACGAGTCCGCGATATACGCGAGCGCGGTCATGAGCAAGGGGCCCCCCATAATCGTCTGGTTCCCGACGGTGCACGCGGAAAACCACCTAGTCCACAACAAGAGCGACTACGAGATTCCGCCCGAATGGGTCAAGGACCCAAAATTCAAGCCGAGGAACAAATACGACCTGAAGGCCATAAAGGTCACCGACTGGGCCGGGAAGCTGATAAGGAAGGCGCAGTCGAGCCTGAAGGTCATGCAGGACATGGGATGCGTCGTCGCCACCGGCCACGTCTCATGGAGGGAGGCCGAGAAGCTCACCCTCGAATGCATAGACAGGGGCCTCAAGGTCATCGTCACGCACCCGATGCAGAGGGACATCGCGATGCCGCTGGAGGTCCAGAAGAGGCTCGCAGACAAGGGCGCCTACATAGAATACTGCTACATCATGTACCTGGACCGCGACTTCCCCGAGGACTACCCCCTTGAGGAACAGGTCAGGTGCATGAAGGAGATCGGTTCTGACAGGGTCGTTCTGACAAGCGATGCAGGCCAGAAACGCAACCCCGGCCCGACCGAGAGCCTGAGCCAATATATCAAGCTACTTCAGGAAAAGGGCCTACAGAAGAAGGACTTCAGGGAGATGCTAGTCGACAACCCAACGAAGGTGTTGGGAGACTGATTAATTCGGTAGGCAAATAAAGCAGGGGAACCGGCCAAGGCACGGCTTTATTTTACCCTTAGCCGTTTGTTGTAGTCTTGCGCCATTTTGGCGGGGTCGTTGCTGTAGATGATGTGTCTGCCCACATTTATGAGAATGTTCTTTCCTGCGTTTTCGAATATCTTCTTTGCGTCGCCTCCCTGGCTTCCGATGCCGGGGAAGAGGATGATCCTCTCGTCGCCGGTGACCTTGCGGATCTTCTGTATGTCGACCTCCCGGATGTGGTCGGTGGCCCCGACGACGAGTCCGTCGGATTCCGCGTGCTTGGAGTCGTCTGCTATCCTAAGGAAGAGCGGTGTCTCGTTGAATCTCGTCTTCTTGTGGAAGCCTTCGGCTTCCGGGTTGCTCATGAGGCAGAGGACGAATATGCCGAGGTCCCTGTGGTGGGCCATGTCGGTCGCCTCCCGTATGTTGCCCGCGAACGGGCTGAACGTGAGGGCGTCGAAGCCGCATTTTTTTATCCAGTAGAGTGCGCTTTCGTTGGTGGAGCCTATGTCTCCAAGTTTGTGATCCAGGATGGAGAGGACTCCGTGCGAGTGTATTTGCTGGTTCAAGGCTTCGAGTTTGTTTAGTCCGAGAGCGAAGAGGACGTATTGGCTGTTCATCTTTATGGCGCAGCAGTTGTCCGCAACGGAGTCGATTATCTCCATGCAGTACTGCATTATCGCATCGCCCACGTCGCCCGGATACTGTTTTTTAATGACGTCGGCCCTTCGCTGGTCCTGGAGCGCGGGATCGAGGCCCACGCAGAGTATGCTGTCTTTCTCCTTCCTAGCCCGCTCGTATTCGTCAAAGAAACTCATTATCCACACACTCTGATTTATCTTTTTTCTGCTTTTTCAGACCAGCTACGGGGATCATTTAACCACTCGATGATGGTTTTACTGTCAGCTTCTGATAGCTTCCCTTCATTTAAACTGACCGTGATAGCGTCATTTATGTTTGTTAGAGTCGTCGCGGTTATGCTGGCGTCAGCAAGTTTCTCTTTAGCCTCTGGGAGGTCGTATGTAAAGATCGCTATGCAGTCGTTGACTGATAAGCCTGCATCCCTGAGGATGTTCGCTTCGGCTATTATGCTACCGCCGGTTGTTATGTGATCTTCTGCAATGATAAAAGTCCCGCCTTTATTGAAACGGCCCTCTATCTGTTTTTTCATTCCATGATCTTTGGGTTTTTCTCGAACGTAAATCATGCTTTTTCCCATTTTATCCGATAAGAACGCAGCCCAAGGGATTCCTGCAGATGCTGTTCCAGAAAAACCGTCATAACCGGTGTATTGTTTTTTTACTATCGAGGTTAATCCCTCGATGACTTTTGTTCTGACAGCTACCAGAGACATGATAGCCCTACAGTTTGTATAGATTGGACTCAGTATGCCAGAAGTATATCTAAAAGGCTCTTTAACGTTGAATTGGACTATATCGTTGTCTACCAATAGCTTTGCAATTTTAAGGTTATCGCTCATGGAGTCCCCAAAGACTATTAAGTCCTTAAGATTAAATACTTATATAAGAGTGGCATCAATCGTATTTCCTCTTTGAGCCCGACGCGTCCCTTGTGTAGAGCCCGAATTCCGTCTTCGCAAGCTGTCTGCCGTCGAAGACGGGGCCTTCCTTGCAGACCCTCATCCCCGCTATCGTGCAGGAGCCGCAGAGGCCGATGCCGCATTTCATGTACCGCTCGAGGGACAGCTGGCAGGGTATCTTTTTCTTCTCGCAGAGGTCGAGCACCTTCTTCATCATCACTTCTGGGCCGCACGAGTAGACGCATTTGAATTCCTCCTTTTTTATGAGCCGCTCCAGGATCTGGGGAGCGTACGCCTTTTCCCCCTTGGAGCCGTCGTCTGTGGCTGGGTGGACCTTGAATCCCGCAGCCTTGAAGTCGTCTTCGAAGAGGAGCTCTCCGTCGGTCTTCGCCGATATTATCACGTGGCCTTTGAGCTTTTCCTTTAGGGGGCGAAGGGGGGCGATGCCGCATCCGCCGCCGACCAGGCAGACCTTCCCCGGGACCAGGTCGAAGCCCCGGCCGTACGGGCCCCTGAATCCGACCCGGGCGCCTTTGTCCAGCATGAACAGGTTCGACGTGAACCTGCCGATCTTCTTGACAGTGAACTGCGCCTTGCCTTTGGCGTTGGAGAGGCTCATCGGCTTCTCATTGACACCGGGAAGCCAAAGCATGCAGAACTGGCCGGCGCGGGCGTCGATGTCCCGCTCGAGAGTGAATGTGCGGTGATGGGGGGAATGGGCCTTGACGTCCAGGATTTCGACTATCTGGGGCCTATCCATGCGCCACCCCGACAAGCTCCTTCGCCTTCTTCATCCCCCTGCGGACCATGTATTCCTCGATCTCTCCTGCGACCTTCTTGAATACGTCGATGCCGCGGTAGTAGACCCCGGTCCCTATGCCTACAGCAGAGGCGCCTGCCATCATCATCTCCACCGCGTCAAGTCCTGTGACCACCCCGCCTGTGCCGATGATCGGGATCTTCCCGCGGGTTGCCGCGTATACGTCGAAGACGCACCGGATAGCAATTGGCTTGATTATCGGGCCGCTCATCCCACCGACCTTGTAGTCGAGGACCGGTTTGCCCGAGCCGGTGTCGATGACCATTCCGGGGCCGATTGTGTTTCCCATGTTGATCGCGGAAGCCCCGCCCCGCATCGCCGCCTTGGCGACCTCGCCGAGGCATGCGGTGTTCGGGGAGAGTTTGATTATGACCGGAAGTTTCGTGGCCTTGCGCACCGCCATCGCTATCTCTAGCGTGGCCTCGGGCGTCCCATGCCCGGCGAGCAGGCCGAGTCCCGGCGTGTGCGGGCAGGACAGGACCGCCTCGATCGCGGAGAACTCCATGGACGAGAACTCCCCTGCGAGGTATGCGAAGCCTTCGGGCTCCTCGGAGACTATGCTTGCAATGACCGGGACCCCTGTGCCGGATACGCCCGCGAACTCGACCTTGGCGTTCTGAAGCCCCATGTTGCTGTAGCCGACGGCGTTCAGGAATCCGCCCTCCACCTGGACGACGGTGGGATTGGAATGACCGGAGCGGGGCTCTTTAGTGATGGACTTTATCGTGACCGCGCCGGCCCCGCCGGCCGCCACCTTCTTCAGCGAGGCCTTGTCCGTGCCCATGATGCCCGAAGCTAGCACGGTTGGGTTCCGAAGCCTCAAACCGGCCAGATTCACCTCGATATCGGGCATATTGTAAGTATGATAACTGGTTAATATTAATGGCCTGCGAATACTGTCACATGAAATTTAAACTGTTGGCTGTGAGCAAAATCCACGAATCCGCACTGAAGATGGCAAGGGAATTCGCAGAAGTCGACGTCAGACTGGACCTCACCGAGGACCAGTTGGCAGGGATTGTCGGGGAATACGACGCCATAATGGTCAGGAGCAAGCCGAAGATCACGAAGAGGATAATCGACGCAGGCAGGAAGCTGAGGGTCATAGGGCGCGCCGGAGTCGGCCTAGACAACGTAGACAGGGAGGCGGCCAATGCGAGGGGCATCGAGGTCGTCAACTCTCCGGAGGCTTCGACCATCAGCGTCGCCGAGCACGCCATGGGGCTCATGCTTGCGCTGATGAGGCACATCCCCAAAGGCCACGCCATGGTAAAAAGCGGGGGCTGGGACAGGAAGATGATGGGCAACGAGCTCTTCGGCAAGAGCCTCGGTCTCGTCGGCTTCGGACGCATAGGCAGGGAGGTCGCTATGAGGGCAAAAGCCTTCGGGATGAAGGTCATCGCATACGACCCGATGCTCACCTCCGAGGACACGAGGGAATACGACGCCGAACTCGTGGAACTTGACGAGCTGTTCAAGAATGCGGACGTCATCAGCATACACGTGCCTGCGCTGCCGGCCACCAAGGACCTCGTCAACGAAAGGACGCTCAGCCTGATGAAACCGACAGCCATCATAGTGAACACGGCAAGGGGGCACTGCATAGACGAGGAGGCGCTCTGCAAGGCATTGGAGGAGAACAGGATACGGGGAGCGGCCCTGGACGTATACAAGAACGAGCCACCGGCAGGCTGCCCGCTTATTGCACTCGACAACGTCGTATTGGTCCCCCATTTCGGGGCCAACACGGAAGAGGGCCAGATAGAGGCGGGGAAGGTCATCGTCGAGAAGATCAGGCACATCTTGTCGAAGTAGGAATGTGACGTTTATGCGCTCGGACGTCTCCGAAGGCTAAGCCTTCGCAAACGCCCCGGCGGATAAAACCGGCGCCCAGGCGGCGGTCATTCACAGGTGAATTGGTTGGAAAAAAGGCAAGTCAGCCAGAGGGCTGCAGAATACGGGCTGGTCCTGTCCTCCGTAGCATTGGACAGGATAACGGAGCTGGGACTCGACTTCGACGAAATCCTGAAGGAAGCCAAATCCAAGGGGGAATGGTTCATCAGCCCCGAATACATCGAGGGTAGAATCAGCACGAAGAGGCAGGAAACCTGCCTAAGACCCCCGCCTACGGAGGAGGAACGGCTGACTGGGGAGGGACTCGGACAGAAGAGGCCGGTCGCGTGCGAGATCCAATCCAAGCTGATAATACACGACGCATCCGACGTCACCGGCAAGAGCACATGCGCGGGGACGCTCGAAGACTTCGTCGGATACTTCAACCGCAGATACGACAACCTCAAGAACGTCCTGCAGGAGCACGTCGAGTACCGGATGGCGATAACGATCGAGGCACTGAAGAAGGCCGGCACCAGGGACAAGGCGCGGGTTATCTGCATGATTAAGGAGAAGCGGGAGAGCAACAAAGGCAACCGATTCCTTGAAGTCGAAGACCAGACTGGATGCATGACGGTGCTGTTCTCGGACCGCCACGAGTCGGCCAAGAGCGCATACGACAGGGTCCTAAGCGACGAGGTCATCGGCCTGGAGGGCGTCCTGAAAGGCGACCTGTTCTTTGCCTCGGATGTCACCCAGCCGGACGTCCCGATAAACCACACGCGAAGGTACGCGGACGAGGAAGTTTACGCGGTCTTCCTCTCCGACATCCACGTCGGCAGCTACCTGTTCCTCGAGAAGGAGTTCCAGGCGTTCATCGACTGGCTCAACGGCAAAGGGGGGAGGCAGGACGTGGCCTCGAAGGTCAAGTACCTGATAGTAGCAGGCGACCTCGTCGACGGCATCGGCATCTACCCGGACCAGGAGAAGGAGCTGACCATACCGGACGTAAGAAAGCAATACGAGTTCCTAGCCATACTCCTTTCGGACATACCCAAACACATCGAAGTCGTGCTGTCGATGGGCAACCACGACGCCTCACGCAACGCAGAACCCCAGCCCAGGATCGACAAGGACCTCGCGGAAGGCCTCTTCAACCTCCCTAACACCCATATAACCGGGAACCCCGTCTGGCTGTCGGCCCATGGCGTGGAATTCCTCATATACCACGGCACATCCCTTGACACCATCATAGGCAACCTCTCGGGCTGCTCCTATCAGAGGCCAGAGACCGCGATGGTGGAGCTCCTGAGGAGACGCCACCTCGTGCCCACATACGGCTCCGACAGCATATCTCCGGAGAACAGGGACTACCTCTTCATCGGCGACGTGCCGGACGTCTTCCACTGCGGCCACGTACACACCAACGGATACACGCTCTACCGCGGGATCAACGTCATAAACTCGGGAACTTGGCAGTCGAAGACCGCATACCAGGAGCGCCTGGGCCACCAGCCGACGCCCGCGCTCGTGCCGGTCATGAACCTCCAAAACCACGAGGTCAGCATGATGGATTTCACAGGAAATGGACGAACAGACGATTAGATACCACACGGCGCTCCGCACGGAGATAGAGCGGATGTACGCGATAGGCAACAGAGCGAGAGCCATGCGCCAGGACCCCGCCACCGAGGTCGAGGCGCTGCCTGCCGGAGACCTCGCAGACAGGGTAGAGGGGCTCGTCGGACCGCCCGGCGTCGCAGCCAAGATAAGGGAATTCAGGGCACAGACGAAAGGCACCATCATACCACCGCTCGTCGACTGGATAATCGAATCCAAGCCCCCGAAGACGAAGGAAGAGAGGCAGAAGGCCGCGGAACAGGCTGTGAGGACATCCCTCGCCGTCGTGACAGAGGGCGTCGTGGCAGCGCCGATCGAGGGAATATCTGATGTCAAGATAGGCCAGAACCCGGACGGCTCAGAATACCTGAGCATACTCTTCTCCGGCCCGATCAGGAGCGCAGGCGGCACCGCTCAGGGCCTGGCCGTCCTCGCGGGAGAGTACACCAGGCAGAAGATTGGGCTCACCGAGTACCGGCCGACGAGGGACGAGGTCGAGAGGTACGTCGAGGAGATAAAGCTCTACGACGAGAGGATAAGCAGGCTCCAGTACACCCCAAACGAGCAGGAGGTCAGGGAGATCGTCGAAAACCTCAAGGTCTGCGTCGACGGAGACCCGACAGAGGAGATGGAGGTAGCCATACACCGCGACCTCGCGAGGGTATCGTCCAACAGGGTCCGCGGCGGAATGTGCCTCGTCATCGCCGAAGGAATGGCCCAGAAGAGCAGGAAGGTGATGAAATACGCCCAGGGGATGAACATAGACTGGAACTGGCTAGGCACCCTCACAAAAAGCTCGGCAAAGAAGGAGGAGGAGAAGCCCAAGGCCAAATTCATGGACGAAGTCGTCGGCGGAAGGCCCATCTTCTCGGCGCCGTCGGAGAAGGGCGGATTCAGGCTCAGATACGGACACTCAAGGACCAACGGGATCGCCGCGAAGTCCATCCACCCCGCGACGATGATACTCCTTGACGGATTCATAGCCACCGGGACCCAGGTAAAGGTCGAAAAACCAGGCAAAGGCTGCGTAGTCACCGAATGCGACACCGTCGAAGGCCCAATCGTCAAATTGAAAAACGGCGACGTCCTCATAGTCGACTCCAGGCAGAAGGCCTACGAGGTCGAGAAGGAGGTTGAGGAGATACTCTTCCTCGGGGACATACTCGTCACCTATGGCGACTTCCTGCAGACGAACACGAGGCTCCTGCCATCGGGCTACGTCGAGGAGTGGTGGCAGCTGGAGTCGGGGGAGAAAAAGACGCCGACCGCGGAGGAGGCGCTTCAGATCTCCAAGACTAAGAACGTCCCCCTTCATCCGAGATACACATATAGGTGGGCCGACGTGACCGCATCGGAGATAAAGAGCCTCGCAGACTGGCTGATGAAGGGGGAACAGGGAGCAGTGCTGTCCGTAGAGAATAACGATCCGGTCGTGAAGAGGATCCTCGAAGTCCTCGCGATACCCCACCTGGTCAGGGACGGCAGGGTGATCATCGACGAACAGGCGCCCCTGTTGGCGCAGCTTGGCATCATCGGAAACGACAGGCCCAGGTTCGACGCCGGATACGCGGATGTGTCTCCCGAATCCAACGGTTTCGAACTCGTGAAGAAGACGAGCACCGTCGCGATACGCAACAAATGCGGCGTATACATAGGATGCAGGATGGGCCGACCGGAAAAATCCAGGGAGCGGAAGATGCAACCGGCTGTCCACTCCCTCTTCCCGATAGGCGAGGCGGGGGGGAGGGAGCGGAGCATCAACTCCGCGATAGAGAAGAACAGGGTCGAAGTCGACGTCTCCCAGTTCCTCTGCCCCAAATGCAGGAGAAAGACGATAACGCCCACATGCCCGGAATGCGGGGGGCCCACGGCACCGCTTCGTACATGCGGCCAATGCAGCTACACCGGCAACCAGGAGAAATGCCCAAAATGCAACGCGCCCACAAGGCAGTACGCCAAGACCAACATCGACATAAAAAGCCTCTGGGAGGAGGCCATAAGGAAGATTGGCAAGTCGGCGAACGTCAAAGGCGTCCAGGGCATGATATCCGAGAGCAAGATCCCGGAACCCATCGAAAAGGGGATACTGCGTGCAATAAACGAGGTTTACGTGTTCAAGGACGGGACGATAAGGTTCGACGCGACCGACGCCCCCATCACCCACTTCAGGCCGCGAGAGGTCGGGACGCCGATACAGAGGCTTAAGGAGCTGGGATACGACACCGACTACAATGGGGCGCCCCTCGAAGACGCGGAACAGGTCCTTGAGCTGAAGACGCAAGACATAATCGTCTCAGAATACTGCGGCACATACCTTATCAGGGTCGCGAAATTCGTCGACGAGCTTCTCCGAAAGTTCTACCAGATGGAACCGGTCTACAACGTCCAGACCAGGCAAGAGCTTGTAGGCCACCTCGTCGTAGGCCTCGCCCCGCACACGTCGGCGGGGATAGTCGGCAGGATAATAGGATACACCAAAGCCGACGTCGGATACGCACACCCCTTCTGGCACGCGGCAAAGAGACGCAACGCCGACGGCGACGAGGACGCGATCATGCTGCTTATGGACATGCTCCTGAACTTCTCGAAGAAGTTCCTGCCCGAAAAGCGCGGCGGAAAGATGGACGCCCCCCTGGTAGTCACCACAGTCATGAACCCGAAGGAGATAGACGACGAAGCCCACAAGATGGAGATAGTCGACTCCTACGGCCTCGAATTCTACCAGAAGACCCTGGAGGGAGCCAACCCGTCCGAGGCCAAGGTCGCGACCGTAGCCAGCATACTGGACACGAACCCTTACTGCGGCATAAGGTTCACCCACGACACGGGAGACATCACCGGACCCGTGACCCGCTCCAGGTACGTCACCCTGAAGAGCATGCCCGAAAAGATCAAGGCGCAACTCGCGGTCGCCGAGAAGATAAGGGCAATAGACGAGCGCGAAGTCGCCGAGATAGTCATCAACAGCCACTTCCTCAGGGACACCTACGGGAACCTGAGGGCCTTCTCGAGGCAGCACTTCAGGTGCGTCAAATGCAACGAGAACTACAGGAGGGTCCCGCTCATAGGAAAATGCGTCAAGTGCGGAGGGAAGCTCCTATTGACGGTAAGCCAGGGCAACATAAGCAAATACCTGAGGATATCCATGGACCTAGCAACAAAATACAACCTCTCCGATTACCTAAAATCAAGGCTCAACCTCCTAGAGAGGGACATGAAATCGCTCACCACAAACGACCTCGACAAGCAGGTCAGCCTCGCGGACTTCATGTAAAGGCTCAGGCAGGCTTCTCCACCGTCAGCGCAATCCTCGTCTCCGGCCCCTTGTCATCGCCTTGCTGCGTGGCCTTGAAATCCAGCGAATACTGGCCTTCCAGCGTCTCAGGCCTCGTCTTGACCTTCAGCTTGACCTTCCGGGTCTCCTGCGGCCCCACGGTTATGGACGAGCTGCCGTAGGTCTGGCTGTTGGAGTCTTCGAAGTAGATGTTCCGGTCGTATGTCTGCGCATTCACGGTCACCGACACGTCGCCTTTCGCGTTCACGTTCTGCATTTCGACGTCCAGGACGGAAGAGCCCCCGGGGCTGACAGATGACGGATCCGCCGTGACCCGGATACCCACTCCGCCGACCACGCTGAATCCGCTCGGCATCGTCTTCCAGATCACCGCCAGCACCGCCACGAACAGAAGCAGCGCAAGCACCGACCGCCACCTGATCCTGCCCGCCAGCGACGAGAGTTTCTCCATTGTCGACATCTTTTAACTATCTGAGGGGATAAATAAAAGGAGATAAAAATGCTCGGAATAATCGCAGGTACGGTCCTGCCGACTACGAAGCTTCTGCCGCAGGGAAAGGAGAGGACCATCGGCACGCCGCACGGACGCGCCCGCATAACCGTATCCGAAGACGCGGCATACATCCAGCGCCACGGCAAAGGGGACATCCCACCCCACATGATAAACCACAAAGCCAACATATGGGCGATGAGGGAATACGCGGACACCGTGATAGGCGTGAGCTCCGTCGGAAGCCTCAAGAGGTCGATAAAACCCCCTACCCTGCTCGTCCCCGACGACTTCCTGCAGTTCGACACCATCACCTACTTCGACAACGAGATAAGGCACATAACACCGTCATTCGACGAGAAGACGAGGAAGGAGATAATCGGCGTCGCATCCTGGCACAAGATAAACGTCTATGCGGGAGGGGTCTACGCCCAGACGAGAGGCCCCAGGTTCGAGACGAAGGCCGAGGTCGGGATGCTCGCCCACTTCGCCGATGTCGTCGGCATGACCGCCGCCTCTGAGGCCACACTCGCATGCGAGCTCGGCATCAGGTATGCGGCCATATGCTCCGTCGACAACCTGGCACACGGACTCGCAAAAGGCAGGCTCGACTTCAAAGACGTCAAAGACAACGCCACGAGGAACTCCGCCAGGGTGGAGGAGCTCCTTCGCCTCTTGATAGGGGAACACAAATGAGCATCCTCCTCAAAGACGTCCTCCTGGACGGGAAACGGACAGGCATACTGCTCGATGGCAACACCATAAGGGAGATAGGGGAGGAAACCCGCGGTGACGAGACGATAGACTGCCGCGGAAAAGCTGCGATCCCCGGTCTCATCAACACCCACACGCATTCTGCGATGACGCTCCTTAGAGGCCATGCAGACGACATGGACCTGCAGCAGTGGCTTGAGAAGCACATCTGGCCGATAGAGGCGAAACTCACCGAAGACGAGGTCTACTGGGGGGCGAGGCTCGCATGCCTCGAGATGATAAAGACCGGGACGACATGCTTCAACGACATGTACTGGCACCTCCCGGGCACCGCGAAGGCGGTCGAAGACTCTGGCATCAGGGCGGTGCTGAGCTCCGTGTTCATAGACCTCTTCGACCCAAAAAAGGCAAGGCAGCGGATCCGTGAGGAGGAGAAGCTAGTCGAAGGGGCAAGAACGGGCGACAGGATAAGGCTGGCCCTCGGCCCCCATGCGATATACACCGTCTCCGAGGAGAGCCTCAGATGGAATAAAGCCTACGCAGACAAGAAAGGCCTAATCATCCACATACACCTGAGCGAGACGAAAAAAGAGGTCGACGACTGCATCAGGGCCCGCGGCAAAAGGCCGGCGGAATACCTCGACGAAATAGGCTTCCTCGGCCCGAACGTCGTCTGCGCCCACTGCGTCTGGCTCGACAGGGAAGAGATGCACACCATGGGAAAAAGAGGCGCCAAAGTCGCCCACTGCCCCACATCCAACATGAAGCTCTCGGTCGGAGCGGCCATGGACTATGCTTCGCTGAGAAAAGAGGGGGTCACGGTTTCCCTCGGGACCGACGGCGCATCGTCGAACAACAGCCTCGACATGTTCCAGTCGATGAAGTTCGCGGCCCTCCTGCAAAAGCACCACTACAACGACACGACCCTCCTGCCGGCGGACGAGGCGCTTAAGATGGCCACGGCCGAAGGGGCGAAGGCACTCGGTCTGAACGCGGGCGCGATACGGGAGGGGGCGCTGGCAGACATCGCGCTCATAGACCTCAAACGCCCGGAGATGACGCCGCTGCACCATTTGGCCTCGAACATCGTATATGCGGCAAACGGGGGCTGCGTCGACACGCTCATATGCGACGGAAAGGTGCTGATGCGGGGGAGGATCGTCGACGGCGAGGATGATGTGCTGGAGAGGACAGGAAAAGAAGCATCGGAACTGACGGTGCGGAAATGACGCTTGAACTGTTGAAGGAGACTCTCGAAAAGGCCCCCACCATCAGGCGAGGACCGTACGACTATTTCATCCATCCGCTCACGGACAGCGTGCCTCCGCTTCAGCCGATGCTAGTCAGGGAGGTATGCGAAAGCATAAAGAAGCACGCACGCCTGGATTCCGACTACATCCTGACGATGGAGGCCATGGGGATACACATCTCGGCGGTCCTTTCACAGATGACGGGACTGCCGATGAACATTATAAGGAAACGGCGATACGGCCTGCCGGGGGAGATAGTCCTCGACCAGAGCACCGGCTACAGCAGGGGGGAGATGTACCTGAACGGCGTAAAGAAAGGCGACCGCATAACGATAGTCGACGCCGTCATCAGCACCGGCGGCACGATGATAGCGACCATCAAGGCGCTCAAGAAGGCAGGGGCAACCGTGCAGGACGCCATCTGCGCCATAGAACGCGGCGACGGCGTGGAAAAAGTCAGGCAGGCGACCGGAATAACCGTCAAAACGCTCGTAAAGATCGAAGTCGGGAAAAAGGTGGACGTCGTAAAGACCATAGATTCATAAACACATACGCTGAAGATATAAAGATGCCAGCGACAGTGGAAAACCCAGAAAGGCTTAAGCCCCAGCTCGACATGGCGCCGCCGATCGCAGCCACCTACGCAGTCGAAGCCTCCCAGAGGCTTCTGCCCGTGACGGACATGGTCTCAAGAGCGGCCATAGGGCGCAGCAACGCGAATGTCAGCCTGCTTCTGCAGAACGCATTGAGAAGCACCCTGAAACTGTCAAAGACCCTTTTCGGAAAGGTGTCGCTCAATACCTTCCAATCCCTGAGGGGCATGGCCAGCGTACCGATCAAGACAAGGGGTAAATAAAGTGGACGAGCCTACGGACCGCGCACTCAAACTGCAGGGACTCAAAAGGGCCGAATATGACTCGATGAGCCAGGAGGGGAAGGCAGTCGTAGCATCAAGGAGCAGGAGGCTGACGGAGATCGCCGACATATCCTTGGCTGCGGAGCTTTTAAACACCCTCGCCGAAGCCGACGAAAGCAGCAAAGCTTACATCGCCGAAGCCCTCGAAGGCAAACACCCCGCCTTCAACGAGAACATAAGGCTCCTGATAGACGAATACCTCGACGCCATGGTGGACACGAGCATCAAGGACTACTACAAGATAAGATACGCCGGGAAAAATGGCATCTTGGCCGAATCCATCGATGGCGAAACCGCAGACATCAGGCCACCAAGAGAGGAGATATCGTCAGTTGCACAGTCGATCGACACTAAGATCGAAGCAGCCGCATCTGCCAAGCCTCCGGAGGCCAGCCAGCCCGCGGCAGACGCGGAACCGGCGACCGCTCCAATCCCTGAAGACCCGCTCATAAGAAGCAGGAAGATAGCCGTGATCCTGTCACGATGGGAGAAGCGCGACGTCGACAGAATCATGAAATCCGAATCCGACATCATATCAACCATCATGACAATCACGGACCAGTCGCAGGCAGACGGGATCACCGATGAGATCGTATGCAAAGCCGCCGAAACCATGATAAAAAACGGCACAAACGGGATACAATTCTACGCGGAAGCGATTTCTCCAGTCAATAGG
Source organism: Candidatus Altarchaeota archaeon (assembly GCA_043800705.1). GTDB lineage: Archaea > Altiarchaeota > Altiarchaeia > IMC4 > SCGC-AAA252-I15 > JAHIYG01. Next base: position 76,747 of record JAZDMS010000024.1, read on the forward strand.
GAGCTTCTCATTGAGACGGCCAAGGCATTCAAGCAACCGTAAGCTTTAAATAGACGAAACAAATAAGGATTTGGGCCGAATTCTAGGGTGAATTTGATGTCTAAAGACGATAAACAGGAGCCGGAGTGCCTAATCGACCTCATCAAGAGACGCAGGACCTGCAGGTTCTTCAAACCGGTCTGCGAAGTCCCAGACAAGGACATAAACCTGATATTGGAGGCCGCAAGATGGGCTCCGTCGGCCAGAAATCTCCAACCCATAGAATTCGTGATTGTGAGGGACCCGCAGGAGCTGAAGAAGCTGTCCGTATTCGCAAGACAGAACCAGCCGATGGAATCGTCAGTGTCCGTGATAGTCATAGGCGACCTCAAACGCGCCAAAGCCGTCGGAGACGTCTCCCCCCACGACGTGACCACCCACTTCAAGGGCATAAAGATGTTCATATACATGGACGCGGCAGCAGCCATACAGAACATGCTCCTCATGGCGGAAGCGCTCGGATACAACACCCTCTGGATAGCTTCCTTCGACGAGGACGGCCTGGAGGACTTCATGAAGCTGCCGCAGAGGTTCATACCCCTGTCCATCATCTGCGTCGGAAAAAAGTCCAAGGACCTGATCATCCCCCCCAAACGCAACCTCAATACGAGGGTGCACAAGGAGGTCTGGAGCCCCAAAGACCAGGACGAATCATACATCGGCTTCTCGAAGAAGATAAACCGCAGATACTGAGGACATGAGTCATGACACTGCCCTAGGATCCAAAGGATACTATAGACATAATCATGACATAAAGCGATAAGTATTTAAATGGTCATGACAATATCATATTTGTCATGAAAGAAGTGGTTGCTGAGCATCAGAAGGAATTCGAGGAGCTGGTGGGCAGCCTTGCCCATTCAACCAACCATATACAGGACCCGGTAGCCATCGGCCTAATGCTTTACTCCATCGCCGAAGAGCGCAAAAGCACCAACCTCATAGTCAAGGAACTCAACGCCAAAATAGACGGGCTCGTCAGCAAAATAGCGGAGTTCGAAAAACAGCCGGCAGCCGCCCCGGCCCAACCGGCGCCGAACATGTCAGACCGCGACCAGGAAGTCCTGAGCTTCGTAAGGACTACCGGAAAAGTCTCGGCGGAGCAGATGCAGAAGAAGTTCAAATACCGCGGAAAGAACGCGGCAAGCGCAAGGCTCTCGAAACTATTCCACGAAGGCATACTCCAGAAGGAGTACGCCGGAAGGAGGGTATACTACAAAGTCAGATAACGCTTATTACATCACCCCAACCACCCCCCACCTCAGGCCTAAAAACCTGGGGTGGATCCAACTCACAAAAGAAAAAATAAATCACAATCACATGCTGCGAAAACTCGCAGCATGACTCACAAACCGCAGCTAAAAGCTGCGGTTCGCGATCACATCACCAAGTGATGTGGTAATTCAGCCAACCACCCCTCCACCCCGGGCCTAAAAACCCGGGGTGGAACCGACTCACATCACTCCAAAAGTGTGGGAAAAACAAGCCATCCCTCCGCAATATAGGGTTGCGGAGGAATAACGATCACATCACCAAAGTGATGCGGTAGAGCCGATCCTCGGCTCGCGCGGAAGCGGGTGCCCCCCGAGGGGGCACGCACTGGCCGCCAAAAGAGGATAAAACACGATCACATGCCGCGAAAACTCGCAGCATGACTCACAAACCGCAGCTAAAAGCTGCGGTTCGCGATCACATCACCAAGTGATGTGGTAATTCAGCCAACCACCCCTCCACCCCGGGCCTAAAAACCCGGGGTGGAA
>JAZDMS010000037.1:0-19523 GCA_043800705.1 Candidatus Altarchaeota archaeon
CCTCTCACACTTCAGGCGTGAACTGTGGAAGTTCGACCAGAGATACAACAACTGGCGAAAGCAGGAACCGTTAAGCTGGCTGACGCCAGCCAGCGTCTACAACAACCCGCGATATTTTAACAAGGACTACAAAGTACTCAAAAAGCGGACATAAAATCGTGCAACAAAAGCGGACAAAAATTCATGCACTATACAATTACTTCTGATGTACTGATCAAGAAAATTTAAGGATTTATCTAATTCAAGAACCAATCTATCAATTCGTAAATCTGCCACTGGCCAACACCTTTTTCACCGTCTACGGATTTATAGAACCCGCAGAACTTCCGGTTTATAATATAAAATAGCGGGGAATGGATTTGAACCATTGACCTTCGGGTTATGAGCCCGACGAGCACTCCTGACTGCTCAACCCCGCTTTTTTGTTTGTTGTGATTTTTTGTTTATTGCTGCGCCATCGAGCGCAAGCGAATATGGCGCCTTCGCCAGCCTTAATAAGGCTGCTGACAGCTCAACCCCGCTTTTTTGTGTTTATTTTTTATGTTATTTGCCGCGCCATCGAGCGCAAGCGATTCAGCTTAGGCTTCAGCCTAAGGTGAACGCCCGACGCGAAGCGTCGGAAGCGAGACGGCGCCTTCGCCAGCCTTAATAAGGCTGCTGACAGCTCAACCCCGCTTTTTTTAGACGATACTGCGTTTTTTCTCGAGTATATCTTTATGTCGTTCCTTCTATAAAAGAGGTTTTTATACCCTTTGTCCCTATAATATGGGTACATCATGACTAAGTTCAAAGAGGCCGAGGTAAGGCTGTTTAAAGGCGTCTGCATGAGTTGCAACGCCAAGAACCCGATCGACGCCACAAAGTGCCGCAAATGCGGGAAGACCGGCCGAATCAGGCGTAAGAGCAGGAAGAAGGCCGTCAGCTCCACAGCATAATCTAAAGCTGACAGTATTACTTCTCTTTACTGTATCTGTTTTTTATCCGTCCTTGCCTGTTTAGCCCTGGGTGTTTTCCGTGGCGGACAGTATGCTCCATCTGGCCTTGTGCGTTTCCATATTCGGACTAGTGATTATCGCGTATATTTCCCCGTCCATCCGTCCACCTGTTTCCCATATCTCCGACCTGGAAGCCTCGTCGGTGGAGAAGGCCGTCCTCTTCGAGGGGGGTGTGACAAAGACACATGCGTTCAAGGGCGGCAGCGTCCTGCTGACCGTCTCCGAGGGGGGCTCATCCGTCGACGTCTTCGTCCCGGCGACACACGCAAAAGGTTTCATATCATCATCTTGGACCGGCAGGCACGTCAAGGTCACCGGCACGGTCCAACTTTATCGCGGAAAGTTGGAGGTCGTCGTCGACAATCCAAAGGGGGTGGTGTGGGAGTGATCAGCGTCTCGGACCTCGGCAGGTTCCTGTACTGCCCGCGGCAGGTATACCTCGAATCCTTCCTTGGATTGGGGAGTCCGCAGACATTGGAGATGGGCAGAGGCGTCGTCGGACATGCCGTGAGGCGGGAGCTCAGCATGCGACAAAGGCGGCTGATGGAGAGGATTAGTTCAGCCAACGACGTCGACGACCTGCTGGTCCGTGAACTCGACGCAGTCCTCGAAGATATCCCATACATTTTCGCGGAAAAATGGTCTGCGGGCTACGGTATGTTCCTGCCTGAGGTGAGGCTTGAGATGCTGTCCGAGCTTGAGGGGCTGAAGGCCGACCTTTCCGCCATGGCTGAGGAATTGGGATTCGAGGCGACACTTGAGTATTTGACGCCCTGGAAAACCGAGTATACGGTCTGTTCAAACTCGCTTCGCCTGAAGGGGAGGGTCGATAAGGTCATGCGGATGCCGGGGATCGTCCCCATAGACATCAAGACGGGAAAGGTTTCAGAACTATTCCGGGAAGGGGATAGGATCCAGCTTTGCGCCTATGGGATGCTCCTGGAGGAGACATTCAATACGAAGATCCCCCACGGTTTCTTGGAGTACACGAGGATCCAGGAGCGCAGGCCGGTCGTGTTCAGCCAGAAGCTCCGCAGGCAGGTCGTGCTAATCAGGGACCAGGTGGCAGAGACCTTGTCGGGGATGGAGCCGCCCGTATGTCCGCACGGGCAGCCAAAGAAATGCGACGCCTGCAGGCTGAACAGGATATGCTACAGGACCTAGTCCTTCTTCTTAGCGTTCTGCTTTACCTTCTTGGTGATGTATCCTGCGATCTTGTTGCGGATGCTCTTAGAGGTGATGTCGGTGTGGGTCCCAACCTTCTTCTTGTTGTCCTGGAAGTCGGTTTTTGTGAAGGTCTGGGGATACTCCCTCATCAGCTTTACGGCAACCCGCTTCAGGTACGTCTGTTTAATCCTTCCCATAGTGTCAAACAATAAGGCAACCGGCATATAAAAACCGACGGCTGAATCTGAAGCGGGCGGTTTTTATAGACAAAACTGCATACAGGCTTTTGAAGAGGCAGTTTTGAAGATTTAAAAGCGCCTACTGGCTCAGAAAATCGATCAGGGTGACTTTGCGCTCAGGCCGCCTCAGATTCGGCTCCCCGCTTATGCCGCTCATGTTCGCCGCAATGGCGACCGCGTCGTCGAAGCCACCGAGGTCGTCGACCAGGCCCAGATCCTTCGCTTCGCTGCCGAGATATATCCTGCCCTGGGAGATGTTCTTCACGTAGTCGACCTCCAATCCGCGGTTTTTAGCCACATCTGATGTGAAGCTGTCGTAGACCTTGTCGACCATGTCTTTCATCTCCTTCTCCTCCTCCGGAGTCATGGGACGGTAGGGGCTGCCTGTGTCCTTGCTGTTGCCGGCCTTGATCGTGGTCACGTTTATCCCGACCCAGTCGAAGAGGTCATAATAGTGTTCTATGAACATGATGACCCCGATGCTGCCGGTCAGCGAGTTGTCGTCAGCCACGACCCTGTCCGCAGCGGAAGCGGCATAGTATGCGCCGGAGGCGCCGATCTCGCCGATCCATGCGACCGTCGGCTTCTGGGTGTTTCGGACGGCCCGCATTAGCTCCCGCGAGGCGACGACGTTGCCCCCGCCGGAGTAGACGTCCAAGACGATTGCCTTGATACTAGGATCATCGTCGGCGTCCTTCAAATGCTGCTTGATCGCACCGACGTCGGCGCAGGTTTCGACAGCCAGCATGCTCCCGCCGCATCCGCCGAGCGTAATAGGCCCATATATCGGGACCACCGCAATGTCTCCGCCCCCGCCCAGAGGGGCCTTGAAATCGCCGAGAAAGGCAGCTATGCCGAACGCAATTATCATGACAAAAATCCCAAGCACACCGAACGTGACAACAACCTTCCAAAAAGTCCTCAACTTAAAACACCTGCTACAGTATAGCACCGGTCGGTTAAAAAGGCGGTGAAATGATCACACCCTAAAACAAGCTACGAGCAATATAGACCCCCCCAACAATCAATCATACCTTGCAACGATAGATAGGTTCATGCCTGAATCGCTCAGCACACATAATCCACGCTCCAACAGCCCTAACCTAACCTGGCAGTCGCAGAACTTCTTGAACACCTCCTTTATCCTCGATTCCCCAGTGGGATCCATCGACTTCACAACCCTGACGTAAAAGAGATTAGCCCCGTCACAATCGCCTTTCTCAGCCAAACCGTCAGCGACGGACTCAAGATGCTCTGGACTGTCCGCCGACAACGAAGCCCTATCCATCAACACCACATACCCGACAGACGTCGCCAAAAGAACCGCGGCCGCAGCGAGAATAAGATACATCCTAAACCGCGGCGAATCCCGGAGATTGCGCACATGGCGATGAAGCGGCCTGACAGATTTACCGCCGGCAACCACCACCTTCTTGACAGTAACATGATGATGAACTTTTCCCATATCCATATCAGCATCGTAATTGAGGAATAAATATCTGCAGCCAACAGGCCGAAGACAATGCATTAAAACAGCCCACAGGCCCGATACAGAAGACCGAGGACAGAAGACCGAATACTTAGATTGCGACCGCCGGGATCCTGCGCCGCGGTCCACAGTCTACAGTCCCCATCCTACAGTCCTCTGAAGACCGCAGACCGAAGACAGTCAAAAACAGCCCACAGTCCACAGTCTTGAAGACCGAAAACGGTAGACCGAAGACTTCCAACATGACCGAGGACAGAAGACCGAAGACTTAGATTGCGACCGTCGGGATTCTGCAAAAACCCTTCGGGGGTTTACATCCCGACGGTTACGCGACAAGAAATCGCTTTGGTGTGGTCTGATTGCGACCGTCGGGATTCGAACCCGAGTCGCCAGATTGGCAATCTGGAGTCATAGCCACTAGACTACGGTCGCGTTGTTTTTTTGGTGATTTTGTGGGTTTTATATTATGCTGTCGGGTTTAAAAAATCGGTTAATTCTCTGGCTGGCCCATAGTATCATATGGAACGCTTGAAGGAGACTGTGACGGGGGTGGATGCATTAGGCAAGCCGAAGAATCTTGAGTTCATCCATCTCGTCCACCATAGGGCTTATCGGGACAAGAAGGGCGTATTATACAGGGCTGTTTCCGAGATCCATATCGTGGACGAGGGGATTTTCTCCTTCAGGTTGAGGTTCGTGGAGGAGTTGTTTCATGTCGTCAGAAGCCTTCGGGAGCGGAGATTGGAGAGGATTAGTCTCGTCTATGACCCGATAAGCCCAAACAGCGATTTTATCGTTAGAAATTCTGTCGAGATGGGATTTGTCAGCTCAGGACAGAGGGGTAGGCTAAGGCTCGACCCGCTGGCATTCGACAGGGTCTACAATTCCTTCAAAAAAAAGATGACAGATAGGGCTATTTTTTGTTTCTAATGCGGCTTTTCATGTGGTCGAACAGGCTTCTCTTAGTGTATGCGTTCGTCTGGATCGGCTCCTCCCTCGCGTGCCTTATGTCCTCGACCGTGTAGAATGCCGTGGGGTTGCAGATTTTGATGATGTCCAGGACCTTCTTGACATCCTTCCGCCTCACGATGGAGAATATTATGTTCACCGTTCCCTGCTCCTCGGTGGCTTCGTGTTTGGTGTTCCTGTAGCCTTCCGCCTTCAGGCATTGGAGCAGTTTCGTCGTGTCTTTGCTCGTTATGACCCTGACGAGTACGGTGCCTACTGAGAGTTTCTCCTCGACGAGTATGCCCACCAGGTTGCCGGTTGCGAAGCCTGCGGCGTATGCGATGTAGTGTATGGGGCTTGTGAGGTGCTGCATTATCTGGGTGATGGCGAGGAGCCATATGAGGACTTCGAAGAATCCCAGAATCGGGGCGACGTATTTCATCCCCCGCTGGACGTATATTATCCTCACGGTGTCGAGTGTGACGTCGCAGATGCGTGACAGGAATATGAGCAGGGGGAGTATGGCAAACGTGAACGTGTCGGAGTTCATGAATGCTGCATAGTCCATGCAATCATTTAAGCGCGTAGGATTTAATATCATGTCGTGATTTGACATGTTGGGCCTGTTAGCTGTGCTGGCGGTCTCGTCGGCGTTCACTTTTGTGTCGGTTCCCTGGTTCATCGGGAGACTGAAGGCGGCGGGAATCACCGGCAGGGACATGAACAAGCCGGGTAACGTGGTCCTGCCCGAAATGGGGGGTTTCGCCATAGTCGGGGGCTTCATCGTCGGAGTCCTTTTCGCGATTTCGCTGACGACGTTCCACCGGATCACGGTCCCGTTGAATCTGACGGTCGTCTTGGCGGGTCTGTCCACTGTGCTTCTGACCGCCCTGATAGGGGTCATCGACGACCTGTTGAGGATTGATCAGCGTGTCAAGGCCGTCCTGCCCGTGTTCGCTGCGCTTCCCCTGGTTGCCGTCAGGTCCGGGGTTACGTCAGTTTATCTGCCGTATGTCGGCGTTGTGGATCTCTGGCTGCTGTATCCCCTTTTGCTGGTTCCTTTGGCGATTACGGGCGCCTCGAACGCGACCAACATGCTCGCCGGCTTCAACGGTTTGGAGGCGGGGTTGGGGGTCGTCATGTGTTCGACGATAGGTTTCGTGGCCTACCGTCTTGGGAACGCCGAGGCGATGGTCTTGTCGTTGGCGATGCTCGGAGCCCTCTTGGCGTTCCTTTGGTACAACTGGTACCCTTCCAAGATCCTGATCGGGGACGTGGGGACGCTCAGCATCGGAGCAGTCGTCGCGACTTCGGTCATCGTCGGCAACATCGAGAAGCTCGGGGTCATCCTGATCGCCCCGTTCTTTGTTGAGCTCTATCTGAAGGGCCGCGGGCGGATGAAGGAGCAGTCTTGGTGCAGGTTGAAGGGGAAGCTCCTGGTCTGCGACAAGAGGAAGGAGGTCTACGGCCTGGGCAGGCTTGTCATGTACGTCACAGGCGGGGTGTCGGAGAGGGGGCTTGTGCTGACGATCCTCTGTGTCGAGGCGGTTTTCGCAGCCGTAGGCTTGTATTCTTATTTCGGTGCGAACATATTCGGATTATGAAAGCGTGCATCGTCTCCAAGCATTTCTATCCGTTTTCCGGGGGTTTGGAGGCGAGGGTGTTTGATTTTGCCAGGTGGCTTTCTGCGAAGGGCGACGACGTTCTAATCGTTACATCCAGTGAGAGGGGGTCCTCCGCGGATGAGCTCGTCGAGGGTGTGCGCGTGAAGAGGTCGTCGGTCCTCGTCGACGTCTCTAACGCCCTAGTGGCGCCCGGAATATTCTTCGATCTCATGGGGGGGGAGTACGATTTTATAGACGTCAACCTCCCGGACCCTGTGGACTGCGCCTTCGCCTATGCGGCATCCGTCCTGAGGCGGAAGCCTTTGTTCGTCACGTATCATGCTGACATTCTGCGGCAGGGATGGGTCTATCTGCCGTTCAAGCTGCTCTATTTCCCATTCGAGAGGCTCGTCTTCAAAAGGGCGAAGATGATTTTCGTGACGTCGAAGGAGTATGCGGTCTCTTCGGAAGAGTTGAAGGGGTTCATGGAAAGGATCGTCGTCGCCCCGAATTTCGTCGACACGAAGAAGTATAGCACGGCTGTCGACGGTTCCAGGGTAAGAAAGGAGCTGGGTTTGGATGGGGGGAAGATGGTCCTGTTCGTTGGGAGGCTCGTCGAATACAAGGGGGTCGAGTACCTCTTAGAGGCTGCCAGGTCCCTGCCCCAACATACATTCGTTATCGCGGGATCAGGCTCATTGGAGGAGAGCCTGAGGAAAAAGGCGCAGGGGCTGTCCAACGTCGTATTCGCAGGCAAGGTGCCGGATGACATGCTCCCCTCATACTACGCAGCCTGCGACGTCTTCGTCCTGCCGTCCGTCACCCGCCAGGAGGCGTTCGGCATAGTCCTATTGGAGGCGATGGCCTGCGGGAAGCCGGTCGTCTCGACGAACTTCTCAGGGATGCCTTACGTCGTCGGCGACGGCGGCCTCCTCGTTGAGCCCAGGGATTCGAAGGCGCTGGCTGAAGCGATTCAAAATGTCCTAGGGGACGACAAACTGGCGAAGAAGCTCGGCGGCAACGGGCTCAAGAGGGTGAAGGAGCTCTTCGACAGGGTTGTCGTCTGCGCGAGAATAAGGGAGACGTACTCATCTGCGTTGAAGCCTGTATAGCCGATTTTATATCCTCATTCCTTTATGGTTTTATCATGATAATCCACAGCAGGGCCCCGGTTCGGATCAGCTTCGGAGGCGGCGGAAGCGACGTTTCCCCGTATACGGAGGAACATGGGGGTGCTGTTGTCAGTGCCACGATAAACAAATACGCGTGGGGCAGCCTCGAAGCCAGGGACGACGGCCGCATCCTTTTGATGGACAGCCACAACAGGCCCGTGTCTTTCAAGTCGTTCAATGAGTTGCATTATGGGACAAAAATGGACCTGCTGTCGGCGGTCGTCAAGAACATGCACAACTCCGAAGACGGCCTCAGCCTCAGGCTGAGGGGCGATGTGCCTCCCCGTTCCGGTCTCGGCTCTTCGGCGTCTGCTTTCGTCTCGCTCATCGGCCTGTTCAACCATTCTAGGAGGGAGGCGAGGATGACGGACTATGAGATCGCGGAGCTCGCATTCAGGCTGGAGAGGGAGGAGTTGGGCAACAAGGGCGGCCGCCAGGACCAGTATGCTTCCACCTTCGGGGGGATGAATTTCATCGAGTTTCGCGGCGACGATTTCGTCAGGGTGAATCCGGTCAGGATGAAGCGGGAGCATCTTTTGGAGCTGGAGAAGAATCTCATATTGGTCCACGTCATGGAGAGGAAGAAGTCGGGGGACATCATAGCGGACCAGACGAAGAGTTACCTCGAGGGGAAGAAGTCCGTTGTCGACGCCCTGCACGCGGTCAAGGGTCTTGCGGAGGAGATCCACAAAGCATTGAGGAAGGGCGACCTTAACCGGTTCGGGGAGCTTCTGAACGAGGGCTGGTTGCAGAAGAAGAGGTTCAGCCCTATGATCACCAACAGGCACCTGGACCGCATATATGCCCTGGCTTTGAGAAGCGGCGCCATCGGAGGCAAGATCAACGGCGCAGGAGGCGGAGGACACATGATCTTCTACGCTGAAAGCGGCAGGGAGGAGGACGTCATGCGCGCATTGACGAATGCCGGCGCCTACGTGCGCAGCTTCAGCCTGGACATGGACGGACTGCAGACGTGGGAGGTGTGAGCTTGAGGCTCGCATACGTCTGCCAGTACTTCACGAGGGAGTACGGGGGCCCCGTGACGAATCTGATGCATGAGCTTTCGAAGTCCGTCGACGTCGTCAACTACTCCTACGTCGGGAAACACATGCAGTATTACAAAGGCGGAAGGCATGAGAAGACGGTGGAGAGGGTCGATGACAGGCTCACACTGAAAAGGTACGAGGCGTGGCTCAGGCTTTCCGGATTGATAGTCCCGTCAGGCCTTGGGGGGATGCTGGCTGAAGACAGGCCGGACGTGGTCCAGTCCGAGGAATACTATCAGCCGGCGTCCAGGATCGCGTTCAGATACGCCAAGAAGAATAGGGTGCCGTTCATCTTCAACCACAGGCTGAGCGAGGCGAGGACGAGGACGCTGAGGGACAGGGCGTTCTTCGCGTTCGCGAATCCGTATTGCAGGGACCTCGTCAAAGGCGCCGACGCCGTAGTATGCCTTTCGGAGGCCGGGAAGAAGGTCCTGTGCGACGTCTATCCCGAGGCAGCGGACAAGGTCAGGATCATACCGAACTCCATCGACCCAAGCCGGTATTCCGGCGGCGAGGGCATTGGCTTCAGGCAGGAGAACAACATCCCCGAGGATGCGCCTCTTCTTCTGGCAGTGGCCAGGCTCCATCCGCAGAAGAGGATAGACCTGCTCGTGAAGGCGTTCGCAGAGGTCAAACACCGGAACAGGGATGCGGTGCTCTGCGTCGTCGGGCCGTGGTTCGTCGAAGAGAAGAGGAAGGTCGACTCCCTTGTCAGGGAGCTGAGGGTGGAGGATGTCCTGTTCACGGGGCCGATCCCGAACCAGAGGGTGAAGGACGCATACGCGGCATGCGACGTCGTCGGATTCACATCCGAGTATGAGCCCTTCGGCTACAGCCTCCTTGAGGCGATGGCCTGCGCTAAGCCCGTCGTCGCCTTCGGCATCGGCGCCGTCTCGGAGATCGTCGAGGACTCGATTACCGGCCACATAGTCCCCTTCGCAGACGTGAAAGGCTTCGCAGAAAAGGCTGGCGGGCTTTGTTGCGACAGGCAGCTTGCGAAAAGGATGGGCGACGCCGGATTTGCCAGGGTTTGCGACAAATTCAATTTGCGCCTTAACTCCGAAAGGTTGGTGAGGATCTACGGCGAGGTCGCATAGGTGGAACCGGATTTCTCCCTTAAGGATGCGATGCTGAAAGCCAGCACGGTGCTCATCGCCTCCATGGTGGCGGGGAAGGCGCTCGGGTACGCATACCATTTCATGTTCGTGCGCCTGTTCACCCAGGACCAATACGGCCTGTTCATATACGCATGGTCGATGGCATTGTTCCTTTGCGGGCTTCTGATCCCGAACATCCCCGCTGCGGTGACGAGGTATGTGGCATATCGCCGGGGAAGATCCGACGAGAAGGGAGTCCGTTCAGCGACCTGGACCGGGATCGTCATCAACGCCCTGTTCGGAATTGTGGCAGCTGTCCTCTTTTCCCTTGCATACGTTACGGGACTGACCGGCCTCGATCTAGCCATGTTCGGCTTCATCCTTGCGATAATGCTCCTCAACTCGCAGTCCAGCCTCATATCCGCGATAATAGCCGGGCACAGGAGGCCTGAGGTCTCCTCGCTATTCGCCCTGGTACTGCAGGCATTGAGGATAGCTGCGGTCCTCTTAGCAGCCTACATTGCCGCCAGCCTCGGCGGCCTCTACCTGTATACGGTGGCGATTTTCATCTTGTTTCTCGCATTTCTTGTCGCCTACGGGCGTTCGGCGTTCGGCTTCGGCGGGGGGTTCGACTACAAGCTGGCTAAGAGGATGTCCATCTTCGGCATATACACGGTATTCTATGTGACTGCGAACAATCTCCTGTCCTTGTTCAGCATCTTCTTCATCAAATACTACATGTCCGCGGAATCTGTGGCCGTCTACAACATCGCGTCGCTGGCTTCGACCGTGAACCTCGTGTTCTTCTACGCAGTCCTGCAAATTTTCAATCCAGTCGTCACTGAACTTCTCGGAGCGAGGAAGACCAAGAGGGCGGTATTTCTGACCTCGTATATGCTGGAGTCATTCTTCCTGCTCTTCCTCCCCGTCTTCGCCCTCACGGTCGTCTTCGCGAGGGAGATTCTCACCATATTCTTCACCGCAGCCTACGCTGAGGGAACGGTTCCCCTCCAGATCCTGGCGTTCGGCGGATTCATGACAGGCGTCTACCTAATCTTCGTCGAGCTCACTGCAGCAGGGGGGAGGCCGCAGCTGAACGCGAGGGCGTTCGGCGCCGGAGCGGCTGCGCAGATACTCTTGAACGTGATATTGGTCCCCTTGTATGGTATGGTGGGGGCGGCGATTGCGACCGTCACCTCTTCCACCATAATCTTCCTTATCTCATACGCCAACGTGAGGACCATCCTGAGGCCATCAATTTCGGGAAGGAGGCTTGTGAAGATCGTGTTGGCGTCCGTCGCATGCATAGCCATCGTTCTTGCCGTCAGGCATGCTGATATGCCGATATATGCGACGATCGCCGCCTCCGCATTCCTTGCAGCGTTTGCCTATGCATCCTGCATTATCGCGTTGAAGGCTCTCCGCAAGGAGGACGTCTCCCTGGCGGATGCCGTGATGGAGAAATCACGGCTTCCGGAGGGTATCCGGGGACTTGTCGATAGGGTGCTGGCATCCGGAGTCCAGCAGGTTTCCCCGTAGAATGCGGATGCGGGGATGTGCAGGGGGAGGGTTTAGGGCTTATGTGATTATCGCGTCTCCAATGCTTCGCGATAGATTTTGAGCGTCTGTTCGGCGGTGCGCTCCCAGGAGAATCCTTCGGCAGTTTTCCTCGCGTTGGCTCCCATCCGCTCAAGCCCGTATCCCATGGCCTTCTTCACCTTGTCGGCTATGTCTTTGCCGTCCCGCTCTATGAAGTGGCCGTTGTAACCGTCCTCTATCAGCTCTTCGGTGCCGTTGACCTTGGTTGCGATGACCGGCAGCCCGGAGGCAGCCGCCTCAAGCGTCGATAGGCTGAATGCCTCATATGCTGTGGGGAAGACGAACGCGTCTGCCGCGGCATAGTATTCCTTCACGTTCTTCGAGTGGCCGGTGAATATCACGCGGTCCTTGACGCCAAGCCTTTCGGCCAGGTTACGATACGGGGTCGGGTCTTCGCCGCCGACTGCCGCCAGCTTAACGTCGTCCGGCAGGTGGGGCAGCGCCTCGATTATATGGCGCAGCCCCTTGCGTTTGAACTCCCATGCCGTGAAGACCAGCAGGACTTGTCCTTCCCTAACCCCCAAACGCCCGCGCACGGGCAGCCTGTACTCGGCCCTCATCGAGGGGTTGAATTCTTCGAGGTCGACGCCGTTGGGTATCGAAGTCACCCTCTCCTGCGCGACGCCGTACAGGTCCATGAGCTCCCGTTTGACGCCCTCGGATACTGCTATGATCCTCTTGCACCCGTCCGGGGCTACGTTCAGCTTCTCTATCGCCATCACTATGTTGCTTGTCGGCTCGAATGGTTTAAGCATGTCGTAGATGCCGCCTCTGACCAGCCTCATCTGACTCACGGCGGCTTTCTGGCAGCTGTGTGCCGTGACGACGTCGGGTCGCAGGTATTCGACGCCCTGGCCGTGCATCAACTCGACGATTCCCTCCCTCTTCAGCTTCCTCCCGACGTTCGTGTTCACATAGGCTGACGTGGCCACCTTCAGGGAGGTGGGATGCCAGATTATCCGGCTCTTATGGATGACCGTCCCCCGAACGGCATAGTTGACCTTTGCGCTCAGCAGGTGGATTTCATGCTCCCTTGAGAATCTTTCTGCAAGCTCCGAGACGTATCTGGATATCCCCCCCTGCTTGTCCAAGACATTGGACGTAATGCCCACCCTCATCGTATTACCCCCTTGAAGACCTTGATCGTTTCATCCACCATCCCATCCCTGCTGAACGTCTCCTTTACGGTTTTCCTTGCATTCGCGCCAAGCCTAGCTGCCAGTCCGTTATCCGTGAGGAGGAACCCGAGCTTTTCTCCAAGCTCGCCGACGTCGCCTGGCTTTACCAATAGACCGTTTTCCCCGTCTTTGATGACTGTGGGAATGCCGCCGATGTCGGATGCGATGACCGGCTTGCCGCAAGCCATCGACTCGAGCTCTATCAGAGGTAGCCCCTCGACCCGAATCGTGGGTATGACGAATATGTCGGCTGCGTTGTAGTATTCTTTAAGCCTTTCGTGGGGGATCCTGCCCTCGAAGACCACGCAATCCATCAGGCGAAGACCCGCTGTGAGCTGTTCAAGTTCGCGTCTGTATGGGCCGTCCCCGCCGACTATCAGCACCGTATCAGGCTCTTTGTCAATGGTCTTCGCCAGCGCCTTTATGAGGTATTGTATGCCTTTCTGCCTATGCAGGACAGACGCCGTGAAGATTATCTTTTTCCCCCTGAAGCGGTCCCGTATCCTGCTTTTTTCCGGCTTGAATTCTTCGGTGTCTACGCCGTTGTAGACCGTCTTCACCTGCTCGGGGCTTATCCCGAACTCTTTGGGGATCAGCTGCGCCAACTCCCTGCTGATGGCTATCACCGCCTCGCTTTCCCTGACCTGCTGCTTGGTCCGGAAATGGTGGTTGAACGTGTGGAAAGCGATCTTCGGCAGGAGCATCCGGCTGAAGCCCTGCCTGAGGTTGCTGCCGATCTCGGTCTGGGCGGTCCCGTGAATGGTCGTCACGAGGGGGATCCCAAGCTTCTTCTTGAACCCGTCCTTCACGTAGTAGGACGCCGAGAATGACTGGCTGTGTACGACGTCGAATGGTTTGATTGAGTGCAACTCCCGCAGCTTCTCCAACGCCTTCCGCCCCATCGGCCTCTTGCTCGTCGGCTCCTCGTCGATGTAGTGTATTTCGACGCCGTCCTTCCGCTCCTGTTTCAGTCCCGCAGGATGCCTCGTCGTTATCACGACGACTTCGTGGCCCGCTGCCGCGACACCCTTAGCCAGGTCCCATGCGTGTATCTCCATGCCTCCGGTGGCGTGGACCGGCAGCATCATCGCGAACATGCAGACTCTCATCGTTGCTCCCTCAGGTATATCCTGTTCCACTCCTCCAGCATCAGGAGGCCGAATATCTTCGTCGAGACCCTGAAGTCGCCGCGCTTGGCAAGGAGCTTCGCGAGGTATACTTTGTCATAGTATTTCGATGCCATCGAGTCGGGGGATGCGAGGGATTGTTCCGTGTATTCCCAGAGCTCCTCGAAAAGCCATTGGTCAGTGGGGACGGTGAATCCGCGTTTTCTGCGCGCGACTATCTGGCGCGGCAGAAGGTCGCCGACCGCCTTACGCAGGACGTATTTCTCAGTCCATCCGTTTAGCTTGTATTCTGGGGGGATCGTGAAGCAGTATTCCGCAAGGACGTGGTCGAGGAACGGGGCCCTCGCCTCCAGGGAATGCGTCATGCTAACCCTGTCGAACTGGCCCATGCAGTCGTCGGAGAGCCAGCCCTTCATGTCAGTGTACAGGAGTCGGTTGAGGAAGTCTTCCGTCTTCTTCTCGTAGAAGTTTTTCCTGGCGATCCCGTGCGGGTCGTTTTCTCCGGTCTGCGCCTTGAATGCGCGATTGACAAGGAGGGTCTTTTCGTCGTCTGGGAACATCTGCCCCTGGCCTTCGTAATAGCAGCCCCCCTCCGGGGACGAGGCGTATTCGAGGTATTTCCCCGCCCTGCGGGGGATGGCTCCAAATCCCGCCAGAGGTTTAAGGACTGCCTGTCTGAGGGGCTGCGGGAGGCTCTTGCGGATCCGCTCAGCCATCATCGAGTATTTGTATGCCCTGTATCCCGCGAAGACCTCGTCGCTGCCTCCGCCGCCGAACGCCACGGTTACGTTCTTTCTCGTGAACTCGCAGAGGAAATGCAGAGGTATGAGGGCGGGGTCGCCGATGGGCTCGTCGAGGTGCCATGAGATCTTGTCCAGCCCCCCGATCACCTGGTTGGCGGATGCCGTTATCTCGTGGTGTTCGGTGGATAGGTGTTCGGCAACCTGTCTGGCGTATCCGGTCTCGTCCACGCCTTCGCACCCGTAACCGATCGAGAACGTCTTCACAGGCTCTGTCGCGGTCTGGCTCATGAGGGCGACGAGTGCGCTCGAGTCCAATCCTCCGGAGAGGAAAGCCCCGAGGGGGACGTCGCTCATGAGGCGCAGCCGCACCGACTCCTTAAGGAGGGACAGGACACGGGAGGTCGCCTCGTTCAGCGTCTGGCCCTTCACTTCGAGGCTCGGGTCCCAGTATCTCTCCGTGACGATCCCGTCCTTCGTGACGGTCATCGAATGCGCAGGCATGAGCTTCGATATGCCCCGTATCATCGTCCTCGGCGCAGGCACGTATTGCAGGGAGAGATAGTTGTCGACGGAGACCGGGTCCATCACCCTCTTGAATCCCGGAATCCTCAGCAATGCCTTCATCTCCGAGCCGAAATAGAACGCGCCCCCGTATTCGGCGTAATACAGCGGCTTCTTGCCGAAGCGGTCCCTCGCGAGGAAGAGGCTCCGTTTCTTCGAGTCCCATACGGCGAACGCGAACATCCCCCTGAACCTTTTCACGCAATCCTTCCCGTATTCCTCGTATGCGTGGACTAAGACTTCGGTGTCGGTGTCGCTTCTGAACCTGTGGCCCTTTGCCTCCAGAGCCTCCTTCAGCTCCCTGAAGTTGTATATCTCGCCGTTGTAGGTGACCTGGACGGTCCCGTCCTCGTTGCCCATCGGCTGATGCCCGCGAGGGCTGAGGTCGATGATGGACAGGCGCAGGTGGCCGAGGCTTATTCCGCGGTCGAAGTAGGTCCCTGAGTCGTCGGGGCCCCTGTGCCGCATCGAATCCATCATGGATTTGACCAATTCACGGTCTTCCACACCCAATATCCCGCATATGCCGCACATGATATCCTACATTACTATGCAGTGGTTAAAACCTTGAGCGATTTAGATCGTGTTCTTCGCTTTTCTGGCGGCGCTCAGGCCGCGTCTTCCGAGGCCCCGTAGGGCGTCGCTCGACCAGAACCCGTATGCGATGGGTGCGAGGGGCCCGAACCGCTTCCTGAAGTTGCGCTTCAGGGAGAATTTCGATGCGACATTCAACGCCCTTACCCGCTCATCGAGGGGGAATTCCTTCGTCTCGAATACGGGGGCGCTTCGCTGGTGGCTTCTGCCGTTCAGGTAGGATTCCATCGGCTCGAGGAATGTGCCGTTCTTGGCGACCCATTCGTAGAATTCGGTGCCGGGATATGGCATCGCGTTGTAGAACCTGGTCTCGTCGAGTGGGAGGCCTTTGGCAAACTTGACCGAGTCCATGGCTGTCTCGTACGTCTCCTCCGGGGTCCCGATTATGAAGAAGCCGCTTGCGCGCAGGCGCACGGACTTCGCGGCGTGGACGGCTTTCGTGACCTGTTCGAGTGTTATGCCCTTCTTCATCGCGTCGAGGACCTTCTGGTTCCCGGATTCTATGCCGAAGGCGACGAAGAAGCAACCTGCGTCCTTCATCTTCTTAAGGAGCGGCTTGTCGACGCGGTCGACCCTTACCCCGTTTCTCAGGTCCCACTTGATGTCCAGCCTCTCGTCTATGATCATGTCGCATATCTTCCCTGCGCGCTCCATGTCGAGGGTGAAGTTGTCGTCCGTGAACTGGAAGTCCCTGTAGCCCCTGTCGTACCATTTCCTTATCTCGCCCACTACGTTCTCCGGGCTTCTTGGCCTCCATGTGCAGCTCATCGTCAGCCTGATGGAGCAGTAGACGCACTGGTATGGGCAGCCGCGCGACGAGACGATTGGAATCTGCTTGTTGTCGTACGCGTCAAGGTCGAAGACGTCGTATGCGGGATAGGGGAGGGCGTCGAGGTCCCGGATCGGCTGTGCCTTCTTGTTTCTGACAATGCCTTCCTTCCCCCGCCATATGAGGTTTTCGATCCCGTCGGGGGGTTCCTCCCGGCACAGGGACAGGATAGTGTTCTCCCCTTCCGCGACGACGGCGTAGTCTGCCCCGGTCTTTGCCATGAGGTCGTCGCCCATCACGGAGACGTGGGGGCCGCCTGCGACGAGCGGAAGGTCGAGGGCCTCTTTCAGTGCGTTGATGACCTCGTACGAGCGCAGATATTCGAGGGTGTACGTTGTGACTCCGACGATGTCGGGCTTGAACTTTTTAGCGCGGGCTATGACCGAGCCGATGCCTGTTCCGAGGCGCATGTCGACCGCGTCCGACTCCACACCATCTTCGCGCAACGATGCGACCAGGTACGATATCCCGATATGGGGGTAGCCAGGCCTTCCGTAGTCGCCCTTTGACGGCGGAACGACGAAGAGGACCCGTTCCATGCTCAGCCCCCCCTCAGCAGTCTGATGAATCCCCTGACATTCCCCGCCACCGTCAGCGCCTCGTAGGCGAGACCGAGCGGGGCAAGGCCGAGGGGGTAACGCATCAGGACTATGACAGGCAGCGCCACGGTCTTGACCGCCGTCCTTGCCATCTCATGCGCCATGCTCTTTCCCATCTTCCTCTTGTACCTGATTATCTCGCTGCCGTGCAGGTACGCCCGCCTGAATATCCTGCCGAGGGTCTGCGAATGGTGGTGGACTATCTCGATCCCCGGCTCGTAGAGGATCTTGTGCCCTTTGAGCGTTACCTTCCTGCACAGGTCGTAGTCCTCCGCCGACGCGTTCCTGAACTCCTCGTCGAATCCTCCGGCCTCCTCGAATACCCCCCTCTTGAAGGCGAGGTTGCAGCTCGGGAGCTCTGTCACGAATTTCCTCGCGCGGCCGTAGAGGCGCTCCCGCCTCGCCTGCTCGAATCGTTCTGCGAGTGACCGTTCCGATGAGGGCTTCATGCTTCCCCCGACGGCGTCTACGGAGTCCAGCTCGGCGGCCACCCTCTTCAGCCAGTCCTTCGGAACGACGCAATCGGAGTCGGTGAATATGATCACGTCCCCTTTCGAGCTCTTGACTCCAAGGTTCCTTGCCGCCGCGGGGCCTTCGTGTTTGGCTTCGACGAGTCTCACCTGCGGATAGGATCTGATGATGCCCCTTGTCCCGTCCGTGGAGCCGTCGTCGACTAAGACGAGTTCCAGGCTGTCTGTGGGCCAGTCGAGGGCAAGAAGAGATTTAACGCAGTCCTCGATAGTCGCCTCGGCGTTGTATGCCGGGACGATCACCGAAACTTTTGGCTCGTTCACCATTGTTTTTTTGACTTCGCTTTCGCGACCCTTGATGCGGCGCGGTGCAGCAGCTTGAAGGTGCCGAGGCCGTGCCTGCGGAAGGTGTCAGTCAGCTTGAACGCCGTCCACTTCGGCTCGGTCAGGGCCTTCTTCAGGTATAGCTGGTAGATTAGGTAGTTGTTCGCGTACTGCGATGCTTTTTTTAGGTCGTCCTGTGTGAGCTCCTCCGTGGACACGACGGGCTTGTCCTGTATGTAGTGTATGTTGCTGAAGTCGTCCCAGCATTTCGCGTGCAGGAGGCCTTTGTCCTTGGCGTAGTCGTAGTATTGCGTGCCGGGCAGCGGAGTGCATACGGAGACCTGGTATGAGTCAGGCCTGATACCGAGCAGGTAGTCGTAGGTCTCGCCGACCGTGTTCTTCGTCTCCCCCGGCAGGCCTATCATGAACGTTGCATGGGTGCGTATGCCGATCTCCTTGCACCATTTGAATACGTTCTTCACATGTTCCAGGTCCTGGCCTTTCCTGTTGGCAAGGTCGAGGATCTTCCTAGACCCTGATTCGACGCCGAACTTAAGCGCCTCGCAGCCTGCGTCGTGCATCGTCGTGAGGAGCTCCTTGGTCGCCGGTACCGGCGAACACATCGCCCCCCATATCTTTCCGATGCCGCTCTCCTTGTACGCCTTGCAGAATTCCACGACCTTATCGGGGTTGAGGTTGAACGTGTCGTCGTCGAAGTACAGTTCGCGGGCCTTGTATTTCTCCACGACGTGCCTGCATTCCTCCACGACCAGTTCCGGCTTCCTGAAGCGGAAGTTCAATCCGCCGTACATGACAGGAGGCCACAGGCAGTATACGCAGCCGAACGTGCATCCCCGGCTCTGTATGAGCTGGGCGTTGGGGGTCTGCATGAACGGCTCGCAGTAGTTTTCCATGTTCATGAGGTGCCTTGCGGGATAAGGCAGCTCGTTGAGGTCTATGAGGGGGCGCCGCTTGTTGACTCTTGCGGATCCGCCCTCCCTGTATGCGAGGCCGAGGACGTCGGCGTGCTTCATCGCACCTGCCAGCGCCTTCGCCGTGTCGCGGCAGGTGTATTCGTATTCGCCCATGAGTATGTAGTCCACCTGCCTGTTTTCGAGGATCTCCTTCGGGAACGTGGTCACGTGCGGGCCGCAGAGTGCGATCTTCGTGTCGAGCTCGTCCTTGATCGCCTGTGCGGTCCTCAGGTCGAAGTTGATGGAGGGCGTGGAGGACTCCATGACGAGGAGGCCGGGCTTGTAAGCCTTCAGGTCGGAGATGAACTTTTTCTTGCTCTCCCCGGCAGTCAGGGGGTCCATGACGCGGACCTCGAAGCCCTCCTTCTCGCAGACTGCTGCGGCGTACGCCATGAAGAAAGGGAACGGGGAATAGCCGGTCCTGTCGCCTTCCTCGTCGAATTCCCCGTGGGGCCAGCGGCTGCCAGCCCTGACGGCATGGCCTTCATCGAACCATGGCGGATTGGCTATCGCAACCTTCATCACCATCTATATGGCTGTGCCGGTTTAATAAGGTCGGCTAAGAATTAGTCAGGTTTTCCTAAGTTTGAAGATTATCTGGTCTATCCTCGTGCCGGGTAAGAAGGCCCCGACAAGCGACGATGCAGGCTTCACGATGAACCTGTTTCTGGAGACGTCGGGCAGGTTGATACCCTCGACCTTCATGACCTCCATTCCAGCCTCCCTGAGGACGGTCTTGAAATCATCGGTGCAGAATATGTGCATGTG
>JAZDMS010000005.1:0-31430 GCA_043800705.1 Candidatus Altarchaeota archaeon
TGATCATTTTCAACTTTTTCGATAAACTTATCCCCAGCCTTCAAACCCAGTTTATCCCTAACACTCTTCATCAGAACAATCTGCCCCTTAGACGACAAAGTAACACAGTCCATCTTACAGGATAATATAGAATTTTACTTAATAAATAAGTAAGACGATATAGAAAAAGTAAAATAATACTCCCTTCAGACATCCTATCCCCACCCTAATGCCACTATTTGCTGGTGATAATTATTTTGATGCATTTTGCGCTGCTGGCGGAAGTATATGTTTTATCAGCCTATCAAATCCGACAGAAAAGATAACGCAACTGCACATCACAAAGGAGATGTAATATCTCGGCCAATTAATTGGTAGATTGAGCCCTACTAGTATAAATATTGTTAATACCCACGCCACCACAATCGTCCACACACCAAAGCGGAAACCACGGAATAACTCGTTATGAGCATTTCTTAGCATATGTAAAAGACCCCACACAAATAGGAGGAGATATATTGCAGTAGTTTGCCAAGTCATCCCGTAACCGAGGAGTATTCCATTCTTATATATTAGCTCTATCCTCTTGTCATTTGAGGCTATTGACTCGCCATAGACCGTATAAACTGTCTTCGCTACTTCTAAAGTATTTATACGATAATCCACCATCCTTAGAATGTTTCCGACGGGGTCAACCCACAATGTCGGATTTGCTACTACGAAGACTAATAGTGCTGACAGGGATATGGTGAGAAAAATCCCCCCACCCCAAAGCATTATTACCCGCATATCCCTTTTTTTAGCAAATGATATAATGACATACCCAACAAAATAGATGACTGTTAGAGCCACCATGTACACGGGGGTGTACTTCGTCCCAATAGCGAGGCCGAGGAATATCCCATTGATTCCGGCTAAAAACAGGGTCTTCCAATATTGCACTCCAGCAGTTAACTTCCACATCCTATCGGCCAGAATGATGAGCGTTATTAATGAGCCCAGAGAAAAGAAGCACCATATGGAATCCACAAGGACCTGCTGGAAAACCGGGATCGTGATGCTATTTGTTAAAAACAATAGGGGAGCTACAATGGCCCCAGCGCTGAGTTTGAGATACCTCTGGCAAAGGAGGGCCAGAAGCAGCGCGGATAATACTGAGAAGGCGAATATGACTCTTCGCCCTAGGGAATAGGTTTTATCGTCAGGCAGGATTATCCTCGACTTCTTTAAGTCCTTCAGAATAGAGTAACAGAATTCCTTCAAGGCTTGGCCTTTAGAGAGCGATATATTTCCATTCTTTATTGCCGTGTCAAGCCTGTCGATTATTCGTTTATTATAATCCTCATAGGTGAAAGCCATCAATGAATCGGTTGAATTTACTACAGTTCCGTTACCGTAATCCAATGCAAAGCCTAGAATATAGTTTGATACATGCGGTTGATCAAGCCCAAATGGGCCAAACCAATCCTTGTTTCCGAAATCTTTATCTTGAAAGTATAGGTGATAAAAATATGTATATTCGAGCCAGGTAAATTCGTCTTTATTGCGTATCACAGAATCGAGTGTGTAATTGAGTATCCAAACTCTTGTAAGCAGGAGTATCACCAGGGAAAAAATCAGAAGATTGAGGAACGAGAATGAGTTTAGATGAGAGAACAGAAGAGGTCTGGGCTTTTTCTTGTCCATTTTGATAGATAATTTAATCTTTAGGAAGTATATAACGGGGTATATTGTTTGATGGAGTGAGGTCACTAGGATTTAATCGTTCCCCTTTCCAAAAGTCAGATATATTTGCTCCCTTCGGGATTTGAACCCGAGTCGCCGGATTTCTTCAGCCTTTTCGCCTTTGTAAGGATCAAGAAAGTCTTTTGTTTCTTTCTTTTTCCCGAGGCTTTTTCTTTCTTTTTCAAAGAAAGAAAAAGGCTCCGAAAGTCCGGTATGATAGGCCGGTCTACACTAAGGGAGCGTATTTTGAGGTCTACAGTCCTCAGTCTTCTGTCTTTGACTATCCCCTCATTTTGAGGTTCATTTTGTGAGCGTGATATTTGTCCGGTATGATAGGCCGGTGTCGGGCTTGAAGAGCCTGATATGCGCGACGCCGCAGCGTCGCATGCATCTACACTAAGGGAGCGTATGATATGCTCGTGTTTTTTCTCCTCTTTTCCCCTCCAAGTTGGAGGTTCATTCTCCCGCGCACAGTCCGGTATGATAGGCCGGTGTCGGGCTCGAAGAGCCTGACATGCGCGACGCCGCAGCGTCGCAGGCATCTACACTAAGGGAGCGTTTTATGTGTTCGTTTCGTCTATATCCCCTCTGTTTTAGAGGTTCATTAGTGGGGTCTTCTGTCCCCGGTCTTCGGTTTTGGACTATCCCCCCCTTTTGGAGGTTCATTTTGTGAGTGTGAATCTTGTAGGGTAGGCCGGTGCCGGCCACTCCTTATCTTTAGAGGCTCATCTTGGAGTCTTCGGTCTCCTGTCTTCGGCCGTTTTATGCCCTCGGGGGGCTCCAAGACCGTTGACGGTAGACTGAGGTTCGTGGTTTGTTTTATAGGGGGGTATAAGTATAAAAGAATGGTTTGGCGGGGATTAGGAGGATAGGTGGTTGCCTAATTCCCCGTCTTTTTTTTATTTGGTTAGTTCTATCTCGATGTGCACGCCGTCGGGGACCTGTATGCGCATTATCTGCCTCAGGCTCCTTTCGTTTGCCTGTATGTCGATTACGCGCTTGTGGATGTGCATGTTCCAGCGCTCCCATGTCTCCGTTCCGTCGCCGGATGTCGCCTTCCTTGTCGTAATCTTCATCTTCTTCGTCGGCATCGGTATAGGACCGGAGTATTTGGTGCCGGTCTTCTGGGTGACGTCTATGATTTGGCTGCAGACGTCCTCCAGCTGCCCCACTTCCCGTCCTATCAATATTATTCGTGCTTTCTCCATCTTAGATTCCCTAAAAAGGTAAAAGTAAGGGATGTGTTAGATCACATCGCCTTCTTCTTGACCTCGATGACCATCCCCGCCGCAACGGTTTGGCCCATGTCGCGGATCGCGAAACGGCCGAGTTGCGGGAATTCCTTTGCGGGCTCGACGACTGTCGGCCTCGTCGGTTTGATTTTGACGACGGCGACGTCTCCTGCCTTCAGGAATTCGGGTTTTTCCTCCTTTACTGCGCCCGTCTTGGGGTCGATCGTCTTGACCAGTTCGATGAATGTCATCGCGATCTGGGCCGTGTGTATGTGGAAGACCGGCGTGTATCCGACGGTTATGGCGCTCGGGTGCTGTAGAACGACTATCTGCGCCGTGAACTCTTCGGCGACTGTCGGCGGATTGGTCACGTGGCCGACTACGTCTCCTCTTTTCACGTCGTTTTTGTTGATTCCGCGGACGTTGAATCCGATGTTGTCTCCGGGTTCGGCCTGCGGGAGCTGTTCGTGGTGCATCTCGACAGTCTTCACTTCACCCGTCACGTTGGATGGCATGAAGATGATCTTGTCGTTCGGCTTAATGACGCCTGTCTCTACGCGGCCTACGGGGACGGTCCCTACGCCGGTGATTGTGTAGACGTCCTGTACCGGCAGCCTTAGGGGTTTGTCCGTGGGCTTGGCGGGCGCTTTCAGCTTGTCGAGTTCCGCAAGGAGCGGGTCGCCTTTATAGTATGGCGTGTTCGCGCTCTTGGTTTTGAGGTTGTCTCCCTGGAAGGCGGACGTCGGTATGAACGGTATCGTGTCTACCTTGTATCCGATGCTCTTCAGGAGTGCCTTGACGTCTTCTACGCATTTGTTGTATCTTGCTTCCTCGTAGTTGACGGTGTCCATCTTGTTTATGGCGATTATGAGCTGGTTCAGTCCCAGGGTCTTTGACAGGAACGCGTGTTCCTTGGTCTGGGGCTGTACGCCGCTTTGGACGTCGACTACGAGCACTGCCGCGTCGGCTTGCGAGGCTCAGTGATCATGTTTTTCACGAAGTCCCTGTGGCCTGGGGCGTCGATGATGGTGAAGTAGGTCTTCTGGGACTGGAACTTCCTGTGTGCGATGTCGATTGTGACCCCGCGTTCCCTCTCTTCTTTGAGGGAGTCCATTACCCAGGCGTACTCGAACGTCGCCTTTCCGGATTTTCCCGCCTCCTCGCGGAGGTTTTTCATCTGCTGCTCGGAAACCTCACCCACTTCGTACATCAGTCTGCCGACGAGGGTGGATTTCCCGTGGTCTACGTGCCCTATGAACACTAGGTTCAGGTGCGGTTTGTCAGCCATTGTTGCCTATCCTCCTATGTTTAATCGATTTTAGCCTTATCTATGACGCGTTGATGTTATAAAAGCCTATGCCATGAAGTCTTCCGCCTTGGGCAGCTCCCTCTTGAGGCCTTTGCGGTCCCTTACCTGGTAGACTATCTTGTTCTGCAGCTCGGTCGGCAGCTTTGCGAAACCCGCGTTTTCGGTGCTCCAGAGGGCGTGCCCTTCGCTTGCGCTCCTTATGTCGCCTGCGAATCCGAAGGATTCGCCGACCGGGATCTTGGCCTCGATGGTCATGAGCTCGTCCTTCTGGGTCATGTTGAGGACTATGCCCCTCCTTCTTTGAAGCTCCCTTGTGACCGAGCCCATGTATTCCTGCGGGACGTCGACCCATATGTTCTGTATGGGTTCGAGCATTCCGGGCCTGCTTTTGATCATGCATGCGTATATGGGGTTCTTGATTGCCGGATATATCTGGGCTGGTCCCCTGTGTATGGCGTCCTCGTGCATGCTTGCATCGTCTAGGATCACCTTTACCTTCATCATCGGTTCCTTGGCGAGAGGGCCTGCGTCCATGCACTGCTCGAAGCTGTCGAGCATCAGCTCCATTATCTCGTCAATGTGCTGGACACCCTTGGTCATGTCGAGCATGATGTTGCCGTGGTAGACGTCTATTACCCTCTTTGACTCCTCCTTGTCTAGGCCGAGTGCGTGCAGGTCCTGCCAGATGTCCTTGCTCTTGTCCTTCCTGCGGCCTTCTGGGATTTCGCCGGAGTGTACGGCTTTGAAGACTTCTTCTTCGAGTTGTTCGACCTTTATCTGGAATTTGTTGTGTTTGTTGGGGGATTTTCCTTCGAGTGGGCCGAATTGGCCGTCGATGGTTTCCCTGTACACTACGATTGGAGGCGATACGGTTATCTCCAGTCCGCCTGCCTTGATCCTGTTGGTGATGACCTCGAGGTGCAGTTCGCCCATTCCGGACAGGAGGTGTTCGCCGGTCTCCTCGTTGAGCGCTGCCTTGAGTGTGGGGTCTTCCTTTGCGGTCTGCCTCAGCACTTCGATGACCCTTGGGAGGTCTTTCATGTGTTTGGCTTCGATTGCGACTGTGACGACGGGTTCGCTGTGGTGTTGGATCGGTTCGAATGGGGCGATGTCCTGTTCTGAGACTGTTTCGCCTGTGTAGGCATGCTTCAGGCCGCTAAGGGCTACTATGTTGCCTGCCGGGATGGCTTCCACGTTCTGCCTGGATGCGCCCATGTATAGTCCGACGTGGGTTACGCGTTCGCTCATCTTTGAGTTGACGAGGTAGAGTTCCTGGCCTTGGTGTACCGTGCCGGAGAATATCCTGCCTGTGGCGACTTCGCCTTCACGCTTGTCGAATGTCTGGATGTTCGTTATCATGATCGCGACCTTCCCTTTGGCGTCGCATGTCATCATGCTCTTGGCTATTTCGCTTTCCATGTCGCCTTTCCAGATCTGGGGTATCCTCAGCTTCTGGGCTACGATTGGGCTTGGCAGATGTTTTATCGCCATGTCGAGGATGATGGTGTGGACAGGCGCCTTCTGTGAGAGCTCCTTCTGGTTGCCGTCGTTGCAGTATTTTATGATGTCCGCGAATGTTATCCCGGATTTCTTCATGAATGGGACGTTTATCGCCCACTTGTGGAATCCTGAGCCGAACGCGACCGAGCCTGCGTTTACGTCGACGCGCCAGTCGATGCCTTCCGGCTGCTTCATCTGGATGATCTTGTTTATCTCGGCTATGATCTTCAGGAGCCTCTTCTGCAGCTCCTCGGGCGTGAGCTTCAATTCGTTGATGAGCCGGTCTACCTTGTTGACGAGGACTACCGGCCTGCACCTTTCTTTCAGGGCCTGGCTCAGGACGGTCTTCGTCTGGGGCATGACTCCCTCGACCGCGCAGCATACGACTACGACGCCGTCGACCGCCCGCATCGCTCGTGTCACGTCTCCGCCGAAGTCGACGTGCCCTGGCGTGTCGATCATGTTGATCAGGTACTGTTTGCCGTCGTATGCGTGGGTCATGGAGACGTTCGCGGCGTTTATGGTGATCCCCCTCTGCTGCTCGTCCTCGTGGAAGTCCATAGCAAGCTGCTTGCCTGCGGTCTCCATGGAGATCAGGCCTGCGTTTGCCAGGAGGCTGTCTGAAAGGGTTGTCTTTCCGTGGTCTATGTGGGCCACGATGCCCATGTTCCTGACCCGCTCCAGGTCGCTTACGACCTGTAGGACCTTTTCCGCTACTTGTTCTTGCCTGCCCATTTTCCCCTCATCATCTGGCTGATTGCGCGATCCGCTCCGTCTCCTCCTTCCTCTGGATCGCGTAGGATTTCGACTCAGAATTAGACGCCCACACTATCTCGTCGGCCAGGCACTCCTCGATGGACTTCCTGTTGTTAAAGGCTGTCGCGAAGGCTCCAAGCGACAGGTATTTGAGGGCGAAATCTACCCGCCTCTGGGTCGAGACGTCGACCGCCTGGTGGTATCGTATTCCGCCGTATATGATCGTTGTCGTTTCTTCGCGGGGTCCTGCGTTCTGTATGGCGTCCACGTAGACCTGTATGGGGTTCTTCTTGGTCTTCTTCTCGACCATTTCGAACGCCTTTTCGATGATGTTGAGGGCGTTCATCTTCTTCCCCGTGTTTCCGCCGCCCCGGATGTATCGGCCCGCGACCTTCCGGGTCCCCTGCCCGGAGCGCATCATCTTATTGACGAGGCGTTCGACGATGTTCATCTTGCTCTTGGCGAACTGTTTTCCGATGAACCTGCCGGAAGTGTGGGGTATGTGGACTGGCATCAGGCTGATGTATCGGGCCATGCCTTCGTCTTTTAGCGTCACGTTATTATAGTCCCATCGTCCGAAAAGTTTTATCTCTGCCATTTTAGCTCAGCTTCCTGAATCCTATGCTATGCGCCACTTCCCTGAAGCACCGCCTGCATATGTGCAGGCCGTACTTGTGTATCATGCCCCTGTTGGTCTTGCAGACCGTGCAGTGGAGGAATTTGTCGTCAATCTTCTTGTTTTTCCCGGAGCTAGTCTTCTTCTTCAATTTTAACACCGAATTTGTTTTTCATGAACTCTATTGCCTGGTCGCGGGTGACTCTCGCGTATTCCGGGAGCTTTACCTTGTTCCTCGAGCGCTTCTGTATCCTGTACCCCAACCGTTCTAGGTTGATGTTGACGTTCATCCCGAATATGCCGATCTCGGGGTCGTATTTCAAGCCCTGTATGTCGAGGTATTCCTGGATGCCGAAATAGACGTTTCCGGTCTTGTCGAAGTTGCCGGGCTGGAGGATGTTGTCCTTGGCGTGAAGCGTGCGCTTGATCATTTCTTCCGCGTCCTTGCCGCGGAGCGTCACTTTGGCCCCGATGGGTTCTCCCTTCTTCAGGTTCCAGGTCGGTATCTTGTGTTTTGAAATGGTCCTAACGGGCTTCTTGCTTGTGAGTTTGGCGAGGAGCTTCTCGGCCTTCCCGAGGCGTTCTCCGGATTCTCCGACGCCGATGTTGATCGTGACTTTTTCGATCCTTGGGTTCTCCATCACGTTTGCCATTATAACTCGACCTGCGGTTTGTCCTTGCCTATGACGAAAACGTATTCTGTGAGCGTCTGGGTGTCGTCGATGGTGGTCAGAGATGCCCTAGCGGCTGTTCCGGGGGTTATTTCCTTTATTTGTCCCTGCTTGCCGCGGTGCCTTCCGGAAACGACGACGGCTGCGCAACCTTTCCCATATGGCAGTATGTCCCTTATTTTTCTGCTGGGGATCTCGACTACGACAGTTTCGCCGACGGACACCTTTTTGTCGGTCAACAGCGCTACCCCGTCATGCAATGAGATCTGCACAGCCCCCTTCGCAAGGAGCCTCTTCCCTATGACGCGGCACAGCTTGACCTTTACGTCCTTATCGGAGACTTCCTTTAGCTCGAGGCCGTTCTTCCCCGGAACGATCCTCACGCTCTTTTTCATCATCGGTATCGAGACGACATCCATCAGGCCTGCGCCGTAGTTCTGGTCCTTCCTGATCACGCCGTCAACCAATATGTTGCCTCTGACGACGATGGATTTTGCTTCGCGGCTGTTGTCGGCAAAGCCGAGTTCCTTGAGTATGCTGGTCAGCGTCTTGCAGGAGTCCTTCCGGTGAGGTCCCTTGGGTGTCGCCGTCCACTTGATCCCCTTCTGCCCGCCTGACGCGATCCTCTTTGTGTGCATTATTTATCCTCCGTCTTCTTCGACAGGAGCGCCCTGCGCTTCTTGTCCTCTTCGTGTACCGCCGTTAACATGACGTTCGACGGGTGCATCGGCCTCTCGACCTCTGTTCCGTCGGATTTCTTGGCCGTGACGCCGTTGACGTATATCTTGTATTTTTTCATGTCGACTGACATGATTTCTCCGGAGTGCCCCTTGAAGGAGCCGCGCATTATCTTGACTGTGTCGCCTTTTCTGACAGGGAAGCTTCCGCGCTTGTATTTCTCCTTCAGCTCCTTGCTGAACGTCGCGGACATGAGCTTGTGCCTTGAGTGAAGCGGGGCGTTTGCGAGCCACTTCCTCTGCTTCCTCGGCTGTTGTGACGTGGGTTTTTTCATGTTTACACCACTATGCTCGATATTGATCCTATTTTGCCCCAGCGTTCCGTGGCTTCTCTGGCGACTGGGCCCTTTATCTCAGTCCCTTTCGGCATCCCTTCCTCGCTGACGAGGATGGCTGCGTTGTCTTCGAACGATATCCTTGAGCCGTTCGCCCTGCGATACGGCATCTTCTGCCGGATTATGACAGCGTGCACGACCTGTTTGCGGATGTCAGGCCTGCCCTTCTTCACGGAGGCTATGACCAGGTCGCCGACGCCCGCGCACGGCATCCTGTTTCTGACGCCCTTGTATCCCTTGACTGCGATGATCTCGATGAGTTTCGCGCCCGTGTTGTCGGCGCAGATAAGCCTGCCGCTTGTCGTCATAGCGCGCGTCACGTTGGCTGAGACGGCCTTGCCCAGGGGGAGGTTCTTCGGCATGCCGCCCAGGGGTTTAGCCATTGTGCGCCTCCTTTGTCTTGCCCGGTTTCTTCAGCGTAGCCTTCTTCTTCGCGTCGGACTTCTTGTGTGTCTCCGTGGATTCGGCCTTTTCCTCGGGCTTATCGCCTGTGAGCTTTTCGATGATGACGAAACTGACGGTTCTTGCGAGCTTTCGGCATTCCATGATCCGAACGGTGTCGCCGGCCTTCGCGCCGATGCACGGCGGGCTGTGGGCGGGTATCCTGGACCTGCTTCTCTTGTATCGGTCGAATTTCTTGACCTTTATCATCCGGTCTATCTGGACAATGGCCGTCCCCTGCATCTTGTCAGATGCGACTTTGCCCTCGAGGACCGTCCCCCTCGTGGAGAGGGTTCCGTGTTCCGGGCAGTTCCTGTCTTTGCATTCCATTTTTAAAACCTAATCCTGTGTTTTTTCTTTATCCTGTCTTCGGGCCTGCCTTCGATGAGCCTGCCTTCGACTTCGACGACCGCGTCGCCTGGCAGCTTGAACTCCAGCATTACGGAGTCCTTCACCGCCTTTTCGACCCCCGTCTGGGTCTTGATCCTTAAGGTCTTCGCCGTCTCGTCGTCCACGACGCCTTCGACGGTCTTTTTGCCTGATTGGGCCTTCACTCCCAACCCCACCAGCTCGTGCCGGAGTATGTTGTACGGGGTTATCATGGTTGAGAGAAGGGCCTCAAACAGCTTTTTTTTATGCCACGTCTATCATGCTCTCCGAGAAGCCCATCGAGATCAAGGCGCCCTTCACCTTTTTCACGTGGTTTCCCTGGAGTTCGATGACGTTTTTCTTCGACGTGCCGCCGCAAGCCATCCGGGTCTTCAAGTCCTTCGCGACCTTGTCGACGTCCACGTTTTCGAATCCTTCTATGACCGTGACGAATTTGCCGTATCTGCGCTTGTCGCCGCGAACCCTTATCTTCTGACCCACACGGGTCATCTCGTCGCAGACGCATAGTTCCTGTGGGAGACCGCACTTGGGGCAATTCATTTCTTACCTGCTACCTTGCCCTTGGTTTGGTTTGTTCCTGCCTTGGTTCTTTGCGTCTTTTGGGTCTTTATGCGCGCGATCGTGCGCCTAATTTCCCTGGCCTTCCCGACTTCCTCCGGGATTCCCCCGGAAGCCAGGACGCCGCGTATCTTCATCAGCTCCTTTCGAAGCTGAATCAAACGCTCATCCATCTCAGAGTCATCCATGCCCTGTATTTCACTTGAACGTATTATTGCCATTTTAAAAGGTTTATATTATACTGAGTTGTGATATTTAAGCGTTTTCCTGGGCCGCCGGCGCCTCTTCCGCCTTTGGATCCTCTTTTTTCGTTTCCGCCTCCGGTTCCTGGGCCAGAACATCCTTCTTCTTCCTCGGTGCCCGCTTCTTCTTCGGGGTTTCCTCGACTTCAGGCGCGTCTATGACGCCTTCCAGGACGTTCAGGTCGTCCGGAAACTTGGTGTTCGGAGGCACGATCTTGACAGTCACACCGATGACGCCCGCCTTCAGATAGGCCTGTGTCGAGCCGATCCTTACGAGTTTTACGCTGTCTCCGGAGTTCTTCATGTAGCCTTCCGCATATTTTTCCTGCCTGGAGCGGCCTCCCTTGCCCACTATCTTGCCCCGCAGAATCACTTCGACGCCCATTGCGCCCGATGACATGACAGCCCTGACGGCCTTGTATGCGATCCTTCTGCGGTTCATGTTCCGCTCGAGGGCTACTGCGATCCTTCTTGCGATTATGTTCGAGTCGAGCGTCGGCTGCTCGATCTTCTGCACGTCGATCGAGGGGTTCTCGATGCCGAATTTCTCCTTAAGGAACGTGGTAAGGGTGTTTATCCTCTTCCCCTTCTTTCCGATGACGATCGGCGGCTTCTCGACGTAGAGTATGACCCTCGTCGTAAGCGGCGTCTTCTGGATGCTTATCCCGCTGTATCCCGCCCTGTTGAGTTCGCTCTTGAGGAAACTCTCTATCTCGCTGCGTATGACGCCTTCCTGTATGAAATGCCTCTCAATCGCCATCTTAAATCTCCTTCCCCACCAGCTGCAGGTGGCAGTATTCCGACTCCCAGGTCGTCCACCTACCCTTAGGCTTCCTCCTGGGCCTGCAAATGCCAAGCAATGCCTGCGAGTGGATTATCTTTACCTTCTCGGCGTCGTATCCCTTGAATTCCGCGTTTGCCTGGAGGTTCTGGACCAGCTTCAGCGCATACTGGGATGCCTTCTTCGGGTATTTCCCGCACTTGAACTGGTTGCCTTGGCGGTGTCCGATACCCTTGTTGAACCGCCGGTACGCTATCGGGCTTTTCAGCGCGATCGCGCCCTCCAGGATCGTAATAGCCTTCGGAATGGTCTTGCCCCTTATGTTCTCCGCTATCATGATCATGTCCTTGAACGACACGTTCATGTCTCGGCCCATCGCCTTCACGGCCTTCTCGTCCGGTTTTATGGAATACTTCAACTGCATTTTACTATTTGATCGGTACGAACAACGACGACCTGGTCGCTCCAACGCCCGGGGCGCTGTGCTTCACCGGCCTGCGGCAGTATGTGAACTCCGCGAGGTAGTGCCCTATCATCTCGGTGTTGACCTCGAATTCTGTGTACTCCTTCCCGTTGTACACAGCGAACCTCAATCCGACGAACTCCGGCAGGATGACCATGTCCCTGACGTGCGTCCTTATAGGCTTCTTCTGGGGCATCGCCGCCCTGGCCTTCCGGACCCTGTCCAGAAGCGTCTCCTGCTGGTCTGTGAGGCCCCTCTTTAGGGTCCTTCTAGCCCTCGCTGTGAGGATCCGCATCACCTCTTCCTCGCTCATCTTCTGGAGTTCCTCGGCGGTGTGGCCCCTGTAAGTCAATTCCCTCTTTGCCATGTCATCACTTCTTCTTCAAGCCAGTCCTTCTGGCTGCGATATGCCCGACCTTCCTTCCAGGCGGCGCATTCCTCGATACCGTCGTCGGCCGCCCGACGTGCGGGTGCCTGCCTCCTCCGTGCTTGTGGTCGACTGCGTTCTTCGCGCGCCCGACGACCACCGGCCACAGCTTCCCGCGGTGTCTGAACCGGTAGAAGGCCTGGCCTGCGTGAAGCTGCGGCTTGTCGGTCCTGCCTGCTGCCGCCACCCGCCCTACGGTCGCGAGCGACCTGCTTGGGATAAGCGCCGTCTTCTTCGAAGGCAATTTTATCTGAGTCTTCCCCGACGCCTTGTCGTGGGCGACTATGAGCGCTGATGTTCCCGCCGTCCTTACGGACTTTCCTCCGTCCCCTGGCCTGATCTCCACGCTGAAGACTTCCGTTCCAGGGAGGATCTTTTCCAGCGGCAGGACGTTCCCCGAGACCGACTTGGCTTCGGCTCCGAGCTCGATCATCTGACCGATGCTCAAACCCTCTGCCGCGATGAGCTGTGTGGTCGTGAAATTGTCCAAAAGGATCCTCGCCAAGGGGGCGGTCCTGCCTGGGTCGTCGACTAGTTCGACGATCTGGCCCGCGACCTTCCCCGAGTAGTCCATCCTCGGATAGAAGACGTCTCCCTTGAATCTGTGAGACGGAGAGCGGTACCTCGGAGTGCCCCTGCCCCGCCTTTGTGGAATGTTGCGGTTCGGCATTTTTTTATATTACCCCCATGTGCGAGGCGACTTCGTCCGCGCTGTGCTTCTTGTCGAGCCTGATGTGGGCCTTCTTGGTCCCGTTCTGCGTGTGCAATACTCTGACTCCGAGTACTTCGACGTTAAACAGCTTCTTCGCAGCCTCCCGGATCTCCTTCTTGGAAGCATCCTTGGCAACGATGAATGTGAGCGTGTTCTCCTTCTCCCTGAGCATCGTCGCCTTCTCGCCCATCAGCGGATACAGGAGCACATCATGAGGTTCCATATTACTTCACACCCTTGAGCGCCGATTCGCTCCATAAAGTCAGCCTGCCCGCATGCGTGCCGGGGGCCAATGATCCCATGTCCAGGTCGTCCAGCGTCGCTACATCGACTCCGTCGAGCCCTCCCGCAGCCTTCAATATGCCGCCGTCCTCTGCGACAACTATCAGAACCTTCTTTTTCTTCTTCGAGTCCATCTCATCGCCTAGTCCGATCGCCTTCAAGGCCTTAACGACCTCCGATGTCTTCTTTAGGCCCTGAAACTTATCCTCCACGACAATGGGGAGTTCCGCGCCCTTGAATATGTGGCTCCTTGCCTCGACCAGCTCCTTGCTGGCGGTCGCCGCGATTGCAGAGAACAATGCAAGCTTCCATTCCTTGCGGTTTATCTTGCGGCTGTAGTCCTTGCCCTTCGGCGGGTGGGCCCTGCGTCCGCCCTTCGTCTGCGGGAGCCTTATGACCCTGCCGAGCCCTCCGCCGCCGGTCTTTAACCTCGGCAGCCGGCTGTTTCCTTTGTTGATGGTCTGGCGAAACCTGTTCTGCCTTGATCCGAAATAGTCGCCGGACGTCCTGAGACCGGCTTCCGGGTCTGTGGAATACGGCTGCCTCATCGCAGCCTGCTCCGCGATGACGGTCCTCTGGATGAGGTCGGGCCGGTAGGGGGTCGAGAAAGCCTTCGGCAGCTCCACCTTCCCCTTCACCTTTCCGTCCAGCGAGTATACGTTCACCATCTTATGCACCCTGCTTCGAAGACAGGTCTATGTGCTTCAAAGTCAGATTGACCGCCTTGTGTTCCCTCCGCGGGAACGTGAGCCTTATTATGCGCTTGGCAGGTCCTGGGACGCTGCCGTAGAGCATTATGTAATCGTTCTTGACCGGACCGTAGTGCAGGAATCCTCCGGCTGGCGAGACTTCCGCGCCGTTGTTTCCGACCTTCAGGACCAGCTTGTTGTATTCAGTCCTTGTGTGGTATCCGATCTGGCCGGGCAGCGGCTCCACCCACAATTTGTGGGCCGGGTGCCAGCTTCCGCCGGTTCCGGGGTGCCTGCGCTTCCCCGTAGCCTTCGAGGGCTGCTTCCTGACGCCGTACCTCTTGATGACGCCGCCGAAACCCTTGCCCTTGGTGACGGAGATGACGTCGATGAAAGACTTCTCCTTGAATATGTCCTTTATCGAGACCTCCTTTCCCAGGACCTCCTTCGCGTGGGCGAGCTTCTCATGGATGGATCCGCTCAAGGCTAGTTCGGTGATGTCCGGGATCTTCTGGGGGGCATGAGTCAAGACGGGCTGAGTGCATGCTATCAGGCGGACGTCGGAGCAGTCGCCAATCGCCTTCTCCACGTCTGCAATCCTCTTGATGGATTCCGGCTTCTTCGGAACTGAAGCCCTCCTGCCGACATCCTTCTCGGGCGTCTCGCACCATATGTCCGTGAAAGCTTCGGTGCCGCCGTAGCCCTTCTTGTAAATCCTGACTCCGACTACCTTCATGGGCGGTGCCTCTATGATAGTGACTGGGACGAAAATCTCAGAACCCGATGAAACAGAACCCTTATTCTCATCCAACGCGATGCAGTGGGTCATGCCCGCCTTATAGCCTGTAAATCCGAGAATCTTCGAGTCGCCGCTTGGCCAAGAATTCACTCTCGGCTTCTCCTGTCTCGCCCGCTTCAACGGACGATACGCCCTAGAGCCCGCAATGGGCTTGTTACGTTTTGCCATAGGCCTTCTTAAAATGGACAGCTTACGCCAGACGAATCTGACAGGCCGTCAGAAAAGCATGGCAGTCTCGAAAAACTGCTCTTAAATATAGCCACTTCGCATATAAAAACGAGATATAACCCGCGACCCAGAACGCAGAAACCCCTATTATATATTCACTGCAAAAATACATACATGAAACTGGCCGCAGCACTCCTGATTCTCACAGTAATCGTAATCGTGTACATGGCATATGGGGAATACGACGGTTACCGGAAGGCTGTTTCAGAGAAAAACCCGAAACTATGCGAAAAAATAGGCATACAACAGCTGAAGGACCCCTGCTTTAGCGAAGTGGCCATAGCGCTGATGAATTCGACATACTGCTCCAAGTCAAAAGACGAGGATGAGGCCAACAGATGCTTTGGGATCATCGAATCCAACGCGACCTTCTGCGAGAGGATAAAAGGCGAACCGGGAAGGGGCAGCTGCTACAACTACGTCGCCCTGCGTACGGGCGACTCAAGCCTCTGCGACAGGCTGACGGACAACAAGCAGATGATGTCCTGCAGGATGAAGGCGAGGACGAGGGAAAAACTCGGCGGATGAAACCGGGGGGAATAAAAGCATCACGCCCAATCTCACAGAAACAGGGCCTAAAGCTTATACCGCAGTATCGCGACCTTGCCTTTGAACGTATTCCAGAGCTGGAACCCCTCCTCGAAGTCGTCGGAAAGTATCTCGATCTTGCCCCCCGACGAATGAACCCGCTCATAGAGGTTTTCCAGCTCGTCTTCGGGGAGATTCTCAGAAAGCAGGAGGACGTCGACTGCGTTGGCTGCCAGCGCCCGCTCAAGGTCCGGGCCGTACGCAATGGGGCCGTCATCTATCAGGCCCCGCATGAACCGCTGCATCCACACCTTCTGGCGGACCATCTCGACCTCCTTCAGGTCGTCTGCGCTGGCGTTGATAAGCTCCCTGATGCCCGACTCGTCGGTGTAGGTTGTGTCCTTCACCGCGATGATCTTCTTCCTCAGCTCATGGTGTATGTAATCCCCCTTGACGAAGTCCTCCTTCGTCGCAGCCGGACCCCCGATTATGAGGCCCCTGACCTCCTTGACGTTGGGGAGGAATATGTCGTTGACGGCATCCGCGATCCTCTTCTTCATGTTGTGGGACTCCTCCCTCAAAAGCCTCTCGAAACGGACCGCGGACTGCCCGCCCGCCCTGTGCTTGCCTCCGTAGTTAGATGTGATCTTCTTGTGTATCACGTAACGGTCCCCTTTCAGGGAAGCGATCGTAGCCATCCGGTTGTCGAGCGCAATGAGGCCGTAGACGTCCTTGTGGGCGATGAGGTCCTTCAGGGGGTCGAGTATGAACTGCTTGTCGCACCGGTAGAGGCGGATCGAAATGGGTTCCGGAGGCTCGATTCCCCAGACCTTGACGTCGGACTGGCCCGCCCGCTCCGCGACATTCCCCGAGAAGATGATGAGCCCGTTCTTCGGCGTCTGCTTATACAGGCGCAGGTGCTGGACCGCCCGCTCGAGGGCGTCGACGACGTTCTTCCTCGTAGACGTGCTCTTGATGTTCGACGCCGTCCCCTGCTCGTTGGACAGCTGGGTCATGACTTGGTTGATGTTGTAGCCTGCCGGGACGTACACCGACACCAGCTCCGTGTGGCTGCCTGAGACGTGCTCCAGCTCCCTTATCAGCCTTTTGAGCCGATACTCGTCGTGAGAATCCATTTTATAGTCAGCTCAGCTTCAGCTCGAACGCAGTGACCGGGACCTCGAGGCCGAAGTTCACGATCACTTCTGGAAAAATCTCGCCGAAGAAGCCGTACCCGTTCTTGCTGCATCGGCCGGGAATGAAAGACGGATGATCGTAGGGGGAGTCTTCGGGATTCAATTTCATGCTTGACAGGACGCCGTTGACGTTCGCCTTGATCTCGCTGTAGTTGGTCCTTCCGTGGGCTATGACGCCGGCGGCCTTGGTGACTGTCTTCCCGTCCGCGTCCAGGACGTCTGCGACCTCGAAGATCCTCTGCGGGTATTCCCGGTTGCGGTTCTTCTCGAGAACCACCATAAGGCTCGGTAGAAGCCATGTCCGGGCTATGCCCTGATCGAGGCTGACAGGCTTCAGCGCCTCCACAGCGCATTCGGCGGGTACGTTCATCCGCTCGAACAGGTCCCTCTGGTTTGTGAGCATCAACGTCATGACTTCGCGGAACTGCAAGCCGACGAGGTAGTCGCGCACCTCCTCGCAGTATGTCTCAAGCGGGTCGGCCTTCCCCAGACTGTATAGTTTCGGGACCTGAGGCTTGAAGTTCATGTAACCGTACGCTATCGCGACGTCCTCGACGAGGTCGATCGGGTGCATGATGTCGCTCCTGTACGGGGGCACTTTGACCTTCAGGGAGGTGCCGTCTCCTTCGACTCCGAAACGCATCCTCTCCAGGAGGCCCTTTATCTCCCCGGCGCCGAGACTGAGTCCCAAGAGCTGATTGACGTATGCGACGTCCAAACCCACCTCGCGGGGCGACAAATCCGGCCTGATCATGGTGAACATCTATTAAGACAAGGGATTATTAATCCAAAAATGAGACCCGGATGAGTTTAGGGCAATGGCTTATGAGTTTGCATTCGTTGTGAGGAAGCATATAATTCAAAAGGTCTGCAATCGGGCATAGTTACTTATCACACAAAGTGTACGAGATTAAGGCGTTTAAATGGTATTGTTTTTTATTATTTTCCCGTCTGGTTGATAATATTTTTCTTCGTGATCTAACGGGGAATGATCAATTTTTTCTATGATGTGCGGCCTTTG
Organism: Candidatus Altarchaeota archaeon; assembly: GCA_043800705.1. GTDB lineage: Archaea > Altiarchaeota > Altiarchaeia > IMC4 > SCGC-AAA252-I15 > JAHIYG01. The sequence continues at coordinate 17,618 of JAZDMS010000005.1, forward strand.
AATTCCTTTAGACGATTCTGGCTTAGCCACATAGGAAAAATGATGTTTTCTGGGACCGTCTATGATACCGATCCGACCTTTCTGAACTTCTTGAGCGAATTGATTGTTCAGCCCATTAGGGGACCATACAGCACAGTATTTAATTTCGTCTAAATCTCCATCTTTAATTATTTTTTTCTGACCTACAAGATAGTATAATGATATGCCAATTGTACCTCCGTCATTTGGTCTTGGAACCAATAAATATTCCTTGACCCTGCCCGCAGTACCATGGTCGGTTGAATGCCAGCAAGTTGTATCAACTCCAGAAATGGGGATCGACATTGGACTGAAAGTGAAATTAGATAATTTAAGCTCTGGTAGATTTTTTAAATCAATTCCCCGCCGGGCGGTTTCATCTAGAAGTTGTTTTGCATCTGAGAAGAACATATTGCATAAATTGCCCTTCATATGGGGTTCATACATAAAGCGGAGAACATTTGCCATAAAATATGTTAAATTTTTCCAGCATTCCGATCATTTTTTTCATTGAGGTGTATCTTTCTGTGAATAATGATATAATAAAGGGATGGAACTTAGGAAAACTGAAGGCGGTTCAGAATGTGATTGTGGCATACTTTAAAAAAATGCCCTGCTAAGGCTTGGTTCACCACGGCATTGACCGTCCCATGCCGGAGCCGCCCTTGGGCGACTTCTTCCGGTCTATGCGGAACTGGCGGCTGCACTCCTTAGAGCAGAACTTGTGGGTTATCCCGTCGAACTTCTTGGAGAACGGAAGCTCCCCGCCTTCGGCCTTGCATGAGGCGCACCGTTTCCCCTTCGAGCCCGGACCCTTGAGAAAATCCAGAAAACCCATATGAAACCGTATAGGGCCCAGAGGATATAATAATCAACTCTGTGACGTCTTATCGCCGTGTCCAATCCCGATGGCCAACCATAGCAGGGAGATGAAGAGCGAGAACAAGACCTTGACGGCGAAAGGCAGGAGGCGGTCGATGAGCTGGATTGACACGAACGCCGCGATGAAGACGAGGACGACGCCGTTGGCCTTGCCATTGAAGGTGTATTCGCCCCAAAGCTGTTGGCTCCCGACTTTCTCCCTCCTTCCGGGCTCCTTGCCGATCTCCTGGACAAAGCGCTCCCGGGCCGCCTCGTCGTCCATTATCAGGGGAAGTCCGACCCATCCGCAATCGTTGCAATGGACATTGGAGGGGGGCGTCCCGACTGCGATGCCGACTCCCCCGTAAAGGTTCTGTATGTCCGAACTGCCGCACCTCAGACAGACCCTGATGCCAGAGACCATGGTTGAAAGTTGATGAGAATCCAGGTTAATATCCTCCATGGGATAAAACCGAGGCATCACAAACCAGATACGGCCCTCAAACAGAGAGATCTTTTCACAGGATCCCCCACCCTGCCGCACACCGACAGGTTCCCGGATACCCTAGCAGCGCAGAAGACGGCCTCGTCCGGATGCGCCCTGTCGTCGATCTTGAGGCATTCTTCGGCGTCTTCGGCGTTGTAGATCAGGCACCAGGCGAGTTCGTCGCCGGTCTGGTTTGCGCAGCCGGCTTTCTCCACGATTCCAGGCGCGAGGCCTTCGGCGGTTTCCTTGCATTCCCGCCTCAATCCTTCGACCCCTATCTTCCCGCACAATGACGGATTATTTTCAGCTGCAGCCTGGCAGATGAGACGCATGTTCCCGCCGAGCCCCGCGCAGGCGGCGGTGCTGTTGGAGTATGCTGCGACCTCTATGAGGCATCCGGCCCTGTCGGGTCCGGGCGTGGTTTCGCAAAATTCGGGTGTTGGGTTCTTGCTGATGAGACATCTGCGGATCAATCCAACGTCGGGTTCGCCGCCTGCTGTCCTGAACGACATGCAATCGGAGTCAATATCCGCGCTGATCGTCTTTTTCTCTTCGGTCTTCGTAACGCAGAGGCCGGGGTCGCCGGCCTTGGAGCCGTCCGGGCACACATACACCGTCGAGCCAATGCATCCGCAGAGGAATAGGACGATAATCGCGTGCATTGCGGTTTTCATTGCCTGCCTCCTGCGCCCGGTTGTTTGAAAGGGCAATCGACAGAGACTCCAATGCGCGATTTAATATCATCGTGGTATGCCATCCCTTCGGGGTTTGTGACATCCATTCCGGCGTCAGTTATTCGCATCAAGCGCGCCTCTTGGCTGTGCTTGGAACCCCTCATCTTTTCGATCTCTATGCGCCTGTGCCTTCGGCTGTGTCCGCCGTCTTCCCGGTTATGGGTGCGTATTATCGCATCCACCATGTAGTCGATGCCGTAGCCCATGTCGGCCTGCCTCGACTCGCCCGTCAGCAGGGCGGTGAGCCGCCATTTTCGTATGTTGTCAAACAGCCTCTTCGTCTCGTTCCTCCTGCTGAGTTCCCCGTCGCAGGTCAGAAGGTATGCGCTTATCGAGTCTATGACGAGCCTTTTCGCATGGATTTTTCTAATCTCATGGTCCAGGGCCTGGTAGCCGTCGGATATCAGCTTCAGAAGCTCCTCTGCCCGGTACGATTCGAAGTATATGCTGCCTTCATCCTCCAACTTTTTCAGATCCCATCCGAATCCGAGCATGTTTCTGTAAAAGCCGTGTTTCTCCTCCTCGAGGCTGATATAGGCCCCGTTCTCTCCGGAACTGATTCCTTCCAGGAGGAACTGGACTGCCAGGGTCGATTTTCCGGTTCCGGGATTTCCGGAGATGAGGGTGATGGAATCCCTCAATAATCCGCCCCCCAACATCATGTCGAGGGCTTGTATGCCCGTCTTTGCACGGCTCATATGATCACGCCCACGACTTTTCCTGATATGACCTCCTTAAGGACGAGGTAAAGCGTCTCCGAAGCGAAAGCCATCATGAAAACATATCTCAAACCCTCCTTCGCCTTCCCGGTCGTGACCTCCCCGACTATCACGGACCCGAGGACGGAGATGGCCATCAGGCTGGCCATATAATACCTGTTGAGGAAGTCTGCCGACACCGGCTGAGAGGAATTCTTCAGCCAGCCCTGATGGGATATATCCTCGGGCAGGGACGACCTCATCTTGTCGCTGAATCTCCCCATCACGGAGCCCGCGACGATAGATGTGCTGTAAAGAAGCGGCGCAGACAGGACGACGAGTATCAAAACCGTCGACCTGACCGAGACGAGTTGGGTTGCAACCGCCCGGCGGACATACTCCCTCTCCTGGAGGATGTCGGAAACGTGCAGAAGCGAGGAGGCAAGCCCCCTGCCGGCCTTTAGGCCGTGGCCTATCAGGTTGGCGGACATGTGCAATGGCTCGCTTTTTATCCTCTTCTTCAGCCTGCTAAGCGCCTCCTCGAACGTCAGGTTCTTGATCATGTCGGTCCCCATCAGCCTGATTTCGTCGCCCAGCACTCCGAATTCCTCCCTCGCGCTCATGAACAGCGCCTGGTCCGTCGCGACTCCGGCTTCCATGTTGGCGGCCATGATCCTGAGACTGTCAGGCAGGTAGAGGGCCGCCTTCTCGCCCCGCTCGTCGGCTTTGTATGCGAGCCGGGTGTAGAAAGCCACGAAAAAGAAAGATACCGTGATCGCCGACAGGTACGTGTAACCGATGCCCGCATACGGCCCCAGTATGAATGCCAGCAACAATCCGAAACCGGTGCACGCCAGCAGCCTCGACAGGAGATACCCGCCCCGGTTGGAATCGACGCCCGCATAGTCCAGAAGCTCGCTCATGTGTGCTCTGATGCCCGTCTTCTTTGCGACCTTGATGAATGAGCCGCCCATGATGGCTGGTTTGCCGAATTTTATCATGTAGAGGAAGATCAGCTGCACAGATATCGACGCGGCCAATATCGCCAGATATATCCTTTCACCGCCGAATCCGCCCACGCCGAGAGTCGATGTCGCCTGGACCATGACGGCTGCCAGCGCGGGCAGCACGATTCCGCCAAGGACGTAGAGCGTCAGCTGCCGCTCCATGCTCTTCCCGTAGCGCTGGGCCTCGTTTTCCTGCCGCCTCCTCAAATCCTCGATTATCGAGGACAGGCTCCCTTTCATGTCTGCCCCGGTCTCCAGTGCGTTGATCATCTGCCAAACCACGCGCCGGTATATCACCGACGGATTCCGCCGTGTAGAGTCCTTGAATGCCCGCCTCAGGCCCCATTTGTGTGAATCGTCGAGTATCTTCCTCATCTCCGAGGAGAATTCGCCGTAGTCCATCCGCGCCACGTCCTCCAACGCCTGCGGGAACCCTATCCCCGAAGCCAGCTCGATGTTCAAGGCCTGGAGACTGAAAACCAATCCTGTTTCGATCCGCCTCGCTCTGGAACGCATGAGCTGGCCCGGCCGGTAGACATGGAGGAACATCACCGCAGCGAAGGCGAACACTCCGATGAGAAGCGATGCGGCATGCGCAGGCTTTCCGCCCGCGACGAAGGCGACGCCGCTTGCGACCGATGCAAGAAGCGCCGCAGCCGAGGATTTCCATATCGCAGCCGACATGTATTCTACCGGAGTCTCGGCTATGCCCGCATCATCCAATTCCCGTTTCAGCCGTGGAAACCGCTCAGTGACTTTCTGCGCCAGAGCGTTTGAACGATCGCCCATCCTCTAACACCTCCTTTATGTCATCATTGCCGACCGCGGCACCGACTACCTTTGCCGGGTCCCGGTAGTACATCTGGATCAGATCCCCCAGGGTCTCGATGTCCTCGATCCCCTGTCCGAGCACCCATTCGACTATCCTCCTCTTCCCGTCGAGGTCCTGCCTGATCTCGTCCTTGTTCATATTCACCTTCTCCATCACACGCTGAAAATACGTCCTGGACTCATTCACCTGCACGAGCGCGTCCGTGTTCATGTCCAGCCGGTAGATCCTGTTGGCCGCCACCTTCCCGGCCTCGAGGACGTATTCCCCGACCTCCTTCACGCGCCGCTTCGGCTGCCTGTCGCCCTTGGATTTCACGGCCTCCAGTATCACGTTGAGGTGTATGTTGGCCAGGTCGCATGCCGCGACTCCAGCGTCTTCGAACCTCTGTATCGACGTGGAACAATCGCGAGTATGGATCGTGGACATCACCGGGTGGCCCATGGACGTCGCCCTCATCAGCGTCTCTATGTCGAGGCGTCCCCTGACCTCGCCCATGATTATGAAAGACGGATTCATCCGTAGGGCGTTGATCAGGAGCCGGTTCATGGTCACATCGCCGTCATGCACGCCGGACTTGGTGGTCATCTTGGTCCAGTTCCTGAAAAAAGACGGAAGCTGGATCTCCCGCGTGTCCTCGACGGATACGATGTGGTCGTTCTTCTGAAGGAAGAGGCTCAGTGCGTTGACGAAGCTGGTCTTCCCCGACCCAGTCTCCCCGGATACGAGTATGTTGAACCGATACTGCAAAGCCAGCCAGAGGAAGGCCATCACCTCGGCGCTTACCGTGCCGCGCCGGATCAGCCTGACGAAATTCCACGGCTTCTTCGAAAAGACCCTTATTTCCATGACATATGACCCGCCGGCGGCCTCCGGTATGCAAACGTTGACCCGGTCTCCGGTGTGTAGAACCGCGTCCATGAGCGGGTGGCTCGCATCCACCTGCTGGGCGGTCTCCCTCGCAACAGCCTTCGCGTACCTGTCAAGTAGGTCGTTGTCCAGGACGAGGTTCGTCTCGACCCATTCCTGCACGCAGCCCACGTGCTTTATGAATACCGGTTTGCCGCCCTGCGCCTTGATCTCCTCGACATTCGGGTCCCGAAGGAGATATTCGAGTTTGCCCAGGTGCATCTCGTTGCACATCTCAGAGACCATCGCCTTCCTCGCCCCCTCACCGACGAACGGCAGCTGACGTTCCACCGCCGAAGCGATGCTTCCGCGAAGCCGCCCCTTCACGTCCTTAAAATCGGCTGACGTCTTCACATCAGCCTCCTTGCAGCCGGGGTCGGCCTTCTCGTAGATTCTCGCCATCACCGCCTCCGTCGGCTCCATGAACTTAGGGGACCCGAGCCAGTATCTGACATCTCCGCCGTCCTCTGTCAGGACCGCCTTCAATGAGAGGTCGTCCTTTGCGATAACATAGGTGGATTTCTCCGTCCCGCATGGGATTGGCAGATTTGAGTCAGTGCACGGGTCTGCCATTTTTTCTAGAATGCTCGTTCTCCCCCGGTTCCTCAATCTTATGATGCCCGCATCATGAAGGGTTTCTGCAACAGGCAGAAGGGCCTCGATTGTCGTGTTGAGGCATAATGCCGCCTTTTCGATGCCTATCGGAGAAAACACCAAGATAATGTCGGCTAAGACGTCAAGCTCGGTCTTGTATGTTAGGCTCCCCAATTCCTCCGACACTGAAGCGGCATATTTTCGGCGGATCAAAGTCGACACATCGGCCGGCACCGAGGCCCTGACCCTTCTGAACACGCCCAGTCTCCTCGACTCCGACACGTCAAGGAGACCTTCGCAACCAAGATGCCTGACGATCGGGTCCAAATCCGACCGTGTCAGATTAAAATGCCCCATCAGCCAGTTGTCGTCAAAACCCCAGATCGCGGCATATTCTAGCACCCTCCGCGGATTAGCCTTGAAGCACAATCCGTCGGCCTTCTCGATCGCCGCATCATGCCTTGCCGAAACGGTTGTGAAGGGCGGCGGGGATGGTATGCTTAGGTCACGACAAAGAGGCCTCTGCCCCTTTGTGCGGCACGAGGAGCGAAGCTCTTCGTTGTCGACAGCTTCTGGGCTGCTTCGGAGCCCACCCCGCAGCCCTCGCGGCGACTGCTTTTCGCAGACGTCGCGTGCCAAAGATCCGAATGATTTTTGGGCAACACACGCCACAATCCGCCCGGATTGCATGGGTTCGTCGTCCGCCTCCTTAAGAGGGGCGGATTGCGAGCGTTTCAGGGCGGGAACGTGCCTTGGCAGAAGCCCGCTAAGCCTATCGTCTCGCAGCTCGTCGGTGGCGAACACCCGGTCCCCGTCCACGGTGAAAAGCCACTGCCTCCTGAGCCCCTCCACCATATCCTTCACATCCCCCACGTCTGCACCGAGGAGGGCGGCCATTTCATGCACGTCAACGCCTCCGGCATCCGGCACGACCGACGTCAATTCCCTCGCATTCACAGCATCACCCCGTCCATCGTCTTTTTGGCTTTCCCGTATTCGGAAACGATCCTGGCAGCCAGGATCGGCCCATGAAAGTATCCGGTCCGGTTGGCCGATATTGAGATCGCATAATCGAGCGGACGGTCGGCCCTATTCTCCAGAGTCAGCCGATCACCGGTTATAGCCAGCGATAATTCGCCGTCGTTGACGGCAATTGCGGATTCGCCGGTTATATTGAGCCTGCACGACCTGATGCAGAACCCGCTGTTCCCTGTGATGTTCGCATAAAGCCGGGCATCTCCGGGCTCACAATCGACAGAGCAATTGCCGATGTTTCCCCCGAATACTCCGGAGACAACGATCGAATCGGAATCCTCCGGCAGGCTCAAAGAGATGATCCTGAAAGAGTCCTGTGTATAGTTGGCTCCGTTCCCGCCCATCACGTAAGGGACCGGCTGCAGATCCAGGGAAACGTTCAACAGATCCGAACAGGCGCGCCTCAGCCCCGAGACCTGCGAGGCGTACTGTCCGAGGCTGTGCGGCAGCGTTCCCTCGAAGGACGCGGTAGCCCCCGACTGTGCGACCCTGACTCCGGCGAACATGTCAAAGGTCCGAACAATGTTCGTTGCGACGTTGGAGGAAACGCTTTCCGCCCGCTCGAGTTCGACCAGCCGGTCCATGGCATACAAGTCTTTGGATAGCCCGTCATGGGATACGCTGAAGCTGAAAAATGCCCAACCTACGAGGGTAACGCCCAATGTGAAAAACACCCCGCGCCGGTTCATCTTCGACCCACCCCCACGTGTGAAACGACATATGCGCCCGACCCGTCGGCGGACAAGAAAACCGCCTCGGCCAAGTCGCCATCCAAGACGGCCCCGTACGTCCTCCTGGATACCGCAACCAATGAGCCGTTCACGATGACATGCCTGACCGACTCCAACGATGCCTTCATGTTCGGCGGAGCCGACCTGTTCAGCGCAGCCTCTATCCTGGCGCCGTCGGTTGACAGGAAGACACCCTCGTTTTCAAGGGCAAACCCAATGTCGTTGGCGGCACGGACCATGTTGACGTTGGCCCATCGGCTCCTGTTCGCGTCCTGTATGTAGAATACTGATGCCACGACAACCGACAACGACACCAGGACGGACAAGGCGCCGTCCGTCGTCAAAACAACCCCCCGCCTCATATCATCGCCCCCGGTCGGTCTTCCCAGACACTGACTTCAAGAAACATCGTCTGATTCCTGAAGGAGACTATGCGCGCAGAGGTCACTACGGAATCCGAATATTCCAGATTTCCCGTGCTTTTAATGATCGCCCCCTCCGGTGTGCGCAGGCGAACCACGCAGCCGGTTCCCCCCATCATGAAGAGCTCCCTCAGCCGCGGCTCACCCAACAACTTAAGCGCCTCAACCTTCCCCTCAGAAAGCCGCCGATCAGAGCCGGCCAATCCAAGGACCGACACATTTGAAACATCGTCCTCCCAATCCGGGGGAATGCCCGGACTCTTGACAAGGAGATTGGAGATCCTGTTGGCCTTGTCCTCAAGAGCCCGCATATGCTCAGTCTCATCAAGCCGCACTTTGCCGATCCCCCAGGCAGCGGATAAAAGCCCCAGCGCAAGGATAGAAAGCACGACTCCGACGACAAGGTCGGCGCTGAATGCCTGGCCCCTACGTGAATTCAATCCAACCACCCCGGTTCCGGACGACATATGTGCCACCGGTTAGATGCTTGGGCTCCTTTACAGCAGCCCCGGATAATTCGCAGAAATATCCGCCGTCTGCCGGGTCGACGATCCCTGGATAGACTGTATAGTTTCCCCTCAGCCTGTATTCGACCTCGGCCCCTCCTCCAGCGGCATAGACAGCATCGATGACTGTTGACAATCCCGCGCAGCCGACGGCCTGGGAAAGCCTTAGGTCCCTGTCGGCGGCCTCCGCATGCATCCCCAGACTCAAGCCCCAAATAAGGGTGAGATACAACATCACCAGGCTCACTGCCATGACCGCCTCGACGCACAACTGCCCCTTTGTGAGAAGTGGCGGTGACTGTCGGACTGCTTCTATGCTCCTTCGTAGCCCACCGCGCCGCTTCACACACGCCACAATCCGCAAAAATTTTTGGACCCCGTTATCAGTGCCCGGAAGAGGGGCGGATTGTGAGCGTTTCATTTTGTGAGTGTCACATAGTCCAACCAGCCGTTGCATGAGCCGCACCCCGTGTCCGAAGGCTGGCATTCTAGGCCGACGATGTATGAGAAATCCAGGTACCGTATGTTGTCCCAATCCACTGCCCCGACCCGCCGCGTGGGATTCCTCAAATTCACGGAATATTGGCGCCAGTTAGGATCGGGGGTGGGGGCGTTGTATTCCAGGTAGTTGTTCCTGTCCGTGCCTATCCTCAGGAACGACCCCTTTCCGGCCCCTGCGCAATTGCTCCAATGGCACGAATCGTGATGGAATTGATTCCATATGTGCCATGCCTTGCCGTACACCTTTAGCGTCCCGTTCTGGTAGGGGGCGTATGCTCCGACCTCGGTATGCTCCATTATCGTAAGCTCAGTGTAGGAGAATCTGCTCTCGGCGCACTGCCACCACGGTTCTCCGACCCAGCCGGGCCCAAACCCCCAACTGGCGTTCGCCTCCGCATAATCATAGATCTGGCTTCCCTCCATCCGATGCAACACGATCCACGGCGGGGGAGGACAATCTCCGCAGGCCGAGGCGTCCTCAGCCGTAGACTGTGAGCAGTCGACCGACGCATCACATGCGTAGGATGTGGTCCTCCCATGACAGGGGTATATGCCGTCATAGCATGTGTCGCTGGACTCCCTGCAGGACTGACCGGCGCAGGCAGAGACGTCTACGGACATGTTCCAGGTGCTCTGGTCGAAGTCGGGGGAACATGAATCCAAGCCGCTGCATTCCCCCCTATAGAAGCCCCCCTGGCACAGGCCAGGATTTCCGCATGCCGTTTGATCCGCAAACGGGGTGCAGTCGGTGTTGAACGTGTCATTATACAGAGGCTGCGGATTTGACGAGGCCCCCATGCAGCTGCAGCACTTGTTTGCCGGGCACTTCATCCCGTATGACGTGCATCGGCCCCACCCGCATGAGGGGCCGTCCGCCACGCAGTTCCTCGTCCCCGCGCAGTCGGATAGGCCGCAGGGCTGAGTCTCTCCCATTGTGCAGGGGAAGCCCTCGGCCGCGTCATCCACCCCGTCGCATATCGGGCAGGCGCCTCCGCCGTCGATGACCGTCTCGCCGCAGTTGATGACATTGTCGAAGCAGTGTGCGCAGTTGTTGCAGTAGTTCGGGTCTCTGCAGCCCGATCCGCAGGAGATCCAGATCTCTGATGCCGGCTGACAGCGGCATCCGACAACGCAGTCACCGAACGGAGGCACAGCCTTGTATCTGCTACCGGCCGCATCACACAAGACCCCCCCGGACGGGTTGGGGCAATACTCGCTTAAAGGCTCGGGGAAACTCAATGTCGTCGTCTCGCACTCCTCTGACGGATCCTTCACGCCGTCTCCGCAGACGACGCCACCCACGGATACGTCGACCTGGGCTTCGGCGAACAATCCGCCCCCCTCGGCGCGAATGTGATCCGTGTATCTCCCGGGGATTATCCCGTTCGGCGTCCTCACGGAAACTTGGATCACCTTCGTTTCGCCCAGGGACAAGTCGACAACGGACTCATTGAAGGCAAATTCGACTGGTGTCGATTCCCCCGCAGACAGCCGCACATCCGACAAATCCGTGTCCCCCGCATCCGTCACGTTCACGACGATTCTCGTCAGATTGGCGGACGTCGTCTCAACGACCATATGCGAGGGGGCCAACACCAGGCCGCTGCCCAAAACGACATAACCCGAGCGCGTATACTCGACAGATATCTGATGCACGCCGTCGACCAACGGTATGCTGCCCTTCAGGGGGGCATCTGTGACTTCAAGAACTTCAGTGAAGCCGCCGCCCGGCAGATCCAACACCATGTTCATCAGGCCGTCGGAAGCCTGTGTCCGGATCACCCCGGTAGGCACCCTTACGGTTATGGTCTCCCTACGCCCCGGCCCCGAACTGTAGACGCCATCCACAGTCATCCTAATGTCCTTCATCGTGGCCTCTGCCATGCTGAGCCTGTTTGCAGTCTCCCATTCGGGATAAAAATATATGAGCGAAGCTGACACCGCGAGCATGAAAAGCCCCAATATCGAGACGAGCTCTATCGACGACTGACCCCTAACCTTTCCCATAACATTCACCCATTTTTAGAAATGACGGCCGGATGAGGCAGTGCAGGAGTAAGTCGCACGCCAGGAGACCCGTGCATGCCGCAAGGCCCCATTCACTAGCCATATCCACCGAGTAGACAACCCGAAAAAAAGGATTAAAAAGAAGACTAGTATTTGGTAGTACTACCTTGAGAGCCTTTTCCTGCCGGAACCGTTCCTATCCAGATGGAGGATGAGCGTCGAGGCAAGGAAGACGAACCCCATGAAGAGGAAGGCGTTCTTTATCCCGTAGAACTGACATATGAAGCCGCCGAACAGGGGCCCGGCCACGAAACCGAGGTCCATGAACAGGTCCCATACTCCGGCGACGCAACCTTTCTTATGGCCTTCTGCCAGGTCGATGATGAGGCCGAAAAGCGCAGGCATGGAGAGCGCCCAGCCGAGCGACGTGAGCAGGGCGAAGACAACGGCGTGAATTAAATCGGCACTGAAGGAGAACATCACAAGAGACATGCCCATGACCAATAGGCCGGCAGTCAGCACCGGCCTCTTACCGAACCTGTCTGCGAGTTTCCCCGCCGGGAAGGATAGGACGATGCCCAGTATGGAGAACGAGGCCATGACGAGCCCCCCGAGTTCCGGGGAGAGGCCCAATCCGTCGGGGCCGGAGAACAGCGGCTGGAACGTCAGGAGCGTTTGCTCCCAGGCGGTGAACAGGAGCGTGAAGTAAAGGAGTATGACGCCCGAGCCCCCCATCGACCTGACCTCATTGACCGACCTTTTCAGGAAAGGCTCCTTGACGCATGTATCCAAGGCTGTCTTCATCGGCCTGTGGTTCGTCTCCTCCAGGAAAAAGAACAGCACGCAGGCCGCAAGCACCAGGATGAAACCGTAGAACCCTATTATCCCCGAAAAGCCGGCCGACGCCAGCAGGAACCCGGCGAGCAGCGGGCCGATGCTCTGGCCCAGGTATTTGACCTCCATGTCGAGGCCGTACTCCTGGCTTCTGTCCAGCTTGTCCGTGTGCGACGCGAAGTATGCGTCCCTCGGGACCCGCCATATCTGGAAGGCAAGCCCCCAGACGAAGAAAAATAGATAAAGCGGCGCGTTCTGCCGGAAATGGAATATGAGTGAAGCCGATACTACCGCAATGAGGAGTCCCGCGATCATAAGCCTCCTCTTGCTGACCCTGTCGGACAAGGAACCCAGCGGGAGATCGATGAGTAGGCCCGCAGCCGCGGCGATGGAAATGAAGAGCCCTATCTCGAGGTAGGATTTTCCGGCGCCCTCCAGATAGGTCGGGAACGCGAACTCTACTGCGAAGTCCGCCATCCACCAAAGCAGGGTCGCGACCAAGATGACGACCAGCTTCCGATGCAACAGATGGCCGTGACGCAGGAGGTGCATTTTGGAACGGAAGTATATGCGATTAAAGAAAGAAAAAAAGAAGTTAGCGGGGAATGGATTATCCACCTGAACCGCGGAGGGCTACCGCCCTCCCCAGTCCTAGGTTACCCCTGACCCACCCGAAACGGGTATTGTGGCGCCTGAAGGCGCCACAGAACGCATTAAACTATTTTTGACTTAACAAGTAGTAGAGACTATATTCTGATATAAGAAGGGCATACATAGCCTGTTTGAATGTTAATTTATCATGTGTACCTTTAGAATGGAAGTGGTACAAATTGTCCATAACTCCTGCAATGGAGTCTATAAGTTCAGCCTCGCTTTCTGAGCTAGATGATAATATTTTCTTTATTTTATCTTCTCTTTTAAGGCCTTTGTCAGGAACTAGCTGGTTTATTACTTTGTCCAATAATTCCCGCATGGAAGTGACTGCTTGACGTTCCTTATCCTTGTGGTTTGAAGTTAAAGTTTCCCAAGAACCAACTCGCATATTCGGAAATTCAGGATTTAATTTAATTAATAATCCGTCTAACTCAGATCGTACTTTCTTATCAATTTCACCAACACCTGTGGTTGGTCTAATATCTAATAATCCATCCAGAGTATAGCCTAATGCATTGAGTTCTTGTTGAATAGCACTACGCTCGAAAGGATGGAACGGATAATGCCCGTTATAACTTTTTAACAATTTTGAAAGGAATGAAATTAAAACACCCTCGTCTTCACGATACACTTCTTTAAAAAAAAATATTAGACAGTCAATATGTTGAACTGGTCTTTTTACTTTTCCCCAGTTCTTTTCAATTGGAATAACCAGATCTGGTTGATTAAATGCGAACCATGTATCGTATACACCATAATATCTGAGAAGGTATCCCCAGTCATTATTACTTGTATAGTGCAAGGATTTATGTCCTAAAAGCGTGCAAGGGTTTATGTCCGCTTTTACCAGAGTAGGTGGTGAAAGCTACGTTGGACATACGATCAAAGGCGGTATTGTTTTGTGAAGAGAAGGTCAAAAGCCGAAAAGAGATTTGCGAGATGTATGACATCTCTGAGCGCACTCTCAGACGATGGGTAAAGCTATA
>JAZDMS010000040.1:0-74377 GCA_043800705.1 Candidatus Altarchaeota archaeon
GGCGCGCTCTGTGCGTGTGTTATGGTGCTAGCAACCCGGAGGGTTGCGCATGCATCGGCTTGCGAAAATTGTGTGAGTGTGATCGATGTCCTGCAAACCGAAGGTTTGCTCGGGCATCGGCGCGCTCTGTGAATGGTATGGCGATGTGCTGCAATCCGTTAGGATTGCATGAGCGTCTGCGCCTGCTTCTGGCGGACTGTAAATTAGGCGATTATCGTTTATATAGTTTTTGGGGGGTATTTCGGAGGTTTCCGTGTTATCCGGCTGTTTTGCGGTTTTTTACTCCCGTTTTCCCGTATCTAATGAGTGAAACTCCCCCCCTACTCTTCATCTCCTGTCGAGTTGGACTCCAAGGTCCGTCAGAGGCTATTGGAGGTACCCGACGTGATGGGCTTTCTCAACACGAAACGGGGCGAATTCGTCCTGGTATCGCGGTTCTTCGACCGTGCGGGGCTAAGGAGGCTCGTCTTCGAGCTTACAAGGAACGGTTTAGTCGGCTCTGATGAGCGGAGAGAGGTTTTGGCAAAGTTGAGGGACAGGGATTTCGACCCGTCGACGCTCGTTTTCAGAAACGTGTATTTCCGGCATACCCCACGGCTCGGTCATAAGATCGATCCCGTCCGGTTCACGGACGATGTGAGCAAGTCGCAGAGGGTGACCGACGGCATCGACATCATAAGAAAGGGGGAGGAGCCGATGGATGAGGAAAAGAGGATCGTCTATCGTCTCTATGTCAAATATACTAGCGGGAAGGAGGAGGGTGATAGGGCAGTCAAGTCTGCAGGCAGGCGTTGGAGCTCCAAGAGGTTCACGATCAAGAAGCAGCTGACTCCCCAGGATGCGGAGATCCTATGGCCTTCGGAGCAGGTCAGGGCGGTGATGGGCGAGCAGATCAAAGGGGGCCTCGTCGTCGAGGAGAGGCATCCGGACAGGACGAGTATAAGGCTGGTCGGAAACCACCTTGATGAGAACGGCGCCTGCGTCTTCGCCACCGCCGTTGCAGGGGCCACCAGGGACATGTTGGACCTTGGGTTGATTTTCAATTATGAAAGATATGGAAATACGCACGTGAGAGCGCTGTTGCAGGGGAATAGGGTCTACCCGTTCTACCTCAATACTCCCCTCGGGCAGAATAGATGGGCTGATTCTCAGCGGGCGGATACCATATCCGATCTGATCAGGCGGATAAGGGATTGCAATCTTAGGGACCCGAAAAATAACGCCCTCACGCATCACCTGGGGGTTGACGATGAACACCCTACCGGAAGATGGAATCATTTCGCAGATTGGGTCGGCAGGGCCGTCGGCGACAAGGAGCTTGCAAGTAGGCTGCATGCGGTGAGGTATAACCCAGACGACCCGGAACATACGAGGAGAGAGCTCATGTACCTTCTGGAATCCGGCATCTATGACGCCAAATACGTCGGAGTCGATAGCTACATAGAACGGCCAGCCGACCCGAACGAGTGGACGGATATTGTCACGAACCAGGTGCGGCACATCCTCTTCATGTTCAGCAACATCGGGGCTAGCATCAGGCCCATCGCATGGAGACGGTTCGAGGACGAATTCAAGGGGGAGCCGTCGACGGATCCGACCGCCATGAGCCAGGAGATGATCGATTACACCCAAAGATGCCAAATCTTCGACCGGGTCCGTTCTTCGATGCTTGATACGACTGCTGAAGGTCAGACTGACGAATACGCACAGGAATATTGGGTGGCGTTCTTCGATTCCGTCGGTCAGAAGGTTCCGCTTCAGTCGCCTGCCTCCGAAGCGGACCACGAACTTCTCACCCTGAGCCTGGAGCAGTTGAAGATCCCAAGGAAAATCGGCCGTGAAATCGCATGGGATGTGGCCCTGAAGGGAAAGGGTCGGGTCCCGCCCATCGAAGCCCGTAACCTGCTTTTCTCGGCCTCGGATTCCGACGGGGGGAGATTGGTCCAGGCATATGACTCTGAAAACAATCCCGTGATGAGGTACCTCATCAAACGGGTCGATCCGTCGGAAAAGGAAAACTATGCCATTGCGGCAGGCGAGGGCCTTGGACCCAAGCTGATAGATACCGAAGACAGCGAATGCGTCGTCATGGAATACAACAACATGCCTCTGGAAACCATTGCACTGCCTCAGTGTTCGAGATTCGGGGTGGGATTGGCGAGGGCGGTCTCAAGAGGCTATCGCCGCGGGTTCCTTCCTTCGAATATGGACGCCCGATCGGTGATAGCGGTCGAGGATGAAGGGGGTGTGAAGGTCCTGTTCACTGACTGGTCCAAGCTGATTAAATTCCCAGACCAAAAATCGCCTGAGCGGCATCAGGCCATAGTGGAGCATCTGGCCAAGAACATGGATTTCATCCATGCGGTCCCGTCCCCTGACCTAGCATTCAAGTCGATGGAGCAGGAGCTGCTCTGGTCGAGGGCGAGGGACAAAAAGGAAGCCAAGGTCATCCAAACCCTTCTCAAAGACCTCAAGACCGCCCTTGGGGAAAGGCCTGCCTGGACGGACCTGATGGCTGCCGCAAGAAAGGCCATACTAATCAATGAAAGATTCAGGAGGGTCCAGTCAAGGTGGCTTAAGACACTCAGGGAGACGGACCCCCTGACAAACTATCACCCGGATACGCAAAAGAAGATCGAATCGCTCTATGACCCCATCCACGAGGGACTTAAGCAGCTTTTCGAAGAGGGCTTCTTCAAGGATGTCGCAGCCGATGCCAGGCACATGCACATATATGTTCCCGGCGGCCCGTCAACGGTGATCGATGCAAAGACCGGGGCGGTCGACGTCAGCGAAGGGTTCTTCCTTTTCGAATTGTACGACCTCGAAGAGGACAAGTCCAGGTACCTTAAGAATATGTTCAAAATCCCGTTCAAGGACGGCAAGATCGGGGGGTATGAGCTGATAGACAAGGAGGACCTGGAGCGTCTGAAGAGGACGCATGTCAGTCCCGCCGCATTCAAGATACACCTGAGGGTATATCAGGACGGGGAACGCTTGATTGGCGACCAAAAATACGGCTTCCAGCCGCCGGAGAGGCTATTCACCGCATGCGAGGACATTGAAACGCTCCGGCAGGCGACAGGTGGCAGGACGCTCAAGGAGGCAGGCCTTTCAAACTATCGGGCGGGGAGAGAAGCGCTCAATGCCCTCAGGAAGCAGGTGATGGTCGAGGATTCCTGGGAGTTCGCCCTCAACAGGATCGTCCTTGAATTCGTAGACTGGTATGGCGTCATAAAACACATCCTGGACAAAAGAGACACGATAGAGGTTGATCCTATCCACGGCAATGACGGTCCTGAATTAAAGCGCAAGGCCGACATCGAGGCCAGGCGCAGGTTCATGGTGGAGTGCGCCGTTAGGCTCGATCCTGCGAACACCGAATTCCTCCTTGACGGAAGGATACCTGCGCTCGATCATAGCCCGACGAAGACCCCGGAGCTCGTCGACTTCAAGGCCCGTAGGTATCCACACCTCGACGAGCGCATCAGCTTCCTGACGACGCTTGAGAGCGCCATGCCCCTCGTCTACGAGCATGAAAAAAACCAGCTGGGATACAGGATGTCGGAGAGTGAGCAGACTGCGTTCTTGCAGAACCTCGTTGCTGGCGGCGATTTCGAATGGGTCAAGCTCAGAAGCAAGGTCCCGCACGAATATATCCTGGGCATACAATACCTCCAGGACAAGAGACACTATACCGTAGCCTTGAAGGTCGCGACTGAAAAGGGCGATAGGTCTGTTGTCTTGAAGAATACCGACCAATTGGGCGAAATAATACCTGCGACGATCCTCATGAACATACGCGGGCCCGACGGCAACCCGTTGATCAGGGTGCCGCATATCGTAGCCATGGACCCGGGATTCAGCTGCATGACCCTGATGGAAGGCATGAAACTCGGGGAAGCCGGATCCCTTGTCGGGCCGTACTCTGAGAAGCTGGCTTTCGAGTTCGGAGCCCACGCCCACCTAAAATTCGGAGAAGGGCATCCCGGCAATTTCCTTATCACAACGGACGGGAAGCTTACGAGATTGGACCTGGAGCACATACCCAATTTCGAAACCATCCGCAGGCAATCGCTTGCGAATCTCGGCGTATCCGGATTGGATGAAAGGGTCCAAACGCTCGCCTGCTATCCCGTCTGGAATGAGATCATGATGATGCGCTACGTCATACCCGACTTTGCGGAAAGGAGGGGTGTCTATTGGGCGAAGTTCCAGGAAGGCATGAGGTATGCGGATCCGCAGGTGAAGGCGTCCGCGCCGACGATCATGGGCCTCGTCGAGCGGCTTAACGGCAGTTATCCGGTGTCGAGGACGAAGCTGGATGACATGTTCCTGAAGCAGATAATGCTTACGCTTGATGCGCCCTGCGAGGAAGTGCTGAAGGCGATACCCCGCTATGCGGCGAATCTATACGAAGGATTAGGCAGAAACATTTCCCCTCAGTACCTCGAAGATGCGGAATTCTGGAGGGCTCAGACTGCATGAAAACGAAAGGTGGCGTCATGGTAAAGTCGGATGCGATCAGGACGGCGATGGAATTGGTCGATTCGATGGACCCTGAAAAACCGTTCGAACTCATCCTCATGAGATCCGACAGCGGATTGGCCTGCCGCATCCCCGAAAAGATCAGGGCGAAGATGACCCTCTCCCCCGCCCTTTGCAACATCATGGCAGGCGCATACAGGATCCCGGTAGACGGCCTCCAGGAATACCTGACTCTTAAGGAGATAAAGTCGTTCGTCAAGGCAGTCCTCGAAACCCAATCCTGGTTCCAGGTTAAGACAGCGGAAACAGACATATACTGCATGGAGCCGCCTATTTAAACCTCGTGGCCGTATAATATGTCCACACCATATCCCGTCTTAGCGTAGACTGGTTAACGCGGCCGCCTGTAGTTGGTTTATAGCCTGTTATGGGTTATGCGGCTGGTTTTGTCAGCAGTCAGCGGCAGACCTCCGGTTCAAATCCGGAAGACGGGAAGCTCCTTTCTTTTCATTGCCTGTAGCGGGTCGTCCTGAAAAAGATAATAAAGAAATAGTTGCGGAGCTGTATCGGCAGCTCCGTCTTGTCGAGGCTTAAACCAGTCCCTGTTGCATCATGGCGTCTGCGACCTTTACGAATCCTGCGATGTTGGCTCCGTCCACTAGGTTGCCTGGCGTCGAGTACTTCTCCGATGCGGCGTAGGCGTTCTTGTAGATGTTCACCATTATCTGCTTCAGCTTCGCGTCGGTCTCCTCGAAGGGCCACTGTGTCCTGATGCTGTTTTGGCTCATTTCGAGGCCGGAGCATGCGACTCCGCCTGCGTTCGCGGCCTTCGCGGGGCCGAAGAGTACGCCTGCTTTCAGGAAGGCGTGTATCGCTTCGGGGGTGCTTGGCATGTTCGCTCCTTCTCCTACGGCTAATACGCCGTTGTCGATGAGCAGCTTTGCGGATTTGCCGTCCAGCTCGTTCTGCGTCGCGTTCGGGAGTGCGATGTCGCATTTCACTTCCCAGATGTTGCCGCCTTCGAAGTATTGCGCCTTTGGCCTCGCCTTCAGGTATTCCTTTATCCTGCCTCTTCGGACTTCCTTGATGTCTTGGACGACCTTCAGGTCGATGCCTTCCTTGTCTAGGATGTAGCCGTTTGAGTCGCTCATGGCGACGACTTTGGCGCCCATCTGCTGGCACTTCTGCGCGGCATAGATCGACACGTTCCCGCTTCCGGAGCTGACTATGGTCTTGCCCTTTATCGCCTGTTTCTTCGCTTTCATCATCTCGTCGACGAAGTACATGAGGGCGTATCCGGTCGCTTCCGTCCTGACGAGGCTTCCGCCCCAGTTGAGGCCCTTGCCTGTCAAGACGCCGGTGAACTCGTTCGTCAGCTTCTTGTATTGGCCGAACATGTATCCGATCTCCCGGCCGCCGACGTTTATGTCGCCGGCGGGTACGTCTGTGTCGGGTCCTATGTGGCGGTAGAGCTCGTTCATGAAGCTCTGGCAGAATCTCATCACTTCGGCGTCGGATCTTCCGTGGGTGTCGAAGTCGCTTCCCCCTTTTGCGCCGCCCATTGGCAGGCCTGTGAGGGAGTTCTTGAGTATCTGCTCGAATCCGAGGAATTTCAGCAAGCCGAGGTAGACCGTCTTGTGGAACCTGAGTCCTCCTTTGTACGGTCCGAGGGCGCTGTTGAACTGGATGCGGAATCCGCGGTTCACCTGGACTTTGCCCTGGTCGTCGACCCATGGGACGCGGAACATGATGGCCCTCTCGGGTTCTGCCATCCTCTCGAATATCTTCGCATCAACGTACTCCGGGTGCTTGTCGAACACCGGCTGCAAAGACTCGTAGACTTCTGTCACCGCCTGGTGGAATTCGGGCTCACCCGGGTTCTTCTTCAGTATCCTCTCCAATGTCGATTTATCTGTCATATGTTTCCTCCGTTTAGAGTTTAAACTTTTAACTTCTATTATTTTAATATTTAAATATAAATGCAGATATTTGTTTCAAAGTGAAACTATCTAAGAATGATCTGGCTATATTGAAGCTGCTCATAGTGGACGGGCGCATCTCGGCATCGGAGATAGGCCGCCGCCTGAGCTTATCCTCCCAGGGCGCGGGCAAGATCATCCAAAGGCTTCAGAAGGAGGGAGTCATCAGGGGATTCTCAACCGACATAGATTACTCCGCCATCGGAATCACGGTATTCGCCGTGGCGCTCTTCAGGTTCAAGTCCGGCGCATGGAGCAGGCTGGAGAAGGAGGACATCCAGAAGAGGGTGAAAGGCCCGCACCTTATAAGGTTCTATCGCTTCTCCGAAGGGGACGTGACCCACATGGTCGTCTACGGCTTCCGGAGCCTGAAGGAGCTGGACAACTACTTCCACGTCCTGCAGACAGAACGCGGCCACATATCCGAGCTGATGAAGCTGTATGTACTTTCCTCGGAGAGCGTGCTGAAAGACTCCCCCTCGGAACTCTACCTGGAGCTGATAAAGGAATACGGCTCCGAGAAGCTCGCGAGACCTGAGTCGCCGGCCAAGGAACACGAATACCCCTAGTCATGAAGAGAATCTACCTATTTTTCTAGTATTTTTTTGATGTTTTTGGCAGGATTTTAAGATATTCTTAAATGTAAACTCATTATATTGTCTGCTTATGAAACTTAGCCTTTCCGAGAACGAGAAGAGCGTCCTTGGGATGGTGATATCCGACGGGCGGCTGACCTGTACCGAGATGGGCAGGCGTATCGGCATCTCCTCCCAGGCGGTGGGAAAGATCGTGGACAAGCTGGAGTCTTCGGGCATCGTCACGGGATACACGGCCACCGTCGACTACGAGCGGCTGGGGGTCGAGGTGTTCGCGGTCGGATTCTTCCGGTTCAAATCCGGCTCGTGGGCGAGGCTGGAGGAGGCGGACATCAGGGAACGGCTGCGGGGGCCTCACCTCATACAGGTGATGCGTGTCGTAGAAGGCGACGCCACCCACATGATACTCTACGGTTTCAGGAGCATGAAGGAATTGGACAACTACTTCCACATACTGCAGCAGGAGCGGGGGCACATCTCGGAGCTGAGGAAACTGTACGTCCTGTCAGCGTCGAGCGTGCTTAAGGACTCCCCAAACGAACTCCTGCTGAAGGCTATATCGGAGCTCGGCGAGGAGGTCCTCGGGAGGCCGGAGCCTCCGAAGCCGCTTACCGAATCCTAGAACCTGAAGTCCTTGAAGTGGTAGGTCTCCTTGAACAGGCGGGGTATGAACTGCTTCACGACGTCCCTTGTGGTGAGTATCCCTATGACTTCGCCCTTTTCGACCACGGGCAGCCTCCTGAAGCTGTTCTCGTTGAAGACCCTGCATATCTCGTAGAGGTCTGTCGAGCCTTCGATGGTGGTGACCGGCGAAGTCATTATTTTCCCGGCCTGGACCTTTTTCGGGTCTTTCCCCTTCGCGACGACCTTGCTGGTGATGTCCCTCTCGGTGAGTATGCCAAGGCCCTTCTTCGACCTGATAAGGACCGAACCGATCCTCTTCCTGCTCATGAGCCCGGCGACGTCCGTCACCGGCATGTCAGCCTCGACGAACGTGTGCTGGTGCATTATCTTCCTGGCTTCGATCATTCATACACCTCGTCATATCCATTTGTCTCATTGTATATATAACGGCGCATGGAGTAACGCATCATCAGTCCTCATATCATGTATGAACCTCCCCCTGCGTTTTTATTTCCCGGAGTGCAATACTGAGAAATGGCCCTTTTCATCTTGTTCGGTCTCACTGCGTTCGAACAGGCTGCAATACTCTCCGTCCTCGGCATCTCCCTCCTCGGCTTACTCTACGCCTACATCCTGCGCAGGCAGATAATGCGTGAGGACACAGGCGACGACAAGATGCGGGAAGTCTGGGGCGCGATACGCGAAGGCGCGGAGGCATACCTTTGGAGGCAGCTGAAGGCGGTCCTCCCGCTCATACTGATTCTGACGGTCGCATTGTTCTTCTCGGTCTACGTCGTCCCCCCGTCTGAGGCGGCCGTGGAGCGCTTCAGCGAATACAGGGACCAGCCGGAGATGATCAGGCTCATCGTCGGATTGGGCAGGGCGATCGCTTTCGTCATGGGCGCGACGTTCTCGCTTCTTGTCGGCCAGCTCGGGATGCGTATCGCCATTCAGGGTAACATCAGGGTCGCAGCGGCGTCGAGGAAATCGTTCGGCGATGCGCTCAGGATCGCATACAGGACGGGGACGGTCACAGGCATGCTCACCGACGGTCTCGGACTCTTCGGCGGAACAATCATCTTCCTCATATTCGGCGTCGCATCGCCTGACGCCCTGTTGGGCTTCGGGTTCGGCGGAACGCTCCTCGCCCTCTTCATGCGGGTGGGTGGGGGCATATACACTAAGGCCGCCGACGTCGGCGCGGACCTTGTCGGAAAGGTCGAGGCCGGCATACCCGAAGACGACCCCAGGAATCCGGCGGTCATAGCTGACCTCGTCGGCGACAACGTCGGCGACTGCGCCGGGATGGCGGCCGACATCTTCGAATCATACGAGGTCACCATAGTATCCTCTCTCATCCTCGGGCTGGCGCTGTATCAGATCAGCGGCCACATGGAATGGATAATCTATCCGCTCCTGGTGAGGGGGATAGGGGTCCTGTGCTCGATATTCGGCACATACATGGTGAAGGCAGGCCCAGGCAAGAGCGGAGACGCGATGGCCGCGATATTCAAGGGCTACATGACATCAGCCCTTATCTCCATACTGCTCATCGGAGCCCTCGCATACCTCTACATGCAGGCAGTCCCCGGCGGATGGTGGAGGCCGTTCCTGGCGACTGTAGCCGGAATATTGCTGGCCATACTCATCGACCGCCTGACGGAGCATTTCACAGGCACCAACGGCGGCCCCGTCAACGAGATCAAAAAGGCCACAAGCAGCGGCCCCGCCACGACGATTCTCTCCGGTCTGGCCGTCGGCTACGAGTCCGCGGTATGGGCGACGATAGTCATCGCAGCGACGATATTCTCGTCGGTCCTGATATTCGGGGGCATACCCGGCGTCGGCGCCTCCGACAACGTCACCTACATACTCTTCGGCGTCGCATTGACGGGCATCGGGATGCTCACATTGACGGGCAACAACGTCGCGATGGACACGTTCGGCCCCATCTCCGACAACGCGAACGGGATAGGGGAGATGGCCTGGCACGACAAAAACGACGAGGAGACGAAGTCTGCAAGAAGGATCCTATCGGACCTGGACGGCGTCGGGAACACGACTAAGGCGATCACGAAGGGTGTCGCGATCGGGTCTGCGGTCATCGCCGCGGTCTCGCTGTTCGGCTCATACATGGTCGACGTAAGCCAGGTGCAGGCTGTCATGGGCCTTCCTGCGGCCGAGCTTCTGAAGAACGTGGGCATAAGGGTTTCAATGCCCAACGTATTCATCGGCATGCTAATCGGGGGTGCGCTGCCCTGGCTGTTCTCGTGCTTTTCGATAATGGCAGTTAGCAGGGCCGCGTCGCTGATAGTCGAGGAGGTTAGGCGGCAGTTCCGCTCCGGCGTATTGGATGGGCGGGTCAAACCAGACTACCAGGCGGCTGTAAGCATATCCACTGCCGCGGCCCAGAAGGAACTGGTCAACCTAGCGCTCCTTGGCATCCTGTCCCCCATCCTCGTCGGGCTCCTTTTCGGAGTCGAGGCGCTTGGCGGATTCCTCGCGGGAACCATCGTCTCAGGGCAGCTTTTAGCGGTCTTCATGTCCAATGCGGGGGGCGCATGGGACAACACGAAAAAGGTCATCGAGGACGAGCCGTCAGACATCCTGAAGAACACAGGAAAAGGCTCGGACCGCCACAAGGCGAGCGTCGTCGGAGACACCGTCGGAGACCCGCTGAAGGACACGGCCGGGCCGGCCTTGAACCCCATGATAAAGGTCGTCAACCTTGTCTCCGTGATAATCGCGCCGATCATCGTCCAATACGAAAGAAGCGGGGTAGTATACTGGGCGATAGTGGCGGTACTGCTTGGCATATTGGCATGGGCTATTATGGCGAGCAAAAGGCCGGTGCCGGGTTGAATCCGGTCTTTCAACATTTATCTTCGGGTGCTTCCTTTCTCATTATGCCATGAATCAGCGAACTATGGACAAGGTCAGGCGGTTCGACCCTGGCATAATAGAGGCCAGTCCGAAGGCCGCCGAAGTCGTGGCGATCGCAATCGACCACGGATTCCAGCTGATTGAACCCAAGGGGTTGGGCGATTTCTCCAGGCTTGTCCCCCACCCGTTCGGTGAGAAAACGCCTGAACATAAGCGCGCCAAGTTCGTCTTTGCCATGAACGGCAGGGGCAAATCACTGGGCCTATCGCTCGAAGACCTCGAAGCAGTGCCCTGGCATCGGATCGACTTCACAGATGCTGACGGCCTGAGATTAAAAGAGCGCGTCGGAGCCCAGATAACTCCAGTGGCTGGCCTGGATAACGGGCCTGGCGGCCCTAGAAATCGGATCGGCAAATTATCCACCCGGGACCATGAGATGCTGAAAACAGGACAATCTAGGACGATTTAGGTTCGTCTCATCCCCAGTAGGGGTTCTTTACGTATTTGAACGCGTTGAGTCCCGCTAGCCCGCCTTCTCCGACTGCCTGCGGTATCCTTATCCATTTTCCGACGATGTCTCCTGCGGCGAATATTCCCGGGAGGTTCGTGCGCTGGTCGGCGTTGACTGTGACACGGCCCCTGTCGTCGGTTTTGACGCCTATCCTTTTGAGGAATTCGGTGTTTGCTTCCGTGCCGAGGCTGAACAGGATGACGTCGGCGTCCCAGACGTTCTCTGTGTTGTCCTTGTTGTTGAAGAGGCGTGCCCTCTCGACCTTCCCCATGCCTTCGATTTTCTTGATTTCGGTGTTCCAGAGCACGTTGACGCATTCGTCCTTTACGCATGCGACGTTCTTGTCGGTGGCTCTGAAGGTGTCCTTCCTGTGGACGATGACGACTTCGGTGCCTTTCTTCTTCATCTCGACTGCGCATTCGACTGCGGTGTCGCCGCCGCCGACTACAATCGCCTTCTTGCCCCTGTATTTGCCGGGGTCCGGCAGGCAGTAGACGACGTTGTCGAGGGTCTCGCCGCCGACCCCCAGCTTCCTTGGCGCCCCCAGGCCGCATGCGAGGACAACAGCCTTCGCGGAGTATCTGCCCTTGTTGGTTGTGACAATGAGGTGTTCCTTGCTGTCGTCGGGGTTCGCTTCCCTCCTGACGTCGGTGACGGTCTCGTTCTCCCTGATCTTGACCCCCTCGTTTAGGGCGTGGTCGGTCATGAGTTTCGCGGCTTCCGCGCCAGTCTTCTCGTATACGCCGAGGTAGTTGTCGACGTGCTTCCACGGGTACTGGTTGACGGGAGCCCCGCCTGAGTAAGCGGATTCTATGACCAGCGCCGAGACCTTGTAGTATGCCGCCGTTATCGCAGCCGACAAACCAGCCGGCCCTGCTCCGACCACGACGACGTCGTATTGCTCCTCCATCTTAAGATACATCTACAACGGGGTTTAAATTTGGCGGGAAACAATATCTTCTCCGATCAAATGGCTGGATACGAGCGTAAATGGCACGGCCTTGAGGCCTCCGACGCGTTGAGGGAGCTTGGCGGCTCCGAGTCGGGGCTGTCCGATGCGGAGGCAGTGAAGCGGCTGGTGCAATACGGCCGCAACGAGCTTGAGGAGAAGGGGGGCCGCAGCATGTTCGGCGTATTCCTCGGCCAGTTTAAGGACATACTCGTCCTCCTGCTGATAGTTTCCGCGGTGTTCGCGTTGGCAGCGGGGGAGATGGTTGACGGCTCCCTAATCCTCGGGATAGTCGTTTTGAACGGCGTCTTCGGATTTATCCAGGACTACAAGGCCGAGCGGAACATGGACGAGCTGAAGAAGCTCAGCAAGCCGAAGGCGATCGTAATCCGTAACGGACGCGAGCTGGAGATACGGAGCGGCGAGCTCGTGCCCGGAGACATACTCCTCCTGATAGAGGGCGACAGCGTCCAGGCAGACGGCAGGGTCATCGAGTCCGTCAACCTAAACGTCGACGAATCATCACTGACCGGTGAGAGCGTCCCCGTCCAGAAGGACGTGGCGAAGATCCCGGATGGCGCGCCTTTGGCCGAGCGCTACTGCATGGTGTACCAGGGCACGAGCGTCGTCTCGGGCCGCGGCAGGATTGCCGTCGCTTCGACGGGTATGTCCACCGAGCTCGGGAAGATCGCGAAAGACCTCGATGCGATAGAGGACGAGCGCACCCCGTTCCAGAAGCACATGGACGAGCTAGGCGGAAAGATCGCCGTTGCGATATTGGGCCTGTGCTTCGTAGTCGGCCTGGTCATCCTCACGACCACGGACACCCCATTTCTGAAGGTTCTACTGATTGCCATCGCCCTCGGCGTGGCGGCTATCCCGGAGGGCCTGCCCGCCGTCATCACGCTCTCGCTCGCCCTCGGCTCGAAGCGGATGATGCAGAAGCATGCGCTCCTTCGAAAGCTGCCAGTCGCCGAAGGCCTCGGCTCCGTTGACATCATCTGCACCGACAAGACCGGGACCCTCACCGAGAACCGGATGACCGTCCGGAGGCTGTACTTCGGCGGAAGGGTCATCGACGTGTCGGGGGCTGGCTACAGCCTCGACGGCGGGTTTTTCTCGCATGGCGTGGAGGTTCCCTTGGAGGAGCTGAAGCCCCTCCTTTATGCGGGGATGCACAACAACAACGCCCGCCACCTGGACGACGGCACCTTCAGCGGCGACCCCACGGAGATAGCGCTGCTCGTCTGCGGTATGAAGGCCGGCCTGAGGCCTAAATACCGGCGGGTCGACGAGATAGCGTTCTCGTCAGTGAGGAAGATGATGACGACCGTCCACGAGACGAAGAACGGGATCCTGTCTAATACTAAGGGCGCCCCGGAATTCATCATCGAACGCTGCGACCGGCTCCTTGAGTCGGGGAAGGTCAGGAAGATGTCTGCCGACGACCGTGCCAGGATCCTGAAGATGAACGAGGAGCTTGCGTCGCAGGCGCTGCGTGTGATAGGATTCGCATACGAGGAGGATACGGAGTCCCCCGAGGAGGGGATGATTTTCCTCGGCCTGCAGGGCATGCTCGACCCCCCTCGGAAGGAGGTGCCTGCCGCGATAGCCGACTGCAAGAGCGCTGGCATAAGGGTCATAATGATAACCGGCGACAGCAAGACCACCGCCCAGGCCATCGCCCGGGAGATCGGGTTGGATCCGAAGGCTCTCGAAGGCAGGGAGATAGACTCGATGTCGCAGGATCAGATCTACGAGGCCGCCAGGGACGTCTCCATATTCGCGCGGGTGTCGCCCGCCAACAAGCTTGCTATACTCCTGGCCCTGAAGGCCCAGGGCCACATCGTCGCGATGACCGGCGACGGCGTCAACGACGCCCCCGCGATCAAGGCCGCGGACGTCGGCGTGTCGATGGGGATCCGCGGCACCGAGGTGGCGAAGCAGACGTCGGACATCGTCCTCCTGGACGACAACTTTGCGACGATCAAGGACGCGATCCTCGAGGGTAGGCGGATATTCGACAACGTCAGGAAGTTCATCAACTACCTCTTCCCCTGCAACCTGGCGGAGGTCCTGGTCGTGTTCATCGCGGCGCTGCCTTTCATAGCGGGCACTCCCCTGGTCATACTCACCGCGGTCCAACTCCTTTGGATCAACATCGCAACGGACGGGCTGCCAGCCCTCGCATTGGGCGTCGACCCCCCGGCTGCGGGAATAATGCGGCGCAAACCCCGCCCCAGGGGGGAGGGGATAATCAACCGCCGCATGGCATACCACATGGTCCTCATAGGCGTCGCGATGACCGCCGTCATCCTCGGCCTCTTCTACGCGTCCGGGCCGCTGGCAGACTTCCAGAGGGCGCAGACCATCGCATTCACCGCCATAGTCGTGTTCAAGATGGTGAGGGTCTACGAGATACGCGTCGAGGACAGGCTCGGCCTCTTCTCCAACAAGTGGCTCCTCCTGGCCGTGTCAAGTTCGGTGGGGCTGCACCTGGCGCTCCTTTACTCCCCGGCAGCCTCCTACTTCAAGGTCGTCCCCCTCGGGCTCGAGGACTGGGGGATGGTATTGGCGGGTATGGCCGCGTTCGCGGCATTGTCGTATGCGATACGGAAAATGGTGTAGCCGGCATGGCCTATTCGGATTCGGCATAGAAGGCCTACAGGCTCCTGTTTATCTCCGTCGCCTTAGGGGCCGTCGCCCTGGCCCTGTCAGAGGTTGGCTCGAGGCTCCTCAGGACGTGGACATGAACTGTTAGCATGAGGTTTATATTCTATATAGCATATTTTTTTAATTTATTATTCATATAAGGGTCAAATTTTTATGCTATTATGGATATTTTGAAGCTTTTTATGCTTATGCGAATTTTACCTAATTTATTCCGGGATGTCACATATCCTATGGATGACCGAAGAGACCGAAGCCTGCTTCAGCGCGCTGTTCGCGCTGGAGGACGTCAGGGAGCTCCTGAGGGAGAGCGCACCTGAGCACAAGCTGAGCCCAGAGCAGAAGACGCGCCTTGCGGAGGCGCTGTTGAAGGCCAGAAACAATCTCTCCAGACTGGAGGCGAGGCTGTGAACGTCGGAGGCCTCGAACCCAGGGACAGGGAGGAGGACTACATCAACGTCAACCCGTTGCAGACAGCGGGCAGGCCATATGCGGATGCGAGGAAGGCGGTACTATCCTACGTCGACGGGTACAGCGTCTGCGACTGGTGCAAGGGGGAGCTATGCGCGATGGAGAAGCCCCCCATCAAGGCGTTCCTCGACGACGCGTCGAAGTTCCTCGGCATGGATTCGACGATGCTCACCAACGGGGCGAGGGAGGCAAAGTTCGCGGTGCTGCATTCGATGACTGCCCCAGGCGACACGGTCGTCATGGACGGTAACAGGCACTACACGACCTACGTCGCCGCGGAGCTCGCAGGGCTTAAGATACGCGAGGTCCCGTCGTCGGGATCGCCAGAATACGTGATAGACCCGGACGGATACGCCGCCGCATTCGAACAGGTCAAGGCCGACACGGGAGCCCCGCCGAAGATGGCTGTCCTCACCCACGTCGACGGCAGCTACGGGAACCTCGTCGACGCTGAAAAGGTCGGGAAGATATGCAAACAGTACGACGTACCCCTCCTACTGAACACAGCCTACTCGTCAGGGCGGATGCCCGTCGACGGCAAAAGGCTGGGCGCCGATTTCATGGCATGCTCGGGCCACAAAAGCTGGGCCGCAGGCGGCGGCAACATCGGCCTCCTTGCTGTCTGCGGCGAATGGGCCGGCAAGGTCTTCGCAAGGAGCGGGAAATACAAGGCGAAGCCGCTCGAGATACTCGGCTGCTCGTCAAGGGGTTCGGCTACGGTCGCGCTCATGGCCAGCTTCCCCCGTGTGATGGAGCGGGTTACGCGCTGGGACAAGGAAGTCGATAACGCCCGCTGGCTCGCATCAGAGCTGGAGAAGATGGGGCTCAAAGTCATCGGCGAGCGGCCAAGAGACCACGACATCCTATTCGTCGAATCCGACCTGCTGTTCCGGATATCCGAGACCCACAAGAAGAAGAACTACTACCTATACAGCGAACTGAAGGACAGGGGGGTAGTGGGGGTCAAGAGCGGCCTCACGAAGAACTTCAAGCTCAGCGCCTACGGAAAGACGAGGCAGCAGGTCGAGCGCATAGCGTGGGCCTTCAGGGACATCATCGAAAAGTTCGGAGCCGAAATGAGTTGACGCCCGCTTTTACCTTCCACTAATTAATTAAACTGTGCTGCTTCATCTTACTATGGCTAAAGAAGCTCCCGGCCCGAATCCTATCCGGGTGTCGAAAGAACAGGTCATGTCCTTCTATGAAGCCATCCGGGAGGCCGAGTACATAGTGGCCTCGAGGAAGCCGGACTTCATAGTGGCTCCTCTGCGCGGAGCAGAGCCATTAATCGAGTCAATGGCCGTTGTCGCCGACCTGGAGGGGCGCGATATGCCCGAAGTCGTGTACATAGAGACCGGGACCATCGGCTCAAGGATTGACGGCAAGCCATTGCGGCCCCTCTTCCCGGAGGGAAAGGTCGCCCTGGTCTCGGAGAGGCTAGGCTCAAGATTTCGGGGAAAGGATGGGCGTCTGAGCATCTGTCTGGTCGACGAAGTCGAATCCGGCGGCTCCATTGTGAAGAACTTCGACTACGTGAATGGGGCGATGCGTCTTTACTACCCGAAGGTTGATTTCGATTTGTACGCCGTTGGCATATGCAGCAGATCACGTGAGAAATGCGGCAGGTTCGTGCAGCTATTGGGGATGGGCAAGATCACACCACTCTATGTGGATGACCTCTTCACAGTCGACCGCACCCGGTTTCTTTCGCCATTGGTCCGGAAGGACGACGACGTCCGCCGGCAAGGATTATACCCCGGCGATTCCAAAAATGAACTCTACAACAATATTGAGCGGATTCACAGGGAGCTTCAGGACAGACATGGCAGCAAAAAGTAGGATGTTGTTAGATGCATACGGCATGCTTGAGCGGATACGCCTACGGAAGCCTCTCGTCCACCACATAACCAACTGGGTCACCATCTACGACTGCGCCAACATCACCCGCACATTCGGAGCCCTGCCAGTCATGGCCCACGCCAGGGAAGAGGTCCAGGAGATGGTGGCCCTCGCCGGGGCCCTTGTGCTCAACATAGGCACCCTCACGCCAGAACTGATCGACACGATGGTCCTCGCAGGGAAGGCAGCCAACAAAAAAGGCATCCCCGTCGTACTGGACGCGGTCGGGGCAGGGGCGACACGGCTTCGGACAGACAGCGTCCTCAGGATGCTTAAGGCGTTCCGCATCGACGTATTGAAGGGCAACTTTGGCGAAGTCGGCGTTATCGCTGGCGCAAAGGCCGAAGTCAGAGGCGTCGAGTCGATGGGCCTTGACGGGGATCCCGTAAGGCTGGCTAAAGGCCTATCGTCGAAGCTGATGAACACGGTCGTGATGACCGGGAAGATGGACATCGTCTCAGGGGGCGGCAGGACATACCTCATAGACAACGGCACCGCTCAGATGGGCTCGATAGTAGGGACCGGCTGCATGGCAGCCTCCGTCATCGGCGCGTTCTGCGCCGTCGAAAAGGACTACCCGATGGCTTCAGCATCGGCATTGGCCTGCTACGGTATCGCAGGGGAACTGGCTGCGAAGGAGGCAAAGGGTCCGGGCTCGTTCAAAGAGGGATTCTACGACGCGGTGGCGTCCCTGGACAGAAGGCATGTGGACTCAATGGCGAAGGTATCGGAAAAATAGATGTCTCACCTGCCAAAAACGCGTCCTATCCATATTTTGCCCCCATATTGGCACTGACTTTACCTCATCTTCTTGTATTGGGACATCCAAATGTAGTATAAGGAAAGGGTGAACTTACATGGACTCTGCAACCGCGCTTACAGGCCTGGTATATATGGCGACCGCGTACATGATGGCGTATATTTTTTACCTCCTTTCAAGGGAGGCCGGGACCACCGGCATACTGGGTTTCCCGACTCAGCCTTACGACTCCAATCGCGTAATCCTCAGAAGAAGGTATATCTGACTTAACCGCCCAAATGAAGCCGAATAAGGGGGCATGAGCGCCCACATCATGCCCCCAAAAATCCGGTTTAATGGCCCCTTAAACGCACTCCACGTCGGCCTTGCAGCCATTCACCCCAGGGGACCTGACCATGACGCATTTTCCGCCGACGCATTCGTTGTGCCTGCAGGACGAATCAGTCGTGCATCCGTCAATGCCCTTGCCATCAACCTTCCTGCAAAGCCCCCCCGAACATTCCGTGTGGTATTGATGTGCTGTTGTCGTCGGGGATCCGCGGCCGCTTTCTGCGAACTGCGTATCGTTAATCTTCGCCCCCGGGGTCGTCTTAATGGTCGACGAGTTCAGCACCAGCTGCCTGATGCATGCGCATGCCTGCGGGCTTCCCCTCCCATGGCAGCCCGAGCACCCTCCAAGATCGTATCCCCCCATGACTGCGACCTGGGTGTCCCATTCGCAGGTCGTGTTGTACAGGCACACCGCAAGCCTCCAGGCGGTTGGCGAGATCGAACAGACGCCGTCGGCTTTCGGGCAAATCCCGCCGATGTCGCATTCCTCTCCCTCATCCAGGATGCCGTTGCCGCATGGCAGGGTCGACGTCGTGGTAGTAGACGTCACCTGCAGCGTGGTCGAAACCGCGGCAGGCAGGGCCGTAGCCTCCTCCGGGGGCAGGATATGGGACATGTTGAGTTTGCCATAACAGTACCTCACCCATGTCATGTTCCCCATCCTGTCGCACAATGAAAGGTCGGAAGCGTCTATGGCGAGATTGGTGAGGCACGCAAACCTGAACTCGTCATCGTATTCCCCCTCGCATTGGCGGATCCTGGCATTATAACCCAACGTCGTCGACACAACCCCCCGGCTCATGCATTCCTCTGGCCCCTGCGCCTGCCTGCCGTCCGGGCATGTGTAAGTTTCAGTCCCGCCAAGGCAGCCGCACATAACGGCCAAGGCGACAATCAAGGGCAGATGGGCCGGTTGGCGCATACTAAATATTATCCCCGCCAACATAAATACTAGCACTTCGTGTCTTATCATATGCGCGGATTCTACTACATTACCGACTCGAAGATGTGCAGAAAACCCGAGCAGGACGCGGTCAGGGCGGCGATCGAAGGCGGCGCCGCAGTCGTCCAATACCGTGAGAAGGAGCTGCCGGTCGAGGAAAGGATCCCCATTGCAAGGAAGCTGAGGCTCCTTTGCAGCGGCAGGGCCATATTCATAGTCAACGACGAAGTCGAAGTAGCCCAGGCATGCGACGCCGATGGTGTACACCTCGGACAAGATGATATGAGCGTCAAGACCGCACGCTACCTCCTTGGAAAAGACCGGCTGATAGGCGTAACGGTGCATAACGTGCAAGAGGCAGTCGCAGCCGACCAGGCCGGCGCCGACTACGTCACAGTCTCGCCCGTGTTCGCCACCTCGACAAAGGCCGACGCCGGGCAGCCCGTCGGAATCCAGATGATAAAGGACGTAAAGGCCAAGGTGTTGATGCCGGTTGCCGCCATCGGCGGAATAGACGAAAATAACATAGACTCCGTCATCGCGGCAGGGGCCGACATGGCCTGCGCCATATCCGCCACCGTCTGCAAAGACGATATAAAGGCCGCAGTCAAATATTTCTCCACGAAATGGAAAAGATAGTCGTCCTCGACTTCGGAGGCCAGTACTGCCACCTCATAGCACGGAGGATAAGGGAGCTTGGAGTCTACTCCGAGGTCATGGCCTCCGACACGTCCGCAAAGGAACTCAAGGCAACGGGCGGCCTCAAGGGTGTCATCCTCTCCGGCGGAGCCGCATCCGTCTACGACGCAGGCAGCCCGAAATACTCCCCTGACCTACTCGAAGCCGGAGTCCCGATACTCGGCATCTGCTACGGCCACCAGCTGATAGCGCACATTGCGGGCGGATCCGTCGAAGGCGGGAAGGCCGGAGAATACGGGCTCACGGAGCTCGCAGTCATGAAGGCGGAAGGCATCCTGAAGGGGGTCAACGGCCGCACGCCGGTCTGGATGAACCACCGCGACGTAGTGACCAAACTCCCGCCCGCGTACAAGGTCCTGGCCACAACCGCGAACACGCCTGTTGCGGCGTTCGGCAACCCTAAACAGAACATTCACGGCGTCCAATTCCACCCCGAGGTGACCCACACCCGCGAGGGGATGAGCATACTCGAGAACTTCGTCGAGATATGCGGCGCAAGCCGCGACTGGAGCATGAAGGACTTCACCGTCAACTCCGTAGAGGAGGCGAAGTCGGTCATCGGCGGAAGGAGGGCGATCATCGGCCTGTCCGGCGGAGTCGACTCGTCGGCCGCTGCGGTCCTCCTGTCACGGGCCATCGGCGACAGGCTCACGGCGGTCTACGTCGACACCGGCCTCATGCGCTACCGAGAGACCGAGTTCATGGAAGAGACCTTCTCGGGCAGGGAGATGGACTTCAGGATCGTCAGGGCCGCCGACAGGTTCTTCGCGGCATTGAAGGGCGTCACCGACCCCGAGCAGAAGAGGAAGATTATCGGGGGCCTGTTCGTAGACATATTCGAGGAGGAAGCCGTGAAAGTCGGCGCCGAAGTCCTCGTCCAAGGCACGATATACTCGGACCGGATAGAGTCCGGGGTCACCAAGCACTCGGACAACATCAAAAGCCACCACAACGTCGGCGGACTCAAGGAGAAGATGAAGCTGGAAGTCTACGAGCCGCTCCGGGACCTGTACAAGGACGAGGTCCGCGAGATCGCAAGGCAGCTGAAGCTCCCGGAGAAGATAATCACAAGGCACGTGTTCCCCGGCCCCGGCCTCGCCATAAGGATCATCGGAGAAGTCAACCCGAAGACGGCGGACATATGCAGGAAGGCGGGCAACATCGTCGAGGAGGAGCTGAAGAAGGCGGGAATCTACGAAAAATACTGGATGGGGTTCGCGGTCCTTCTGCCGATAAAGAGCGTCGGCATCCAGGGCGACTGCCGAAGCTACAAGCACCCCGTCGTCGTGCGCATAATCGAGTCGAAGGACGCCATGACCGCCAACTTCAGCAAGGTCCCCTACGAGGTGTTGGAGTCCATATCGACGAGGATAACGAACGAGATAGCCGACATCAACAGGGTCGTCTACGACATAACCAACAAGCCCCCAGCGACCATGGAATGGGAGTGACGGCGGTCCAAACCTACAATACGACACTCTCTTGGCCGCTGACCCATCTGGCTATCTCCTGCGGGCTCGCATGTTCTATCTGGTGCATCCTGACGTCCGCCGCCGACTTGAGAAGCTGGAACAGGATTAGAAGCAGGGTCGGGCCTGCCATGCTCAGATAGTCCGCCGTGCTCCCCAGTCCAACGAGATACAAGCCCATGGACAGAAAGATCCCGCCGACGTAGATAAAACCCGAGGCGATTATGGTCAGGTGCATGGGCAAAATCCTGGCGAACGGGATTGCAGCCACGACCCCTATGTTCAACCTTTTTGAGCTATCCTCCCTGACATTGTGTATGTAGGAGAATCCGTGGTTGACGAGGAATATTGCCACGGCCAGGAGCATCCACGGAATCTCCCCCGACAGGATCCGGTATCCCATATCACTCAAGGCAAAGAGCAGGAATACGGCGTAGGCGGCATGGAAAAATCCGAATCCGATAATAAAAATGACGGTCACCCAGGCTTTCACGGCCGATGAAGGGGTCAACGGCAGGCCGTTTATCTCCACCCCTTCGGTGGAATAATCCCCGAGGCTGAGCATCCTAAGTAGGCTGAATAGCCCGATGATGAGGCTCTGGCACCAGTAAACCCACAGGACCGTCATCAGGTTCCAACCCTCCAAGACAGCCAGCAGAATCACGAACAGATTAGAGGCTGCAAGCGACACTGCCGAAGGATCAGACCATGCACTCTTCGCCGCCGCCTCAGGCATAGCCTATATCTGACTGCAGTGATAATAAACCCTCAAACAAAGTAACTATGCTATGAGAATCCGCGACATCGGCGGCGAATTCACGCTAATCAACCGACTCGTATACGACATAACCAATAAACCCCCCGCGACCATGGGGTGGGCGTGAACGTCAAAGCCCGGTTATTCTGTATCTGATATTCTTTCCGGCAGTTCCGTAACCCGCTTCGAATTCCAGCCTAGCCTCTTTATCCAGGTATCTGCCGGATATAATCCCTTTATCCTGCCATTGCGTGCCATTACCCTCAGCATCGAAGGAGACCGCGTAGTCATACTCTCCCCCCTTTACCCCACCGCAGCCGGGCCCTGAAGCCATCCCGTTCAACTGGAATACCATAGTCTTTGTGAACCTGACTACGGGCTTCTCGGCGAGATCCTGGTCCAGGAAAGTTCCCTCAGGCATCATATCCCCGTAGCCCCTACCGCCAGTAATCCCCTGGTTCTGGGGCGGGTCCATGTCGACCCCATCCATCATCAAATTAGTTATCCTGCAATCGACTCCGTTCTTTGAGATTTTAAGGGTTGACCCGTCCAACTCCCCCTCTTCCCCCCCAAACACCAGGGTGAATACCGATTTGTCCGGCTCCGATGAGCCGAAGAAGGAAATGGGCGCGATAGCCAGCCTATCGAAACCGTCGACCCTTACGACCTCCGTCGGATTCAGGGGGCTGAGACCCGTCACGGATGAAAAAGCGAGCAGGAAAAAGATTGATGCCCCAAACAGCATCCCCCCCGGAATCAGCCAACATAGGACAGCCTTAATAGCGCTCATCCTGCAGGTCTGACGAAGGATAAGCGTCAGCAGATAGAATGAAAAAATATGCGGGATATAGCTTACGACGATAGCCCCCATTCCAAAGACCGGCGATATGACCCTCTCCAAAATCCCCTGGATCAACGGCTGCACAACAGCGGCGATGAGGATATAAACCGGGAAATAAACCGACGCCATCATATAATAGAGCTCAGTGAACGTGCATCTTCCGCCAAGGATCCGTGCGACAAGATACTCCCCTCCTGCAAAAATGAACGAGGCAATGAGGCCCATGATGGGATACCCGACCAGGCAGAAGATGAACATGAGGCCTACGATCACAAGGGGGCTCCCGGTTGCCAGCATCATGAGGGGCAGGGCAAACGCAGCAAACAATGACGCAATAAGGACGACTTCCACGCCTCTCGTCATGGATGCCCGAGGCAGCTGCCTGGAAATCAGGGCGGAGGGGTTTTTAAACAAAAGAACGGCTTTTTCGCGGAACCTCAATTCCACGCTCAAATCATTTGCAGAAACCGGCTCACCTTCCACTGAATAATCTATCTGCGGGAATCCCTTAAATAATCCCTATATCATCCGATCCGTCAGAACAAGGATCAGCAAAGTCCGGTACGAAGTGTTGGCGTCCCTCACATTATTCCGATCGCCTGCAGTATCCGGTCACACAATACAGGTTGCCTATCTTTTTGACTTCATGACTGGGGAAGCCGCTTTCCGCCATCAACGAATCCACGCGGCTTCTACTGTAGAAATATACTTCACACCCTCCCAGCATCAGCCTCGTCTTTCTGATAGGTGCCCTCCAGGTCATCAGCCTGGGAAAAGATAAAACGACCACGTCCCCTGTCGCATCCCGCATCTTCTTGAGTAATGGCAGAGGCTCCTTAACGTAGTCGAATAATCCCATGCCTATGCACGCATCGAATTTCTCTGCGCCAACGTAGGCGTCTAGGCTCGAATGTATGAAACTGCATCTGTCATCAACGCCGTTTTCCCGGGCGTTTCTCCTGGAAAGCCTTACCATGTTTTCCGATATGTCCAGGCCGACCACGCGCAGGGCTCCGTGTCTTGCGGCTTCCACGCTGTACTTCCCGCTTCCGCATCCCACGTCAAGAACAGTTTTCCCCTCCAATGGCCGGATCTTTCCCATCGCATACTCGAATCGCCCGTACATGTCTGCCCTGAAGATGCGGTCGATCAGGTTCGACAACGCCGACTTATCGTGAGAATAAATCTTCTGGAACGACTCCGACTCGCTATTCCAATATTCCCTTTGGGTTTTCACAGCTCTAGACCCTCCCTTATGCAAGTGAACCTGAAATCATCTAAAAGGCGCTCAAGCCGCCCGCGAGTCCCCCCGAGATTGCGGTAATGCCTGAACCTCTTGGTTAAGGGCAGTTCCACGCGAGGCTGCCCGGGATCGAGCTCCCAGGGATGTATATAAAAGACTACTGGCCGGCCATTATTATTGCAATTCCTGATACAGTACCTTGTATAGGCATACGGGAATATGCGGAAGTAGCCGCCGCCGCTGCAAGGCAGCCGCATGCCGAAAAACTCCGCGCAGGAGAGCGGGAATTCGGTTATTCCGGCGGATATCTTGTACGGCTTAAGCGGCGCATCGGGCACGCCATAATCCGGATGGAAAGAGATAGGAAAAACTGACGAGTCATACTTGAGCCCATATTCCTCCAACACCTCCAACGCCCAAAAAGTCTCCGGTTTTAGCGTGAATGAGGGAGCCCGGTACCCCAGGATTTTCTGTTTAACGCCGCAGTCCCTGACGCAGTCCAAGGCCTTCCCGACGTCTATCCTAAATTCTTCCTTATCCATCTGGCTCAACAGTGAATGGCCGTATCCGTGAATCCCTATCTCATGGCCGGCCTCGTCTATCTTCCGGATCAGATCAGGTACACGCTCCGCAATCCATCCCAAAACGAAGAAAGTGGCCTTAACCTTGTGGATTTCGAGCAGATCAAGTATCTGGTTTAACCCAATCCCGACTCTCAACTCGCATGAGTCCCAATTGCGTCTGTCGATGACCCGGCTGAGATTGCTGACGCAAAACCAATCCTCCACATCCACGGAAAAATAATTCAACATATGCCGGTATAGTATTACCCCGCAGGATAAAAAATCTCCAGCTTAAAAACCGCCCTCAAACGGGGGATTGATGCGTCGGATCCTTAGGCGACGACGCTCTTGACACATATGAAGCCAACGGAATACGATAGAACGATCAGGCATCCTTCTCGATGCCGTCGGCTATATCGCATAATACGTTGATCATCTCAGCCATCCTCTTTGGCTCGTAGATTATCCTCCGGCTCTTGAATAAAATCTCCCCCTGTTCTGTCGATACCTCATCCCTGCTGTGAATCATCAATCTTTTCAGCCTGGATTCCACCGAATCGGTAAACACTCTGGCAGCTTTTGACTTGTCGGGCGCATAAATGTTCAATTCCCCGTTTTTCCCCTCGCCTCTTTTTACGAGAAAATTGTCGCTCTCACCCTCGTATGCCGCATATACCCATGTCGCATACCTCTCGATCAATCCTTTCCTTTCGAGTCGCACCCCCGCTTGTCTCCCCCTCACCTCGAAATCCACGCATGTTCCCGGATTCCATCCATCTGGTATTTCGCACCCCAGTTCCTCTGAAAGCTCCCTCAGCACCCTCTGAAACCTTGGTTTGGTGCTGATCTCATACCACATATACGGTTGGCTGCCGCTCAGCAGTATCATGCCCCCCTTCGGGCCGATCAAACGGGCGACTAACAGCATAAAGGCTGCGAAAGCTAACAGGATAATGGACGCCAGAGAAGAACTAATCTCCATGGTGTTTTATTCATCTCAGTACAATAAATGCAAGATAACATGAAAATCAAGGACATAGGCGGCGAGTTCGCCCTCATCAACAGGGTTGCTCGGCCTGGCGGGGCGGTCGTCGGAGTAGGCGACGACGCGGCGGTCCTGAAGTATACGAAGGAGCGGTATCAGCTTTTCACGACCGACATGCTCTGCGACGGCGATCATTTCCGCCGCGACTGGGCCAGCCCCGAACAGATAGGGATGAAGGCGATGGAGGTCAACGTCTCAGACATCGCAGCAATGGGCGGCCTCCCCACATACGCTGTCATCTCAATATCACTGACACATGACACGTCGGTCGAGTTCATGGACCGCCTCTACAAAGGCTTGTACCACGTCGCCGACAAATACGACCTCAACATCGTCGGCGGAGACACCACGCACGCGGACATGATGGTCATAAACGTCTCAATGCTCGGAGAAGTGGAAAAGGACAGATTATGCCTGCGCTCAGACGCGAAGGTCGGCGACCTCATATGCGTCACAGGCGACCTCGGAAAAAGCGCCGCAGGCCTCGAACTTTTGAAGGGGGGAATGCGCGGCGAGCTCACAGCGTATCTGGAGCCGAAATGCAGGCTAAAGGAGGCCAGGAAAATCTCACACTATGCAAACGCGATGATAGACGTCTCCGACGGCCTGGCAAGCGAAGTCAACCACATCTGCCATATGAGCAAGGTCGGGGGCCTCGTGAGAAAGGAGGACATACCCATATCCAAATCCACTATCGAATCCGCGCATAAGGTCGGCAAAGACCCGTACGATTACGCATTGAACGGGGGGGAAGACTTCGAGCTCGTGTTCACCGTCCCTCAAGCGTACCTGGGGAAGGTGGCGCACATAGATTGCCCGGTCACTGTCGTCGGAGAGATAGTGGAGAAAAGGCAGGGTTTGACGATTGAGTCGTGCGGCAGGAAAAAGCCCCTGAAGGGAGGATACGACCACTTCAAGTAGGTGTTTGGTTGAAGCGGAAAACCGCCATGGCCGGATATTCTCCCATTTCCACGCGCTCGTATTCGACGCTGTCCTTCATCATTTTCTCCAGTGTGGCGATGTCGACCTGATTTTTCGGAGCTAAACCGGATTCTAACGACACGTAAGCCGGATCATACGATCTTAACAGAGCCAGTCCGCCCTCAGGTTTCCACTCCCAATTCCTCAGGATGATTTGATCGCATTTTGCGCCATTTCGGAACCGGAAAAGGGCTGAATAATACTTTGCCTCCTGAGCCCGATAATCGTATCCGAAGATCTCGACAATCCTCATAGTACCGTTCGCCTGAAGGCCGCAGGCTTTCTCCATGAATCCCATAAGCTGCTCTTTATCGCTGTCGTGCGTCTGCAGCCCATTGAGGAAGGCTGTCCCGTCAGGTTTCCCCGCCAAACTGAAAGCCCACGAATCCACAAGGAGCAACTGTAATGTTAGGAGCGCTAAGGCGGCAAGCGCGAAAGTTCTCGCATACTTGTCTGCCCGGCTTAAAATCCAACAGGAAACGACTGCGAAATATGGAAGTAGTGGGAGTAGGAATCTCGGGAACTCGTTGGTGGAAAAGGAAAAGACCAGATAAAACAGGATTATCTGAAAAATCGAGGCCATCAAATATATGTCCCACGATTTGAATCCCTTTTTCACCGTGATCCATGCGAGAGCAAAAGGGGCGAAGATGAACATTGCGATCGTGAAGCCTGTTGTCAGGTTCACCCCCGATATCCCGGCCAATATCTGGAGCTTGCTGATGACATCCGCCCTATGCCCCCATCGGGGGGATGTTGCGGAAGAAACCGCGTGGCCCCAGGCCGGGCCGATGTGTAAATAGAACCAGGCGGACGCCGACGCCGCCAAAACCAAGGCTGCGAACGCCAAGAGCGGGTTCAACTTCGCGAAGCCAAAGCCTTTCCCTCGGATTCTGGCCAACACTAGGGCCGCGGGCCCGATGCAGTAAAGGGGGGAGGACAGTTTCGAGAGGGCTCCTATGGATGCGGCTGCCAAAATGCTTGCAAGGATCGTTGCCTTGTCCATGGAGGCTGCACGGACCATAATCCTCATGAACAGGGTCACCGACAGGAGGACGAAGACGTCAGAGTAATACTGCCCCGACATTGCGACGAATATCGGCGCGGCAGCGATAACGGCGCAGCCCGCAAGGGAGATGAGACGGTTGAAGTACATGGACTTCAGCGTTCCAAACATGATCCCAAGGGTCAGAACCTGCACAAGGAAGACCGGCAGCCGAAGGCCGAACTCCATCGATTTCGTCAACAATCCAAGCGGGACGAAAAACTGCCCGACCCAAATCATCAAAGGCGGCTTATATGGGGATATTTGAAAAACCAAAGACAGCCAATTTTTGGGGTTGCTTTTTAGCTCCGAATAGAGCCTCAAAGACTCTTCGGCGTAGTCGAGGCAGTCGCCACTCGGAAGTTTGGCGTCTAGGGCTATCCACACCAGACTCGGAGCCGCAAGAAGCAGGATGAAAAGGACAGCATATGTGTCCCCTCCTGCACGGAGACTTTTCAGCCGAGATTCCGGCAGCATCCAAGGTAATCTATTTTCGATGAATAATAATCGTTTTAAAAATGCCAGCCTCATGGCAATTCCACCGATTATATACTCCTTCGACAAATATCCCTTTATGGTAGTGAACATCGTCGTGACCGGCAAGGTCCCTGACAATCCAACCATCATCGAAGCGTTCCCGAGCAGGGGATACGTCAGCACCATAGCAGGCAACCACCTCATCCGCCAGGAGAAGATGGAACAGATCGGCTACATAGAGTCCGACAAGCTCGA
The DNA here is from genome assembly GCA_043800705.1 of Candidatus Altarchaeota archaeon. GTDB lineage: Archaea > Altiarchaeota > Altiarchaeia > IMC4 > SCGC-AAA252-I15 > JAHIYG01. Next base: position 28,479 of record JAZDMS010000040.1, read on the forward strand.
CGCCATCGCAGTCGTCCACGACGGCAAGCCCATGCACCCCATACGGATATACTCGAAGGGCGACCTGGTCGTCCTGTTCTCCGAGCTGATAATCCCCCTCAACCTCACACACGAGTTCAGCACCGAAGTCATAAACTGGTTCAAGAAGATCAAGCCGAAGAAGGCGATCCTCCTGGCAAGCATCCCCGGGGTCGAGACCAGCAAGGAGCATGAGATATTGGCCGTGTCCACCGACGGGCAGATGATCGAGAAGATCAAGGCGTTGAAGATCAAGCAGATGAACGAGGGCGTCCTCACCGGGATGAGCTCGAGCCTGATGATAAAATGCTGCTGCTTAGAAATACCAGTCACGTCTCTGATGGTGGAGACGACCTACATACCCGACGTGCTCGCGGCGGCGAGCCTCATGAAGATGCTAAGCGACATCCTCGGCCTTACCGTCAGCATAGAGGAGCTAACGAAGGCGGGCCACGACATCGAGGAGAAGTTCCGCGAAAACCTCGAACAGATGAAGATCGGCCAGGAAAACTTCAAAGAGATGCACCAACAATTGCCAATGTACAGATAGCGGTCTTCCGTCTATCGCCCTGGCAAACGGTCCCGTCTTGGGCCTTGTTTGCGGCATGGGCTTGTTGCGGCGTCAGCCATCCATCAGAGAGACTGAGGCCTGAGGCCGAATGTCTCTCATTCGCCGGCCTTAGAAGGCCGCAGGAGAACTTCAAGGAAATGCACCAGCAGCTGCCGATGTACCGCTGACCCCATGAACCGGCCGGGGCGCTGTCTTTATTTTCCTGTCCTCGTCGAATATGTATTATGGCCTCCGAAGACAACCAACAAAAACTTACCCCCTTGCGGGAAACATCATCCCCCGCCTTGCCGCTGACAATGGGGCCCCTTGAGGCGACAAGCCTGTATTTCCGGGATGTCATGATGCGGATTGACTCCCTAAAGCTTAGGCATGAGGTTCTGAAGCTCGGTGAAGTCACCCACTCCCACAAGACCTACCCCCTGTATGCGATAAAATCTGGAAGCCGTATGCCGGATGCCCCGAATGTCATAATCTGCGCGGGCATCCACGGGGATGAAAAGGCAGGGGTGCAGGCGGCGCTGGACTTCATGGAACAACACCATTCCCCATACTCCGGCAGGCTCAATTTCACCGTCATCCCCTGCATGAACCCATCGGGCTTCGAGGCAACGACCCGGGCATCAGCGTCTGGCACCGACATAAACCGCGACTTTGGCGAATCAAGCAGAACCCAGGAGGCCACATTGGTTCGCAGGTTCATAGAGGGAGAAAGCGCGAAATTCGTCCTCGGATGCACCCTGCATGAGGATAACAGCGAACTATCAGCCGGAGGCCGCCCATTGACCGACAACCCCGATGGATTCTACCTGTACGAGTACCGGTCTAACGCATCAGGGAGCCTTGGCAGGGGAATTCTCGCGGATCTGGAGGGAAAAGGGGTCAGCGTCTACAAGAAGCCGATGATATACTCGGAAAAAAATGACCACGGCATGGTCCTCGAGGTAGGGCCCATGGACCCCAAGAGGCCGGATTCAGCCTCATTTGAGAACTTTCTCCGAAGGTGCGCAGCCTGTGTCATAAACACCGAGACACCAACCTCGTGGTCATGGGACTCAAGGGTCAAAGCGCAAATCCTCGGGATAAAGTCGGCCTTAGACCGACAATAGGGGCGCCTATACGCAGAATGAGCCTTTAATAAGAGCGTCCGCCCTAATAGGTTGGGTAAAATGCCATCTTTGAAGAAGGTTAAAAGGGACGGCCTTGCAGGCGGCGCGGGCCTCATCAGGTACTTCGACGTCGACGAGGGAGGGCCCAAGCTCGACCCGAAGATGTTCCTTGGCGCGGTAGTCGCCATAATATTGTTGGAGATACTCTCGAAGATAATCCTCTCCTGAGGATTCTAGGCCGCCGGAAAGACGGCGGCGACGGTGATACTATTATGGCTTCCGGGGGCCTTGGCGGCAAACGGGTCTGCGTAAACTGCGGCGAGATCGTCGAAGGGCAGGGCAACTGCCCGAAATGCGGATTCGAACCGAAGACTGTAAAGACATTCGAACGGACCAAGACAGCAGCCCCGAAACCCCCAGAAATCGAGGGGCCAATAGAGGGGCAAAAAACCGAAACCGCCCCTGCACTCTCGCCGGAGGAGGCGATCATGCAGGCCTCGAAGGAGGCGAGCGAATACCGCCAGACGCCGAAGCCTGCCAGCAAACCCGACATCAGGGTCGTAGCATTGGCGGGCAGCCTCGTAATCCTGCTGGCGCTCATCGGCCTCGTGTTCATGACATTCTCGGGAGGACTGAACCTAGACCTTTTAGGAACTACTACTACGACTACGGCGTCATCAACCTCCACTACGTCGACGTCCTCGACTTCCACGACCACTTCCTCAACCACGTCGACGACCACATCGTCGACGACCACGTCGACGACCACTACGATGATGTCCTTCCCCTGCTCCGTCAACATGGACTGCGGCAACGTGACCGAGGAGAGGATATGCCACCAGGGCGATGTCTACCTGAACCGGAGGACTCCGATATGCCAGCACCCCGCGACTCCGTACGCGGTCTGCATAGAGAAGAACACGCTCGCCCGCTCGCCTGTTCAGGCGTGCAACAACGGATGCAAGGACGGGGAATGCCTGTCTATGTGGGTGAAACCTGGAGTTTAGGTGGCGGACATCCGGAAGTGGCTTCTTGGATCGACGCGCAGGTGGCTCCGGCGCGGTTCTCGCCCCCGCACCCCCACAAGCACAGTCCACTGAAGTTATGGCTGCTGCCTTCCGGCCCTGACCAGATTCCTAAAATAGACCATCCAGTGAGACGAAGGCTCACGGTTCCGCACCGGACCCGCACGGCAACCCAAGACTCGCCTCCCGGCATTCAGCCCCGCCTAAGACGATTTGCGGCAACAGGCTACGCCTACCAGCCCGGCCTAGTCCACCGGTCAATGTATACGCAAAATCAGATTAAAAAACCAACCTCTCTCGCTCTTATACCTGGAAAATAATTTTTGTATTATGTCCCCCATTATTCGTGTTCTCTTCGGCAAATCGAAAGGAAGATTTTTTCTGTTCATGCTATCCCTGCTGTCTGCTTTTATCGTTGTCGGCCAAGCGTCAGCCACCGAAGTCATTGTTGTCGGCAGGGAGCCGGCCACCAAGGTCATTCTTGTCGGCGGGGCGTCAGACAGGGAGCTTAAGGACTGCTGGGATAGCGGATACGCGCCCGAAAGGGTCTCATGCTATGCGAGGTATGCTTTCGAAATGGACGATCCCGGAATATGCGATCAAAGCCCCTATCATAGGTTTGACCGGGATCCATGTTTTAAGCTCTTAACAACGTCCTTGAAAAACAACACTCCGTGCGCAAGCATGAGGCGCGGGAATTCCCAAGCATTGTGCTATCGGATCATGTCCGTCTCAGACGACGGCGCACTCGCAGCATCGGTCCTCGGCAATTTCTCGGCCCCTGAAGACTGCGGTGTAGATTGCATGTCCCGCATCGCCGTTTTGATGCAAATGCCGGAAATCTGCAATACGATGATGTTCAGTCGCGATTCCTGTTTTGCTGAAGTCGCGATTAGGCTAAACGATTCTGGCGTGTGCGAAAGGATGCTAGGAAACAGGGGTCGTTGCTATTCCGCGATGGCTATGAGGCTCGGTAACATTTCATTCTGCGACAAGATTGAAACGCCTGACCTAAGGCTCGGCTGCCAGATTGAAATGGCTGTGTGGGCCGGTGACGCGTCAATCTGCCCTAAGGTCGCTGGCATTAACGTCTCCCGCGGCGACGAATGCTTCATGAAGCTTGCATTGGGGCTGGGGGACGCCTCCTTATGCGGTAACATATCCTTACATCCCGGGGGAAAATTCCTTAAGAATGATGCTAGCAGGGACAACTGCTTCGAGGAGGTTGCCTTGAGGCTGAGGAACGAATCCGTCTGCAAGAACATCGAAGGCGAGAAAGATTGGTGCATTGCAAGAATAGCAAAGGACTATGCCATGTGCGAGAATTTAGAGGGCCCATGCCAGGTATACGTCTGCATGTCCCGTTTGGATGGGGTGAAAATATCCAATCCGGCTCCCAGCGATTGCGAGATCTATCGCACCCCCCGGGCCATAGTCACCGTAACCTACAACATCAGGATTTTATTACTGGTCATAAGCATATTCGTAGCGGCTCTATATTGTCTTGCACAAACCGCGAAAGAGTTGATTTCGTCCCGGAAGGCGGATAGAAGACCGGATATCAAAGCCTTGGCAAAGAAAATGATCCTGTTCGTCCTGATTTTGGCGGCATTAAACATCCTCGCCTATGCCTACGTATCCATCTATCTCGCATATGAGCCTCCGACGACCGCCGCCGCAAAATTCAGCGAAATGAAATTTTTTATGGAGGGAGGAGCAATTTGACTGATACCACGGACGAGACAAAGCGTCCTCCCGGCACTCAGCCCCGCCTAAGACGATTTGCGGCGGCAGGCTGCGCCTGCCAGCCCGGCCTAGTCCGCTCAGAAAATATGCTGGGCTTCTATTTCAGGGCTTCGAAGGCTTCCTTCACCCTCGGGCTGTTGGACAGCCTCACTATGGCCGACTGTCCCTCCATATCCTTCTTGGGATCGTAAGGATCGATGTAGCCGTTCATCAAGCCCTCATCCCCGTTACCGATCATGAACTTGACCAAAAGGGACCGGGCCCTCATATACCCTGTTCCGCTCCTTTGCCCCCTTAGCGTATCAAGGGTGGCCGCATCTTCTGAGGTGGCTTTCATCCTTCTGTTTAACTCGTCAACCTCATTCCTGGCAGCAAGATATCGCGCCTTATCCTCTGCCGAAACCTCAGGAGCGATGTTCCGATCAAGTATGACGGCCTTCGCCTCCTCGGCCCGCCCCCCCAAAACAAGGCAAATTGCTTTGACCATCCTGGCCTCGTCACCCCTGAATGCCGGCTTCTGTGCTGACTTCGCATCAGAGGCTTGAAGAAGCTCGTCAACTTGCGGAATCATCGGGATAACTTTCCGCTCAGGCCCTCTCTGTAATTCTCCCATCATATTATACTACTAGGCGTACCCTTTTTTAATACGCTGTAGAGTGGCTGTGTCTCTTACGTTTATTGCTGGAACCAGAGTCTTGCCAGCAGACTTCTGAAGATTCTTCCCTTATGACGTTGGATTTAAAAGGCCCCACACAATAGGTTACGGACATCATGGATTCTATCGTTAATGCTGGCATCGAGCACGGCGTCCTGGAGAAGCGTCTCTATGACGAATTCGAGGATGCGGACCACCTCAGGATCGTCGTCTGCGGCGTCGGCGGCGGGGGGAACAACACAGTCAACCGTCTCAAACGCATCGGCATCGGCGGAGCCGACCTGGTAGCGGTCAACACAGACAAGCAGGACCTCCAAAAACTCAACCCGGAAATCACAAAGATACTGATAGGCGCGAAGCTGATGCGGGGCCTCGGCGCAGGCGGATTCCCGGAACTGGGGGCCAAAGCCGCGGAATCAAGCAAAGCCGAGCTCACGGACGTCCTGGCAGGCACGCACCTCATGTTCGTCGTCGCCGGCATGGGCGGAGGCACAGGGACCGGAGCGGCTCCGATAATCGCGGAGATAGGGAAGGGCATCGGAGCGATCGTGGTCGCGATAGTCACCTTCCCATTCAAGCTCGAGAGGGCCAGGCTCATAAAGGCGCGAGAGGGGATCGATGCGCTCAGGAAGGTCGCGGACACCGTCATCGTCGTCGACAACAACAAGCTCGTCGAATACGTCCCGAACCTGCCCTTGGACAAGGCGTTCAGCGTCGCAGACGAGATAGTCGCAAGGGCGGTGAAGGGCGTGACCGAGGCGATAATGGAGCCGAGCCTCATAAACATAGACTTCGCAGACCTCAAATCCATCATGGTAGGCGGGTCCGTGGCGGTCATAAGCGTCGGAGAGGCCGAAGGCGGGCAGGACAAGGTCGAGGCCGCTGTGAGAAACACCCTAGAGCATCCGCTATTGGACGTCGACTCCCGCGGGGCCACCGGCGCCCTCATACACGTCACCGGCGGCGAGGGGCTCACCCTCGGCGAAGCCAACAAGGTCGGCGAGCTTCTGACGAAGGAGTTCGACCCGAAGGCAACCGTCATATGGGGCGCGAGGGTGGACCCGAAGATGGGGGAGAAGATAGAGGTCATAGCCATCGTCACCGGGGTGCACAGCCCCAACTTGGTCGGCCAGAACGCGACATCGGAATTCAGCACCCCGGAGGAGCCGATAAACTGGGAAGTAAAAGACGGGTGAGGGTCAATCCCCCCTCAATAGCCCCATGAGCCTGTACGATTCGACGGCCTTCTTCGGGCTCCTCTTCCTGATCTCCCGCTCCGTGAACGCGCAAGCGCCCACAGATTCCTTCGTCGAATCATATATCGCGTAGGGTATCGGCTCCTTAGTGTGCGTCCTGATTTCGATGGGTGTGGCGTGGTCCGGCAAAAGGAGCATCCTGAAGTCGCAGCCCATCCTGCCGAGGATCTCGCCCACGACATTCCTGTCGATGTCCTCGATGGCCCTGATCTTGTGCTCTATGCTGCCTTCATGGCCCGCCTCGTCGGTGCTCTCGATATGTACATATGTGAAGTCCACCCTTTTCAGGCTGTCCAAGGCGGCGTCGGCCTTGCCGATATAATTAGTGTCAATATAGCCTGTCGCTCCTTTGACGTCCAGCACATCCAAGCCGATGGTCTTGCCAATCCCCTTCAAGAGGTCGACGGCGGAGACAAGCGAGCCTTTCATCCCGAATTTCTCCTCAAAAGACGGAAGGTCGGGCCTGGTACCCGCGCCCCAGAACCAGACGCTGTTGGCGACGTTCTTGCCACGCGCCTTCCTCCCCCCATTCACGGGATGATCCTCAAGGACGGAAGCCGAATCGACGATGAGCCTGTTCAGGAGCCTTGCAGTCTCCTCACCCCTCTTCGAAGTCGCCTTGACCATGTTCCTTGAAACCAGGCCTCCGACGATGTCGTGGGGGGGCTTCGTGGAGATCCTATCCGAAGGCCTCAGGCGCTTCCTTATGACAAGGAGGTTCCTGTAGCTGACGCCTGGATAGAACTCCAAACCCGCGACCCCAAGCCTCTCCTTCAATGCCTCGATAAGCTCCGAACCCTCCTGCCTGGATATGTGCCCCGCGGTGAAATCCTTGATCCTGCCATCCGCTACGGTTATCAGGTTGCACCTGAGCGCCAGGTCCCCGTCCTCCAAGACGACTCCCAAGTTCGCTGCCTCGAGCGGTGATCGGCCTGTGAAGTATTTTCTCGGATCGTAGCCGAGTATCCCCATGTTCGCGATGCTCGAGTCATACGGCAGCCCGGAATAGAAGGTCTTGGCCATGCCGCATGCGCCGCCCCTGGCGACTGCGTCCATGTTCGGGGTCTTTGCAGCCTCAAGGGGCGTCCTGCCGCCAAGCTCCTTCAGGGGCCTGTCTGCCATCCCGTCCGGAACAACGATCACATACTTCATGCATCTGTGTTATTATCCGCTGCGTAAATAAATTATGCCATGGCATTCACGGTCAGAGCCTACGAGCACAGGGACGCAGACGGAATACTGCGGCTCTACCGGCTCGCAGGCTCATGGTTCGAAGACGTGGAAGTCACCAGAGACTTCATAGTAGCCTCCTCGGAGAGGCCTGATTTCAGGTTTCAGGTCGCGGAAGACGGGAAAAGCATGGTCGGCTTCATCGGCGCCCTATACTTCAAGGCAGTCGGAAGGGCGGAACTGGGGCCGATCGCGGTCGATGAATCCATACGGTGCATAGGCGTCGGCTCGGCGCTCGTGGCTTCGATGATGCGGTTCCTTTCGGTGGAGGGGATACGGCGCGTAACCGTCAAGGTCAAGTCCGAAAACAAGGCGGCTATCGGTTTTTTCATCGGCAAGGGGTTCAGCCATGACGCGTATCTGCGCAGGTATACGCTCAAAGGCGAGGATGTTGTGGAGTTGACCGCATCCCTCTGATTGGGGGAACCACCTGCTCCAGGGTGGTCGTTTATATATTCCCCCGCCTTATAGTCAAATGGGGCGGCTGACTGGTGTCATATCAAAAGCAAAATACGACGAAAAGCGGATGATGATGGACAACAAAGCCAAGATAACCCTCCTATTGCTGGCATTTTCGTTCATGTGCCCCCTTGCGGGCGCGGTCGAGATAACCAGCATCAAAATCTCGGAAGACCCCGTATCCTATCTCGGTAAATTCGACGTCACAGCCCGGCTCAGCGGGTTGTCCGGCACCGAATGCAACCTGATCGCGGAATTCTACGTCGACGACTTCCGCTTCGACACCCTCAACATCCCCTGCGGCGCAAACGAGATAGAGGGCAGATTCGACCTCTCAGCCGATGACTGGGTTGCGAAGAACGTCCAATGCGGCGTACGCCAGGCGAGGGTCGAGCTCCACAGGCCCATCGGAAACGCCCTAGTCACCAATAAAACCGTCGAAATAAACATCGGTAACGTCCCCAACGTCGAATTGAACCCCTCCCAACCAACCGCTGAGAAGGAGGTCCGGGTCATTCTGACAGACAAGGATACAGGAGACCCCCTCCAAGGCGTCGACGTCAGGGTCAAGGACATCTATGGCGGGGAAGACATATCACGTAGGACTATACAGGACGGCTCGTTCATGTTCACCCCCAAGGTCGCAGGCGAATATCACCTGACCATGTCCAACCGGCTTATCTGCGGCGAAATGGTCATATACGCGAAGCGGCCGCTCATGATAGACGGCCCAAGGCCGGATAATCCAGTCATCAACGAGATGGTCATGGTGGCTGTCCCATCCGGCGCCAGCGTCGGCGTCAAGATACTCGACGCCAAAGGGAATCTGTTCAGGATAGTTCCAGTAACATTCAACGGCGGCGCCAACTTCTCGATCAGCCAGCCCGGGACATACACCCTAGTAGTAGGCGACCAGAGCACAAAATACTGGCCCCTAAACCGGACATTCGTCGTCTCAGACCGCCTCATCCCGGAGGTGAAGATCGCACCCGAACAGCCGGTCGTCGGAAAAACCGCCACCATAACCGTGACCTCGAGGGGTGAACCGCTGTCCGGAGCCGTCGTGACCGTGAAGCGCCCCGACGGGGTCGACAGGGACTATACCACGTCCGACTACGGAACCATCAACTACGAAAACGTCCCCTCCACCGGGACCTACCCCATGAAGGTCACGAAGGACAGGTTCGGAGTAGGCTCCGCCTCCTTCGAGGCGAAACATGCATTAAACGTCAAATTCGAACCCCTGAGCCCGACAGTCAAAGACACCATAACGATCATAGTCAATGACCAGAACGACAAGCCAGTCAGCGACGTCCTCGTGGAGATACCCGACACCGGATTCAAACGCATCACTGACATGGCAGGCAAGGTCAGCTTCAACCTCCAGGAGGCGAGGGAATACCGGATAAAGCTGACGAAGGACCTCTTCTGGGACTATACGGCTCAGCTGACCCCGTACGGGCTGCTCACCTTCGGGCAGTGCCTGAGCGAATTCGAACTCGGCAACAGCGTCGAGCTCAAGGTCTTCGACACCTTCAACAATCCCGCGTCCGCAGAATTGACCGTCCGAGACCCGGACGGCATAATCAAACCATACAGCGGCTCCAGCCAAACACTGACGCCCGACAAACCCGGCCAATACCTGGTCACAGCCAGCAAGACGAACTACATAAACTCGAACCTCACCTTCACCGTGACCCCCCACCCGCTCGATATAAACACTACTATGGCAAAGGGGCAGCTCACCGTACAGGTAAAGAGCAAAGGCCAGCCGGTGTCTCAGATGGCAGTGTCCGTGATAAAGGGGCAGGAGACATTCAACGGCACCACGAACGAGGCGGGAGCCGCGGTATTCAGCATAAACCGCGAAGGAAACGTCTCCATCACGGCGAACCTGGGAAAATTAAACCGGAACTATGGGGAACTAACCGTGCGGCAGATCATCGTCAGGTCATACGACCTCATACTGCTGACCACACCCCTCATCATCATATTCGCGATAACCCTCATGACCATCATCGCCATACAGCTCGGCCGCATGTACCTCGGCAGCGAATGGAAGATGCCCTCTTTCGGCTCAGGCGGCGTCGGATCGCACAAGGGCCGGACGAAACACGATTCCACCCTCCTTGGCGACAAGAAGCCCCACAAGTCCCGGCTCTCGAAGATGTGATGTTTTTTAAGGCCCATAATCAATATATATCGGGGAACGGTTGGCTAAAGTAGGTGTTCCCAATATGAAGTACAGCATGGATTATTCAAGGATTTTATCAGCCATATTTTTTGTTGCCGTCCTCTTGACCGCCATACCCCCGGCTAGCGCAGCCACCGGCATAGACGACATGGAAGTCAGCGTGCCCAATTCGATTGACACAGGCGGTAACTTCGACGTCTTCGTCAAATTCACGGCCGCAGACGACGAGAACAACGCCGACGTCGACGTCGGAATAACAGTCGACGGAGTCCTCGTGCATCAGAAGGTCAGGTCCATCGACCTTGTCGACGGGCGCAGCTACAACTTCACAATCAACTCGAACGACTTCGAGCTGGAAGAGGACGACCTCGGCAGGGTCTGGTCCGAGAACCTCATGAACTACAGATGCGGTGACAACCTGGATGTCGAAGTGACCCTCTCCGGAGACATTGAAGACACGGTCGAATCAGACAAAATCGACATCAACGGCGACGACGGAGAATTGTCAGTGTCCCTCGACCCAGAGCTGCCAGCAATCGACGAGAAGTTCATCGTGGCGGTCATAGACGAGGACGACGACGAACTGAACGGCGCATCCGTCAAACTTACCTGGACGGACTACAACAGCGGGATAGACGACGCCACATGGGACGTCGACGACAAATCCAAGATCAAGACGACGGACTCCGACGGAGAGGCCGACTTCAAGATATCGAATGACATGGGCAAGAGCGCATACGGCAACTACCAGATAGACGTCACAAAGGCCGACTACTGCAAAGAGACCCTGACTATGTCGGTCCTCAACGGCCTCAACATGAGCGGCCCGACGCCGGCCAACCCGAAGGCGGGCGAGCAGTTCAGGGTCAACGTCACCTCCCTCTCGGGGAAGGCTGCAATAGGCCTCATCGTGACCCTCACGCCAGGAAACGTGAAGAGCCAGGTCCTTCAGGACGGGACAGCCCCGTTCACGATAGCATCGCCCGGGTCATACACGCTCATAGTCGGCGGCGGAACCACCGGGTATGACGAGGTGATGAAGACCGTCCAGGTCTCGACGAAGTCACAGCTGACGATCGACTTCTCCTCCGCGATGCCGCCTGTCGGCAAGGAGATGACCCTAACGGTCACGGCAAATGACGCCCCCGTTGAAGGCGCGACGGTCAAGGTCACTCCGCAGGGCGGCACCGAGCAGACCGTGGGGACGACCTCAAAGGACGGCACCGTAAAATACACCCCCGCCACATCTGTAAGCTACACGGTGAAGGCCTCAAAGACCACATACGACGAGGCTACCGACACGTTCACCTCAAAGGGGACCTTCCAGATAGAGCTCCCCCCGGCATCCGACCTCAAGAAGGGCAGCCAGGTGACGGTGACAGTCAAGGACGCATCAGGCAACCCCGTCCCGGCAGCCACGGTCTACGCAGGCCCAGGGATCACAGGACCCACGGACACGTCCGGCAAATACACGTTCACGCTGCCTGACGTCGGAACATACACGATCTCCGTCACAAAGGCCGGATACTCGGACGGAACGGCGACCCTCAGCACCACCGGCCAGCTGTCCGTCAAAGTCGACAAGAAGGAGATAGCCCTCGGAGACTCGGTAAAGATAACCGTCATGAATTCTAACGGGCAGCCTGTCGAATCATCCCTGGATATAACCGGCCCGTCCGTAGGCGACACGAAAACCGCATCGGAATACTCCTACACCCCGACCAAAGCCGGAGACTACCAGGTGCGGGCGTCCAAGGCCAGCTACGGCTCATCATCCGACACCTTCAAGGTATTGTCCAAGACGGTCACAGTGACCTACATGTTCCAGGAGGACAAACTATACGTCAACGTGACAAGCGGCGGCAGGCCCCAACAGGGCGTACCCCTGACTGTCACCCTAGGTAACGCATCACTGAAGGCGTCGACTGACTCCACAGGCATGGCGAGCGTGCCGGCGAACGAGACAGGCGAATACGTTATCGCAGTCGCAGGCCCCGACTATACGGGAGCCCCGGTGACGGCGCTGAAATCAACGACGGCGATAATCTCCGATCTGTGGGTGCCAGTCCTCATAGTGCTGGTCGTACTCGTGCTGATCGGCATATTCGCAGTCGTCGCAATCAGCCTGATGCAGCGGCGCGGAGGCGGCTCGAAGCCCACATTCAAACGCCGCTCCGACGGGACCCACCTGGGACGTTAGCGGTCTTCGGTTCTCGGTTCTCGGTTTTCCGTCAAGACTGAAAACTGAGAACTGAAAACTGAAAACTGAAAACTGCAGACAGGAAACCGCAGACCGTGGGCTGAAGGCCGTGGACCTCCTATTTTAAGCCTTATTCTCCTATTCTTTCTGGATACCATCATGCACCTTGTCACAAACGTACTCGGATCCTTCGTCATAAAGAACGGGAATATAATCCTGCAGGCCCTTTTCCCGCAGGATGCGATACAGGTCGCAGAAAGGCTGCGCAAGACGGAGAGATCCTTCTGCCTGGAGGAGGCAAAGCTGATAAGGGAGCTGGTCGCGACCGGGAACAGGAAGGTCGAAGTCAACAATCCCCCAAGGTTCTCGGGATCCGGGCTCAACATGGCATTCGTCAACGAGGCCGAAAGGATCTCGGTATACAAGATAGCGACGGACCTCTACCTCGACCGCAGGGACGTCGATTCCATGGTCCGGAAGGTCAACCGCCTCCTGGTCCGCGAACGAATGAAGGAAGTCGACAAAGACCAGATCCTCATGCAGGCCGTCGACAGCCTCAACGACATAGACGAGGCCGTGAACCGCCTCGTCGAACGCCTCAGGGAATGGTACTCACTGCACTTCCCCGAACTGGACTACATGGTCGCCGCACACGACACATACGCCCGTCTCGTCGCCGAAGTCGGGGAAAGAGGCAACTTCGCATCAGCCAAGCTCAACTTCGAGCCGAAGCTGACCGACAGGATAATCAAATCCACCGGGGACTCGATGGGGGTCGCATTCGACGAAAAAGACATCAAAGCGGTACAAACCCTGGCCAAACCGATACTCCACCTGTACCAGACCCAGAAGGAGGTCGAGGACTACATAGGGGAACTCATGCAGGATGTGGCGCCCAACATCAGCGCCCTCGCGGGAGCCGTCCTCGGGGCAAGGCTCATATCGCTCGCACACGGCCTCCAAAGGCTAGCGACCCTCCCCGCCGGCACCATACAGCTCCTCGGCGCAGAGGACGCATTCTTCAGGTTCCTCAAGACCGGGAAGAAGCCTCCGAAGCACGGCATCATATTCCAGCTGCCTGCGATTAGGGGGGCCAGCCGCAACACAAGAGGGAAGATATCTCGCACATTCGCCGCCAAACTCGCGATAGCGGCCAAAGTAGACGCCTTTAAAGGCCAATTCATAGGCGACAAACTGAAAGCCGACCTAGAAAAGAGGATAGCATCCCTGAAATAGGCCCCCTCAGAGGCCTCTGAGAAGCCTCATACCAGCAATGCTAGTCCATCCTGCCAGTATCAACGCCTCTATGAACTCTGGCACTGCGAAACCGACGCCCAGCATGTCGTCGACGCGAAACCAATACGCCGAACCTATCACTGCCAGAGCCGACAATCCGGCTCCTATGGAAAGATAGCCGGTACCCGCCTCCCTCAAACGCAGGAGGCCGACCCCTGCAGACACCATCCCAAGGGGGTAGGCTATGAAATATACCGCAGAGACCAGGATGTGGGCGTTCAATGACTCCTCGGTGTATACTCCGACAAGGGCGAGGCCGACAGCCCCGGACAATAGCAGGACTGCAGTGGGCCTGATGAGCCCGCTCCTGCGATGCCTATGGACGAAGCCCAGTATGAAAAGGCAGCTCAAGATCCCAGCTATGATGAGGCAGCCGTTGAAGATCCACCCATGGCCGGTGACTCCCAGGTCGCTCAAAGCATTGGACCTCCAGCTGAAACCCCCGTCATCTCCCCGGGCTATCCACACGTTAACCCGGTATGGGACGGTTTCCGAACAACCCGGCCCGCAGGCCGCGACCGCTGCCAAGACGCCGAACACCCCGATCAAAGAGGCAATCACGCCACACAAACCAGCCAATCGGAGCATTTCCACAGATAGGATATGGGAATAAGGATATTATACCGTCCATCCGAGCTCAGCCCTTTCTTGCGAAGAATCCGGAAAGCTGCGCTTTCTGTCGCCGCGGAACTGCGTTCCGCGTAATCGCTAGCGGAAAGAAACATATTCGGTTGATATGTGCATGTTTGTCCATCAGCAGCTACCCTTGTCGCAAACTTTTCTTTTGTAAAGAAAAGTTTGACCAAAAGAAACATATTCGGTTGATATATGCATATCTGTCCATCAGCAGCTACCCTTGTCGTCACTGGTCGGACTACTTCGCTGTCATCACATGAACAATTATACTAAGCATACTGGCTATATATCCGGAACAGTGGCCTCATTTTGCCCCAGTGCTAACCTTCCCCTCCTCCTTGAACATTATCCGAACGCTTCGCCGCTTTTATACTATTCCTCCAATAACTAAACCTATTCAGGAGGGGGGGTGAATAACACTACCTCTCTGATAAGTCAAATTGAGGTGAAAAGAAAAATGGCTGACATATGGGGAGAAGTTGGAACATCCGCTGGAAAGCTATGGACCGCATTGAACAATGGAAAGCCCGCAACCTTGGCTGAAGTCAAGAAAAAAACAGGGCTCGACGACAACATGATGGCTATGGCCATCGGATGGCTGGCCCGCGAAGAAAAAGTAATCATCGACCGCAAAGGCGCAGTAGTCTCGGTCAAGCTAAAATAGGGATAAAAATACTCATCTAGGGGGGTGAGGGGTAATGCGCATAGCAGTATTCTCATGGGAGACGCTAAATTCCATACCTGTGGGGGGAGTAGCAGCCGTAGTCACGCAGCTGTCAGAGGCCCTTGCCGCAGGCGGTGACGAAGTCCACGTCTTCACGCGGATGTCGGAAGGCAAACAGGAGCATGAGCGGATAAACGGCGTCTGGGAACACCGCTGCCTCTGCCCCGCATGCGACGACTTCATCGAATACATGGACCACATGTGCGACAGCCTCGTCTCATGCTTCCACTGGGCAGAAGAGAAATACGGCAGATTCGACGCCGTACACGGCCACGACTGGCACGTCGTCAACGCCCTCGCGAACATAAAGGCGAACAAGGGCTACACGAACGTCGTCTGGACCGCCCACAGCACAGAATACGGCAGAAACGGCAACAACTACGCAGACAACTGGTTCTCGGCAAGGATCCGCCACAGGGAATGGCTCGGCGGCTACATATCCTGCAAAGTAACGACAGTATCCCACATCATGCGAAACGAGCTCGGCCGCGAATACCAGATACCAGAGAACAAGGTCACAGTCATCTACAACGGCACCAACGTCAAAAAGTTCGAGGGCACCGTCGACGCAGGGCGGATAAAGGAAAGATACGGCTTCCACCCCCTCGACCCGCTGATACTCTTCTTCGGCCGCGTAGCCTACCAGAAAGGCCCCGACCTCCTATTGGAGGCGATGCCCGACGTCATACGCGAGTACTACAACGCAAGGCTCATCTTCGCAGGCTCGGGCGACATGATAGAACACCTCAAAGGCAGGGCAGCGTACCTCGGCGTGGGGGATAAGATGCGGGTCCTCGGCTACGTCAACGAGAAGACGAAGCTCGAGCTCTTCAAGTCATGCGACCTCGTCTGCGTCCCATCAAGGAACGAACCCTTCGGCATAATCACCCTCGAAGCCTGGGCCTGCGGCAAACCCGTCGTCGCATGCGACGTCGGAGGCCCATCCGAGATAATCGACAACTTCAGGACCGGAGTGAAGGTCAACATTACGCCGGAGAGCATCGCGTGGGGGATAAAATACCTCCTCGGCGACCGAAGCGGCCAAAGCCTGATGAAGATGGGCGCAGCCTGCCGCAAAGAGGCCGAAAAATACGACTGGAGAGAGCTCGCAAAACAATACCAGGCAGTATACCGGGCATAGGAGTGGATAAACTATAATGACCGCCTTCTTTTTGCCGAATTTATGCCTTCAATATCCCCAAAAGATGCTGTTTAACGGCATCTATGTCCCTTTTTAGATGTCCCTTAGCCTTCAGGGACTCCAGATCTTCGATGACTGATTCGAGTTTTTCCCGAAGATCATGCTGGGTGACTCTTCTCTTGAAGTACTCGTAGTCAAACCTCCCGAGGTGAGTCTGGGAAAGAATCACTGACATGCTGCCTATTTCATCCGATTCGGAACCTTTGATCGCGAGTTTGGACGCCGCTAAATCCTCAGCTGAGATGAAATTCACAGCGACGCCTTCAAACTCCTCAGTTTGTCTGCGTCTCCATGCCTCATCGTCGAATTCGAACCCGTCCACCTTTACCCAGAAACCCGCCTCCCCTGCATCAGACCTGAAAACAGTGTAGGAGTTACCCAGGAATTCCCTGAAGGATTTGCCCTCGACCTGCGAGAAACCCGCATCTTCAAGGGATTAAAAAAGGGAATCCTTTACCGTAGATCTGTCCAATGCGACCTCCAAGTCGAACGTCGCCATTGGCGTCCCATATTTTACGCTTGCCAAGCCGCCGATGACGAGATATCTAACGCACTCTTCCTCTAAGAGCCGACCTAAGCTCCGAAGCAAACTCCCCATCCTGGCCATCTTCCCTCAGCCTGTCGAACTCGGCGAGCCTCCTGCGCCAATCACATCTTCCTGCCATCTCAAGGCATCGAAGAAGCCGCATCCGCCGACGATCCATAAGATAATACCTGCCTAAACCGAAATAAAAAGTCAAACCCCATTTTTCGGTTTTTTCACGGTCTTTTCGGCCTTTTTCCCGGATCCTCCGTTTTCGAGGTTGTATCTGACCACCTTCTCCTTGAAATCCATTATCGCCGCGTGGTAGTTGAGGCCCGCGTCGAACGGGTTGCCGTGGTGGCTGAAGTACTCGTGGACGGAGCCGTCGCCCATCCCCTTCGTGCACATGTAGTAATAGTGGTCGCTTATCTGGAACATCTTCCACACCTTCATCATCTCCGGGTTCTTGGAGGCCCTCACGTCGTTTTCCATCTCCTTCAGCCTGGAGAAGTTCAAATGCTGCATGTGGTTGCCGAGCCATGCGCTGGCGTCCCGCTCCATGTCAGCCCAGCTGACTGTCTCATACCAGGGGACCGTGATCTCCCCCCTCGGATAATACCTGTCCGCGACCTCGCTCGGCGTGTTGAACTCCAGGTTCTGCTTCTCCAGTATCTTATGCGGCATCGCATCCAGGAAGTGGAATATGCCAGTGTCCTCCCACTGGTGTTCGCCGAAGGTCTCATAGTCCATGAAGATGTTGATCGTGTCCTCGGCCGACCAGCTCAGCCAGTCCGCATACTTCTCCGCGGAAAGCGGCCAACCCGGCCACCACTTCGCGCTGAAACGGTATCCGACGTCGTCGGAGAGCTTGTAATTCCTCAAAAGGACCTTCAGCTTCCCCCCCTTCCTCGTATAGACGAAATTAGGGCTTCTCCACCCGTCCAAGACCCTCTCGATCCCCTCGGTGAGTATGGCCTTGAACCCCATCTCCTCAGCCTCCTTCGCGATCGTGTCGTGGTACAGGAGCTCCGTGTTCCTGAACACCTTCGGCTTCTGGCCGAGGTAGTCCTTCACCATCTGCTGGTGCTCCAATACCTGCTCCCTGAACTCCTCCCTCTGCTCGAAGAGGCTCGCCAAGGAATGGTACCTGGTCTCGTTGATGAACTCGCAGCAGCCGGACTTCCCCAACTGCCTGAAAAGGTCCAAAAGGTCCGGCTCCCACCTCTCCATCTGCTCTAAAATGGAACCGGAAAGCGAATACGAGACCTTGAACTTCCTGTTCTGGCCTTTGAGGCGGTCGATGTTGGCCATGATGTTCTTCGTCGCAGGCCAATAACACTTCTTCGCCACCTTATGCAAAGTCCACTCATTGAGGCCGTTGTCGAAATAATAGTCCTCTAGGCCGTTCTTCGGGACCCCATTCGGCCAGAACCACTTCAGACGAAACGGCTGGTGGACTTGAAAATATAAGCAGACGGATGTCATATCACTCCCCCCGCTTTATTCGGCCCCTCTTTCTTTTTCGCCAGCGTTTTTCTTTCTGGGAGAGAAAGAAAAAGGCTGGGCTTGAACCACTTCAACCTGAACGGCTGATGGACTTGAAAGTATAGGCAGACTGAAGTCATAACACAACCCCCTCACGGCCTAGATGACAGATGCTGAACGAATATATCACCAATACACCCCCTAAAAATTCCCCCTAAAAACGACTGTAGAATCATTAGGCGGACGGATATAAAAGGAGAAGATTGCTTTTCGGCAGTTTTACGCCTATTGGGCCTTGTAGGCTTTTAAAATACGTATCCGAGCGATTTGAGCGCATCCAGTTCGTTGGGGTTCGCGGCCGTTTCGTGTTGCGTCATGTTCGAGTGGCGCGTTAGGGCGTCCGCCAGAGCCTTTTCCACTGCGGGATATTTGCCTATGAGGTCGTTTTTTTCTTCGGGGCCGTCTTTGAGGTCGTAGAGGTGGTTTTTGTCGGATTTGGTGTGGACGTATAGGTATCTGCCGTCAGTTATGCCCGCTACGGCATCGTTTGTGGTGCCGTATCCTTCGATGATCTCATATCTCCGGCGGTCATGGAAGATGTCGCCTCCTTGATAGCCTTCAGGGACGGTTATGTTCAGCATCGTAAGGACGGTGGGTGCCAGGTCGATCAGCCCGACGGGCTCCTGCACCCTGCGCCCCCGGCCGTTGAGGGGGTCGTAGATTATTAGGGGTATGCGGAAGACGCTTTGGGTTATCCTCGAATGGCCTATGTGGTTGTGTTCTCCGAGGGATTCGCCGTGGTCTGCGGTGACGACAATAATTGTCCTGTCCATGATCCCTTCGTCCTCCAGGGTCTTGACTATGGCGCCGACCTGTTCGTCGCCGAATCGCACGCCCATATCATATGCGTCATCCACCTCTTCGAGGTCTTCCTTGGCGTATTCCCGGTCCGGCCATTCGCTTAAGCTCATGTTGAGGCTGCCGTTGATCCCCCTATCGAACATGGATTTGTATTTGGGGTCCTGGGCGTACGGCGCATGCGTCGCGAGATAGTGGGCGTATATGAAGAATTTGCGGCCTTTTTTCCTTTCGATCATGCTTTTTGCGTGCTCTGTCAGGTTCCGGTCGTTGTTCAACTTCGTCGAGAGGATCATACGCACGTACTCCTGGAATCCCTGGCCGTAGTTGAGCGGCGCGCTTATGAATCCGTTCGAGAAGAAGCCGCCGGTCGCGTAGCCCTCGTAGCTTAGGCTTTCCGCGAACGTTGTCTCCTGGTCAGGCAGCCTGTTGTCGGCGATGTCGGGGGATCCGTTTAACGAGTAGGCATATGTCCTGTGAACGGAGGGATATTTGGAGGTGAAGATGGTGGCGACAGACGGCTTCGTCCATACCCCCTGGGTGAAAGCCCTGTCGTAGACGATCCCTTTTTCGCAGAGCCTGTCTATGTTAGGGCTCGTGTTCCTGTAATACCCGTAGCATCCGAGGTGGTCGGGCCTGAGGGCGTCGATGACTATTACCACCACATTCATCCCAGCATTCCTCCCCGGGGCGGGCTCTTCCGCCCGCTGGCCTAGGGCATATGCGGCGATCAGAATCGCAGCCGCAATAAAGGCGAATATCCCCCTGCGCATGCTACCTTATGCTTTTGTCCTATTATATCTTGTATTTTATCCCGGATTCCAAATAATTGTCATGGTTGCCTCGGACCGATTGGGCGCTTTGAGCTATACTTGTGTGAAGCCGTCTGAGATGGGTTTGGAGGCCGCCAAGCAGTATGAGTGGCTTTTGCCCAACAGGCTCGGTGGGTATTCGAGCTCGAGCGTATTGGGCCTTAATACGCGGAAGTATCACGGTCTTTTGGTGGCTTCGAGGGGGAATCTTGAGGCCAGGCGGGTGGTTTTGGAGAGTTTGACGGAGGAGCTGGTCGCAGGCAACGATGTGTACCCGCTCGGCGTCACGGAGTATTCGGACACCGTCGATTCCAGGGGCGTCCAGCGGCTGAAGAGGTTCACGAGGGGCGTGGAACATGTGAAGTTCGAGTACGACGTCAACGGGACCACTTTGGTGAAGATAATCTACTCGGTGCCGGGGATGAATGCGCTCATAGTCTCGTACGGGGTCAGGAACAACTTCGGCCAGACCGTCACGTTGAATGTCCGCCCGCTCGTCAATTCGAGGGCCATCCACGAGTTGAATCCTCCGGGGAGGGATTTCAAGAGCGTCATCTACGATGGGAAGATCCTGGGCTCCGGCTGCAACGGCGACAATCTGATGTTCGTCAGCGACGACATGGCTCCGCGCTCCGAGGGCGTATGGTACAAGAACGTCAGGTATTCAATGGAGGTGGAAAGGGGGGAGGCATCGGACGAGGACGTCTACTGTCCCGGCATACTTGAACTCAGGGTCGCTTCCTTCAGCACGCGGGAGGCGGAGCTGTTCGTCCTGTTGGCGGACGGGGAAGTCGATCCTGTCAAGACGTTCGCGGGGATACATGAGCCGCAGTTTCAGAAGTTCCAGCCGGACCCGGTGCATATCCTTGAGTCGGCAGCGGAGTCGTTCATAATCGACATCGCAGACATGAAGAGCGTTATCGCGGGTTATCATTGGTTCGCGGACTGGGGCAGGGACACGATGATATCCCTCCCAGGACTCACCTTGGTGAACAGGAACTTCCGGGATGCGGAGGAGATATTCGCAAGGTGGATAGACAATATCGACGGGGGACGGATTCCGACGAAGTTTACCGTCAACGGCCCGGAATACTACGACTTCGACGGCACCCTTTGGATGCTGGACCGTTTGGGCGATTATTGCAGGCGCGTCGGCCCCGACCGGGCGGCGAGGTTCCTCGCGCCGAGGTGGCATCTTCTGAAGAGCATAGTCCCGTACTACCTGGGCCTTCTGGAGAACGGCCTCATAAAACACAAGGCTGGGACGTGGATGGACACCCTGGAGCGGAGCAATGCTGT
This sequence comes from Candidatus Altarchaeota archaeon, assembly GCA_043800705.1. Lineage (GTDB taxonomy): Archaea > Altiarchaeota > Altiarchaeia > IMC4 > SCGC-AAA252-I15 > JAHIYG01. Next base: position 49,773 of record JAZDMS010000040.1, read on the forward strand.
GGAGGTCCAGGCCCTGTGGTATAATGCGATCTTCGTCCTGGAGGACGTCTCCAGGATGGTCGGCGACCCGTTGGACGGGGAGAAGCTGAAGGCGGACTTCGAAGCCTCATTCATGGACAAATACTGGAACGGGAATTACCTGAGGGACTGCCTCGAAGACGATTCGATCAGGCCCAATCAGGTCATCGCAATCTCACTTGGCCACAGTCCCGTCCCTGACAGGGACGCCAAGGAGGTGCTGAAGATAGCGAGGGAGGAGCTTCTGAGTCCGTGCGGCCTCAGGACCCTTGACAAAAACGACCCGAAATACTGTCCGAAATACGCGGGCGGGGTCTCGGAGCGGGCTAAGGCGTACCATAACGGGACCGTGTGGCCGTGGCTCATCGGGCCGTATGCGAAGGCCTGCACGAATCTATACGGTGAAAAGGGGAGGAAACTCGCGTTCGAAGCAGTGAAGCCGGTCCTTTCTAGGCTGACCGACGGGTGCATTTGCACGTTGGCGGAAATATACGATGCCGAGCCGCCTCATGCTGCGAGGGGTGCCGCGAGCCAGGCGTGGAGCGTCGCTGAGGTGTTGAGGGCGTGTTTGGAGGATGCGAAGGTCGACAGGGTGGAGTAGTCTAGCACCTGACGTTCCTGACGGCGAGCTGGTGCGCTTTTACGTAGTTCTTGATGAGCATCTTCCAGTCGGCGAGGCCTGCGAGCTCCTTCGCGTTCATCCTTCGGCGTGTGAGTTCCTTCTTCTCCAGGCCTATTATATCGTACATCTTGTTGTAGAGTTCGTCTACTACTTTGTCGTATTCTATGCCGTCGAGCTTGAGGACCTGGATTCCGTCTCCTTTGCCGTCGATGAACTGGCCGAATCCTGCGAGGTCGGTCGTGATGGCGAGCGTCCCCTGCGCCGCGGTCTCAAGGGGAGTGTATCCCCATGGCTCGTAGTAGGATGGGAATACGCCGACGTCGCATGTGAGGGTGCCGGGGTTGTAGTCCAGGGATATGAGCCTGTCCGCCGACGAGAGGTAGGCGGGGTAGAATATGACCTTGACCTTGTCTTCCTCCCTGTTAAGAAGCTCGTTGCGGCGGAATGCCTGGATTATGCTGTCGCTGTCCAGGCTGTAGTTGAGTTCGAACGCGCACAGGGGCGCGCTCCCCCCCTTCTTCTCCGCGAAGTGGGCGGTCAGCTTCCTTATCAGCGTCAGGAATTCCTCGCTGAAGACGTTGCCGTCGGGCTTCTGCCCCTTGATGATAAGCTCCAGCAGGTTGTCCTTTATCTCGGGGAGGCTTCCGTCGATCTGGTCGTGGATCTCCTCATAGAGGGCCTTGTTCTTCAGGACCTGCATTTCCTCGCCCCTGGTGTCGGTGGGGACGAATATGAACGCTACTACGTGCTTCTTGGAGTTTTCGGCCTTCAGTTTCTTGTTCAGCTTGCCAAGGGCGTCTATGTAGACGTCGATGCCCTTGTTGTGGTACTCGTATCTGCCTGAGAGGAACATGCTGCGGATGTTCATCAGGTCCATGTAGTAGTATCTGCAGAAGTACGAGATGAGGAATTCCCTCATCCTGATCCTGTATTTGTGCCTCATGACGGCGAGCTCCTCCATCTCCGGGAACTTGCTCGTGTCCAGGCCGTTGAAAAGGAGGACTTCGGGCTTCTTGCCGAGGATGTAGGCTGCCTCCCTGCCCGTTATCTCGCTGACTGTGGTGAAGACGTCTGCGCTCTTGACGCAGGCGACCTCTGTCGAGTGCTTGTCCTCGCACCTGTACTGCCTTGCAAGCTCGATCGTTGCGGATTCCTTCTTCCTCAGCCCTTCGTTGACCATCCCGTAAAGGTCGTGGCCGGAGCCGCTTATGTTTCTGCCGAGCATGGTGGCGTGGGTCGTGAACACGGTCCCGACCGGAATCTTGTTCTTGTGTATGTGGAGTATCGCGAAGCCGGAGAGCCACTCGTGGAAATGGCCCACGACGCCGCTGCCCTTGTATGGGGCCTCCTTCATCAGCTCCTCGATGAGCCTGCCGACGGCGGTCGACCAGAGAAGGGGGTCGTTGAACCATGCGTCGCTGCGTATGGAGTCGATCTCGTAATCTTCCCAGAGGTGCTTCTTGAGGTCGTTGACGTTGGCCTGATATCCGCGGACGTCGAGCAATATCACATGCGGCCTGCCGGCGGTCAGCCAGGTCCCAAAATGGCATTTGATGCCTTCGGATTCAAGCCTCTTAAAGGCCTTGGCGAGGCCTGCCGGCGGCTGGGATTCGTCGAATTCCAGCCTTGATTTGGCTAGGTCGTAGTATCCGACGGCACAGTATCCTTCGCCGTACTCTTCGACCATGCGTGCGGCCTTCGACTTTATGACGGTGTATATTCCCCCTACTTTGTTGCAGACTTCGTAGGAGGCCTCGAAGACGTAATCTACCCCCTTCATAGGATATAGCATTACCTCGTGGAGCTTATATACTAGCTTTTTTATATTCATTCTTTGTCATGGACGACTTCATGAAGAGGAACCGCAGGTTCAGGGACGGATTCGAGGATTTCATGGGCGACGACTTCTTCGCCGAGTTCGAGGGGGAGTTCCGGAGGATGCAGGATCACATGAGCCACCTCTTCGACGAGGCGCTGAGGAACAACGAGACGGACCATGTCAGGAGGTACGTCTACGGCTTCACGATGCATACCGGCCCCGACGGGAAGCCGGTCCTGGAGGAGTTCGGCAACGTCCCCAGGCACGGCGAGGACCAGATACCCGGCGAGAGGGAGCCGATGGTCGACGTCATAGACGGCAGGGACGAGGTCACCGTCATCGCGGAGCTGCCCGGAGTCGACAAGAAGAACATAGACCTTAAGTCGGACGAGACGTCGCTGACGATATCAGTCCGCGACCACGCCCGAAGGTACCACAAGGTCCTGGATATGCCGGGGGAGGTCGACCCCGAATCAATAAAGGCCCAGTACAAGAACGGCATACTCGAAGTCAAGCTGAAGAAGGCCAGGAAGAAGAACGGATCCAAGAGGATAAAGAACGGCATACTCGAAGTCAAGCTGAAGAAGGCCAGGAAGAAGAACGGAACCAAGAGGATAAAGGTCGAATAGGGTTTAAAGCCCCGTTGTGTATATTGTTCCATGTCCAAGCTGACGGGAACCGTCGAGGACAAAGGCGGCGGGGCCTGGGTCTGGGTCGCGGCAGCGGCCGCAGTATCGTTAATTTTCCTGGTGTCAGGGGGGGTAGTGGCTGCGTGGTATCTTGTTTCCACGAGCACCACGACCACGTCCTCGAGCACAACGACCTCCTCCTCCGCGTCGACGTCGTCCACGACGTCACGACCTGGTCGACCACCACCACCTCAGTGACGACAACGTCGACCAGCACCACGTTGGCGCCGATAGAACTGGCTACAACGTCGACCATCTCCCTGAAGTGCGGCGGCCTCTATCAGCGGGCCTGCCAGGGCGGAAAATGCAGCCACGGGCTCGCCCCCGGCGCCAACAACCTCTGCAGACCCTCTAAAAGCGCATCAAAAGGGCCTAACCCGTTCCTGGACAAGTGGACGTAATTGCAGTCACCTGTCTACGGTCTTGGGTCATGTTGGGTGTCTTCGGTTTTCGGTTTTCGGTTTTCCGTTTTCCGTCAAGACTGGAAACTGAGAACTGGAAACTGGGGACTGCGGACCGGGGACTATTTTAGTTTCCGCGCTACGGTCAGGAATCCCGTATGTCCGAGCATTCGCGTGTCAGGGGACATCTTGTCTGCCTTCCAGTCCCTTAGCATGGTCTCAAAGGTCTCATGGAGCCAGGTGGTGCCCAGCACCTCCACCAGTTGCCTGTTCTGGTTGATGCTCGGCGAGTATGATACGAGTATCCCCCCGACTTTCAGGGCCCCCTCCAGTTTAGGCACTACGCGCCATGGTTCCGTCAGGTCCAAAAACACGGCGTCGAGGCCCTTCTCGTCTATCCCGTTGTATGTGTCCCTCAGCTCGAGACGGACGTTCTTGGCGCCGAACCTCTCGAAGTTCTTCTTCGCTATCTGCGCGAAGTCCTCCCTCAACTCGTAGGTGACTACTGTTTCAGGATGCACGATGTGGCTCAGATAAAGCGTGAAGAGGCCGGAGCCGGTTCCGGACTCGAAGACCCTGCTGCCTGAGCGGATGCCGGAATAGGCGACTGCGAGGCCCATGTCCTTCAGGGTCATCGCCTGCGGGCCGCGTCGGGCTTTGGAGATGTAATCTAGGATGTTCGGCTCCAGGACCGCGAATTTTATCCCAGTATTAGATTCCAGCACCGCCCCCGGCTGGGCGGCTGCGATGGCGTCAGCCTTCACGACCCCGTATTTGGTATGGAGGTCGTTTCCGTCGTTGACCAGGTACCTGTCGCCTTTGGAGTCTATGAGCAGACGCATAGTGAGTATTAGCGTACCTGTTATTTTAAAGCTTTTTTTAACGTAGGTCGCACGATATATTATCATGAGCAGTCAAATGCAGCCTGTAAGCGGCAATGTCCCCCAGCTTTTTGGTACGCAAGATGTCGATGTCTTCGAGATTTCACAGGGTTCAGCCAAGGCCAGACTCGATCCTCATGGTGCCCTATTGAAAAGCTGGGCCGTCGATGGCAGGGAACTGCTCTTTTCGAGTTCGATTCCCACCCACAGGCTTCGCGCCACCCATCCGATCGGCCCCATCTGCGGGAGGGCTTTCGACCCGGTCACAAGGGTTATAGACGACATTGTCACACTCGAAGGACTGCAGGTCAAACTGCCCCTGCACGGCGGCCTAAGGGAGGCCAATTGGGAGAGGATCGGAGGGGATAAGGAAGGCAGCGCCGCCCTGGCTCTAGACTATGAAGCGGGCAAACTCGACAACACGCAATATCCGTATGGGAGCAGATGGAATCAGGTGGTAAGCCTAGACGGGAATAAGCTGACCTGGAGCCTTTCCTTCACCAGCCTTGCCCAAGGCGTCATAGCCCCGGCAGACATGGGTTGCCACCTCTATCTTCCTCATAGCGAAGGATTGAAGATACACGGCTTGGACGGCCTGCCCTATAAGAACCTCACCGTCTGGGATGCGCCGGCCGAAGGGACAATCCGCGGGCCTGGCGCCTTCAGCGATAACGTGAACCGTGACTGGCAGATACGGTTGAAGCCTGAGACGGGAGACCCTGTCAGGGCGGTCGAGATCGAATATCCCCGGGAAAAATACGGCATAAAGATGAGGCTATTGTCCCCCCGGGCAGACAACATGATCGTATGGTCCAACCCGACATTGGCGACCCAGATCGGGGGCCCGTTCATCTGCCCCGAGTTCTGGCTTGCAGAACGTAACTCCATCACAAATGGCACAGCGGCTAAAGTCGGATCTAATCAGACCGAAACGCTGGCTTTCGAGATGGAATACCTGCCGAAAAAATAAAAGACTGTAAGCAGCGCACGATGTTCGTCCATTGTTCCGCGAACGGAATTAATAAATGCGCGGCCTTAATAACTACCCAATGACCGAAGAATCGTCAGACTATAGCCATTTTGGCGCATATCATAGCAGGGCCGGCCCCCGGGCGGACGCTTTCCTGCTCACCGGAATCGCTATCATATTCGCGGTCTTTGCGTCTTCTGCGTCGGCGGCGTCGACGAATTCCTCGGGATCGAACAGCCTCTTCATACAGATGTGGTCCACCGACCTCGGCGGCGAGATCAACGACCTTAAGCTCGTAGACCTCAACAGCGACGGCTCGGGAGAGGTAGTCGCGTCCAGCCTCTACACCTCCTCCTTCGGCAAGAGCGGGACCATATTCGGATTGGACGGCCGCGGTCAGCAGGTCTGGAAGTTCCTCGCCGGACTCCTGGAGGATTCATATACTACCGAGCGGGGTTACACCGTCGTGGGTTCCGGCCCCTACCTCGAGTTCATAGGTCCGAGCGGGCAGGAGGCTTGGAAGCGGGCGACGAGGGTATCTGCTGCGCAGAGCATTACCGCCCAGAAGGTTTATGCGGCGGACGTCAACGGCGACGGCAAAGACGACGCCCTCGTAGGGACCAGCATGGGGACGAAGGGGGCATCGCTGACCGTCTGGGACAGCGCAGGCGGCGAATTGGCGACGATTCCCTTTAAAAACCTGGACACTCCGTCCGCCATCGACGTGGCCGACCTCAGCGGCGACGGCAGGAAGGAGATAATGGTCGGCACCGTCAAATACGCCCCTAACACCATCGGTGGCGTGTATCAGGCCGCGCATTCGAAGCCTACAGTATTCTCGGTGTTCACCTCTACGGGTGCGCTCCTCTGGTCGGACAACTTCCCGGCATCGGTCACTGCCGTCAAGGCGTGCGACCTGGACGCCGACGGCAACCTGGAAGTCCTTGCGGGAAGCCAGGGTAAATTATCCGCTTACTCGGTGCAGGGGAAGAGGATGTGGGATGCGAAGATCGACGGGCAGGCCTACTCCATCGACTGCGGAAGCCTTGAAGGCAACAAGACCATGGACGTCGTCGTGGGGGCTGGCAACGTTTACGCATTCAACGGCGCGACCGGGAAGCAGCTTTGGATGTACGGGTCTGGGACCGCGTTAGCGGTCAAGGTCTACGACTTCGGGCAGACAGGGACGGCGGATGTCGTAATAGGCACAAGCAGCGTCCGGGTGGTGGACTCCGCAGGCCAGATGGTCTACCGCTCCGAGGCCATGGGCCAGGTGACGTCCCTCGGCATCGGAAAGATGGGCAGCCTCCTCGCGATAGTGGCCGGCTCCAAAGACCACCGGGTAAGGGCCATAGACGCATCCGACTATGCGCAGATAAAGTCGGCAGACTACTACTACAAGCTCGCGGAGGCGGCCTACAAGGGCAGCGAATACAACCTGACAAGCTATTTCGGGCTACAGGCCAAGGACTACTACGAGCTCGGAGGCAAGGCCGAAGGCAAGGTCAAGGCCGCCGCATTGGTCGACAAGGCCATGAAATACTCCAACGGCGACACCTACCGCAACTTCACGTTCTATTACTTCGGCATCGGGGACTATGCACAGGCCATCTCATACGCGGACAAGGCGACGGAGGAATACAAGAGGGTGGGGGAGACCAGGAAACTCGACGAGCTGGCGGATGTGAAGAAGAAGGCCCAGCTGATCCCGAACGCCGAGCTTTACATCAACCAGTCCAGGCGGTTCTTCGATGACGGGATGTACGCAAATGCGAGCGCATCCGCCGCATCCGCGAAGACCGCATACGTCGCCCTCGGAAACGACGCCCTCGCAAGGGAGGCCTCCGGGATCGCGGAAAAGTCGGCGATCTACATCGAATTCTACCGGCAGCTGGACGCGGCGTTCCGGTATGCAGAAGCCAACGACCACGGCAACTCCACGCATCACCTCATCCTCGCAAAGGCCGAATACGACAAGCTCAACGACACGTATCTCCTGCCGCAGTACGAGAACGCGTCGACGATGGCGGGCTTGATAAAGCGCGACAAGGACGTCGTCGTATACGGCGGAATAGGGGTCGTGGCCCTCATCGTCCTGCTCATAGCCGTGGCCGCCGTCCTCATGATAGTGTACTTCTTCCAGAAGGGCGGGTTTTCCGCGTTCGGGAAAATGCTGGAAGGCAAGGGCCCCAGGGAAAACAAGTACTCAAGCAGCCCGCAGGACGGTTCGGGAGGCCTCCGGGAGCTGAGGGGCAAACGCGGGGAAAGCATCGGGGACTCGTTCAAGCGCTAATATAACCCTAATCCAATTAGCTTAAGGTGATCGTATGGCTCTGAAGGTAAAACGTGCAGCGAAACAAAAAAAGAAATATTTGAAATCCAAAGCCAAGCTCAAGAAGCCCCCGAAGAAGGCCCGGATAAGCAAGTCCGACTCCGAGCTGTCCCGCATCGGCCGCGAGCTGAGGCGGGATTCCAGGCCCGCCATGTTCCGCTCCGGGGGCTCAGAGGACAGCACGTCGAAGCTTGTCAAGCTCGACGCCGAGGCGAGGACCGACAGCATGATGTCATACTACAGGGACATGATGTTCCGCTGCGTCAAATGCGACGGGAAATTCGACCACAAGGCGAGCCTTCCCCCGCTTGAGTACGAGCTCAAATGCCCCCACTGCAGCGAAGTGCACGTGTTGAAGTTCACGCCCGCATCAAACCTTTTCACCGTCCAGTCGAAGACCGTCGACGTCATGGAAAATGTATAATTAATGTGTGTGGTGTGGGTTGACCTATTGGAAATCATGTGACTGAAGGGCTTCTTTTTCCTGGTCTTTTTCGGGGGCGGCCTTGCGGTCGGCCTTTTGCAGAAGGTCTATCGCAGGTTGGCATTCGGGGTGATCTTCCTGGTAATCGCCTATTACCTGGAGGAGATCGCATACGGCCTGTTTTTCCTGGTGAGCACGTTCTTCTCATCCGAGCTCAAGGAAGTATTCGCCCAGCGGAAGATTACGCTTGATGGCCGCAAAAGGATCCGCATCTAGCCGCCACCGGTCGCCAGTATCCTGCCGCGGCTGACCTGCAGGTCAGGTCCGTTTTCGGATTCGATCGCGTATCGCGTGACGATATCGTAGGCCACGCCCGCTCCTATGAGTTTGGTCGTGTCGCATCCAGATGCGCTGAGGGATATGACCCTGCCGTTGTCGTATCCGATCCTCGCGCATTTTCTCCCAGTCTCGTTGTTTATGACCTCGATGCCTTCGATGGATATCTCCGTCTCGATAACTTTCAGGAACCTTACCTCCAGCGTCCCCCGGTCGATGTCGGCTTCGGTCCCGATCGGCTGCAGTACGTTGAATCCGCTGGCCTTCGTCCCGGAGCGTCCTGCGGAGTCGATTGTTGGGGGCGGTTCTACGTAAATGGTGGTGGTTGTCGGGGCTGCGGGGATCGGAGCCATCTGATTCTTGGCCGCGAAGCCGGTGGGCGGGTCGATGGGGGATGCCACTTGGATGCCCAGTGCGTATGCGAGGATGAACATGATGGCGAAATAGGACAATGTGAACCTGTACGGGACTCTAAGGTTGGAATAGTACGGGAACTTCGGATTCCTTGCAGGCATAAGTTATCCCTGGAAAGACAGACATATATACTGTACAATGTTCATTTTGTCTAGGTATCAAAATAGAGTTTCGCGTTTTTTATGAGGCCAAATTCGCCGCATCGAATTTGACATACTGCGGCTTTGAAGCCGCAGCCGATATACTTTTCGAAATATAATGCCAAAATCGCGCGTAACGCATTTTGATGTTACCGAATTCGTCTGGGACGAATTCGTCATATCGCACCCTTCAGTGTGTGATATTTTATTCAATGAGGGGTCTGGCTGCGCACCTTCTCCACGTAGGCGGATTCTCGAATACTGCGGTGAATCTGCTGCTCTCCCCCGGTCCAAGGCTTTCCTTCTCTATGAGCCTCATCCCGCCTGCAACCATCGTCCCTGTCTCATCCTGCAATTGGACTGCCAGATAGAACTGTCCGGAGGAGCCGTTGCCCCTATTGGTCACGTATCCTGCGACCATCGTGTTGTTGTAGTCGTCTTCGTCGCAGCCGGCTATGAAAAGTGTCAGGTCGCGGGCGCCGGCGTGCGCTGTAATATTCGCAGGCTGGCTCGCATCAGGTAATTTGGTGTCGGCTGTTGTGGATGTCGATGTCGAGGGGAGGGGGGGCAATCCCGGGGCGGTATTCTGCCCGACCTCGCTGCCCATGCAGCCTGCGATCATCAGGAATGCCAAGAGACACATCGGCATTTTTTCCATGATTATTACATTTCCCAGCGGATTTATTAATTGTCATTCATAATCATTTCAATGCTTCTGGAGGTCACGGCATTCGTCTGTGGGATGGCTATCATGGTCATCGAGCTGCTCGGAGCAAGGATGATTTCCCCGTTTTTCGGCAATTCCTTCTACATATGGACCGGCGTCATCGGGGTCGTGCTTGTATCAATGACCCTCGGATACTGGCGCGGGGGCATTCTCGCAGACCGGTCCAAGGGCCTGCGGAGCCTCTCGGAAAAGATCTTCATCGCTGGCGTGACCACCATAATACTGCCTCTGCTCGTCACATTCTTCGGCGGGCTAGGGTTCTTCTTTGGCATGCAGTGGGGCGCGGTCATAACTTCCGTATTCAGCCTCTCGATCCCGTGCTACTTCCTGGCCATGGTCTCCCCCTATTGTATCCGTCTCTCACCCAAGGATCATGAGAACATTGGGGCAGTCAGCGGAAGGCTGTATTCCATATCGACCCTTGGCAGCATATTCGGGGTCTTCATGTCCGGGTTCATACTGCTGCCCTATTTCAAGGTGAGGGTGACCCTCTACATACTCGGCGTAGCACTCGTTCTATTGTCCGTAGGCCTATATCTCAAGGGATCCGCGCATTCCAAGCTGGACGTCGCCCAAGTGGCCGTGATGTCGGTGTCGTCGCTGGCATTCATCATCCTCCAACTCGTGTATCTTCCGCCGTTCATCCCCGACCTGCGCGGCACCAACCAGACGATCCTGAGGACGGACGAGACGAAATACAACTCCATCGCCGTAGTCGAGACGAGCATAGGCTCCGAGAGGTACCGGCTTATGTCGTTGGGCAGCCTGGTCCAGGGTGGGATAGAGGTCTCCTCGAACACCAGCTACTACCGGTATGCCGACTACCTGGAATACATGTGGGCCGTGAACCCCGACATACACGATGTGCTCATCATGGGCAACGGCGCCGCTGTCCTTGTAGGGAAGATCAGGGCGGAGCACCCGGAAGTCATGGTGGATGTAGTGGACATTGACCCGGTGGTGTTCGAATACGCTTCCGAGTACTTCGGGGAGCGCGAGGACTCGCACACCCGGTTCATCGTCGATGACGCCAGGATGTACCTCAAGGGCACGAATAAGAAATACGACCTCATAGTCATGGACATATTTGGCGCCACCCATGTCATCCCGTTCCACATAGCCACGGTCGAGATGCTGGACAGCGTATCCAGCCACCTGAATCCGAAGGGGGCCTATTTCCTGAACCTCGTGTCGAGCATCGAAGGGCCGAGGTCCATCCTGTTCAAGAGCGAGTTGAAAACATTCGGGGAGGTATTCCCCCAGAACTATGTCGTGCAGGTGAAGGGGAAGGACGCGGTCGACACGGTCCTGCTCATATCCGGGGGACAGGACTATCCCGGGGAGCGGCTGAGATCGATCGACAACCTGACCGGCCGGCTGTTCGAGTCATCCCACTATGACCTTTCCGATGGCATTATACTGACGGACGAATACGCCCCTGTTGAAGCGATGCTCTAGTACGTCTTGGCAACGTGGATTCCGTGCCCCTTCTTCCCGCAGACGACGCAGGTCCCGTCATCTTCGGAGACAGACAGTATCGTCCCCTCCTCCTCTATCGGTTTTGCGCATTCTTTGTTCCCGCACCAGCCGACCTTGACTATCCCCCCCCCGACTAGGTCCTTGAACTTCGGCAGCGTGTCGGCCTCGCAGATCCTCTCGTCAAATCTCTTCTGCGCCTTGGACCGCATGTTGGACTCTATGTCCGAGAACACGGCCTGCAGGTCGAGATCCTTCACTGGAACGCCTCTCTTTTCGCCAGTGTCCCTTCTTACAAGCATCACCTTGCCTTCTTTGATGTCCCTGGGGCCGACCTCGATACGAAGAGGGACGCCTTTCTGCTCCCACTTGAAGAATTTTGCTCCCGGGCGCTCATCGCCTGCGTCGACCTTGACCCTGTAACCCCCCGACTTCAGCGTTTTCTCAAGCTCTTCGACGTGGGCCATGACATCGGCCTTGTCGGCGTCCTTGAACACTATCGGTATTATCACCGCCTGTACCGGCGCGACCCTTGGGGGCAGTATCATCCCCTTTTCGTCCCCGTGGACCGAAACGACTGCGGCAAGGAGCCTGCCGAATCCGGGCCCGTATGACGTCTGCCAGACGTGCTTTTTCTGCCCCTTCTCGTCGTCATACTCTATCCCGAAGACCTTGCTGAAGTGCTGGCCGAGGTTGTGGACAGTCGCGACCTGCAGCGTCCTTCCGTCCGGCATCATCGTGTCGAAAGCGACCGTGAACTCGGCTCCCGGGAACTTGTCCCAGTCGGGCCTCTGGTTCACCATGACCGGCAGGCACAGTAGGCCGTTTATCATCTGGCTATATATGCCCTTAACGGTCTTCACGTTCTCCAGGGCCTCCTGCCTCGTCGCGAAGGCGGTGTGGCCCTCGTTCCAGTAGAATTCCCTGCTTCTGATGAGCGGCCTCGTCTGCTTCGTCTCGCAGCGGTAGACCGTCACCGTCTGGTGGACCTTTATCGGCAGGTCTTGGTGGGTCCTGGTCCATAGGGCGAACATCGGATACATGCACGTCTCGCTCGTCGGGCGCAGGGCAAGCCTCCGCTCCAGCGGCGTCTTCCCGCCGTGGGTGACCCAGTAGACCTGGTCCTCGAAGCCTGCTATGTGTTCTGCCTCCTTCATGAGGAGGTTCTCGGGTATAAGCAAGGGGAACAGTGTCGGTTCGTGGCCGTCCTTCTCGAGTTCGGCCTCAAGGAACCTTGACATCTCCCTAATGATCCGCATCCCGTCGCCGCGGTAGACGAGCATCCCCTTGACGTCGTATCTGTCGTCGACGAGTTTGTTCTCCGAGAGCATCCGCCGGTACCATTCCCCAAAATCCTCTTCCATTACAAGGAGATATTAGAACCTGTGCGATAAAAACAAGCGGACGGCCCGCCTGCATGCACTCCTTTCCAGCCTTTAAATACCGTCGCGTGGATAGTTTATATCCTATGGATATCCGGCAGCTCATGAAGGAGAAATCGTCCGCGGTCGAACCCTATCTGCGGGAATATGCGAAGATGGGGGACAGCAAGATCCAGGAGATGATCCTCCACCCGATCGAAGCCGGCGGAAAACGCATACGGCCCTTCCTGACCCTCTTGGCATGCGAGGCCGTAGGCGGCGACCCTAAACTGGCGCTCCCCGCAGCGGCGTCGGTGGAGCTTCTGCACACGTTCACCCTCGTACACGACGACCTCATGGACCACGACCTTGAACGTCGCGGGAGGCCTACCGTCCACAGCATATGGGGGGAGGAGATGGGCATCATAGTCGGCGACACACTCTATTCAAGCTCGTTCAAGGCTCTGGTCGACACGCGGAAGAAGGGCGTGCCTGCCGACAGGGTGCTCGATGCCGTCGACGTCCTGGTAGCGGCTAACGGAGACCTTCAGGAGGGGCAGATCATGGACATGCTCTTCGAAGACAGGGGGACCGTCGGCGAGGACGAATACATGGAGATGGTGCGCAAGAAGACCGGAGTCCTCATAGAGGCCGCTGTCAAGATCGGCTGCATAGTCGGCGGCGGCTCGCCCACGGAGCTTCAGGCCCTTTCGGTATATGGAAACAACATCGGCGTCTCGTTCCAGATAAAGGACGACGTACTCGACCTCACGGCAAACCAGAAGGAGCTTGGCAAGCCTATCGGCTCGGACATCAGGAAAGGCAAGAAGACCCTGGTAATCGTCCACGCCCTGGAGCATGGGGGGCGGAAAGACAAAAAAACCATCCTAAAGACGCTCGGCAAGGAGAAAGCGAAGGCCGCCGACGTGAAGAAGGTCATAGAGGCCCTTAAGAGGACCGGCTCCATCGACTACGCAGAGCGGAAGGTCCAGGAGCTTATAGACGAGTCGAAGAATGCCCTGAACGTATTGCCGGACTCCGAGGCAAGGAAGGCGCTTGCCCTGCTCGCGGACTATCTCATCGAAAGGAGGATGTAATGATGAAGGCACGAAAGACCGATCACCTCAGGATCTCGGCAAAGGAGGACGTGGAAGCCGGCGACAGCGGACTTGGGCGGATACGCCTCCAGCACAAGGCGTCGCCTCAGATGAGGTTCGCCGACGTCGACACGACGGTCAGGTTCCTCGGGAAAGACATGGCATTCCCCCTCATATTCGAAGCGATAACGGGCGGCACCCCCGAAGCCGGAAAGATCAACAGGACGCTCGCGAAAGTCGCCCAAAAACACGGCCTCGGGATGGGAGTCGGCAGCCAGAGGGCTGCGATAGAGGATCCGAAGCTCGCATCGACGTACCAGGTGCGCGAGCTGGCCCCCGACATACTCCTCCTAGGCAACCTGGGAGCAGTCCAACTCAACTACGGCTACGGCCTGGAGGAATGCAAGGCCGCCGTCGAAATGCTTCAGGCAGACGCGCTCGCCCTCCACCTGAATCCCCTGCAGGAGGCGGTGCAGCCCGAAGGCGACACCGACTTCCGGGGCATCATAGGGAAGATCAACAAGGCGGCAGCTGGCATGCGCACTCCGGTAATCGCGAAGGAAGTGGGATGCGGGCTCGACTACGACACCGCCAAGGCGCTGAAGGTCGCCGCCTACGACTGCGGAGGCCTGGGCGGCACCTCATGGAGCCTCGTCGAAAGCTACCGGAACCCGAGCCTCATGGGAGAAGTCGGGGCCCTATACTCTGACTGGGGCATACCCACTGCCGAGGCGGTCGCCGAACTTTCCCGGCTGAAGAAGCCTCTCATAGCATCCGGCGGGGTTAGAACCGGCCTCGACGGCGCAAAATGCGTCGCATTGGGGGCGAACGTCGTCGGCGTCGCGCTCCCCGTCCTCCGGGCATATTACTCAGGCGGGCAGAAGGCCGTGGACAGGTTCGCTGAGAGATTCATAGCCGAGTTCAAGACGGCGATGTTCCTGACCGGCTCATCAAAGGTGTCAGATCTGACCGGCAGGGTGCGCCGATGAAAGACATAGTCATGGTCAGGGTCGGAAAGAACGGCGTAACCCCAGCCCTGATCGAGGAGATAATATCGGTCTTGAAGAAGCACAAGAAAATCAAGATCAAGATGCTGAAGTCCTCCCTCGAAGGCGCCGACAAGCACGAACAGGCAGAAGACATCAGAAGGATGTGCAAAGCCAAGAGGGCGAGCCTACTCGGGCACACGATAACGCTGGAACAGTGACGTCACCTGTCCTCTTTAGCCAATTCCCTGTTTGGCTTGACCTCGCGCGGATCTGATATGGTGAACGTGAACATCCTCGGTTTACCCGTCTTGGGGTCAATCGCCTCGATGCGGTGGTACTTCCCCATGTCGTCGAACGGCTGATGTTTGCCTCCCTTGGCGAACCTGCGAAACTCCTCCTCACTCTCCTGTGCAAAGCCGAATCCGGCATTGGCCCATGGGCTAGTCTCATCCGTCGCCTCGGACTCGTATCCCAGCCTCTTGAATATCACCCCAAACTGCGCGAGGCCGACAAATATGTGCGGCTCCCCTGGCGGATGCCTGGCCCTCTGCTTCCGCTCGGTCTTCGAGACCATCTTCAGCGACAGGCCGTATCCCCTATACTCATGGTCCGCAATAGCCATATGGCCGAGGTCGTCGGTTCTGTAGAAAAATGAGTTCACCTGGCTTTGTCCGCCTATATCCTTCTCGACCCAGTACTCTTCATGGACGGATTTCGGCCTTTCATTGCCGACCTGTTCCCTCCGGGTCGTCTTGAATCTCTCAAGGCGGAAAAGCTCAAGCTGGTCCGGCCCCCATCTGCTCTTCGGCCAGGTCCTGGCCACAACGTAGCCTTTGCCTGGGATCTTGTATACCCCCTGTAATGCCTGGAAATCCCCATTCTCGCAGCGTGAGGAAAGAAGCAGAGGCAGTTCGATGACTGTGTCGCCGTCTCGGAAGACCATTCGCCCCCGCTTAATGGCTTCCTGCCTCTCATCAAGGCTTCCGATGCGGATCGGCTGGGCCTTCGGTTTGACCCAATCCCTTCCCGCCATCAGCTGTTCCCGCATCAGCTGCTTCTTAATCTGCTCTTTTTCCCATCTGGTCTGGACGCCTTGGAACTGCTCTTTTCGGGCCTGCACGAGGAGATATGGGATGCCGCGAAATTTATATTGCCTGTAAGGCCATGGCGTCGCTGGGCGGGCGATATAAAGGCGCCAACCCAATTCTTTAATGATGGCGCTCAAGCGGATTCCCGCCAGGCAGGTGTCTGCGGACCATAGGCTATTGGATCAGTTGGAGGATAACAGGGTCTATTCGGACAGCATAAATGTTGGTGGAGCCGATGTCAGATTCTTGGGGGTTTTGCACGGCACTTCGAAAAACAACATGGGCAATAACACCGAAAAGGCAGTCGATTACATAGCGAGGGCGAATGATGGACTTTTGTTTGTCGAAAGCTCGGTACTTGAGACTTCCGGACTATTTCGCAAACACATGGCACGGATAGTCCCAATAGACCGGGTGGATTCGATCTTTTCCCTGACCTTCGATGAGACGCGGACTGTGAAGCGGTTGCCTACGTATCGCCGGCTTGACCCCGACGAGATCGTGCAGAGGGTCAACAAGCTCCCTTTCGACCCTGCTGAAGGGGGCGTGGCCGTCGTCGAAGGGAGGTATCCTTCGCGCAGATACGGAAAATCCGCGACCCTGGCGAGGGAATGGGAGAGTATTAATGCGGAGAACAAGGCACGGTTGTCATCCAACGGTCGGAGACAGCTGGATGATGAGGACTTTTTCCAGGGCATCAAGCTAGACGACCGGGGAAGGAGCCTCCTCATGGCTGCGGAGGTCCTCTGCGGATTGGAAGAAAAGAATCCTACTGAGGCGCTGGTTGTTCAGGGCATGTACCACATGTCCGACACCATGCACTTCATCGAGTGCCCCGAGGTTGCTGTGAGGTACATTGACCTGATGCAGCGAGGATTTGAGCGAATCATTGGCGATGAAATCCCAGAATCCAGCAAGCCCAGTTTCTACGCTGACAAGGATGATTTTGAAAAGGAGGATTATAAGAGGCGGGTTGTGGGATTCCTAAAAGACCTCGAGAAGGCAAGGGCGGCGTTCGAGAGGCGGATAAAAGACACGCCCTAGAGCCTGTCCGCAATCTCCAGTATGTCTCCGAGTATCGCGCTCGAGGTCTCCTTCGGCCCCGCCCCGGCTCCTATGAGTGTTATGTCTCCCGCGGTGTCGGCCTCTACGAGGACCGCGTTCAGGTTGCCCGGGACGTTCAGGGGGTGCTCTACGGGAATCATCCTGGGGCTCACTTCTGCTGCCGCGACGTCTCCGACGAGCTTGATCGCATACCCGTAGTCTTTGGCCAGCTCTAACGCCTCCGGGGTGACTCCTTCGATGCCCGTCACCTTAAGGTCCTTGAGCTTCAAGTCCCTGCCCATGATAGAGTTGGCGAGTATTATCACCTTCGCGGCGGTGTCTATCCCCTTGATGTCGTAGTCGGGGTTGGATTCGGCGAAGCCGAGGTTCTGCGCCTCCTTGAGCGCCGTCTTGAAGTCGACGCCTTCCTCGCTCATCTTCCAGAGTATGAAGTTCGTCGTCCCATTGAATATGCCGTAGATGTTCCTGATGCCGTTGGCTTTGAGCTCGCTGGTGCAGGTGTTGATGACCGGTATGGCCCCCCCTACAGTTGCCTCGAACCTCAACTGGACTCCCATCTCCTTAGCCAGTGCCGCAAGCTCCCCATAGGCGATGATGAGCGGGCTCTTGTTGGATGTGGCAACATTCTTCCTGGCATTCAAAGCGGCCCTGATGTGGCTAAGGCCAGGTTCGCCGGTGTTCATATTCCCCGGCGTCAGCTCGACGACGATGTCTGCGTCGACGTCCCTTATCGCATCCAGTGTCTTCTTCTCCTCCCACTTCAGCCTCCCCTCTACAAGCTTTTTCAGGTCCAGTCCGCCATCGTCGATGGCGCACCCCTTGAGCTCGCAGACCGCGACCACCTTTATGTCGTAGCCTAGCGCCTTCAGGTGCTGGGCCTTGTCAAGAAGCGTCTGGGCCAGTCCCTTTCCGATGATGCCGAACCCGACTATCATAATCCTTACGGCCTTCATCCTGCGACCCCCCTTATGAGCATGATCCTCTTCCTTTTGCAGACGTCCTGAAGCGTCTCGTTGAGTCTCCCCATCCTCCCCTCGTCGATGTTCACTGTCATGAGCACCGCGGACTCCTCGTCGGGGTTGGCCATCCGCACCTCGATGTTCCGCACCAGCCCTACCTTGTTGATCTGGTCTATTGTGTCCTGGAGGTCCTGGTCTATGACGTGGCCTACGAGTATGAAAGACAGCCTCTTCTTGCGGTTGTACCTGTGGCCTTCGACCTTCACTTCCCTGTATTCGACCTTCTCCTTCTTGAAGGCTTCGAGTATCCTGTTGAGGGTCTCGTCGTCCTTGGCCTTGAAGGAGACGTTGACGTCCACCAGGTCGCCCTTTCCGCGGCTGTGGAGAACGCTGACTATGTTGCCTCCATTAGCCGATACGGGCTCCAATGCCCTCACAAGGGCTCCAGGGACGTCTCTCAGCCCCAACACCATCTCTACGAACATGTTGCTCCCACTATTATTCCATTTTGTCGTTAAAACTGAGAAATAGGTTGCAGGAGGCCGTACAGTTCATTCTTTCAAGGCCGCCAAGAGCAGGTCCCTGCCTTCCTGGTATACCGGAACCCTTCCTGTGATGTCAAGGGTTTTGGTGCTGTGGTATGACAACGCCTCGTTCACGTTTGCCACGGTCAATCCCTCGAGCCGTATCCTCCTCGTCTCCGGGTTCATCCCCGCAAAGGTGCGGATCTCATCGTCGGATGCGGGTTGAAAGTCGTTGTCTCCCCTGTAGATTCTTCCCTCTATGAAACCGAGCCTGCTGTCGCCATTTGCCACTCCCCTTATCATGGAATGGATGAACATCTTTTGGACTGCCTGCCCGCCTGCTTCGGCCTGTCCTATCACTTCCCTGGCCTTGCTGGCCAGGCTTTCGACGACTTTAGGTTCTCTCACGATCCGTGCAGGCCTTTTCAGGAGCATTCTCCCCTCTGTGTCGGGAACGTTCATGGGAAACCTCTGCCAAGGCGCCGAAGCCAATGCCTTAGGGACGTCATTATCTAGGATCTCATTCGACACGTTTCCTGCCGCGTCCATCCCGATTCGCGTAAAAGTCGCGGGTATGTGGCTTTTTTCGTCATAGAAGCCGTCGGGGACAGAATAGGCCAAATCCTTGATTTTGCCGTCCCTGCCGTATGTCACTTTAACTCCGTCAAGCACCGGGTTGGCGACCGCTGCAGTCCTTCCTCCGTCAGCATTCTGCACGGGATTCACCTCCACGAGCGGCATGCCGCCTTTGACTGCCGCCCAGGCACTGGTCAGGAATTTTTTCCCGTCCGTCAGGGTCTGCCTGTCCGTCCACGCGCTAATCTGCATCCTCGTGAGGTCTTCCCTAATCCTATCCAACGGGTCAGCCTGTCCTCTCCTTTCTCCCGTAACCTCTATCGCCATGATATTTATCCGATGGATAAGCATAAAAGGGCGCTATTATCCTCCCCATTCCTTTTATTTATGATGCTATTGCGCAAGCGACAGCCCATTGACTCCCTAAAGGACGGAAACATGGTTGATGACGTCTTCGCCGTGAAGCTGAAGAAGGGCGTCCAGCCCTATGCGAAAGGCCACACGTTCCACCTACTGCTCACGGACTCCAGCGGCAGGAGCATCGACTACAAATACTGGGGCGGACCGGACGCCGCCAAGGTGAAGGCATTGTACGACAGCATCCCCTCCGACGGCGTCGTCCATGTCCTGGGGAAGGTGACGACCTATCAGGACAAGCCGCAGATATCCACCAACGAACCTGACACGGTCCGGTCATTGGCGGAAGGGGAATACGACAGTTCGGACTTCATCCCAGTCGCAAGGAGGGACGTCGAGGCCATGTGGGCGGAACTGGAAGGCCTCATCGGCGGCGTAAAGGACCCAGCGACAAGGGAACTCCTCGAAACGGTGTTCAACGACCCCCGGATACGGGAGAAATTCAAGAATCACCCCGGCGCAATAGAGATACACCACAACTGGGTCGGCGGCCTCATGCAACATACCCTCGAAGTCGCGGAATATTCCCTTTTGAGCAGGAAGCTCTTCCCAGACCTCGATATGGACATACTCGTCGCAGGCAGCCTCCTGCACGACATCGGCAAGCTTGAGGAGATAGAAGTCAAGGCGAGGATCAAGGGCACCAAAAAAGGCCAGCTGAAAGGCCACATCTCGCTGGGATATGCCTTTGTCTCGAAGGTAATCGATAGGCTATGCTCTGACGAGGCGGTTTCCAGTTCTCAGTTTCCAGTCTTGACGGAAAACCGAAAACCGAAAACCGAAAACGGAAAACCGAAAACCGAAAACGGAAAACCGAAAACCGAAAACGGAAAACCGGAAACAGAAGACCCTCGGCAGGAGAAATATGATAAAATTCTCCACATCGTCCTCAGCCACCACGGCAGCCTCGAATACGGGAGCCCGAAGCCGCCGATGACGCCGGAGGCCTTCGCAGTATACTACGCGGACGAGATGAGCTCGAAGCTGGCGGAGATAACCGACTACGTGAAATGGGCGAGGGAGAACACCGACGACGACTTCATGTACCACAAAAGGCACCAGAGGAACATACTCCTAGATTGAATCTTGTGTGCAGGTATCTGTCTTTTACATCTGTTTTTCAGCCTGCAGTCTACAGTTCTCAGTTTCCAGTTCTCAGTCTTTGCCGAGAACCGTAAACCGGGAACCGAAAACCGTAAACCGAAGACTGGAAACCGGAGACTTCCAACTTAGCCCCTGTACCTCAGCAGTTCATCGATCCTGTGCAGCTGCACGATGTTGGTCGTAGGCTTGTCCGTGTATAGTCCTGCCGTGAAGAGGACGAGGTCGTTCTTGCGGACGAGGCCCGCCTTGGCGCAGAACTTGGCTATCCTCAGGATGCGGTGGCTGTGCTTGAAGTATTCGTGGTAAGCCGGGGTGACTGCGTAGACGAGGTGCAGTCTCCTGCACACGGCCTGGTCGTCGGTTATGGCTATTATGTCCTTTCCTATCCGTGAGTCCGATATCAGCATCGCAGTGTATCCGGACCTTGTGGCGACGACAATCTTGTCGACGTCGACTGTGTCGATGGCGGCGGCCACGGCCCTCGTCATCGCAAGCGGTATCTTGTCGTGTATGTCCTCAGCAAGGGTGTTCCTTGGCATGTGGGTCTCTACCTCGAGCGCGATCTTCGTCATGGTCTTCACCGACTCCACAGGGTATTTCCCGACAGCTGATTCGCCTGAGAGCATCACGACGTCCGATCCGTCGAGTATGGCGTTGGCGACGTCGCTCGTCTCCGCCCTCGTCGGTTCGGGGCTGTTCTCCATGCTCTGCAACATCTCCGTAGCCACAATGGATAGCTTCCCCTTTCTGTTGACCTTATTGATGAGGTCCTTCTGGATGAGTGGAATCCTCTCCGGAGGTATCTCTATCCCGAGGTCTCCGCGGGCGATCATGAGGCCGTCGCATGCGGCCAATATCGCGTCGGCGTTGTCGACGCCCTCCTGGTTCTCGATCTTGGCGATTATGCCGGCCTTGTATCCGCCGAGGGCCCTCTTCAGGTTGGCTATGTCCCTCTCGTCCCTCGTGAACGACAGGGCGACGTAGTCCAGCTTCAACTCCTTCACGAGCCTTATGATGTCCAGGTCGTTGTCGGACAGGGTCGGGATCTTCAGCTTCCTCCCCGGGATGTTCACGCCTCCGCCGTCCTTGAGGACGCATTCCTCGCAGACCGTCAGCCTTATGCGGCCGCCTTTTTTGGCGGAGACCTTAGCCGACACCCTGCCTTTGTTCAAGAGTAGTTCGTCGCCTATCCTAAGCTGGCTGAGGATGTTCCTGTTGAACGAGACCTCATCCCCTTTATCGGATCCTATCCACACCGAGCCCCCCTTTTCGACCTCGATGCTGTTCCTGCATTTGAGCCTGATCTCGGGGCCTTTGAGGTCCATGAGCACGGGGATGTCGGCGACTTTTCGGATGGTGTCGGCAACCTTCCGATATTCGTCCACTGTCCCGAAGGCGGTGTTGATCCTTACGCCGTTCATCCCGGCCTTGTGCATCCTCGTCAGGACCCCCCTGTCCGACGATGCCGGGCCGATGGTGCAGAGGATCTTTGTTTTTTTCATGATATGCTTAGTATTCGTCCTCGGATTAAATATAATGCCTTTTTAGCCTTCGTCGCCCAGCGGAAACCTGGGTATTTTTAAGCCCGTTTTCATAATTACAGAGACTATTCGCTTTATCCAAAGGTAATGTAAAATGGCAAACAAATGGGTTTATTTTTTCGGCAACGGGAAGGCTGAAGGCAACGTCAAGATGAAGGACCTCCTTGGGGGCAAGGGCGCGAACCTCGCGGACATGACCAACGCGAAGCTGCCAGTACCGCCCGGATTCACGATTACGACGGAGGCGTGCATATACTACTCCGCGAACAAGAAGTGGCCGCAGGGCCTGGACAGGAACGTCGCAGAATACATGCGGAAGCTTGAGAAGGCGACCGGCAAACAGTTCGGCTCCGATAGGAACCCTCTGCTGGTATCCGTACGCTCGGGCGCGAGGGCTTCGATGCCTGGCATGATGGACACGGTATTGAACCTTGGGCTCAACGACAAGACAGTTGTCGCCCTCGGGAAGAAGACCGGCAACGAAAGGATGGCGTGGGACAGCTACAGGCGGTTTATCAACATGTTCGGCGACGTCGTCATGGGCGTCAGCCACGAGTTCTTCGAGCACGAGATGACGCAGCTGAAGAGGGCCCGCAACGTCAGGCAGGACACCGACCTCACGACCGAAGACCTCAACGCGCTCGTCCAGACGTACAAGGAGGTCTTCAAGAAGCACGCCAGCACCATCTTCCCCGACGACCCGATGAAGCAGCTGGAGCTCTCGATCAACGCGGTCTTCCGCTCATGGGACGGCAAGCGGGCGATAGCATACCGGCGGATGAACAACATACCCCATACGTGGGGCACGGCCGTCAACGTGCAGTCCATGGTCTTCGGGAACATGGGCGACACCTCTGGGACGGGCGTCGGATTCACGAGGAACCCGGCCACCGGAGAGAGGGAACAGTACGGCGAATGCCTCATCAACGCGCAGGGAGAGGATGTTGTCGCAGGGATAAGGACCCCGCAGCCCATCGAGAGCCTGAAGGAGGTTGTCCCGCAGGCGTACAAGGACCTCGTCGACGTCTACCAGAAGCTGGAGAGGCACTACCGGGAGATGCAGGACTTCGAGTTCACCATCGAAGAGGGCAAGCTCTACATGCTGCAGACCAGGACCGGAAAGAGGACCGCCCAGGCCGCCATCAGGATTGCAGTGGAAATGGTCGGCGAAAGGCTGATATCCAGGGCGGAAGCCATATTGAGGGTCCCAGCGGACCAGCTTAACCACCTCCTGCACAAGCAGATAGACACGACCCAGAAGCTCAACGTCATAGCGAAGGGCCTGCCCGCGTCGCCTGGTGCGGCTGTCGGCCAGGTCGTCTTCACCGCAGAGGACGCCGTCGAATGGGCCCAGACGAAGGATGCGAATGTCATCCTCGTCAGGAACGAGACCAGCCCCGAAGACATCGAGGGCATGGACACTGCGAAGGGCATCCTGACCGCGAAGGGCTGCATGACCTCCCACGCAGCAGTCGTCGCCAGGGGAATGGGCAAGTGCTGCGTCGCAGGATGCGAGGCCATCAGCGTCGACGAGAAGGCCAAGAAGTTCACGGTCGGCGGCAACGTCATAAGGGAAGGTGACGTCATCTCCCTCAACGGCTCTACCGGCGAGGTAATCCTCGGAGCAGCGAAGCTCGTCGAGCCGAAGGTCTCAGGAGAGTTCGCGATATTCATGGGATGGGCTGACGGCATCAGGACGCTCGGAGTCAGGACGAACGCGGACACCCCGAAGGATGCCAGGGTCGCACGCGAATTCGGAGCGGAAGGCATAGGCCTGTGCAGGACCGAGCACATGTTCTTCGAAGCCGACAGGATCAAGGCAGTGCGGGAGATGATCCTCGCCGAGGACCTCGAGGCTAGGCGCGCCCCGCTCGCGAAGCTCCTGCCGATGCAGCAGGGCGACTTCGAAGGCATATTCGCGGCCATGGACGGGCTGCCTGTCACCATCAGGCTCCTGGACCCGCCGCTGCACGAGTTCCTGCCGACCCACGACAAGGACATAAACATGCTCGCACAGGAGATGGGCGTCCCGAAGGAGAAGCTCGAGGCGAAGGTAAGAAGCCTCCACGAGCTGAACCCGATGCTCGGACACCGCGGATGCAGGCTCGGGATAACGTTCCCGGAGATAACCGAGATGCAGGCGCGCGCCATATTCCAGGCCGCAGTCGCGGTCAAGAAGCAGGGCGTCAAGGTCTACCCCGAGGTCATGATACCGCTGATAGCGGACGTCAACGAACTGAAGGTCTGCAAGAAGATCATCGACGACGTCGCAGCGGAGGTCATGAAGGAGCTCAAAGTCCCCTACAAGGTCGGGACCATGATCGAGATACCGAGGGCCGCGTTGACCGCGGGCAAGGTCGCGGAAGTCGCCGAGTTCTTCAGCTTCGGCACCAACGACCTGACCCAGATGACTTACGGCCTGTCCAGGGACGACGCCGGGAAGTTCATCCCCTACTACACGGAGAAGAGCATCTTCGAACGCGACCCCTTCCAGCAGCTTGACCGGGTGGGCGTAGGCCAGCTCGTCGAGATGGCGGTCAAAAACGGACGCGCCACGAAGGCGGACCTGAAGTGCGGAATCTGCGGCGAACACGGCGGCGAACCCGCCTCAGTCATGTTCTGCCACGACATCGGC